>NZ_JAAKMI010000007.1:0-180766 GCF_049170315.1 Aeromonas sp. 604443
CAGAAGTGAAACGCGGTAGCGCCGATGGTAGTGTGGCATTCGCCATGCGAGAGTAGGACACTGCCAGGCACCCAATTTAAGAACCCCGCTCATAGAGCGGGGTTTTTTATTGCCTGCAATTTAGAAAATCGTCAGATAACTGACCTTTTATTCCCTCTTCCCTGCCGTTTTCTCCATTTTTCCTCCTCGATTTTCTCCGGTTCTGCCATCGCCGCTGGCTCTGGTTGCCGTTATAATGGCCGCCCTCAAGCAAGGTGGTGGTATGAAAGCAGAATATCTACAGCGATTCGGGGGCATTGCCCGTCTTTATGGTCAGAACGCCCTGCGTTCCTTTAGCCAGGCCAAGGTCTGTGTGGTGGGGATCGGCGGTGTTGGCTCCTGGGCGGCGGAGGCGCTGGCCCGTGCCGGTATCAACCAGATCACCCTGATCGACATGGACGATATCTGCATCACCAACACCAATCGCCAGATCCACGCTATGCAGGGGACGGTCGGTCGCCTCAAGACCGAGGTGATGGCCGAGCGTATTCGCGCCATCAATCCGGATTGCGAAGTGATCGAGGTGGACGATTTCGTCACCGCCGACAACTTGGCCGAGCATATCAAGCGAGAGTTTGACTATGTGGTGGATGCCATCGATTCGGTCAAGGCCAAGGTGGCGCTGATTGCCTTCTGCAAGCGCAACAAGATCCCGGTGATTGTCGCGGGTGGTGCTGGCGGGCAGATGGACCCGACCCAAATCACCGTAGCCGATCTGGCCAAGACCATTCAGGATCCGTTGGCCGCCAAGGTGCGCTCCGACCTGCGCCGGTTGCACAACTTCAGCAAGAATCCGGCGCGCAAATTCGGGGTGGAGTGTGTCTTCTCAACCGAGCAGTTGAGTTATCCGGATGGCAATGGTGGCACCTGTCAGGCCAAGGCAGCCAGCGATGGCACCATGAAGATGGATTGCGCCTCCGGCTTTGGCGCCGTGACACCGGTGACGGCAACCTTTGGGCTGGTTGCCGCGTCCCGGGTATTGAAGAAGATTGCCGAGCGGGGGGCCCGCGCCGAGAAAGAGAGCGGGAATGAAGAAGCCGGGTCGATTGGTGAAGCCTAATCGACCACTGAACAGAGCGGGTTAGACAGCCTGTTCCCGGATCGCCAGTACGATCGCTCTGAGCCCGTTACCTCGTGACGGGCTCAAGTGTTTCTCAAGCCCAAGTTCGCTGAAATAGCCTTCCATATCAAAATCCTGGATCGCCGCAGACGATTGGTGGTTGAGCGCGGCCAGCACGATGACGATAAGGCCTCGCACGATGCGGGCATCGGAATCACAGGCAAAGTGCCAGCAGCCATCCTCGCTTTGTTCTCCCTTCAGCCAGGCCTGGCTTTCACACCCCTTTAGGCGGAACTCCTCCTGCTGCCATTCGCCGGGTAGCACCGGCAACTGCTTGCCGAGCTGGATGATGAGCCGGTACTGGTTCTCCCAGCCGTGGGCGGCGGCAAACTGCTGGCGGATGGTGTCGGCGTTGGGCTCAAGGCCAATCTGGGTATAGCTTGCGAGGTCACTCATTCGGTTGTCTGCCTTAGAAGAAGTCACTGAGTTTGTGCAGGGCGGCCAGCAGGGCGTCGACATCGTCCCGATTGCTGTAGCAGGCCAGCGAGGCGCGCATGGTGCCGCCGATCCCGAGTGATTCCATCAGCGGCATAGCGCAGTGATGGCCGACTCGCAGGGCGATCCCCTGCATGTCGAGCAGGGTAGCAGCATCTTGCGGGTGGATGTCGTCGAGCAAGAAAGAGACAGCACCGGCGCGTTGGCCAGGTTCGCCGACCAGACGCAGCCCCGGCACCTGTTGCAGACCTGCGACCAGATAGTCGCTCAGTGCCTGCTCATGTCGGGCGAGCCATTGCCGATCTTGCGCCATCACAAAGTCGATGGCGGCGGCGAGGCCGATGGCGCCAGCGATATGGGGGGTGCCCGCCTCGAATTTGAAGGGCAGGGTATTGAAGGTGGTGCCACTGAAACTGACCCGATCGATCATCTCGCCACCGGCTTGCCAGGGCGGCATCCGCTCCAGTAGTTCGGTGCGGCCCCACAACACACCGATGCCGGTCGGGCCATAGAGCTTGTGACCGGAGAAGGCGTAGAAGTCGCAACCGATGGCTTGCACATCCACCTCGAGATGAGCCACCGCCTGGGCGCCGTCGATCAGTGTCACGGCGCCAGCTGCCTTGGCCGCTGCCACCATCTCTTTGACTGGATTGACGGTGCCAAGGGCATTGGATACGTGGGCCACGCTCACCAGCCGGGTACGTGGCCCCAGCATGGCGTGATAGGCGGCCAGATCGAGATCGCCCCGTTTATCGAGGGGGATGACCCGGATCACCGCTCCTGTGCGTTGGTCGACCAGCTGCCACGGGACGATGTTGGCGTGGTGCTCCAGCGTGCTGAGGATGATCTCGTCCCCCGCTTTGAGCTCGCTCATCCCCCAGCTCTGGGCTACCAGATTGATCGCTTCTGTGGTACCACGGGTCCAGATAACTTCGTGGCTGCGGGGCGCATTGATAAAGCGGGCGACCGTCTCGCGGGCAGCCTCAAAGGCGCGGGTAGCGCGGCCACTCAGAGCATGGGCGGCACGGTGCACATTGGCGTTGTCGGCCCGATAGTAGTGAGCGATGGCATCCAGTACCGCGCGCGGCTTCTGGGTGGTGGCGGCGTTGTCCAGATAGACCAGAGGGTGGCCGTTTACCTCCTGCGCCAAGGCCGGAAACTGGCTGCGCAGTTGGTCGTGCTGTTGCTGATTCATGCTCCCCTCATCATCTGGAAAAAGTCATCATCTCGAAAGGTCGGCCATGATCCTGAAAATAGCGCCCGAACACAAGGCGCGATAAGCCCGATGGGCGGTTGCCTGCCGTGCAGCAGGTACGGCTCGTCGGGTGATTTCTGGTACAATGCCGCCCCTCATCATAAGCCAAGAGATCCGGCCCATGAAGCTCAACCCCAATCAGAACGAAGCGGTCAAGTATGTCTCCGGCCCTTGCCTGGTGCTGGCGGGTGCCGGATCGGGCAAGACCCGCGTCATCACCAACAAGATTGCCTATCTGGTGCAGCAGTGCGGCTACAGTGCGCGCAATATCGCCGCCGTCACCTTTACCAACAAGGCGGCGCGGGAGATGAAGGAGCGGGTCGGCCAGACCCTGGGACGTAAGGAGGCGCGGGGGCTGATGGTCTCCACCTTCCATACCCTGGGGCTCGATATCATTCGTCGTGAGCACAAGAGCCTGAATCTCAAGGCGAACTTCTCCCTGTTCGATGACACCGACCAGCTGGCGCTGCTGAAAGAGTTGACTGAAGACGAGCTCGACAACGACAAGGACAAGCTCTCGGCCCTTATCAGCCAAATCTCCAACTGGAAGAACGATCTTATCCTGCCGGCCCGCGCCATGCGTATTGCTCGCGGGCCGGAAGAGGTGTTGATGGCCCAGCTCTACGAACGTTATCACCGGCAGATGGTGGCCTATAACGCGCTGGATTTTGACGACCTCATCGTGATGCCGACCCTGCTGCTCAAGAGCAATCAGGAGGTGCGCGAGCGCTGGCAGAACAAGATCCGCTATCTGCTGGTCGATGAGTACCAAGACACCAACACCAGCCAATACGAGCTGGTGAAGCAGATCGTCGGCGAGCGGGCCCGTTTTACCGTGGTAGGGGATGATGACCAGTCCATCTACTCCTGGCGCGGTGCCAAGCCGCAGAACCTGGTGCTGCTGAGCGAAGATTTCCCCAGCCTCAAGCTGATCAAGCTGGAGCAGAACTACCGCTCCAAGCGGCGGATCCTCAAATGCGCCAACATCCTGATCGCCAACAACCCGCACGTCTATGACAAGGCGCTCTTCTCCGAGTTGGATGAAGGGGTGAAGCTCAAGGTGCTGTTCGCCAAGAACGAGGAGCACGAAGCGGAGCGGATCGCTGCCGAGATGATGGGCCACAAGTTTATGAACCGCACCCGGTTCAAGGATTACGCCATCCTCTATCGGGGCAACCATCAGTCGCGCATCTTCGAGAAGGCGCTGATGACCAACCGGATTCCTTACCGTATCTCCGGCGGCACCTCGTTTTTCTCCCGCACCGAGATCAAGGACATCATGGCCTACCTCAAGCTGCTGGTGAATCCGGATGAGGACACCGCCTTCCTGCGGGTGGTCAACCTGCCGCGCCGCGAGATTGGCCCCACTACCCTCGAAAAACTGGGGCAGTATGCCAATCAACGCGGAAAGAGCCTGTTTGCCGCCAGCTTCGAGCTTGGGTTGGAGCAGCACCTCTCCGGGCGGGGCCTCGTGGCCCTGCAGGCTTTCACCAACTGGCTGGTACGCCTTGGCGATCAGGCGCTGCGTGGCAATCCGGTGGAGGCGGTGCGGGACATGATCAAGGAGATCCACTACGAAGAGTGGCTCTACGAGACCTCCCCCAGCCCGAAAGCGGCAGAAATGCGGATGCAGAACGTTTCTACTCTCTATCGCTGGATCACCGAGATGCTGGAAGGAGATGAGCTGGAAGAGTCGATGACGCTGGCTCAGGTGGTCAATCGCCTCACCCTGCGCGACATGATGGAGCGCAACGAGGGGGAGGACGACGCGGATCAGGTGCAGTTGATGACGTTGCATGCCTCAAAGGGGCTGGAGTTCCCCTATGTTTACATGGTGGGGATGGAGGAGGGCTTGCTGCCCCACCAGACCAGCATCGACGAGGACAATGTGGAGGAGGAGCGGCGTCTCGCCTACGTGGGCATCACCCGGGCTCAGACCGAACTGACCTTCACCCTCTGCAAGGAGCGGCGTCAGTTTGGCGAGTCGGTACGTCCGGAGCCGAGCCGCTTCCTGCTGGAGCTGCCGCAGGATGACCTTGAATGGGAAAACCAGAAGAAGGTGACTGCCGAGGAGCGCCAGCAGAAGGGGCAGATGGCGGTGGCCAATCTGCGCGCCATGTTCAAGAAAGATTAGGAGGTTGCGTTGCCGGGGGATAGCAGTGGAATGATGTCTGCTCCCGGCATGGGGGGAGATATATAGCGTCCTTGCCCCATCCGGCAGCCGATATCTATCAGCTTCTGTAACTGCTGCTGGTTCTCAATGCCTTCAACCACAAGGGTGTAATCGAGATCCTGACAGATATCCCGCATGGCGCGGATCAGCGCCAGATCTTTGGGGGACTGCAGCATCCGCTGGGTAAAGCTGTCATCCACCTTGATGTAATCTACCGGGAAATGGAACAGGGCGTTGAGGGAGGAGAAGCCGGTGCCGAAATCATCGAGGCTGATCTGGATACCCTTGGCCCTCAGCTCATGCAGGGAGGCCAGCGCATCGGAATCCTGCCGCGACAGCTCCCGCTCGTTGAATTCAAAGATCAGATAGCCTGGTGCTATCCCCTCCTCATCGATAATGTCCACCAACCGCATGATGTGATCATGGTTGACCAGATGTTTGCCGGAGAGGTTGATGGCGACCTTGAACTTGCTCTGGCCCGAGATCGGAAGCCACACTTTCAGTTGCTGGCAGGTGTGGCGCAGGATCTGATAATCCAGCTCCAGAATCAGGCCACATTGCTCCGCCAGCGGAATAAAGTCGAATGCATCCTTCAGAATTCCCTCTTCGGTCAGCCAGCGCGCCATCACCTCCAGACCGGTCAGGCGGCTATCCTGTAGCCGGATCACCGGTTGGTAGTAGGGGACGATACGCCCTTCCCGCAGGGCCCGAGCCAGCATCTCTTCCGGCGAATTCCAGTTCTGGTTGATGCAATCATCCGAGTAGCTGACGATGCGGCTGCGGCCATTGCGTTTGGCCTGGTACATGGCCAGATCGGCCTGGTGGAGTAACTGGCTGATATCCGATGTCTGTTCGGACACACTCGATACCCCCAGGCTGACGGTAATACTCAGCTCATTGCCAAGCAGCCGGAACGGATAGGAGAGGCGGCTGATGATACGGTTGAGCACCGGGCTGATGTCATCTTCATGTTTGCTGCTATCGAGATAGATGACGAACTCGTCGCCCCCCAATCTGGCCACCATATCGTTTTGCCGGATGCAGGTCTGGAGGCGGCGGCTTACCTCCTTGAGCAGCTGATCACCAGCACTGTGGCCCAGGGTGTCATTGATCTGCTTGAAGTGATCCACATCGATGAAGATCACCGCAAACCCCGGTGACTTGTAGCGGTTGTAGTGGGTCATGGCTTGATTGAGGTGGTTCATCAACAGTGCCCGGTTCGGTAGCTGGGTCAGCGGGTCGTGAAGCGCATCGAATTGCAGCCGCCGTTCCAGCTCCTGATGCTGCTTGAGCTGCTTTTGCAGCCTGAGGTTGGTCTGACGCAGCTGTTGCAGCCGCTGGTTGATGGAGTCTTCACTATTGATGTCGTTAAGCTGCTGGCGGATCCGCTTCAGCTCCAACAGCAGGGTGAGCTGGCCACGCAGGAAGTCGAGAAACAGCTTGTCGTCTGTCTCCAGCGGTTGCGCGGTGCTGATGATGAAGTGGGCGAAGTACTGTTGTTGCAGCCGTAGCGGCATGCTGTGCCAGTAGGTTGCCTCCCTGTTGACCTCGATATTGCTGGTGCTGTGGCACAAACCGCTGATGAATTCGTCGCTTTGACGAGGATGTGCGGGATAAATCTTCTCAAGCGTATGGCTGTGGAGCCTGACCAGCAGCATATCCTCAATGGCGAGCATCTGGCGCAGCACCGCCTCCAGCTGGGAGAAGAGCGCCTGACCGGGCAGGGTGTTGGCCAGTCGCATGATGCGGCTGATGCTCTCGATTTTCTTTTTCCAGTTCGGGTCTTTGCGGATCAGCGGAGAAGGCAGCTCGGTGAGATGGGAGCCCGCTTGGGTTTCGGTCAGCCGTTTGGATAGACACTCCAGCAGCAGGCGTAATGTGGGCAGGTCGGATGGTTCGCCGCGAGCCAGCAGCCACTGCACCTGACCATGTTCGATAGGAAAGACGCACCACCCTTCGGCCTCATCGAGCTGGGTGAGCTGATCGGTGATGCGGGACTGCTCCCGCCCCAGTTGTTGCTTGAAGGTATCGCTGATTTTGTAGGCGTAGAGCCAGTTCAGACCACTGTCGGAGAGGCCCAGCATGCCGAAATGCTGCAACGGGCAGAGCTGGTTTATCTGCTTTATCAGATCATCATAATCGCTGCTCTGCGCTGTAGGGGGAGCCGGAAAATCCATAATGGCAGAGACCAACGCCAGCAGAGGAGTTGAGTAGTGGGATTCGGTGGAATGGGGCGACATGAGCAACTCCCGACTATGCCTACCCTACAAGAGTAGTCGGAAGCCGATAGATTGAAAGGGCCGCAATTGCGGCCCTTTCAAATACTTAGAGGTTGTCAGTCATGTAGTGAATGGCGTTTTCAATCTCTTCGTCGCTGCAGCTCGCACAAGTGCCGCGTGGAGGCATCATGCCGGACTTGCCGGTGAAGCCTTCGATGGCATGTTTCTTGAGAGTATCAATGCCCTGAGCGATGCGAGGATCCCAGGCGGCCTTGTCACCCCGTTTGGGGGCACCGGCGGCGCCGGTGTCGTGACAGGCAAAGCAGGCGCCCTTGTATACCGTTTCGCCATCGCGGGGACCGGAAGAGGCGGCCGCCGTCGGTGCAGCACTCGCGCCGGCAATACCTTCCAGATCCTTGGCGGTATAGACCTGACCGATTGGTTTGATCCGCTCGGCAATGGCCTCCGGTGACATCTCATCGGCAGCAAGCACTGCCCCAGACAAGCTGGCGGCCGTCATCCCGACAGCCAGCAAATAGCTCAGTTTTTTCAACACGCTCATATACTCCCAGCAGTCTTTTATTATCCATGTAAACGACGGGATTATAACCGAATAGTTACAGCCATTTAAACGCTTGTGTGTGAAGTGTTAAACACTCTGCGTACAAAGTTTTGGTCGATATCACGGCAATTCGGGCGGTGGAGATAAAAAGAAACCCGGCATTCGCCGGGTTTCGGTTAACCAAGGGGTGAAACGGCCTATTTATCCCAGCTCAGGATCACCTTGCCGGAGTGGCCGGAGCGCATCGCATCGAACCCCTGCTGGAATTCGTCGATGTGGAATCTGTGGGTGATGATGGGGGAGAGATCCAGCCCGGACTGGATCAGGCTGGCCATTTTGTACCAGGTCTCGAACATCTCGCGGCCATAGATCCCTTTGATAAACAGCCCCTTGAAGATCACCTTGTTCCAGTCGATGGCCATGGTGGAGGGGGGAATGCCGAGCATGGCGATCTTGCCGCCATGGTTCATCTTGTCGAGCATCTCCTGGAAGGCGCTCGGGACGCCGGACATCTCCAGCCCCACGTCGAACCCTTCGGTCATGCCCAGCTCGCTCATCACGTCGGCCAACTTCTCCTTGGCCACGTTGACCGCGCGGGTAGCGCCCATCTTGCGGGCCAGCTCCAGTCGATATTCGTTGACGTCGGTGATCACCACGTGGCGCGCACCCACATGGCGGCAGACGGCGGCGGCCATGATGCCGATGGGGCCTGCCCCGGTAATGAGCACATCTTCACCCACCAGATCGAAGGAGAGGGCGGTGTGCACCGCATTGCCGAACGGGTCGAAGATGGCAGCCAGCTCGTCCGGGATATTGTCCGGCAGCTTGAAGGCGTTGAATGCGGGGATCACCAGATACTCGGCAAAGGCGCCCGGGCGGTTGACGCCAACACCAATGGTGTTGCGGCAGAGGTGAGTGCGGCCAGCGCGGCAGTTACGGCAGTGACCGCAGGTGATATGCCCTTCACCGGAGACCCGATCGCCGATGGCGAAGCCGCGCACCTCCTGACCGATGGCTACCACTTCCCCAACATATTCATGGCCGACCACCATGGGTACCGGAATGGTCTTCTGGGACCACTCGTCCCAGTTGTAGATGTGGATATCGGTGCCGCAGATGGCGGTTTTGCGGATCTTGATCAGCAGGTCGTTGTGGCCGAGCTCGGGGGCCGGTACATCCGTCATCCAGATGCCGACCTCTTTGTGCAGTTTGGAGAGTGCTTTCATGGCTGTTCCTTCAATATGAATGCAGAAAAAAGGGGCTGCAGCCCCTTGATTCAAATCAGATAACGCCGAGTTCACGGCCGATGCGGATAAAGGCGTCGATCGCCTTGTCCAGCTGCTCGCGGGTATGGGCGGCAGACATTTGGGTGCGAATGCGCGCCTGACCCTTGGGCACGACCGGGAAGGAGAAGCCCACCACATAGATGCCGGCTGCCAGCATGCGGCTTGCCATTTCGGAGGCGAGTTTGGCATCCCCCAGCATCACCGGAATGATGGCGTGGTCGGCGCCTGCCAAGGTGAAACCGGCTGCGCTCATCCGCTCGCGGAAGTAACGGCTGTTCTCTTTCAGACGTGCGCGCAGGTCGTGACCTTCCGCCAGCATGTCGATCACCTTGATGGTGGCGGCAACGATGGAGGGGGCCAGCGAGTTGGAGAAGAGGTACGGGCGGGAGCGCTGACGCAGCCAGTCGATCACCTCTTTCTTGCCGGAGGTATAGCCGCCGGATGCGCCGCCGAGCGCCTTGCCCAGGGTGCCGGTGATGATGTCGACCCGATCCATCACGCCGCAATATTCGTGGGTGCCACGACCGTTTTCACCGATAAAGCCGACGGCATGGGAGTCATCCACCATCACCAGTGCATCGTATTTGTCCGCCAGATCGCAGATGGATTTGAGGTCGGCGATGACCCCATCCATGGAGAAAACGCCGTCGGTGGCGATCAGCTTGAAGCGGGCGCCATCGGCGTCAGCCTGTTTGAGCTGGGCTTCCAGCTCGGTCATGTCGTTGTTGGCGTAGCGATAGCGCTTGGCCTTGCACAGCCGCACGCCGTCGATGATGGAGGCGTGGTTGAGGGCATCGGAGATGATGGCATCTTCGGCGCCGAACAGGGTCTCAAAAAGACCGCCATTGGCATCGAAGCAGGAGGAGTAGAGGATGGTGTCCTCGGTGCCGAGGAAGGCGGACATCTTCTGCTCCAGCGCTTTATGCTGGTCCTGAGTGCCGCAGATGAAGCGCACCGAGGCCATGCCGAAGCCGTGGCTGTCGAGTCCCTGATGGGCGGCAGCGATCAGATCCGGGTGGTTGGCCAGCCCAAGATAGTTGTTGGCACAGAAGTTCAGTACCTGCTCACCGCCGACGGCGATGCTGGCCTGTTGGGCGGAGGTGATGATGCGCTCCTGCTTGTACAACCCTTCAGCTTGCACCTGGTTCAGTTGCTCGGTCAGGTGACGATAGAATCCGTTAGACATCCTCGATCCTTAGTGGCTATTTCAGCTGCGTATCAACAGAGGGCGACATTTTACTGCAATCTGTTGCGGTAAATTCAAATGATTGTGCTGATATTCAACAAATGTGAAACAGATCTCACCCAGCTGGTTGGGCCAGCTGACGGTAGTGCTGTTCCAGTTGCTGGATCTGTCCGGCCACCTGGGGTTGCACATAGGGGCGCAGCAGGAACAGCACCTTTAATACGCCCTGATAGAGCAGAGGTTTGGTGATGCGGGTGTTGGGGGCTTGGGCAATCTGGAACGGGATCCAGCAGGTCACCACCATCTTGATGGTCTGGCCCAGATCCGGCAGGTCGTCATCGCTGACGTCGATAATGCCCCCTTCGCGCAGGCTTCTGAGCAGGGCGACCACGGAGGAGCGCATCTGCTCTTGGGCCTTGAGGTACTTCTGCTGCAGTGGTTCGTCACGGCTCAGGATGTCCGGCAGATTGGCGTAGAAGAAGCGGAACTGCCACATCAGATAGAAGATGGCATCCAGATAGCCCATCAGGTCCTGCAGGGTGATCTCACGGTTGCGGGTCGGCACGAAGCTCTCGCTCAGGTGGCGGGCATACTGGTCGAAGATGGAGTGGATGATGTCTTCTTTATTGCGGAAGTGGTAGTAGAGGTTGCCCGGGCTGATGCCCATGTGCGCCGCAATATGGTTGGTGGTGATGTTGCGTTCACCCTGATCGTTGAACAGCTCGGTCGCGCTGTGAATGATCCTGTCTCTGGTTTTCATCACTCATTCCTCCAACAGGTTCCGCTCGGGGCAGTTTTGAACAAGGTCGAATCCCCGGACGGCCCGTGATAAACTTTTCGGCAATTTCAAATTGGCTCACTATACACAGCTTTAACAAGCAGTCACATGTAGCCATCAACGTACGAGAGGCAAACTCCATGATCGTAGTAACTGGCGGTGCTGGCTTTATCGGCAGCAATCTGGTCAAGCAGCTGAACGCTCAAGGACGGACCGATATCGTGGTCATTGATGACCTGACCGACGGCACCAAGTTCGTCAACCTGGTCGATCTGACCATCGCTGACTACATGGACAAAGACGAGTTTCAGGCTCGCATCGTCTCCGGTGACGAGTTTGAAGAGTGGGACAACGGCATCGAGGTGATCTTCCACGAAGGCGCCTGCTCTGCGACGACCGAGTGGAACGGCAAGTTCATCATGGAGGTCAACTACGAGTACTCCAAGGATCTGTTCCACTACTGCATCGAGCGTGAAATTCCGTTCATCTACGCCTCTTCTGCCGCGACCTACGGTGGCCGCAACGACAACTTCATCGAAGATCCCAAGTTCGAGCAGCCGCTCAACGTCTATGGCTACTCCAAGCAGCTGTTTGACCAGTACGTGCGCCGCTGGATGCCGGAGATCAACTCTCAGGTCGTTGGCCTGAAGTACTTCAACGTCTACGGCCCGCGCGAGCAGCACAAAGGCTCTATGGCTTCCGTCGCCTTCCACCTCAATACCCAGGTGAAGAAGGGCGAGAATCCCAAGCTGTTCGAAGGTTGCGATGGCTTCCCGAACGGTGGCCAGATGCGTGACTTCATCTATATCGACGATGTCTGCAAGGTAAACCTCTGGTTCTGGCAGAACCCGCAGCACTCCGGCATCTTCAACTGCGGTACCGGTCGTGCCGAGCCTTTCCAGAACGTGGCCGAAGCGGTGATCAAGCATCATCAGAAGGGAGCCATTGAGTACATTCCCTTCCCGGATCACCTCAAGGGTCGCTACCAGAGCTTCACCCAGGCTGACATGACCAAGCTGCGCAGCGTGGGTTATGACGCCGAGTTTAAAACCGTTGCCGAAGGGGTAGCGGATTACATGGCCTGGCTCAACCGCTAACGGGTGAGCACAACGCGGCAGTTTGAGCGCAAAACCGGAAGTGGGCACTCGCCTGCTTCCGGTTTCTGGTCTCTGTGGCTGCTTGCCGTTCCTCTCTTCTCTACCGGGTAACCGCGCGATGAATATATTGATGGCACTCTCCCAGCTCGAGGTAACGGGAGCTGAGGTCTATGCCACCACGGTCGGTAACGAACTGACCCGGCGTGGTCACAACGTCTTTTATGTATCAGATACCCTGACCAAGCCGACTCTTGGCCCAGTCTTCAAGCTGAGATTCAACAAGCGCAGCATTCTGCGCCGCTTCTGGCACGTCTTCTACCTTATCTATCTCATCAAAAAGCACCATATCCAGTTGGTGCATGCTCACTCCCGCGCCTCCGGCTGGAGCAGTTATGTGGCCTGCAAGCTGACTGGCACCCCGATGATCACCACGGTTCATGGTCGCCAGCCGGTGCACGCTTCGCGCAAGGCATTCCATGCTCTCGGCTATCGGGCAGTTGCCGTTTGTGAGGATATTGCCCATCAGATTGTCGACAATCTGGGGGTCGATCCCGCGATCGTGCAGGTGCTGCGCAACGGTATCGAAACCGACAAATTCCAGCCTGTGCCAGCGCCGGACAACCCAAAGCCGGTGATTGCCATCATTGGCCGTTTGAGCGGCCCCAAAGGGGAGCTCTGTTACCGTCTGCTCGACGAGGTACTCGATCTGGATGCCTACAAGGTGCGGATTGTCAGTGGTACCAAGGTGCCTGAGCGCTTTGCCCGTTTCGAAGGCCGTGCCGAGTTTGTTGGCTATGTTGACGATGTGCCCGCTCTGCTGGCGAGTTGCGATCTGGTGATCGGCGCCGGTCGGGTAGCGATGGAAGCACTGCTCTGTGGTCGGCCCGCCTTTGCCATTGGTGAAGCCAAGGCAGTTGGTCTGGTAACCGAACAGAATCTGGATGATGCTCTGGCGAGTAATTTTGGCGATATCGGCCCCAAGGATCTGGCCATCGATTTTGCCGCGCTGAAGGGCGAAATCGAATCCGCCCTCGCAAGCAATGTGGTGCCGGAAGCCATTCGCCAACGCATTCAGGATGAGTATGGCTTGCAGGGGGTAGTATCCGGCCTCGAAACCATCTATCAGGATGCCGTAGTCGAAACCCTGCGCCGCGAGATGCCCGTCATCATGTACCACCGTTTTATCGAACAGGATAGCGAGAAAGGGGTGCATGGCACCTGGATGCCGATCACCATGTTCGAGAAGCATCTGCGACTGATGAAGTGGCTCGGCTACGAAACCCTGACTTTCCGCGATTTGGCGGACAAAGGCTTTATCCACCGTCTGCAATACGGCAAGAAGTACCTGATGATCACCGCCGATGACGGCTATCAGGACAACCTGACCCGCATGCTGCCGCTGCTGGAAAAATATGGTTACAAAGCCGTGGTGTACGTGGTCACCGGTGCAGGCTATAACCGTTGGGATGTGGAGCATCCGACCAATCCGGATACCAAGGTTTCATTGATGAGTGGCGAGCAGGTCAAGGCGCTGGCCGCCAGCGGTCATGTGGAAATTGGTGGTCATACCCTGACTCACCCCCGCTTGAGCAAGCTCACACCCGAACAGCAAGCCCATGAAATTCAGGAGAATAAACGCCAACTGGAGGCCCTGCTTGGCCATCCGTTGCTCTCGTTTGCCTACCCTTACGGAGATATGAACGAGAGTGCCAAGGAACAGGCTATCACCGCCGGGTATCGTTTTGCCGTCGCTACCAATAGCGGCCCCAAAGCGATGCACCAGGACCCTTTCCAGATCCGCCGGATTGCCATCTTCCCCCGTACCGATGTATTCGGGCTGTGGCGAAAAATTCGTGGGAATTATGTGTTCAGGAAATAACTTGTGAATTTAGATAAAAATTGCCTACGACTAAATATTATTGTGCAATTTGCAGCTTTTTTATTTGGCGCAATAGTTTTAACGGTCCCCAGTGGCTATGGATATGGGCCCAGCATTTTAGTTTTGGCAAGTGTTTTTGTCTTTTGGCGTAAAAAATATTATTTGGCAATGAGTTCAGAGGTGAAAATATTATCATATATATTCATCTCTTTTTTTGTCATCCAAGCAGTATCAATCGGGATTGATGGTGGCGCTCTCAAAGAGTTAGACCGACCAAGTCGCTTGTTAATGGCTGCAATGACCTTACCTTTATTAAGTGTGTTCCCCATTAACATAAACGTTCTTATTGCTGGCCTCTCTATAGGAGCAGTGAGTTCAGGTCTAATCGCAATATATGAAAAGTTTTATCTTGGAATGCCTCGAGCTTTTGATGAAAGCATGCCAATTCAGTCAGGAAACATCAGCATGACATTGGCATTGTTATGTCTGTGTGCTTTTTTCTGGTTCCGCCATTTAGGGAAGAAAAACATTGCTGCCTTTATGCTTCTTTCATTTTTAATGGGGGGTATAGGCAGTTTTCTCTCCGGGACCAGAGGTGGCTGGGTTTTACTTCCAATCGTCTTGTTTACAATAGTTTTTTATTTTAGAAAACAGCTATCCCTGAAAGATGGTCTCTATGCAAGCACTGTATGTGCCTTGTTGCTTTTCTTGGCTATGCTTCCGCAAAGTGGCGTAATGGATAGGATATATAATGCAAAAGCGGATGTTGTTCATTATTTTGATGGTGTGAATCCGGATACATCTCTAGGCATTCGATTGCAGTTGTGGGAAAGTGCATATAACTCTTTTTTGGAAAAACCAATTTTTGGTTGGGGAAATAACGGAATTCGCTTATCACAATTAAACCAATATAATAATGGTTCTATATCTGAGTTCATTTATAATTTTAACTCACATGCACATAATCAATTTTTAGATGAATTGGCTAAACGCGGCATTATAGGCTTCTTGATGTTAGCCCTGCTGTACTTTTATCCACTTTGGGTTGCGAGTAAAAATAGAGATAACTTATTGGTCAGTAGTATGTTGGCGGTTTCATCATTAACTCTTGTTGATTATAGCTTAAGTCAAGCATTTATAAGTCATAACTCCGGGATGATATTCTTCATGTTTTTATTTTCGGCTTTAATTACCACAATAAAGGTATCGCCTTTGGAGGGAAGAAAATGATTAAGAAATTGCAATCATGGCGCGATATCATTCGTCGTAAAATAGGGATTGTGCTTTTTGACCGATCTTTGAGATCGTCTTCAAATGAAGATGGTGCTATAGTCTTTGTTCGTTGGGATGCCAAATTGGGGGATGCCATAGTATCATCTTGGGTCGCTCGTGAAATAAAAAAGAAGTTTCCAGGCAAAAAAGTAGTTGCAATTACAACCCCTGAGATGAGGTCTTTATTTAAAAACCAGTTTCTTTTTGATGAAGTTTATTCTATTCCGAAAAGACCAAGTTATGCAGCACTCGCCTCATTGGCTAGAGATATAGGAGATATTGAATATCTTGTTCATCTTACTAATGAAATGAAGATGAAAGATATTTTCTTTATCTCAAAATTATCTGTAAAAAATGTTATTGGTATAGATGACAAAATAAAATGTGTGAATATTAAAATTGGTCATTTAACCAAGAATATTCACTTCTCACAGAAGTTTGCCTTGGCCGTTAATAAAATGGGGGTTGATAACCCCGATACAGATTATATTGTTCCAGAATATCTTGAAGATGAGTCAAGCGTTAAATATAGCTGGCCTGATAATCCCACAATCTGTTTTAATCCTTACGGTAGTGGCAGCTCACGAACATTTAATGATGAAAAAATTATCGAGATCCTGAAGGTTATGTTGAGCAAGCCTGGATATAATGTATGTTTGCTCTATCCACCGATAAAGAAAATTGAAACAGAACACAATATCAGGAGAATGCCTGATATCTTAAGGGAAAGAGTTATCACACATGACTCATCCCATTCTTTAGGTGTTCTATTCGCTCAAATAAGAAATAGTATCGGTATCGTGTCTGTAGATACGGCGACAGTACACATTGCTGCAGGGCTTAAAAAACCTATATTTGGAATATATAATGATAATTTTGGTAAAGGTGAAAACCGGGAGTGGTTACCAAATTTTGAGAAAGCCATGGTAATGTATGTTGATGCTAAAAAAGAACAAAATGTAAACTACATTAATATGGATGAGTTTGAGAATCAATTTAATGATTGGTATGTTCAGTACATAGCACAATAATTTAGATTTCTGCACCATAGCCTGGTGCAGAATAAAAATTAAAGCATCGCCTTTATGTATTTATTTACCCATATATCTAGTCTGTATTGATTCTTTATATCGTCAGATATGTGATGATAAGGGATCGTTAAAAAGTCAGGTGAGACTTTTAGATCTGTATCTGTTATGCAAAATATATTGTTGGGATGAAAGAACGGAAATGTCTCTGCGGTATTGTTATTTGATATTATCTTTTGTTCATAGGCAAGAGACTCAAAGAATCTAAAAGACAAGCCTTTTTGTGACTGGTATCCTATATCAAGAATACAGTGATAAGCCGATGAGATTGCCAATAGTTCATCACCAGTAATTGGCTTGGTAATTATTTCGATTCTCTTGTCTCTTATTTTTTTGATCTTTCGGTGGTGATCAACATAAATCATGATTTTAATTTTTAAGTCTGGGTTAGCATCCAGAAATGCAGTTATAAAGGCGTAGCGTTCACGATCAAAGCTAAAAATACCAAACACATCACCATCATAGTTTCTGTTTGGTTGGAGTGGGGTTAAATTCTTTTTATAGTAGTTAGTTACTGGTGTAAAGCCATATTTTTTAACATCTTGCGGATCAAAGCTCAAAACTTTATCAAAAAGTGAAATGTTTTTGATATTATTTGGCATTCTGAGAGTACTGTCCCACAGGTGGCAAATCATCCTGTTGGTGCATTTTTTGAGCTGTGTCAGATGTTCTGCCGTGTAAATATCAGGATTAGTGAGGATAGTGATATCAAAGTGGCGGTTTTTTGTAAAACCATTCAAAAACTGGGTGGTCGACAGCCAGCTTCTTTCTTGTTTTAAATTTCTTTTAAACAGAGCCTTTGAAATTAAGTTTGATATTCTCTCTACTGGGTGCAGGTAATCATATCTAGATATTTCTCCATTCTCAATAAATGTAACCACGTGTCCTTGTTGTCGCATCTCTTCAACTATCGGGGTAATGAGCCCTGCGTTATCAATACCTATTAATAGGATATTCATTGGATTAGCTCTCAAAATGACATTGCAATGTTATTTCATTAAATTTAATAAACTAAAGTGACATAAATGATTTTATGGTCTCTGTACTAGAGAATGGGCTGTAAAAATGATCTGGTATATGCATTTTATCAATATCCATACGAGATATTTTTTGCGCTATTTTGGGAATGTCAAAAAGGGCGCAAAGGTTATCTTGCAGTGGCCCAGTAAGAATTTCTGCCGGTCCAGACGGGCAATCCACGCTGATCACCGGGGTATGGCAGATGAGTGCTTCAATAAGCACTGTTGGCAGCCCTTCAGCATCGGATGTCAGGATGAGCGCCTGAGCGGCTTTGATATAGGGGTAGGGGTTCTTCTGAAAGTCGATGATCTTCACCTTGCTGGCAAGGTTCATCTCCTCGATCATGGCTTCAATGTGAGGGCGTCGCTCCCCTTTGCCCATCAGAACGAGTGGCGTAGCAACGCCGCTTAGCTGATATGCCTGCAAGAGACGATCGTGGCGTTTTCGTTCTTCGAAGGTGCCGACATGGATAAAATACTTTTCAAATGGCTTGTTGAAAGGCTCATCGGCCAACGCCTGAATTTTCTCGATATCAAACGGATTGTAGATAACCTGACACGATTTTGGTGTGGCTCTTACATTGTGCAAAATGTCGTCCGCGATGCCACGAGATACGCAGATCAGTTTCTTGCCATTATAGAAACGCTTGAATTTTTCATATCCTTTGGCATTGTCTTTGGCAAAGCCGGTGACATTTCCGTGGATCCAGTAATAAATATTCAGTGTATCAGGCAGGTGTCTGGTAATTTTGTCACATGAGCATGAGATAATTACGTCAGGCGAGATCTCTTGGACTTTTTTCAAGATCAGAGATGCTTGTATTTTTTCAACCGCAACATTGGATATGGCTTTAGTCAGCTTTGTGACAATGCCAAGATTAATCGGGTGAATGTTGTCAGGTAGCGTATGGTCTATTTTTTCCCGCAAGGTAAACAAGGTAACATCGACACCTGCATCTTTTAGCAAGGATGCGGTATTGAGCAGAACCTTTTCCGCACCACCACCATACAAGTCTTCAACAATGAATAAAAACTTTTTAACTGGTGGGGTCATAACTGCTCCGCGGGTCTCATAACTGACTGGTAAATCTACTAAAAATGTGAATCGTAAACGAGCAAAATCAGGTGGCAACTGTTAAAGTCGTTAGCAATTTTTTCAATAGGTGTGGATCAATGATTGGTCTTAGTGGGCGCTACCATAACGCATTATTCGCGGCCTGTATATTTGCCGGGCTGCTGCTCTCCTGGTTGTTTTCTGTTAATCAGCTCCTCACCGGCGACCAGACCCAGATGCTCTACAAGGGTTACCTTGGAGCCTATGAGGGGGTCTGGCTCAGCTATGGCAATGCGGCGAGTGCGGTGGGCAATGTGCCGGGGAGCTTGTCGGCCTGGCTGATTGGTGGGCCGCTGCTACTGTGGGATTCTCCCTATGCCCCCATGGTGTTGCTGCTGGTGATGCGGTTGGTCGGTTTTCTGCTATTTGATGCGGTTATCCGCCAGGTGTTTGTTGACCCCGTATCGAAGGGCAATGCGCGGTTGCTGTTTCTGGTGCTCTGCTGGCTCAACCCCTGGTTCCAGTATGAGAGTTTGCTCTACAACCCCTCCTATCTCTTCCTCTTCTCGGCCATGCACTGCTGGTCGGCCTGGCATATGCGCGATCGGGCCTCCTTCTGGCACATGATTGTTCATCTGCTGGCTATCGGTATGGCGATGCAGTTGCACTACTCCTGGCCGTTGCTGGCTGTGATCTCCACCTACCTCTTCTGGCGCCGAATCCTCAAGGTGAGCTGGAGCGGGGCGGTGGTCGCAGCCCTGCTGATCGGTGCATCTCTGATCCCTTACGCCATGGAAGTGATGAGCAACAGCCATATCACCCAGAACGTCGATCCCGAAGCGCGTCAGCGCTATATCGGATGGGGGCTGGTGCATGTCTATCCGGTGCTGAAATCGGTGATCTACTGGCTGCGTTACGGCTCCTGGCTGTTTGCCAGCAAGCTGGTCAACGACACCCAGTTCATCTGGCTGGCGGGTCATGAATATTTGCAGATGACAGCAGTCTGGCTGTGGCGGGTGGTGATCTACGGGGTGGGCTCTGCCACCGTGTTGCTGGCGGCCAAGGCCAACTGGCAACTGTGGCGGGATCTCAAGCCGCGTCTGCTGCGCAGCGACCGTGCATCAGTGGACGGCACGAGCTGGCTCGGCCTCTATGCGCTGGCGGCCGTATTGGCTGTGCTGGTGAGTGCGGCGCTCTCGCCCATCATCTTTAACTATTGGCACCTGATGCTGATATTCCCCTATGCCCTGTTCCCGATCCTGCTGTTGCTGGTTAGCTGGAGCCGCAACCATCCTCAGTGGGTTGGCAAGGGGCTGCTGGCAGCCACCCTGTTCTGCACCGCTGTGAACCTGATTGCGGCGAGCGACAGCACCAAGTTCTCCTATCAGGCGGACTACAAGCAGCAGGTGCAGGAGTATTTGCAGGAGATGAAGCTGCAACCCAAGTAACTGGGTTGTGTGATCAGTCGAAGGGAGGCGTAATGCCTCCCTTTGCTTTTTCCGTAGCTCAATAAGCGGGTTGTGGTTGCCGGTTATCGCTGGTGGCGTAGCCGACCTGCTTTGGTTGCCATTGCACCAGCTGCAAAGGCATAGCCGGAATGCAATAATCTACAAGCTTTCAGCTTGTTTGCGGTGTATCTATAACCCATGAATACCACCGATTCCCTCATCCGCTACTGGCAATCCCCGCACCTGCCGGGGGTCGAGCTGTCGCACTCCCACCACAGGGCGTTCAGCTATGGCCGCCATGTACATCTCGACTACCATATCGGGCTGGTGCAGCGGGGTGGCCAGAAGTTTATCCACAAGGGAAATAGCCACCATCTGGTGCGCGGGGTGCTCTCTACCGTTAACCCGGACGAGGTGCACGACGGCCTCAGCCTGCTGCCGGAAGGGTATGAGGTGCGGGTCTTTGCCATCGATCCGCAGCAGCTGGCGCTCTGGCTGCCGGAGCAGCCGGAACCCTTCTTCGACAAGGGATTGCAGAGCCGCCCCGACCTCTATCAGGGCTTTGCCCAGCTGCACGGCTATCTCGACAACCCCAAGGCCGATGGCCTGCTGATCGAGAGCCAGCTGCTTGCCCTGCTGGGGGAGCTGCTGCATCTGGCCCCCGAGGTACACCAGCTGGCGGATCCTCAGTTACGATTCCTGCGCGACTACCTGATGGCCGCCCTCGACGAGCCCCACTCGCTGGAAGAGCTGGCGGGGCTGCTCGGGCTCGATCGCTTCGCCTTCCTGCGCCAGTTCAAGAAACGCAGCGGCATGACCCCCTACGCCTGGCTGAAACGGCTACGGCTGGAGCAGGGCAAGCGGCTGCTGGCGAGCGGGATGGCGGTGAGCGAGGTGGCGCTGGCGGTCGGCTTCTTCGATCAGAGTCACTTCCACCACGGCTTTCGCCAGGCATTCGGTCTGACGCCCGCCGAATTTCGTGCCCAGATGCAATCTTTTACAAGCCGCGCCCCCCGCTGATCCGTCATGCTGGCTCTCCGTCGTTAAAGCGAGAGTTGTTATGCTGACCAGTCTGTTCGTTACCCTCGGCCTGATGCACCTGATTGCACTGGCCAGCCCCGGCCCCGATTTCGCCCTGATCCTGCGCACCAGCCTGCACCGGCCGACCGCCCTTGGCGCGGCGCTGGGCATCTCGCTGGCGATCATGGTGCACGCCACCTTGAGCCTGACCGGGATCAGCATGCTGATCGCCAGTCACCCGCTGCTGTTTATGGTGATCAAGTGCTGCGGCGTCCTCTATCTGGGCTGGTTGGGGTGGGGAGCCCTGATGGCGGCTCGCCAGCAGAGCAGCACCGTGATGCAGAGCGCCGCCAACGAGCTGCGCGGCTGGGGCAGGGGCGTGCGCACTGGCCTTGCCACCAACCTGCTCAACCCCAAGGCGCTGGTGTTCTTTATCGGTCTGCTGGCCGCCATGGTGACGCCAGAGGTGGACGGAATGACCCGCAGCCTGCTGGTGGGCGAGCTCTTCATCATTTCCCTCTGCTGGTTCGGGCTGCTGGCGTGGAGCCTCTCCACCGATCGTGCCCAGCGCCTGCTGCTGCGGGTACAGCGACCACTCAATCTGGTGACCGGCGTGCTGTTTGCGGTGGTCAGCCTCTCCATTCTGGCGAGCATGGGCGCCGAGCTAATGGTCTGACGAGTCGGCGCATGGGCCTATACTCCAACAAGGTTTACCTGTCAGGAGTACCCGGCCATGCGTCTACTGCCTTTTTGCTGGTTGTTGGGGATGACCCCGGCGCTGGCGGCCCCGGTTCAGCTCAAATTGCTGGAGTGGGGCTATCTGCCTGCGGGTTATGAACAACAGTTTGCCGACTACGCCAAAGCCCATGGGGTGGAGGCGACGGTCAGCCGGATCGAGCCGCTGCTGACCGATTTCGACAGCGTATACCGCGCCCTGCGCACTCGCAGCGCCGATGTGGTGCTGCCGACCAGCTACTTCTACAAGGCCCATCACCAGCCGCTGTTCAAGCTGCTGCTCCCCATCGATTTCAGCCGCCTGCAGCACTACGCCGAGGTGAAGCCTGCCCTCAAGAACACCGAGTATGACAAGCAGGGGGAGCGCAACTACTCGGTGCCCTTCTCCTACGCCATGTTCAGCCTCGCCTATGACAGCAAGCAGGTGCCGCAAGCGCCCACCAGTTGGCAGGTGCTCGCCAACAGCTCGCCGCCGGGTCAGTTTGCCGAGTTCTGCGACCAGTTCGAGCCGCTGCTCTTTTCGGTGCTGCTCTCGCTGGGCAAGTCGCCCGCCCTGTTTGCCAGCGGCGAGATGCTGGCCGACAAGACCTTGCAGCAAGAGGTGGAGCAGCAGCTCTCGCAGCGGCTGCAAGCCAGTCGCGGCTTCTGGTTCAATCAGGTCAACCGCTGTGAGGATCTGCGCCAGCAGACCTTTGCCACCACCTGGGGGCTGGAGCTGGTGGAGTGCAACAAGCAGAACGATCAGCAGTGGCGGATCGCCATGGTGCAGGAGGGGGCCATCTATGCCCTCGATGCGATCTCCATCGCCCGCCATGTCGGGGATGATCCTGCACGGCTCAAGGCCGCCTACCTGCTGGTGGATTTTCTGCTGAGCGCGCCGCTGCAACGCCAGATGCTGGTGGGCACGCCCACCATCTCGGCTAGCAATATTGCCTCCCAGCCGGCCCTCAGCCCGCAGGAGCAGGAGGTGCTGCCGGATCGCCCGCTGCCGGAGTTTGACGAGCGGCTGCTGGTGCCCGCGTTGCCCGCCCATATCAAGAATCGCTACAAACGGATGGTGCAGCAGGCGATCGTCGCCAGCGGCAAAGAGTGGCTGGTCAAGCAGTGCCCCTGGGATCTCGATAACTGATGAATGAGCCTGCCGCTTCTCCGGCGGCAGGCCAGTTTGCGCAAGATGGCTGATGATCGGTCATCGCGCGTTCCAGAGCATTCCCCCATTCAACCCACGCCGCTCGTTGGCCCCCATCGTTTGAAAAAACTGCGCGCTTTCCGCAATCCCATTTAGCCGGATTAAACAACCGAACCCTCGCCAGATTGCCGCTCATACCCTGGCTGACCTTGTACAAAAGTGCCGCAATTGTGACAACTTGGATGTGAGCTGAACAATCCTGATCTGTTGCTTGTGGGAAGGTGATGAATAGGTTATTTCTCTGTGACATTGGCGGCATCCGGCACGGGTTCTCCAGCCATGTGGTGCGAAATCCACAGCAAAAACAAACAGTAAAATGCAGGAGCAAATATGAAAAAGGTCGTGATGGTTGCCGTGGCTGCGGCCCTGCTGGGTGGCTGCGCCGTCAAGAATCAGGTATCCCACAGCTTGCAGGCGATCCCGCTGACTGCCTTCCAGCAGAGCGAGAGCAACCCCAATCAGCGCGTCTACAAGGAGCCGGGCGTTGACCTGCGCCAATACAATGAGGTGCTGCTCGATCCGCTGCAGTTTATCCGGCAGGAGAACGGTCAGTGGTATCTGCTGACCGCCAACGAACAGAACCAGATTGGCCGCTACTACCACGACAAGTTCCAGAGCGAGCTGATCAAGCAGGGCGTCAAGATCGCCACCGCCCCCGGCCCGAAAGTGATGCGGATCCAGGCCGCTGTCACCAACTTCGACCTGACCCGCCCCGACCCCAAGCTGCGTGACCTGCTGCCCGCCAAGATCGCCATCAACGTCACCCGCGAAGTGATCGGCAAGGAGCCTTATCTGCTCAAGGTGGGCAGCATGGCCCAGCTGCTCGACTCCCGGAGCGGCAAGCTGCTGGTACGGGTGATGGATGCCCGTGAGAGCACGGACAGCACCCACAAGGATGAGCCCATCACCGCCGGGGAGATGGAGAAGATGATCGACCAGTGGGCGGCCAGCCGTGCCAAACAGCTGGCGGACAATCTGGGGCGCTGATCGACTGGCGCGTCCAAGCGGGGCGCAGCGGGAGCCTTTTGGGCTGCAATAATGGCAAGATGTTGATAAGGTGGTCATTTTGCAGGCAGGAGAAAATGATATGAAACGCGTGTTGTTAACCATCCTTGTTGCTGGCCTGTTGAGTGCCTGCAGCACCTCGTCACCCACGCCTGAGTGTGCACCGATGGCGGGTGGCTGGCAGAGTCAGACGTTGCCCAATGCTGAAGGGGAGGCTGCGTTGGCCAGCGTGCTGGCTCGCATGAACACGGCCGCCAAGCTGCAGAGCATCCGCGAGGTGCGCAGCCAGGTGGTCTCCGGGGTCAACTACGACATCGAGTTCCAGCTCGACAACGGAGAGGTGTGGAACACCCGTGTCTATCGGGATCTTGCCGGCAACTACCAGATGACCCGCCCGGCTGCACAGGGCGAGCTTCCTCCCTTGCCTTGCGTCAAGGCCAAGTAATTCCTGCTTGTTGAGCCCCTCGTCAGAGGGGCTCATCTGACCAGAAAATTTCTGCTGTTCTCCCCGCATTCTGACAGTCAGGATGACCCTTCCCGTGACTGCATCCTCATAGAAAAGGAACCACTATGAATCGCCACCCCTGCATCAAACACTGGAGCGAGCTGCAAGAGCAGACGCCGCGCTATTACTCCGGCAGTCAGGAGCCCCTTTCCCGCGGCTGCGCCCTCGGCAAGCACTTCGGCTTTAGCCGCATCGGAATTCACCACGAGATCGTCGAGCCCGGCCATCGCACCAGCTGGCCCCATGCCGAGAAGACCGAAGATGAGTTTGTTCACGTGCTGGAGGGGACGCCGGATGTCTGGCTCGATGGTGTCCTCTATCGGCTGCAACCGGGGGATTCGGTGGGTTTCAAGGCCGGTGACGGGCTGGCCCACGCCTTTATCAACAACACCGAGGAGATCGTCAGGCTGCTTTGCATTGGCGATACCGATCGGGAGGACAACCGCATCCACTACGCCGTGCATCCCGAGCGCAATATCACCCTCGGCAAGCTGCACTGGGATGACGTGCCCGAGCGTGAATTGGGTGGTCACGACGGCCTGCCCGACAAGCTGCGCGAGAGCAATGGCCCCTTCTAGGGCGCAGCCTTTCTGCGCACCAGCCCCGTACCACCCGACATAAAAAAGCCTGCCGCGTGGCAGGCTTTTGCTATCTGTTTGCCGCCTGTGGCGTGCCGCGCTTATTGCAGGTTGAGCCCGCCCAGATAGTCACGCTTGCCGAGATCGACCCCGGCGCGGCGCAGCAGGGCGTAGGCCATGGTGAGGTGGAAGTAGAAGTTGGGAATGCCGTACTCATGGACGCAGGTATGGCCATCCATCCCCTTGCCGCCCGCCCAGTGGGGCACGTAACGGCCGCTGGCGTACTGGCTGTAGTCCGCGTCCAGCTTGCCTTGCAGATAGCTGATGGTCTTGCCGATGTGGGCGCGCAGATCGGCCATGGTTTTGGGGTCATCTCCCAGCACCGGCAGCTCGCTGTGGCTGGCGGTGGCCACCACGGCGCGGGCCGAATCGCAGCAGATCAGCACTTGCTTGGACAGCGGCAGCATATCGACGATCAGCCGCTCGCCGAAGAAGTTCTCCACGTTGAACTGCTTCGCCGCGGCGTGAGCCTCGGCCTTGACCAGACAGTGGTCGAGGTTGGTCAGCATCTTGATAAACTGGGCGGTGATATCGCGATTCATGAGCACTCTCCATCTTGTTGAAACAGCGGCCCGCGTGTGCGGCCACGGTGAATGAGACTGGCTAATCGGCCACCAATATACCCCAACCGCTGCCGGGTTCGAGCCTACCACGATGAAAACGGCAGGGCAGCGCTACTTCGCGCGACAACCGTTGGCCAAGGGGCAGCGCTCGCTTTTTGAGCCTGTGAGTCCCTTATCACCCCTTTTTTGATCTGTGACATAAATCACCTTTTTTCAGGGGCGTAGGCTGAATGCGTTGTCCTGGACACGCGCCTGCGCATCCGCCAGGACACAAGAAAAGGAGAATGAGATGAAGATCTATGACCGTAACCGCAATGTGCTGAACCTGGGTCAGCGCGTCATGATTGCCGCCACTGGCGCAGTCGATTTTCTGAAAGAGGCCCACACCGACAATATGACCCCCTATCAGGCGGAGCATGAGAAGTGCGTGCTGCTGGCAAACTCCGGAGAGCGTTACGCCCCCATCGAGTTGATTAGACTAGGCTGATCCCTTTCCCTGTCACCCTACTCTTTACAATTCACCCGGCCGCCGCGCCCCATCTGGCGGCCGGGTTTCTGATTTCCCCCACCTTCATCCCACCAAATGCTGAAAAATTGAACCGGGTCACATCCCGCTCGATTTGAGCGATTGTCAGCCAGCGCAGGCTCATGCGAACCTTTAAATCCCGTTAACCCACTAAAAAATAACGACTATGTTCAGGCAAATAATGATGGGTGCCGCCCTGCTGTCGGCGGCGCTGCTTTCCGGTTGTGCTTCCGTACCCATGGCCGATGCCACCGCAGACGCGCAGGCCAAGCAGTTTGTAGCCCCCAAGGATGCGGCCAACCTCTATATCTATCGCAACGAGACCTTCGGTGCGGCGGTGAAAATGCCGCTGCTGGTGGATGGTATGGCGGTCGGCGATACCGTGGCCCACACCTACATCCTCAAGCAGGTGACACCGGGCAGCCACACCATCACCTCCAAGTCGGAGAACGATGCCACCCTGACCCTCAGCACCGAGGCGGGTAAAAACTACTACGTATGGCAGGAGGTCAAGATGGGCCTGCTGATGGCCCGCTCCAAGCTGAGTCAGGTCGGTGAGGAGGAGGGCAAGCAAGGGGTGATGGAGAGCAAGTTGGTCAAGTGACCAGAGGCTTTCACCAAAAACAAGGCGTAGCTCCACCAGTTACGCCTTTGCCCGAAAGTGGGTGTTCCAGATTTCCTGTCCATGTAGGTTCGATTAGCGAAGCGTAATCGGACGATCGCGTAATGGAACATCCGCGTCATCACGGCCCGCAAGCAGATCGAAGTGAGGCAAGGCTATGCTTGGCTTTTCGGTCTCAACGAGGGGAAAGGGATGGCCAATTGGCGGCGGGCATGGTGGCCCGGAGGAACCTGGTTCTTTACCGTCAACCTGCTGGAGCGGCGTAACAACCGGTTGCTGGTGGAGCAGATCGACCTGCTGCGCCACAGCGTTGCCAAGGTGCAACAGGCTCACCCCTTCGCCATTCATGCATGGGTGGTGTTGCCCGACCATCTCCACTGCATTCTCTCTTTGCCGGAAGGGGACACCGATTTCCCCCTGCGGTGGCGGCTGATCAAAAGCCACTTTTCCCGCGCCTTGCCGGTCAATGAGCGGCGCAGCCAGACGCGGTTACGTCACGGGGAGCGGGGCATCTGGCAACGCCATTATTGGGAACATCTGATCCGGGATGAGCAGGATTACCGCCGCCATATGGATTACGTCCATATCAACCCGCTCAAGCATGGTCATGTCACGCGGGTGGCCGATTGGCCGTATTCCACCTTCCATCGTTATGTGGCGAGCGGTATCTATCCGCCGGAGTGGTGTGGGTCGGTGGATGGGGCATCGGGGGGATTGGAGTGAACCCTAAAAGGGTTGTTCCGTTGTAAGCGACCGATAATGCGAACGTCTTACGCGATCGTCCGATTACGCTTCGCTAATCGAACCTACGGTCCTACCTACCGTAAGAAAGAATCTGGGGTACATAAATACTGTGCTTCAAATCGATCTTTAATTTGTAGGAAGCTAAAGCGAATGCTGCATTCAAGGACTTTTCTGCTGAATCCTTATCCACTTTCTCATTTCGATGCGCAAAACCATTTCGTGCATTTTTAGCTTGCGTTATCAATGCAATAACAGATGAATACTCACGATAGTTAGCAGTGCTTTGTACTTTTGATAGCATGTCATCAAACTTCGGTGAGTTCCCATTTTTATTCATGTTGCCATTTGCTTCTCTTAAGAAAATATCAAGTATGATATGCTCTATGATAAACCAAGAGAGAATTAATGAGGTACTGTAGTCACTATTTAAATACTCGCTTTCAGATTTTGATAGAATGTTTAAGCATTCAATTCCCTTCTCATCTAAACGTTCTAAAACATCAAAAGCCTTTTTGTATGCATCAACATAAATTTGGCCATCTCGACTTTCTAATTCTTTGAACTCAAGATTCATAGCTGAGGTTACATTAGGGCATGTCGGGATGAATGTTGTTGGCTCATCAAGGCTTTGACCGCTTTCACCGAAGAATTTCATGCACATGGTTTCATGAATGGTGATTTCTATTGGGATAATTGGCGTGGCACAGCCTGAAGTGTAATCCTTTGATGTCAAAGCTAGTAGATAGTTATAGACATTAGCGACCTTAATTAAATTTTTACGCAATTCAACAGTTTTGAAAAAGTCATCCTCTTGTGTTGTTGCTAGTCTCTTTGTGTTGCTTGATATCCAAACCATACCCGGTCTTGTTACTATTATAGAAAGATCTTTCCCTTCAGCAGCAAAAACCACCTCTCTTATAAAAAGAGATTTATTTTTTCTGGCATTAAAGTCATACCAATGCTCATCAGCATCTACTACAACCCAAACATATGGTTTTGGTGTAAAACCTAAAAAGTAAACGTTATTCATTAGCGTTGCCTGGTAATTAATTTTAATGCATTAATAACACTTGTTGTAACCTGATGCCAGCATCGTAGGTTCGAATAGCGAAGCGTATTCGGACGATCGCGTATTTAAAGTTGTCGCGATGGGTCATATAAAAACCAACCCGGCCTAAGCCGGGTTGGTTGTATCAAAAGGCGGGAAAAATCAGAGCGCTTCCAATCTGGCATACGCCGTCACCAGCCACTTGGCGCCGACGTCGTCGAACTGGATCTGCACCCGGCTCTGCTGGCCGACCCCTTCGAAGTTGAGTACCACCCCTTCACCGAATTTCGGATGGAGTACCCGCTGGCCGAGCTTGATGCCGCTGGCGTCGAAGCTCTGCTGCACCTCGTTCTGGCTAAAGCGGCCGTACTGGGTGGGGCGGCTGACCTGAGTGCGCAGCCGGATCTCTTCCAGGCACTCGGCGGGCATCTCGCGGATAAAGCGGCTCGGCTTGTGGAACATCTCGCGGCCGTAGATGCGGCGGCTCTCGGCATAACAGATGTAGAGCTTCTCCATGGCGCGGGTCATGCCGACGTAACAGAGACGGCGCTCCTCCTCCAGCCGGCCCGACTCCTCGGTCGATTGCTGGCTGGGGAACATCCCTTCCTCGACGCCGACCAGCAGCACCAGCGGGAACTCCAGCCCCTTGGCACTGTGCAGGGTCATCAGCTGCACCGCATCGGCATATTCGTCCGCCTGATTCTCGCCGGATTCCAGCGCCGCGTGGGCGAGGAAGGCGGAGAGATCGCTCATATCCTCCAGCTCGTCCGGGCGCTGGTACTGGCGGCAGGCGGTGACCAGTTCGTCCAGGTTCTCTACCCGCGCCTGGGATTTCTCGCCCTTTTCCGCCAGATACATCGCCTTGAGGCCGGAGTTCTGGATGGCGATATCCGCCTGCTGGTGCAGCGGCAGCATGGCGACCTGCTCCTCCAGCGCGTCGATCAGCTCGACAAAGCCGCGCACCGCATTGCCGGCGCGACCGGTCAGCACCTTGTCGTTGAGCAGCGCCTTGGCCGATTGCCACAGGTTGAGCCCCTGATCGCGGGCGTTGCCGCGCAGGATCTCGAGGGTGCGATCGCCGATGCCGCGGGTCGGGGTGTTGACCACCCGCTCGAAGCTGGCGTCGTCGCCACGGTTGTTGATAAGACGCAGGTAGGCCATGGCGTCTTTAATCTCTTGCCGCTCGAAGAAGCGCAGGCCGCCGTAGATGCGGTAGGGCATGGCGTCCTGCATCAGCGCCTCTTCCAGCACCCGTGACTGGGCGTTGGAGCGATAGAGGATGGCGCAGTCGGCCAAGAGGCCGCCCTTTTCCTTCCAATCCTTGAGGCGGCCGACCACGAAGCGCGCTTCGTCCACCTCGTTGAAGGCGGCGTAGAGCGAAATCGGCTCACCCTCGGCCCCTTCGGTCCACAGCTCCTTGCCAAGACGCTCGGCGTTGTTGGCGATGACGCTGTTGGCGGCCTTGAGGATATTGGCGGTGGAGCGGTAGTTCTGCTCGAGGCGAATGGTCTCGGCGCCCTGATAGTCGGTCAGGAAGCGCTGGATGTTCTCGATCTTGGCGCCGCGCCAGCCGTAGATGGACTGGTCATCGTCGCCGACGATCATCACCTTGCCGCTGTTGCCCGCCAGCATCCGCAGCCAGGCGTACTGGATGCCGTTGGTATCCTGAAACTCGTCCACCAGGATGTTCTGGAAGCGGTCGCGGTAGTGCTCGAGGATGTGCGGCTTGTTGAGCCACAGCTCGTGGGCGCGCAGCAGCAGCTCGGCAAAGTCCACCAGACCGGAGCGATCGCAGGTCTCCTGATAGGTCTTGTAGGTCTGCTGATAGGTGCGGGTGACGGGGTCGCCGTAGAGGTCGATGTCGCCGGGGCGCAAGCCTTCATCTTTCTTGCCGTTGATGTAGCCCATCACGGCGCGCGGGGCCCAGTGCTTCTCGTCGAGGTTGAGCGCCTTGAGCACCCGGCGAATGAGCCGGTACTGGTCGTCGGAGTCGAGGATCTGGAAATCCTGCGGCAAGCCCGCATCCAGATGGTGGGCCCGCAGCAATCGGTGGGCGATACCGTGGAAGGTGCCGATCCACATGCCGCGCACGCCGTCGCCGATCACTTTTTCGACCCGGCCGCGCATCTCGGCCGCCGCCTTGTTGGTAAAGGTGACCGCGATGATGGAGAAGGGTGAACAGCGTTCCACCTGCATCAGCCAGGCGATACGGTGCACCAGCACCCGGGTCTTGCCCGAGCCGGCACCGGCCAGCACCAGCAGGTTGCTGCGGGGCGCCGCAACGGCATCTCTTTGCTTGTCGTTGAGCCCGTCGAGCAGGGTTGAAACGTCCATCACCACTCCTGTTTATTTATACAGGCGGGGATTATACGGCCATCCCCCCTGCCAGACCAAATCCAAACTCGGGGGGAGGGGCGAGATGGGGACTTGCAAGGGCGCCGGTGCGGCCATTTTTGGCTGACGCAGAGAGAACGGGACGGGGAGGTCTCCAGCTGTAGCCAATCCTTGCTCGCGCGGTTTGTGGGGATTTTGCGAGCCGGATCACGGGCTTGCCGGGGGGCTGGATGAATAACAGGGGAAAACGGTTTACAGTAACTTGATGAACAATAAGAGAAATGTCGTTTGGGTCTTTTGGTTGTTAGCATAAAAAACTGAAAAGTAGCTAAAAAACAACTGCTTATAAGGTTATTTGCTTAGAATTCAAACCGTTAACGCAAACGTTTTTCCCTTATCATTTGCTTGACCCGCATCGGGGCTGACTTAGAGTAAGCCTGCGTGCTAGATAGCCTGCTCTGACAGGCAAGCAAGTTCCCTCACTTAATAACAATCAAGGATACGATCGTGACTAAAGTGCTCAAGCTGGCCACCGTGGCCTCCCTCACTCTCGCTGCTCTCTCTGCTCAGGCTGCTTCCGAGCCAGCCGTCATTTATGACACCGCGGGCAAGTATGACAAATCATTCAACGAAGCCGTGTTCCGTAACGGCGTCGAGCTCTACAACAAGGACAAGGGCGTCAAGGTTAAAGAGTTTGAACCCCAGAACGAAGCCCAGCGCGAGCAGGGTCTGCGTCGTCTGGCCAGCCGTGGCAACGGCCCGATCGTGGCGGTCGGTTTCAACATGGGTTCTGCGGTAGAGAAGGTTGCGACCGAATTCCCGAAAACCCAGTTCACCATCATCGACATGGTGGTCGACAAGCCGAACGTCCAGTCCGTCATCTTCAAGGAGCATGAAGGTTCCTTCTTGGTGGGCGCACTGGCAGCCATCGCTTCCAAGAGCGGCAAGGTCGGCTTCGTGGGCGGCATGGATATCCCGCTGATCCGCAAATTCCAGTGCGGTTACGAGCAGGGTGCCAAGTTCGTCAATCCGAAGATCGAAGTGTTCCAGAACATGGCGGGCTCCACCCCTGCCGCGTTTGCTGACCCGGCCAAAGGTGCCGAGCTGGCCAAGTCCCAGTTCGCCAAGGGTGCTGACGTGGTTTACGCCGCAGCTGGCGGTACCGGTATCGGTGTCTATCAGGCAGCCAAGGACAGTGGCAAGTTCGCCATCGGTGTGGACTCCAACCAGAACCACCTGCAACCGGGCACCATGCTGACCTCTATGGTCAAGTCTGTGGGTCTGGCCGCTTACCAGACCTGGGATGACGCTGCCAAAGGCGAGTGGAAGCCGGGTATCAAGAACCTGGGTCTGGCCGAAGGCGGTGTGGATTGGGCTCTCGACAAGGACAACGAGAAGCTGATCACCCCGGAAATGAAAGCCAAGGTGGATGCCATCAAGGCTGAAATCATCGCTGGCAAGGTCAAGGTTCATGACTACATGAGCGATAACACCTGCAAATACTAATTAGATAGCTGCTACGACTCTCAACGCACCACCGGCCCGCACGGGCCGGTTTTTAGTCTTATTTCATGAAACGCAGGGCTGCATCATGGACCAGACAGATCGCTATGCCATCGAATTAAGAGGTATCGATAAGCGGTTCGGCGAAGTGTACGCCAACAAGCTGATCGACCTTAAGGTTCGCAAAGGCAGTATCCACGGCATTGTCGGCGAAAATGGCGCCGGTAAGTCCACCCTGATGAGCATCATTTATGGTTTTTACCATGCCGACAAAGGCGAGATGCTGATCGACGGGAATCCTTTCAAACCCCATGGCTCACAAGATGCGATTGCCGCAGGCGTGGGCATGGTTCACCAGCACTTCATGCTGGTCAACAACTTCACCGTATTGGAAAACGTCATCCTCGGCGCTGAGAACGGCTGGCACCTTCAGCAGAGCGTGGCGTCAGCCGAAAAGCTGCTGGGCGAACTGGCGCGGGATTATGGCCTAGACGTGCCGCTGCACGAGAAGGTTGAAGATCTGCCGGTTGGCTTGCAACAGCGGGTCGAAATTCTCAAGGCGCTCTATCGCGGCGCCCGCATCCTGATCCTCGACGAGCCGACCGGGGTACTGACCCCGCAAGAGGCGGATCACCTGTTCGAGGTACTGAAAAAGCTGCGGGATCAGGGGGCAACCATCATCCTTATCACCCACAAGCTGCGGGAGATCCTGGCCATTACCGATCAGGTCTCCATCATGCGCCGTGGCGAGATGGTGGCACACGTCGCCACCAAGGATACCGACAAGGAGCAGCTGGCCGAGCTGATGGTGGGCCGCAAGGTGCGCCTCAAGGTCGACAAGGGGCCAACCCAGCCCGGTGAAGCCAAGCTGAAGATCGAAGGGCTCAGCTACGTCGATGCCAGCAAGGTGGAGCGGGTCAAATCGGTCAGCTTCGAGGTGCGGGCCGGTGAAGTGGTCGGCATCGCCGGGGTCTCCGGCAACGGTCAGTCCGAACTGCTCAGCCTGCTTGGCGGTATTCTCAAGCCGAGCAAGGGCGGCTTCACCATCAGCAGCCGCAGCGGCGTGCACAAGGTGAGCGCAGAGCACCCGGCCGATCCGGAGCTGGTGCGCAACTACGGCCTCGGTCATGTGCCGGAAGATCGCCACAAGATGGGGCTGATCAACCGCTTCGAGGCGAAAGAGGCCTTCATTCTCGGTTATCACCGCCGTCCGCAATACAACAAGGGGTGGCTGCAGAACAAGGAGGCGATCCAGCAGGATTGTCAGGCCAAGATGGAGAAGTGGGACGTGCGCCCGCCCCATCCCGATCACAAGACCGCCAACTTCTCCGGTGGCAACCAGCAGAAGCTGGTGATCGCCCGTGAAGTGGAGCAGGACCCTGATGTACTGTTGATCGGCCAGCCGACCCGCGGGGTCGACATCGGCGCCATCGAGTATATCCACCAGCAGATCATCGCCATGCGCGACAAGGGCAAGGCTGTCTTGTTGGTTTCGGTGGAGCTGGACGAGATCATGAGCCTCGCAGACCGGATTCTGGTCATTGCCGATGGTCGCATCGTCGGCGAGCTGGATGGTGCCAAGGCGGACGAGCGCACCATTGGTCTGATGATGGCGAACATAGTGCCGGACGAAGTTGCTGGCGTGTCTGGCATAGCCAAGGAGGCCCACTGATGAGCCAAGTACGTATTCCTGCCTGGGTCTCCGTAGGCGTCTTGTCTGCGGTCAATATCCTGCTGGCCTTCCTGGTGTCGGCCATCCTGTTCTACTACCTCGACATCAACCCGGTCGATGCCGCCAAGATCATGTGGTACGGCGCGTTCGGCACAGGTGAAGGGGTCGGCTTCACCCTCTACTACGCAACCGGCTTTATCTTTACCGGTCTGTCGGTGGCGGTCGCCTTCCACGCCGGTCTGTTCAATATCGGTGGCGAAGGTCAGGCCTATATCGGCGGTCTCGGTGTCGGTCTGGTCTGTCTGATGCTCGGCGATGTGCTGCCGTTTGCCCTGCTGTTGCCGCTCTCCATCATTGCCGGTGGTCTGTTCGGTGCGGCCTGGGCCTTTATTCCGGCCTGGCTGCAAGCCAAGCGCGGCAGCCACATCGTTATCACCACCATCATGTTCAACTTCATCGCCGCCTCCCTGATGGCCTATCTGCTGGTGGAGGTGTTCAAGCCGCCCGGCTCGATGGCGACCGAGAGCAAGGTGTTTGCCGAAGCAAGCTGGCTGCCCAAGATGAGCGGGCTGGCGAACCTGTTCGGGATGGAGATCCCCAATAGCCCGCTCAACATCAGCTTCTTCTGGGCGCTGATCTGTGCGGCGCTGGTGTGGGTCTTTATCTGGCACACCCGCTGGGGTTACGAGATCCGCTCGGTCGGCGCCAGCCAAAGCGCCTCCGCCTACGCCGGTATCTCCTATCCCAAGGTGGTGATCCTGGCCATGGTCATCTCCGGCATGCTGTCGGGCTTCTTTGCCCTCAACGTGCTGCAGGGTGAGCTGCACCAAATCAAGCTCAACTTTGTGGAAGGGTTCGGCTTCACCGGTATCGCGGTGGCGCTGATGGGGCGCAACCATCCGGTCGGCGTCATCATCGCCAGCCTGCTGTTCGGTTTCCTCTATCAGGGGGGCGCCGAGCTCAGCTTCGAGTTCGGTGTCGACCGCAACATCGTGGTGGTGTTGCAGGGTCTGGTGATCCTGTTCTGTGGCGCCCTTGAGCACATGATGCGTCCGCGCATCGAGCAGCTCTATCTGGCGTTTGCCAACCGCTCAGCCGCGCAAGCTAAAGGAGTCTGATCATGTTTGAAATTCTGATCCTGATGCTGGATGCGACCATTCGTACCGCACCGCCTCTCATTCTGGCGGCCATGGCGGGCATGTTTTGCGAGCGCTCCGGGGTGGTCAACATCGCGCTGGAAGGCAAACTGCTGGCGGCGGCGTTCGCCAGTGGTGCGGCGGCGGCGGTCTCCGGTTCTGCCTGGATAGGTCTGGGGGCCGGGGTGGGTGTCTCCATCCTGTTCGCCCTGATGCACGGTTTTGCCACCATCACCCACCGCGGTGATCAGGTGGTGAGCGGCATGGCCATCAACATTCTGGCTGCCGGTCTGACCGTCACCCTGGGCCGTTACTGGTTCGATCAGGGTGGCCAGACTCCGGCGCTCTCCGGTGATGCCCGTTTCGCCCCCATCGATCTGCCCTATGCCAAGGAGCTGTGGGATGTGCCGGTGATCGGCCAGCTCTACAGCGAGCTGTTGAGCGGCCACTCCCTGCTGGAGTACGTGGCCTTCGCCTGTGTGCCGCTGGCCTGGTGGGTGATGTTCCGTACCCGCTTCGGTCTGCGGCTGCGGGCGGTGGGTGAGGCGCCCGCAGCGGTCGATACCGCCGGTATCTCTGTGGTGCGGATGCGCTACACCGCGCTCCTCATTGGCGGCCTGCTGGCCGGTATCGGTGGCACCTATCTGGCGGTGGCCCAGACGGCCCAGTTCATCCCCAACATGAGTGCGGGCAAGGGCTTTATGGCACTGGCGGCGCTGGTGTTCGGCAAGTGGCGTCCCTGGAATGCCATGGCCGCCTGTCTGCTGTTCGGCTTCCTCGATGCGGTCGCCATCCGGCTGCAAGGGGTCAGCATCGGTGGCTTCGCCATTCCGGTGCAGGCCATCGAGGCACTGCCCTACATCCTGACCGTATTCCTGCTGGCCGGCTTTATCGGCCGCGCTGTGGCCCCCAAGGCACTTGGTACACCTTATGTGAAGGAGCGGGAGTAGCGCCCTTTAGCGCGATATTCCCGATCACGCAGATAACAGCAGGCCCACTTCGGTGGGCCTGTTTTTTTATGGGCGGGATGGGGCAGACCAGCCGGGATCTGGATGGCGTGAAGGGATAAAGGGGCTGCGTGAGTTGCTGCGGGGAGCGGTTGGCGTACAAGAGCTGACCCTCTGCCTGCACCATCAAAAACCCCCTCGTATCAGGAGGGGGTTGCAGAGGTTATTGCCGGGTTAACCCTGAGGTTCAGGGTGCCAGCACCAGCTTGTAGACGCCAAAGCCGGGGTGTTTGGTATCGGTGGGTGGCAGGGTCTCCACATAGTTCAGCTTGCCACCGGTCAGGGCTTGCGCCTCGCTGCGTGGCGAGCTGTAGATGCGCAGATCCAGATTGGCGGGCAGGGGGGCCAGCTGCCAGTTGTTGTCTGCTGGAGGCTCGAAACCGGCCGGATTCTTCTCTGCCAGATCCTTGAGGTATTCGGAGAGCACTTCGCGGGTTTCGAACTGATCTTCATGGACGATCACCTTGGCGTTGATGCCCGGGAAGTTGCCACCACCGCTGGCGCGGTAGTTGTTGGTCACCACGTAGAACATCTGGGCCGGGTCGATTGCCTTGCCCTGATAGGTGAGGTTGGTGATGCGATAGCTGTCGCTCACCTTGTTGCCATCCACATCGTAACGGGCGGGTTTGGTCACATCGACCTGATAGTTCACCCCGTCGATCACGTCGAAGTTGTAGGTGCGGTACTTCTCGTTCACCAGCCACTGGGTGGCGGTGCTGGCGGCATCGATCTTGTTGAACTGGACGGCGCTCTTCTCCAGCCACTCCTGTACGGTCGCGCCATTGATGGCGACCACCTGCAGGGTGTTGGGGTAGACATAGAGGTCGGCCACGTTGCGCAGGGAGATATTGCCAGCCGGTACATAGGTGAAGTCGGTCGGGCCGTTGCGACCGCCGCGGAATGGCGCGGCGGCGGAGAGGATGGGCCATTTCTCCTTGAGCTGACCATCCTGTTGCAGTTTCTTGGCGTGCCACAGCTGGGCGTCGCTGACGATCTGGATGGAGGGGTCATCCTGCACCAGCGCGAAGAAGCTGTGGATCGGCTTGGTGATCTTGCTGAGGGGCTCGTCCAGCCACTGGTTGGCCTGCTCGTGCTCGGCAATGACCTGATCGACCACCGCCTGATCTTCGGTGCTGGTGGCGCTACTGTCGATCTTGCGCAGCTGGGACTGGCTGGAGGCCACTTCCCAGCGACCCTCTTTCCAGGTCATGTGCAGGTCGATGATGCCGAGGTGGTTGCCCCAGACGCCCGGCATCACGGTCGGTACGCCCGCCAGGGTGCCTTTCTCGTTGTCCACGTCGGTCATGTTGGGGTAGTCGCCCGGGAAGGTGCGGTGGGCATGGCCCAGCAGCAGGGCATCGACCCCTTTCACCTTGGCCAGCGGCAGGGCGGCGTTCTCCATCATGGGTTCGCGCGGGTCACCAATGATGCCGGTGTGGGCCACGACCACGACGATGTCAGCACCCTTGGCGCGGATTTCGGGTACATAGTGCTCGGCGGTCTCGACCATATCGGCCACCACCACCTTGCCTTCCAGATTGCGCTTGTCCCACTGGGTGATCTGGGGCGGAGTCAGGCCCAGCACCCCGACCTTGATGGTCTGGGTATTGCCGTTGGCATCCTTCACCTGACGATCCAGCACCACATAGGGTTTGAACTTCTGCTTGCTCCAGTCGATGGTGCCCTTGCCATCACGACTGAAGGCATCGGCCTGGAAGACGTTGGCGTTGATGTAGGGGTAGTTGGCCCCTTTCAGGGTCTCCGAGAGGAAGTCGAGACCGAAGTTGAATTCGTGGTTGCCCAGGTTGCCGACATCATAGCTCATGGTGTTGAGCGCCTTGATGGCGGGGTGGGTCTGCTTGCTCAGCCACTGCTGTTTGACCTGCTGGTCGTGGATATAGTCGGCCAGCGGGGTGCCCTGGATCAGGTCGCCGTTGTCGATCAGCAAGTTGTTGGCGTTCTCTTCGCGGGCCTTGCGGATCAGCACAGCGGTGCGGGCGAAGCCCAGCGAGGCATCCGGCTTGTTCTGGTAGTAGTCGTAACTCAGCAGGTTGGAGTGGATATCAGAGGTTTCGATCAGCCGCAGGGTGAGATCACCGGGGGCCTGAGAGTTGTTGTCATCACAGCCGGACAGCAAAAAGATAACTGCCACCGCGCTCAGTTTGAGGGTGGTTTTCATTGTTGGATTCTCTTGTTATGGGTATGCCAGCGTGGTGCATTCTATCGACAGCAAAAGAATCCTATTGTGAGCAGGCTGGCAATTCGGGCTAATTATCCTCCTGTTAATAGAGTTATGACTCTGATTTTCATCTGTTTTTTCGGGTCGCTACCCTCGCTGCTTTTTCGCCGTTAGTCACCCTGTAGTCACCGCCGTGCGGTCGGGGCAAGCGGCGCGGCCAAGCGCTTCTGCGAGGCTGTAATGGTTGGTTACAGATCTCCATTCGACTGATAGATGACCTTTCCCTTAAATTCAGCGGCGATTGATTGCATCTAAAAAATTACAAAGCGACAGCAAGGAATAAAAACTCATGAAAATGCACAACAAAGCGCTGCTGGCAATCGCCTGCGCTGCGGCCCTGTCTGCCTGTGACAGCGAAAAAGCTGCCAACAGCATTGCCAAGCGGGTGCCACTGGCCCTGCCGGAGGCGGGTCTTTACCAAGCGAATCTGATGAGCCGCGACGGCGACAAGGCGACGCCGCGCATGATCAAGGATCTGGATGGTCTGGCGCTGGTCTACCCGAAGGGTGAAACCGTGCAGTACTGGGGTGTCTGGGTGGATCATCAGGTGGGCAAGGTCGAGACCAACAGCCAGTGGCTGGGTCAGGCTGACCAGAAAGCCGACAAAGACGGGATCTACCCGGTGCAGTTGATCCGCAACAGCGAACGGCTCGGCACCAGCACGGCGCTCAGCTCGGTGACCAACGACCACAACCTCATCACCTTCCAGGATCAGCCGGTCATCGATCTGCAGGGTAAGGAGATCAAGCGCTGGGTTTTTGATTTCACCCGAACCGGCACCACCTTCTCCGACAACTCCCCCATCTATTCCGGTTTCAGCGGTCATGTGGCGGTGACAGCCCTGACCACCAAAGCGGTGACCACGGCCAGCTGGAGTGCCACGGGCAGCGATGGCTTCAGCAGCGACATGGTGGGCAAGGTGGATACCACCAACAACGGCGGCAAGCTGACGGTAGCGATCGAGTTCCCGGCGGCAGGTTGTACGCTGGTGGGCGAGGGGAGTGCCACTGCAGGGTTGAGCAAGCTGACCATGACCGGGTTTGGCAAGTGCAACTTCAAGCAATCCGCTGCCGCCACGCCGATCGAAAACCTCTGGAATGCCGCTCTGGCCCGGGCGATGGATAACCGCGTCGCCTATGTCACCACCTTTACCACGGATGCCAAAAAAGAGGCGCTGGTCATCGGCTTCCCCGACACCAATGGCTTGCTGATCACTGCTGACAAGCGATAAGCAGCCCAACGGCAGGGGCGGGCAAACGCGCCTGAAACAACAAGGGAGCCAGTGGCTCCCTTGTTGTTTTCAACGCACGGTTTACAGCAGGAACAGGGTCGCCAGCCCGAGGAAGATAAAGAAGCCGCCGGTGTCGGTGATGGCGGTGATCATCACGCTGGCCCCCACAGCCGGGTCGCGGCCGAGGCGGGTCATGGTCATGGGGATGATGACCCCCATCAGCGCCGCCACCAGCAGGTTGAGCACCATGGCAAGCGTCATCACGGCGCCGAGCGCCGCATCCTGATAGAGCAGATAGGTGGCTACCCCCATGGTGCCGCCCCACACCAGCCCGTTGATCAGCGCCACCCCAAGTTCGCGCAACAGCAGGAAGGAGAGGTTGCCCGCCTGAATGTGCTGCAGCGCCAGCGCCCGCACTATCATGGTGATGGTCTGGTTGCCGGTGTTGCCGCCGATCCCGGCGACGATGGGCATCAGGGCCGCCAGCGCCACCAGCTGGGAGATGGTGTGCTCGAACAGGCCGATCACCCGCGAGGCGACAAAGGCGGTGCAGAGGTTGATGGCAAGCCAGGCCCAACGGGTCTTGACCGCCTTGGAGACGGGTGCGAACACATCCTCCTCTTCACTGATACCCCCCATCCGGCGCAGGTCGGTATCGCTCTCTTCATAGACCAGGTCCACCACCTCTTCGACGGTGAGGCGGCCCATCAGCTTGCCCTTGCCATCCACCACGGCGGCGGAGAGCAGGTCATCCCGCTCGAAAGTGCGGGCGGCCGCTTCATCGTTATCCTCCGGATCGAAGGTGACCGGATCCTGCTCCATCACCGCATTCACCCGGGTGTCCGGCTTGTGCAGCAGCACCATGGTGAGCGGCAGCTCCCCCAGCAGGTGGTTGCGCCGATCGATGACGAACAGCTTGTCGGTGTTGGCGGGGATCTTGCCGCGCAGGCGCAGATAGCGCTGCACGGTGGCGAGCGTCACCTCGGGGCGGATGGTGATGATCTCGAAATCCATCATGGCGCCGACGGTGTGCTTGCCGTAGCGGATCACCTCGCGCACCCGATCCCGGTCGGCGGGGGCCATATAGGTGAGCAGCCGTCCCATCAGGTTGCGCGGCAGATATTGGCCCAGATAGATCTGATCGTCGATGTCGAGGGTGCGCAGGGCATCGAGCAGCTCTTTGTCGCTCATGCCGCTGATGAGGCTGTCCCACACCGTCTCCGACGCCTCGACCAGAGTCTGGCCGCGCTTCTCTTCACTCACCAGCGCCCACAACACGTGGCGCTCATCCGGCGGCAGCGACTCCAGCGCATCGGCGACGTCGGCGGCGGGCAGGCTGTTGACCAGCCGGGTCAGCTCGCAGGTCTGGTCGCGCTGTTCGGCATCCTGCACCACCTGCGGATCGAGCAGGCTGTCGGTGAGGGCGTCATCGCGCAGCAGCAGGGTGAGAATGCGGGATCTGTCTTCCGCACGCTGCCGGGCGCTGTTTTTGATGGGAAGAGACATGAAGAGGTTCCTGAGCTGGTGGCCACGGGGCCGAATAGCCATAGGATACCAGACTTAAAACAACAGGTTATGACCGTGATGGGAGAAGAGGGAGGTAAAAGTGAGGCCACCTGCTGGTGGCCTCATGATCGTTTGACGAGGAGCCCTCAGGCGAGGGCTCGCTGAGGCTGTGGTGCCGCGCCAAACCAGGCGAGCCGGTCGGCCAGCGTTACCACAGATCCCACCATGATCAGCGCCGGGCTCTCGACCCCCATCGCCAGCGCGGGCAGCTCATCGAGGGTGCCGCGAATAACCCGTTGGCAGGGTTGGGTGCCGCGCTCGATCAGCGCCACCGGGGTGTTGCTCGCCTTGCCGTGAGCCAGCAACTGCTCGCGGATGGTGGCGCAGGAGGAGAGCCCCATGTAGAACACCAGAGTCTGCCGATCTTTGGCCAGCAGCGGCCAGTCGAGATCCCGGGCGCCACCCTTGCCGTGGGCGGTAACGAAACGGACGCTTTGGGCGTGGTCGCGGTGGGTGAGCGGAATGCCGGCGTAGGCGGCGCAGCCGCTGGCCGCGGTGATGCCGGGCACCACCTGAAAGCCGATGCCTGTGCCAACCAGCGTCTCCAGCTCCTCGCCGCCACGGCCGAAGATAAAGGGGTCGCCCCCCTTCAGTCGCACCACCCGCTGCCCCTTCTTCGCCTCCTCCAGCAACAGCTGGTTGATCCCCTCCTGCGGTACGCAGTGGTTGCCCGCCTGCTTGCCGACGAAGATGCGTTTGGCATCGCGGCGCACCAGCGCCATCACCTCGTCCGAGACCAGCCGGTCATAGACCACCACGTCCGCCTGCTGCATCTGGCGCAGGGCGTGCAGGGTGAGCAGACCCGGATCGCCGGGGCCAGCCCCCACCAGCACCACTTCGCCAGCGGTGTTGCATTCGTCGGCAAACAGGCTGTCGGCCAGTTGATTGGCAGAGGCACTATCACCGCGGGCCAGTGCTTGGCCGAGCCGATCCGCCCCGAGCAGCCGCTCCCAGAAGCGGCGCCGCTCGCCCATGCTGGCGAAGCGGGCCTTGACCCGCTCCCGCAGGCTGCCGGCGAAGGCCGCGACGGCGCCCAGATGCTGGGGCAGCAGGGCTTCCAGTTTTTCCCGCAGCAAGCGAGCCAGCACCGGCGCCTTGCCACCGGAGGAGATGGCCACCATCAGCGGTGAGCGGTCGATGATCGATGGCATGATGAAGCTGGAGCGTTTCGGGTCATCCACCACGTTGGCAAAGATCCGCGCCCGGTTGGCGCTCTGGTAAACCAGCGCATTCACCTCGCGCCGATCGGTGGCGGCCACCGCAAGCCACTTGCCCGCCAGTTGCTCCGGCGCAAATTCACCGGCCAGCCACTCGATGCTGCCGTTGGCAGCCAGTTCCGCCAGCTCGGGGTCGAGCTCGGGCGCGACCACAGTGAGGCGAGCACCGGCATCCAGCAGCAGGCGCGCTTTGCGCTCCGCCACCTCGCCGCCGCCGACCAGCAGCACGGGTTTGTTGTCGAGTCGGCAAAAGATGGGCAAGTAGTCCATGGGGCCTCCTGATCAGGCGGTTCGGGTCTGGTTGGCAGTGCTGGTGGTCTCGCTCACCGCGACCGGGCGCTCAGCCTTGGGGGTGGCATACCAGTAGCCGAGGCCCATAAAGAGGGCGCCGGAGACGGTGTTGCCCAGGGTCACCCACAGCAGGTTGTGGCCGATGCCGCTCAGGGTGTAGGCCTCCGAGTGGGCGCCAAACCAGGAGAGGGCGAACAGGGTCATGTTGGCGATGGAGTGTTCGTAGCCGGAGGCGATAAAGGCGAGCAGGCACCACCAGATGGCGATGAAGCGGGCGGCTCCTTCGGTGCGCAGCGCCATCCAGATGGCGAGGCAGACCAACCAGTTGCAGAGGATCCCCTTCATAAACAGGGTCAGGGCCGGAGCCTGGGTCTTGGCCAGCGCCACCTTGTGGGCCAGACTGCCCGCGTCCGGCAGCAGGCTGCCGCCGTAGGAGTAGATCAGAGCCACCACAACGGAGCCAATCAGATTGCCCGCCCAGGTCTGCGGCAGGATACGCAGCAGGTCGGCCATGGTGATCTTGCCCGTCTTCACCCCGAAGGTGAGGAACATGGTGTGGCCGGTGAACAGCTCGGAGCCGGCGATGATGACGAGCGTCAGGGCGATGCCGAAGGTGGCCCCCATCACCAGCGGTCGGATGCTCGGATCCACCAGATTGCCGAGGGTGAAGATCAGGATGATGCCGAGGCCCACATAGGCCCCCGCCATGGCGGAGCTGAGCCAGAAGCCGAGCTTGTCGCTGCGCTCGAAGCGGTTGATGCGGGCCGCGTTGGCGGCGCACTTGTTGATGGTTTCCGTGTACATCTTGTGAGTCCTTGAAAGGGCTGCCCTCTGGCAGCCCGAAAGAGAGTGAATTTGGCTTTAGACGGCGACCCAGACCAGCTGGTCGCGCACTTCAACGGGGTAGCTTTGAACCGACATCGCAGGGTTGTCGAAACAGTGGCCATCGCTCAGGCGAAAGCGCTGCTTCTTGAGCGGGCTGGCGACCCAGAGCTCGCCGTCGTGTTCGCAGATCAGGCCCCGCGACAGCACGTTGGCGGCGAAGAAGGGATCCCGGTTGTCGATGGCGAACACCTCGGCCGCCGCGCTCGGGCGGAACAGGGCGATCTGACGACCCTCAATGAGTGCACAGACGCCGGTTCCCGGCAGGATGTCGTTGAGTTGGCAGGCAAGTTTCATCGTTTAATCTCCACCTCGAGTTGGATGGACTGGCTATCGAGCAGGGCGCAAACGTCCATGCAGCCCGGCAGGATGTCGTTGAGTTGGCAGGCTAATTTCATCATTTGGTCTCCACCTCGATCTGGTAGACGGGGATGCGCTCGGCCGGAGTGGCGGGTCTGTGCTGGTCGCGCTCGCTGACGAACTGCACGTCCGGATCGCGCTTGTCGCTGTTGATGAAGTGGCTGAAGCGCTTGAGCGCCTCCTCTTCGTTGAGGGTGCGCGACCATTCGCACTCGTAGCTGTCGATGAGGGTCTGGATATCGCGCTCCAGCGTCTCGGCCAGTCCCAGCTTGTCGTCGACGATCACCTCGCGCAGGTAGTCGACACCCCCTTCCAGATTGCCGAGCCAGACCGATGTGCGCTGCAGTTTGTCGGCGCTGGTGACGTAGAACATCATAAAGCGGTCGATCAGCTTGATGAGGGTTTCGCGGTCAAGGTCAGAAGCCAGCAGATCGGCGTGGCGCGGTTTCATGCCGCCGTTGCCGCCCACATAGAGGTTCCAGCCCGCATCGGTGGCGATGATGCCGACATCCTTGCCCTGGGCTTCCGCACATTCGCGGGTACAGCCGGAGACGCCGAACTTCATCTTGTGCGGGGTGCGAATCCCCTTGTAGCGGTTCTCGAGGAAGACCCCGAGGCCAACGCTGTCCTGCACGCCGAAGCGGCACCAGGTGCTGCCGACACAGGTCTTGGCCATACGCAGCGCCTTGGCATAGGCCTGACCTGTCTCGAATCCGGCTGCCAGCAGCTTGCGCCAGATGGCGGGCAGGTCATCCTTCTGAGCCCCGAACAGGCCGATGCGCTGGGCGCCGGTGATCTTGGTGTAGAGCTTGTAGTCGCGGGCCACTTCGGCCACCGCCAGCAGCCCTTCCGGGGTCACTTCACCGCCGGCCATGCGCGGGATGACGGAGTAGCTGCCGTCCTTTTGCATGTTGCCGAGGAAGATGTCGTTGGTGTCCTGCAGTGGGATGTTGCGCGGGCTCAGCACATGCTCGTTCCAGCAGGAGGCGAGGATGGAGCCGACGGTCGGTTTGCACACCTCACAGCCATAGCCCTGACCGTGCTTGGCCAGCAGCTCGTCGAAGCTCTTGATCCCCTCCACCTTGACCAGATGGAACAGCTCCTGACGGGAGTGGGGGAAGTGGGCGCAGAGGTGGTTGTTGACCTCGATGCCCTGCTTCACCAGCTCGGCGTTGAGTACCTGACTGATGAGCGGCACACAGCCGCCGCAGCCGGTTCCGGCCTTGGTGTGCTGCTTGATGGCGGCCAGGGTGGTGTGACCCTCGGCCACCGCCTGAGCGATGTCGCCTTTGGAGACGTCAAAGCAGGAGCAGATCTGGGCGCTTTCCGGCAGGGCATCCACCCCCAGCGTCGGTTTGGCTCCGGCGTAGGCGGGCAGGATCAGGGTGTCCGGGTGGCTCGGCAGCGGCAGGGCGTTGAGCATCATCTGCAGCAGGTTGCCGTAATCTTCCACGTCACCCACCAGCACGGCGCCGAGCAATCGGCTGTTGTCTTCGCTCACCACGATCTTCTTGTAGACGCCAGCCTGATCGTCCTGAAACACATAGCTGTGGCTGCCCGGGGTGCGGCCGTGAGCATCGCCGATGGAGCCGACGGAGACGCCGAGCAGTTTCAGCTTGGCGCTCATGTCTGCCCCTTCGAAGCGGCTGTCACCGCCGAGCAGATGGTCGACGGTGATCTGGGCCATCTTGTAGCCCGGCGCTACCAGCCCGAAGAAGCGGCCCTGCCAGGCGGCGCACTCGCCGATGGCATAGATGTCGGGGTCTGAGGTGAGGCAGTGATCGTCGATGACGATGCCGCCGCGCTCGGCGATGGCGAGATCACCGTAACGGCCGAGGGTATCTTGCGGGCGAATGCCGGTGGAGAAGACCACTACGTCTACTTCCAGCTGGCTGCCATCGGCAAAGGCGAGGCGGTGTTTCGCCTGCTCACCGCCATGCATCAGGATCTCGCTGGTGCTCTTGCTGGTGTGCACCTGCACGCCCATGGATTCAATCTTGCGGCGCAGCAGCTGGCCGCCCTGACCGTCGAGCTGCTCGGCCATCAGTACCGGAGCAAACTCCACAACGTGGGTCTCGAGACCCAGCGCCTTGAGGGCACCGGCCGCTTCGAGGCCAAGCAGGCCGCCCCCGATCACCACCCCGCTCTTGCCACTCCTGGCGGCGCTGCGAATGGCTTTCAGATCCTCGATGGTGCGGTAGACGAAGCACTCGTGGTGCTGACTGCCCGCAATGGGCGGCACCCAGGGGTAGGAGCCGGTGGCCAGCACCAGCTTGTCGTACCCGACCACAGTGCCCTTGTTGGAGTGCACTTCGCGGTTGGCCCTGTCGATTTTTTTCACCGCTTCGCCGAGCAGCAGGCGGATGCCGTGCTTGTCGTAGAAGCCGGGTTTGACGAGGGAGAGATCTTCGCTGGTGTGATGGGAGAAGTAGGAGGAGAGATGGACGCGATCGTAGGCGGGACGGGGTTCTGCACCGAAGACGGTGATCTCGTAGCGGCCCGGCTCGGCCCGCTCGATCAACTCTTCGATGAAGCGGTGCCCCACCATGCCGTTGCCCACAACGACCAGTCTGACTTTGCTCATGATTGCCTCTAGTTTGGAGTAATAAAACATCATTCTGGGGCTAGGCTACCCAGTCAGTCGGGGCGGGCAATTGATGCAAATCAAGTGTCTATTTATATATCTCGTCAGGGGTAATTCGATAAAATTCAAAGATATACAAAAATAGGTATACCAGTTGATGATTTCTGCGCTGGCTTGGAGTGAGGGGTGGTGGAGGGAAAGCCCGGTTTACCCACGGCCGGGGAGTGAAAACTTCTGGCGGAAAATGGCCGGCCTCGCACTGGGCGAGACCGGCATCAGCTGAACAAGGTGGCGCGTCAGGCGATATGGCGGCGGAACATGGCGAGCGCTAGCGACAGGGTGACGCCGGCGATGGCGAGCAGCGGCCAGAGCAGGGGCCAGGCGGCCGACCAGTCAAACCCCTTGAGGAAGACCCCCTTGAGCAGCACGATGAAGTGGGTGAGGGGGTCGATGGCCGCCAGCCACTGGAACACCTGCGGCATGTTCTCCACCGGCGAGATGTAGCCCGAGAGGATCACCGCCGGGACGGTGAAGGAGAAGACCCCGAGAAAGGCCTGCTGCTGGGTCGAGCAGAACGACGAGATGAAGAGCCCGATCCCGGCCAGTGCCAGCCCGTAGCAGACCATGCCCGCCATCAGCAGGCTGAGGCTGCCGGCAAAGGGGAGGTGAAAGACAAAACGGGCGGCCAGCGCGACTATGCACCCTTGCCCCACCGCCACCATGATGCCGGGCACCGCCTTGCCCGCCATGATCCAGCCCGCGGTGAGGGGGGAGACCAGCAGCTGATCGAAGGTGCCCTCTTCCCGCTCCCGCGCGACCGAGAGGGCGGTGACAATCAGGCAGCCAGTGGTGGTGATGATGGCCACCAGCGCTGGCAGGATATGCCAGTGGAACTCGACGTTGGGGTTGTAGAGGTTGCGTACCGCCAGCTCGGGTTGCCCCTTGCCCTCACTTTGCCAGCGGGCGATCACCTGACTGATGTAGCCAGCCGCCACCTGACCACCGTTGGAGCGGCGTCCGTCGATGATCAGCTGTACCTTGGCCTGTTCGCCCCGTGCCAGCCGGCGCGAAAAATCGCCCGGAATAATCAGCCCGAGCAGTGCCTGTTGCCCGGTGATGGCCTCGGTCATGCCCGCCTCGCCTTGTACCGGGATGATGGTGGTAAAGGCGGGCATATGGGTGAGGCGCTCCAGCAGCTCGCGGCTCTGGGCACCGCCATCCTGGTTGTAGATGGCCAGCGTGTTGCCGGTCACCTCCAGAGTGGCGGCGAACGGGAAGAGGGCGGTCTGCAGCAGCACCGGCATGATGAGCAGAAAGCGCCCCTGAGTATTGCCCATCAGGGCCTGCAGCTCTTTTCGGATCAGCCACCAGAGTCGGATCAGCATGGGTTACTCCAGAGTGCGCCGCGTCTTGCGGGCGGTCAGGGCCAGCCAGAAACCGGCCAGCAGCAGCAGACAGAAACCGTTGACCAGCAGGATCGAAAAAACGCTGCCCGCCTGATAGAGGGTCTGCAAGGAGCTCGCGAAGTAGCGGGCCGGAATGAGGTGGGTGATGGCCCGAAGCCAAGGCGGCATGCTGGCGATCTCGAAGACGAAGCCCGACAGCATCACGGCGGGCAGAAAGGCGGCGATCAGCGCTGCCTGTGCGGCGTTGAACTGGCTGCGCATCACGGTGGAGAGAAACAGCCCGAGCCCGAGGGCGCTGCCGAGAAAGACGCTGGTGACCAGAAAGAGCAGCAGCAGGGAGCCGCGCCACGGCACGCCCATCACCGCCACCGAGAAGAGCAGGCAGAGCAGCATGGCGATGATGCCAAGGCCGTAGTAGGGCAACAGCTTGGAGAGCAGCAGCTCCCCCTTGGTGACCGGGGTGGCGAGCAGCGCCTCCATGGTGCCGCGCTCCCACTCCCGCGCCACCACCAGCGAGGTGAGCAGGGCCCCTATGATGGTCATCACCACCGCAATGGAGCCCGGCACCAGAAAGTTGCGGCTCACCAGCGCCGGATTGAACCAGGCGCGGCTCTCTATCGACACCGGCATGGCGACCCCCTCGCCAGCGAGCCACCCCTGCCAGATCCCCTGCACATAGTTGGTGACGAAGTTGGCGGTGTTGGGCTCGGAGCCGTCGGTCAGCAGCAGTGCCTGCGGCGTGCCATTGCCCTGACCGGCCATGGCGCGGGAGAAGCCGTCATCGATCACCAGCAGGCCGCGGATCTCGCCACGGGCCAGACTGGCGAGCAGGGACTCTTTGCTCGGCCCGCTGTGGATCTCCAGCGCGGTAGAGCCGCGCAGGGCCTGCTCCAGCCGCACCGCCGGAGCGCCGCTATCGGTACGCCAGATGCCGAGGCGCAGATGGTCCACATCGAGATTGATGGCGTAACCCATTACCACCAGCAGCACCACCGGCATGATGAAGGCGATGAGGATGCTGCTCGGGTCACGGACGATTTGCAGCGTCTCCTTGCGGCAGAGGGCCAGCAGTCGCCGACGGTTGATGCTCATGCGTCCTCCTCGCTGGCCCGCTCGACCAGGGTGATAAAAGCCTCTTCCATTGTTGGCAAAGAACAGGTCGGCAAGGAGCCGGTTGGCAAAGAGGTCGCCGCCTCTTTGGCGGCCAGTTCCTTGAGATCGTCCGGGGTGCCGAGCGCCAGCAGCTTGCCGCGATAGATGAGGGCGATGCGGTCGCAATACTCCGCCTCATCCATAAAGTGGGTGGTGACCAGCACGGTGACGCCGTGGTCGGCCAGCGCGTTGATGTGCGACCAGAACTCGCGCCGGGTCACCGGATCGACCCCGGAGGTGGGCTCGTCGAGGAACAGCAGCGGCGGCTCGTGCAGCAGGGCGCAGGCCAGCGATAAGCGCTGGCGCAGGCCGAGCGGCAGGGATTCCGCCTTCTGATCGAGCCAGGGGGTGAGGGCAAAGGCAGTCACCATGGCGTCGATCCGCGTCTGCTGGTGGCGGCCGAACAGGCCGTAGATACCGGCGAAGAAGGAGAGGTTCTGCGCCACGGTGAGCTGCTTGTAGAGGGAGAACTTCTGCGCCATGTAGCCGAGGCGCTGGCGCGCCGCCGAGGGGCTGTGGGCCAGATCGATGCCGGTCACCAGGGCCTGCCCCTCGCTCGGGCGCAGCAGGCCGCACTCCATCTTGAAGGTGGTGGACTTGCCCGCCCCGTTGGGGCCGAGCAGGCCGAAGATCTCGCCGCGGCGCACCGCAAAGCTGACATCATCGGTGGCGGCAAAATCGCCGAAGCGTTTGGTGAGGTGGCGCGCCTCGATCACCGCCTCGGGGGAGACCCCCTGCGGCAGTTCCGCTTCGCGCATCCCGGCTGCCAGACTCGACTCCCCGCCGGGGCCGCCGCCGAGCAGGTCGATAAAGGCATCCTCCAGCCGGGGCTGGGCCGGTTGAAAGGCGCCGTTGGCCAGTTGCAGCTCCGGGAGCGGTGGGGGCGTCATGCCCGGGTGCAGCAGCAGGCGAACCCGCTCCCCCGCCACCGCGCCATCCATCACCGCCGGGTGAGCCAGTGCCCGGCGCAGCAGGGCGCGCCGCTCGCGGCCATCCAGCTGCCCCGCCTCCAGCAGCCAGCAGCGGCTGGCCATGGCCCCCATCAGATTGGCCGGTGTGCCGCTGGTGCGCACCTCGCCATCCGCCATCAGCAGCACGTGGTCGCACAGCTCCGCCTCATCGAGATAGGCGGTACTCCAGAGCACCGTCATCCCCCCCTTGGCCAGATCGCGCACCATCTGCCAGAGGGCGCGGCGGGAGATGGGATCGACCCCGACCCCCGGTTCGTCCAGCAGCAGCATATCCGGGGTGCCGAGCAGGGCGCAGGCCAGCCCGAGTTTCTGCTTCATCCCGCCAGAGAGCTTGCCTGCCGGTCGTGCGGTGAAGCGAGCGAGATCGGTGAAGGCGAGCAGCCGCGCGAAGGTGGGCGTGCGTTCGGGCTCCAGTACGCCGCGCAAGTCAGCGTAGAGGGTGAGGTTCTCCAGCACGCTGAGATCCTCGTAGAGGCCGAACTGCTGGGGCATGTAGCCGAGGCGCTGGCGCAGCAGATCCCCCTCGCTCACCGGATCCAGCCCCAGCACCCGGATGGTGCCCGCTTCGGGGATCAGCAAACCGGCCAGCAGGCGCAGCAAAGTGCTCTTGCCCGCGCCGTCGGGGCCGACCAGCCCGGTGATGCCGCCAGCCGGAATAGTGGCCGAGATGGCGTTGAGGGCGACCCGCTCACCAAAGCGTTTGGTGAGCCCCTCAAGGGAGATGGCGCAGCTCATGGCGCCAGCCTGACGGTGACCGGCATTCCTTGGCGCAGGGCCGGGTCGGGATCCTGCACCACGATGCGCAGCCGGTAGACGAGGTGAGTGCGCAGGTCCGGCGTCTCCACCGATTTCGGGGTGAACTCGGCGGTCGGCGAGACAAAGCCCACCACCCCGTGATAGGGCTGATCCGGCCGCGAGTCGGTGGTGAGGGTTACCTTGGCGCCGCTCGGGAAGTGGCCGAGCCAGGGCTCCTCCACATAGGCGCGCACCCAGACTGGCGCGGTCAGGGAGAGGTTGAAGGCGGTCGCTCCGCTCTGCACCATGCTGCCGTTCTCGACGGCGCGGCTGATGATGATGCCGTCGCTGGGGGCGGTCAGGCTGGCATCTGCCAGCGCCAGTTCGGCACTGGCGAGCGCCGCTTTGGCCCCTTCCAGCTGGGCATCGGACTGGGCAATTTCCTCCGGGCGGTAGCCGGTTTCGAGCTGGGCGAGCTGTTCGCGTGCGGAGCGCACCTGCGCCTGGGTCTGATCCCGCTGGGAGCGGGCGGTATCGAGCTGACCGCGGGAGATGGCACCGGTGGCGGCCAGTGCGCTCTGGCGGCGCCACTGCTGGTCGGCCTCCAGCGCAGCGGCTTCGGCGGCGGCCAGTGCGGCTCGGGCACGGTCGGTCTCTTCGCTGCGATAGCCTTTGTGGATCAAGGTGTTGGCGGCAGTGAGCGCAGCCAGATTGGCGCGGGCACTGTCGCGGCTGTGGGTGAGGGGCGCCGGATCGAGGCGGGCCAGCAGTTGGCCGGTTTTTACCCTATCCCCCTCATCGACCAGTACCTGATCGACGCGACCGCCGACCCGAAAGGCCAGATTGACGTCGCGAATATCGACATTGCCGTAGAGGATGGAGCCGTCGGTGGGGCGCCCCTGCCACCAGAGGTAGCCACCGATAACGGTTAGCAGCAGGGCTGCGATTACAATGCGTTGTTTCATGCCGCTTCTCCTTCTTTCATGTCGGTGGGGCGCAGGCCGCGCAGTGCCCATACCAGCCGTTGTCTGGCGGCCTCGGGGTTGTCTATCTGGCTGAGAAAAGGGGCTGCCTGTTCGGGCAGCCAGCCGAGTTGGCGACCGCTGCCGGCGATCACCAGCGGCAGGCCGACCGACCCCATGATGAAGATCATCAGCTGGAGCGGGTGACCGGCGACCAGTGACCCTTCCGCCTGTGCCATCCGTACCTGCTCGATCAGCAGCAGGGGGTGGCGGCGCGGCAGGCTGAGCAGAAAGCGCTGGGCCGCCCCTTCACCCGCCAGCGCATCGCCAAACAGGTGGTTGATAAAGCCGCGCTGGCGCGCCACCAGCCCGATCAGCGCCTTCATGGTGGCCTCGAACATGGCAATGGCAGAGGGGTAGGAGCCTTTGGCTGCCACTGCCTTGAGCTCGTCATAGAGGGGGGCATACCAGAGCTCGACCAGCTCGTCGATGAAGGCGTCGCGGTTGCCGAAGTGGTAGACGAAGGAGCCGAGGTTCACCTCTGCCGCCGCCGCCAGCTCGCGCACCGTCAGGCCGCGCAGCCCCTTCTCGGTGGCGATGGCGAGGCCGGTATCGAGCAGTTTCTGCCGGGTTGGATTCATCTTTCAGGTTCCTGCTGCACAGATTTTGATCTGATTTATACGTGTGTATAAATCAGCCGCCGAGAATAGGAAAGATCTTTTTTTGAGCAGATTTCAGCGGGGATGAAAAAACGGCGGGCGTTGGCAAGGGGAAGTTTGGAAACGGCTTGGGATTGAACGGGTTGCCGCAGGTGTGGGCCAGAATCCGGGCAGATGACGGAGGTGGTGGAGAAATAAAAACGCCTCCGCGAAGGGAGGCGTTTTATCGGGAGGGGCGCGCTTACAGAATAAAGCGGCTCAGATCCTCGTCTTCAATCAGCTTGCCGAGATGGGCGTTGACGTAGTCGGTGTCGATGACAAAGGTCTCGCCGGACTTCTCGGAGGCGTCATAGGAGATATCTTCCATCAGGCGCTCCATCACGGTGTGCAGACGACGGGCACCGATGTTTTCGGTACGCTCGTTGACCTGCCAGGCCGCTTCGGCCAGACGGCGGATGCCATCCTTGGTGAACTCGATGTTGACCCCTTCGGTGGCCATCAGCGCCTTGTACTGATCGGTCAGGGAGGCGTTCGGTTCGGTCAGGATGCGCTCGAAGTCATCGGTGGTGAGAGCGGTCAGCTCGACCCGGATCGGCAGACGGCCCTGCAGCTCGGGGATGAGGTCGGACGGCTTGGCGATCTGGAAGGCGCCGGAGGCGACAAACAGGATGTGGTCGGTCTTGACCATGCCGTGCTTGGTGTTGACGGTGCAACCTTCAACCAGCGGCAGCAGGTCGCGCTGTACCCCTTCACGGGAGACGTCGGGGCCCGAGCTCTCGCCGCGCTTGCAGATCTTGTCGATCTCGTCGAGGAAGACGATGCCGTTGTTCTCGACAGCGGCGATGGCTTTCTGCTTCAGCTCTTCAGGATTGACCAGACGGGCCGCTTCCTCTTCGATCAGCGCCTTCATGGCCTCTTTGACCTTGATCTTGCGCTTCTTCTTCTGGTTCTGGCCCAGGTTCTGGAACAGCCCCTGCAGCTGGTTGGCCATCTCTTCCATGCCCGGCGGGGTCATGATTTCGACGCCCATCGGGGAGGCGGAGAGCTCCAGCTCGATCTCCTTGTCATCCAGCTGACCTTCCCGCAGTTTCTTGCGGAAGATCTGGCGGGTGTTGGAGTTGTCGGCTTTCTCTTCCTCACCCCAAGTGTTGCGCGGGTTGGGCAGCAGGGCGTCGAGGATGCGCTCTTCGGCGGCTTCTTCGGCGCGGTATTTCATCTTCTCCATCTCGGTTTCGCGCACCAGCTTGATGGCGGCATCGGTCAGATCGCGGATGATGCTGTCCACTTCCTTGCCGACATAGCCCACTTCGGTGAACTTGGTCGCTTCCACCTTGATGAAGGGGGCGTTGGCCAGCTTGGCCAGACGACGGGCGATCTCGGTCTTGCCGACACCGGTCGGGCCGATCATCAGGATGTTTTTCGGGGTCACTTCATGGCGCATCTCTTCGTTGAGCTGCATCCGGCGCCAGCGGTTGCGCAGGGCAACGGCAACGGCGCGCTTGGCATCGGCCTGACCAATGATGTGACGATCCAGCTCGTGGACGATTTCTCTCGGGGTCATCTCGGACATGATGGTGTTCCTGTATCCGGGGCGGGCAGTGCCCACCCCTTGGGAAATTGGGTTTGGCTGGTGGCCTTATTTGGCGGCGTAGTCCAGCACTTCGATGGTGTGGTTGCCGTTGGTGAAGACGCAGATGTCGCCCGCAATCTTGAGGGACTTCTCGACAATGGTCCTGGCATCCAGCTCGGTGTTTTCCAGCAGGGCGATGGCGGCGGACTGGGCAAAGTTGCCGCCGCTGCCGATGGCGATGAGATCGTGCTCCGGCTGCACCACGTCACCGTTGCCGGTGATGATGAAGGATTTGTGTTCGTCGGCCACGGCCAGCAGTGCTTCGAGGCGGCGCAGAGCGCGATCGGTGCGCCAATCTTTGGCCAGCGCCACGGCGGCGCGCTCCAGATTACCCTGATGGGCCTGCAGTTTTGCTTCGAAACGCTCGAGCAGGGTGAAGGCGTCGGCGGTACCGCCAGCGAAACCGGCCAGCACCTTGCCGTTATAGAGACGATGAACCTTGCGGGCGTTGCCCTTCATGACGGTGTTGCCAAGAGAGACCTGGCCATCGCCACCGATGACGACCTGACCGTTGCGGCGAACTGAAACTATGGTAGTCACTTTACTTACCTCGCTTGAGCCGAATGACGGCCTGACTGTGCATGGCAAGAAAGATGGGGATGGCAAACGGGCTTTTCAACCCTGCCTTTGGTCGGGATAAACGGGGTAATAAAGAGCGTGGGTGCGAGTGACACCAAAAGAACAGGGCCGGGTGTTGCCACCCGGCCCTGCTGCACACTGTCCGCATTATGTTGTTTCAGACCAGACTACCGCTTGGCACACGATCACAGTTTGGCCATTGAACGTCGCCGAGGGAGAACCATACAGCGTGTAGCCTTGAGCTAGTGCCTCGCTGACACGAAAACAAAATGTCGCGTCATCAGGCCCAGTAATCAAGCGGTAAACCGGAAGGCCATTTGGTGGCTGTTTCGAATTTGTCATGTTCTGGTTCTCTGCTGGTTCAGCCTGACAGTATGCTAACCCTTCTTGGCAATGCAGCCGCTGATGCCGGAGCTCTGCAGCTTGCCGTTGGCCGCGTCGGCGGCCGCCTTGCCGTTGAAGGGGCCCACCATCACCTTGTAGACGGTACCGTTGGCTGTGTTGACCACCTGCAGGCTGGAAGAGAGACCGGCGGTGAAGGCGATACGTGCCTTGAGCGACTCTGCGGAATCCTGCGAGCGCAGAGCCGCGCACTGCATCATATAGCGACCGCTGTCGGCGGCTGCGGTCTGGGCTGGCGGGTTAGCCGCTTTGGCCTTGGCCGCTTCGGCCTGCTCCCGCTCCAGCTCGGCACGGATCTCCCGCTCCATTCGCTCCCGTTCGGCCTGGCGATCGATCACCTGTTCCCGAGCGCTGGCAACGGGCGCACCGTTGTCAGGCGTGGTCGCCGGATTGGTCTGATAGGGTTTGGACTGGCCGATGGGCGTCCCCGGTTGGGGAATGTCGGTCGGTACCGGTTGCGGCAGCTTTTCCGGCTGCAGGGTCAGAGTATCGGCGGGGGGCGGTGGCAGCACGCCCGGCTGGGGCGGTGGCTCGATAACATCGACCTGCTTGTTCTCAAGCCGTTCGATGTAGCTCCACTTCTCCTGTGGCAACCCGTTGTTCTGTGGTTTTGGCTTGTTGGCCTTTACCTGCTCTTCGATGGTGGGGGCGTCGCTGCCCTTGCCATTGATCATGTAAAGGAAGCCACCAAAGCCTGCCAGCAGTGCCACGACCAGCAGCACTGGAATAACAGGAAAGCGGCGAGGGGCCGCTTTCTTGCTGTTTCGACCACCCGCCCGACGTCGTGGGCGGCTGCCGACATAATCCCGGGTTGCCATCTATTACATGCGCTCCAGGGTATGGATGCCCAGTACGCCGAGGCCCAGTTTCAGCACCTTGGCGGTGGCGGCGCAAAGCAGCAGACGGCTCTGACGGGTTGCCTCGTCCACGCCATCCTTGTTGATCGGGCAGGCTTCATAGAAGGTCATGAAGTTGCCGGACAACTCGTACAGGTAGGTACAGAGCAGGTGCGGCATGCCTTTGTCGGCCACGCCATTGACCGCGTCGGAGAACTGGATCAGCTTCTGGGCCAGCACCTCTTCGGCCTCTTCGTTCAGGGTCACATTGCCGGTCAGGGTAGCGGCATCGACGCCAGCCTTGCGGAAGATGGACTGGATACGGGTGTAGGCATACTGCAGGTAAGGGGCGGTGTTGCCTTCAAACGACAGCATCAGATCCCAGTCGAAGATGTAGTCGGTAGTGCGGTTCTTGGAGAGATCCGCATACTTGACCGCGCCCATGGCGATTGCGTTGACCACGTTGGCCTTCTCTTCGGCAGAGAGGTCGCTGTTGCGGCTCTCCAGCAGGGCAGCGGCGCGCTCTTCCGCTTCGTTGAGCAGGTCAACCAGCTTGACGGTGCCACCGGAACGAGTCTTGTAGGGACGACCATCCTTGCCCAGCATCATGCCGAAGGCGTGGTGCTCAAGCGGCACGGATTCCGGCACATAGCCCGCCTTGCGGGTGATGGTCCAGGCCTGCATCAGGTGCTGGTGCTGACGGGAGTCGATGAAGTACATGACACGGTCGGCGCCCAAGGTTTCATAACGGTATTTGGCACAGGCGATGTCGGTGGTGGTGTAGAGGAAACCGCCATCGCTCTTCTGGATGATGACGCCCATGGCCTCGCCATCCTTGTTCTTGAACTCGTCCAGGAAGACAACGGTGGCGCCTTCGCTTTCGACCGCCAGCCCCTTGGCTTTCAGGTCGGCAACGATCTCCGGCAGCATGTCGTTGTACATGGACTCGCCCATGATGTCCTTGTTGGTCAGGGAGACATTCAGGCGGTCATAGTTGATCTGGTTCTGTTCCATGGTCATGTCGACCAGCTTCTTCCACATGGTACGGCAGTACTCGTCGCCACCCTGCAGCTTGACCACGTAGTTACGGGCGCGCTCGGCGAAGGCTTCGTCTTCGTCGTAGCAACGCTTGGCCTGGGTGTAGAAGGCTTCCAGATCCTTGAGCGCCATGTCGCTGGCGTGCTCGTTGGACATCTTCTCCAGATAGGCGATCAGCATGCCGAACTGGGTGCCCCAGTCGCCGATGTGGTTGGCGCGGATCACTTTGTGGCCGAGGAACTCCAGCGCGCGCGCAGCCACATCACCGAGTACGGTGGAGCGGATGTGGTGCACCGCCATCTCTTTGGCCACGTTGGGGGCGGAGTAGTCCACCACCACGGTTTGTGGCGCGGGCAACCGTACGTTGGCGTTGGCAGAGGTCACCATGGCCTCAACCTGACCGGCCAGCCAGCGCTGGTCGAAGAAGAAGTTGATAAAGCCGGGACCGGCGATCTCGACCTTGGCGATCAGGTCGGAGGCAGGCAGGTGCTCGATGATGGCCGCTGCCAGCTCACGGGGATTCTTGCGGGCCGGTTTGGCCAGCAGCATGGCCAGGTTGGTAGCCAGGTCGCCGTGAGCTTTTTCCTTGCATCGGTCTACTTGCACGCGGGCTTCCAGGTCCGCTGGCAGGACGCCTGCTGACTTGAGATTGGCTACCGTTTGTTCAAGTAGATGATGAATATGCTCTTTCATAACTGACCACCAAGGTTGCGCGTCGAAAAATGACTGATATATAAGGGCGTGAATTTTACCCGCATCGGCTCGAGAAAACTATAGGGATGACCCGCCGCTCGCTGTCGGGCGGATATTTCACTGCGTTTGGCGCCATATTCCAGAATATTGGGCGGAAATTACGGTGCTTATCCATTTCTACTGCATATCGAAGCGGCTTGTCCAGGCTATTTTCCCCTGATTGTTAAGGGTTTTTCCTTTCCGCTGACGGGAATGATCTCCTCCCACTGGCCCGGCGTATCAACAGAGGTTCCCAACCGAGGAGTTTGCGATGCGACTGGCGCTGTTTCCCCTATCTGCCCACCTGCTGCCCGGCGGCGTCATGCCGCTGCGGATCTTCGAACCGAGATACCAGCGGATGATTGCCGAGGCGGGGGAGTCCGGCTTTGCCCTCTGCATGGTGGATCCTCGCCAGCCCGACGCCCTGCGCAACATGCTGCCCATCGCCACTCGGGTCACCATCATCGATTTCGACCGGCTGCCGGACGGCATGCTGGGGATCACGGTGCAGGGGATGGAGCGGGTGCAGATAGAGGATCTGTGGCAGGAGCAGGATGGCCTGCGTATCGGCGAGGTGACGCCGCTGACGGCCTGGCCGCCCCGCCGGCTCCATCCCGATCAGCAACCGCTGGTCGAGGCATTGCGGGAGGTGTTTGCCGACTATCCCGACTATGCCGCCCTCTATCCCGCCCCCTGCTGGGACGATGGCAACTGGGTGGCCCAGCGCTGGCTGGAGGTGCTGCCGATACCCCCCGAACAGAAGCAGCTGCTGCTGGCCGCTGCCGACAATCAGCCCGCCATCGCCCTGCTCAAGGGGGTGCTGGTGGCCAGCCACTGATTTTTTTCTGACCCGCAGATCCGCCAGCGCCGCAGCGCCGTACAAGTCATCACCACAGCATGTTCGACAGCACACCAAAGGGATGGCGCAATGGCATATACTGGCCAACCACACTCGACCATACGCAGGACCTCGCCCGTGATGGATAACCCGGATGGCGACCTCAAATCTCTGCTGATCAGGGTGGCAGAGCAGGCCGACAAGGCTGCTTTTGCCCGCCTGTTCCAACACTTTGCGCCGCGTATTCGCAGCTACGGCCTGCGCCACCTCGGCAGCGAGGCCAACGCCATGGAGCTGGTGCAGGAGACCATGCTGCTGGTGTGGCAGAAGGCACGCCTCTACCACCCCGATAAGGGGGCGCCGACCACCTGGATCTATACCGTGATGCGCAACCAGTGCTTCGACATGCTGCGCCGTCGTCGCGCCAGCAAGGAGGATCTCTGTGCCGAGGAGCTGTGGCCCGTGCTGGAGTTTCAGGCCGAAGAGGAGCATCTGAGCGGCGGTGAGGATGCGGTGCTGACCCGTCAGATGGCCCATTATCTGGGCACCCTGCCGGAGCCGCAACAGCAGGTGGTACGCGGCATCTATCTGCAGGAGTTTTCCCAGCAAGAGTTGGCGGAGCGACTCGGCGTGCCGCTCGGTACTATCAAGTCCCGCCTCCGGCTGGCGTTACAGAAATTGAAAGAGCAAGTGGAGCAAGGCCATGATTAAAGCCCATCCGACCGACCCTATGCTGCGTGCCTTCGCCGCCGACGAGCTCCCTCTGCCGCTGGCGGTGGGGCTCTCCGCTCACTGTGAACTCTGCCCCGATTGTGCTGCCCGACTGAAGACATTCGAAGAGGAGCTGGCGCAGCAATATCTTGCCTCGCCAGCAGAGCCTGAGGCGGACTCTCGGGATGAAGTGGGATTGGACGCCGGATTCGACGCCATGCTGGCGGATATTCTGGCCCAACCGCTGGCAGAACCCCTCTCCAAGCCAACACATGACCAGCCCCGAACGCAGCACGGCGAGCTGGAGGTGGCCGGTCACGCCTACCGTTTGCCACGGGTGCTGGCCCGCTATCGTTCGCCCAAGTGGCGCCATATCGGGGCTATTCGTCAGCATAGTTTGCCGCTGGACGAGATGGGGGCACGCGCCAGCTTGCTCCATATCGAAGCGGGCGGCCGCATCCCCGAGCACACCCATCAGGGTTATGAGCTGACCCTGCTGCTGGCGGGCAATATTCAGGATGGCGATACCCTTTACAAGGCGGGGGATTTCATCTGGCGTGATGCCAGCCACTCCCACAGTCCGCATACGCCCGATGGCTGCCTCTGCTACACGGTGCAGGATGCGCCGGTGCAGTTCACCAAGGGGCTGTCGCGGCTGCTGAACGGCATCAGCCAGCACCTCTACTAAGCACCATGACGCCATCGAAAAAGGGACCAAGTTGGTCCCTTTTGTCATTTGATTGCAGGCTGCCGATCAGGCGACAAACACCAGATAGACGGCGAATGCCACGATAAAGCGGTAGATGGCGAACGGGATAAAGTCGATGCGGCGGATCAATGTCAGGAAGGTCTTGATCGCAAACATCGCCACCACGAAGGCGGTGATAAAGCCCACGGCAAACATCGGGAAGTCGGCCATCGAGAGGAAATCGCGGCTCTTGTAGAGATCCAGCCCACTGGCCGCAACCATCATGGGCACTGCCATGATGAAGGAGAACTCGGCAGCTGCGTGACGGCTGATCCCCATCAGCATGCCACCACTGATGGTGGCGCCGGAGCGGGAGAAGCCGGGCCACAGGGCCAGACACTGGAACAGACCGATGCCGAACGCCTGCTTGTAGCTGATGTCATCCAGGGTTTCTGCTGTGACGGCCGGGCGGAACTTCTCGGCGATGATCAGCAGGATGCCCCCCGCGACCAGCGCGTACATGACGGTCTGCGGACCAAACAGGTTGGCCTTGATCCAGCTGTGGATGGCCAGACCGATCACGATGGCGGGCATCATGCCGAGGATGACATGCACCAGCGACAGGGTTGCGTGATCCCGGGACGGCTTCTGGCCGAAGTGGATGCCAATCAAGCCAAACAGGCGGCGCCAGAAGACGGCGACCACGGCGAGGATGGAACCAAGCTGGATCACCACTTCGAAAGTGGCAGCCTTGGGCCCTTCAAAGCCCAGCAGATGGCCGACGATAATCATGTGGCCGGTGGAGGAGACGGGGAGGAACTCGGTCAGCCCCTCGACGACGCCCAGAATAAAGGCGACCAGCAGGCTATAGGTGTCAGTCATCGAACAAACAATCCTTAACTTCGTTAATGTAAAAACGCCCCGGGAGGGTCTCGGGGCGGCTTATCTTGCTCGATAGTGACTGCTGAGGCTATGTAAAAATCATGAAACCTTTAAGTCAGTCGCGGATAAAGCGGTAGCGGGTCTGGTGGTGATAACGCTCGCCAGGCAGCAGCCAGGGGTTGCCCAGCTCGGGGCGATTGGGGCTGTCCGGTAGCTGTTGCGCCTCAAGACAGAAGCCGTCGTGATCCCGGTGCGACAGGCCGCTGCGGTTCGGGGTATTGGCCAGCCAGTTGCCGGTGTAAAACTGCAGCGAGGGTTGGTTGGTGTAGACCTCCATCGCCAGCTGCCTGTCCCCTGATACCACGCGAGCAGCCCACACTTGCGTTGGGCCGTTGAGCACAAAGGCATGATCGTACCCCTTGGCTTGTTGCTGCTGGGGATGACTCAGCCAATCCTGCCCGACAAGGCGCTCTTGGCGCAGATCGAATGGCCCCTCCACCGGAGTGATGGTGATCGGCAAACCGCTCGGGTCGGTCGGCAGGAAGTGGTCGGCATTGATGCTGATGAGGTGGTCACGGATATCGCCGCCATCGGTTTGCCCATCGAGATTGAAGTAGGCGTGGCTGGTGAGGCTGACCGGAGTTGTGGCATCCGTGCTGGCGATGAAATCTACCACCAGATCGTTCTGCTCCAGCCGGTACTCCAGGGTGACCCGCAGATTGCCGGGAAAGCCCTGATCCCCCGCCCGGGAGAGCAACGCCAGCTTGACACGATCCGCCTCCAGCTCCTTGATTTGCCAGCGCTGGCGATGAAAGCCAGCCTGCCCGCCGTGCAGACAGTTGGGGGCCTGATTGGCATTCAGCGACCAGTGCTGTCCATCACGCACCAGCTCGGCACCGCCGATGCGGTTGGCAAAGCGTCCTGCCACCGCACCCAGCCACACCTGCTGGGTGGGATAGGCGTCGTCGGCACAGCCCAGCAGCACTTCGCGCCGTTTGCCCGCCACCGGCAGGGTGAGGGAGGTGAGGGTAGCGCCGAAGTCGAGGCCGCGCAGGCGCAGCCCCTCCTCGTTTTCCAGTTCGAATGGCGTCATGGCGCTGCTCATAGCTTGCCTGCACCGGCGCTGGCAGAGCAGACGTAGCAGTCGGCCTTGAGGCCCGAGATGGCCGGATACTCCGCCTCGACGGCGGCAATCACCTCGGCCACTTTCTCCGGGCGCAGCAGGGCGACCACGCAGCCGCCGAAGCCGCCGCCAGTCATCCGCACGCCGCCATCGGTGCCGATTTTAGCCTTGATGATCTCCACCAGCCCGTCGATGGCGGGCACTGTGATCTCGAAGTCATCGCGCATGGCGGCGTGCGATTCGGCCATCAGCTCGCTGAGGCGGGTCAGGTCGTGGCTCGCCAGCGCATCGGCGGCCGCCAGGGTGCGGGCGTTTTCACCGACGATGTGGCGGGCACGGCGATAGCAGGCCTCATCCAGCCCGGCTTTGCCCGCTTCCAGTCCGGCCAGATCGAGGTCGCGCAGCGCCTTGACCCCGTAGTGATGGGCGGCCGCTTCGCACTGCTGTCGGCGGGTGTTGTATTCGCTGTCCACCAGACCGCGACGCACGTTGGAGTTGACGATCAGCACCGCCAGATCCGCCGGCATGGGTATCAGACGGGTCTCCAGCGAGCGACAGTCGAGCAGCAGGGCGTGGTCTGTTTTGCCGCTGGCGGAGATCATCTGATCCATGATGCCGCAGTTGCAGCCGACGAACTTGTTCTCCGCCTGCTGGCCGTTGAGGGCGATCTCGGCCTGGCTGATGTCGAGCCCCAGCGCCTCTTTGAAGGCCTGACCGATGGCTACTTCCAGCGAGGCAGAGGAGGAGAGCCCCGCCCCCTGCGGCACGTTGCCGGAGACCACCAGATCGAGGCCGCGCAGGGCATAACCGCGCTCCTGCAGATACTTCACCACGCCGCGGATGTAGTCGCTCCAGCGTTGGTTGGAGTGGTGCTCGATGGGCTGGTCGAGGTCGAACTGGTCGCGCTGGTTGTCGTAGTCGGCGGCGATCACCTGCACTTGCCGGTCATCGCGCAGGCCGATTGCAACGCAGGTCTCGTAGTCGATGGCGCAGGGCAGCACGAAGCCGTCGTTGTAGTCGGTATGTTCACCGATGAGGTTGACGCGACCGGGGGCGCGCACCAGCAGATCGGGCGCTTTGGCAAATTGCTCGGCAAAAACGGTGCTGACGCGTTGGCTGGGGGTCATAGGGCCTCCTCATTGGTGTGGCTGGTCTGGTTGTAGTGAACGGGGCTCAGGGCACGCAGCCGCTCGGCAGCCTGCTCGGGGGTAAGGTCACGCTGGGTTTCGGCCAGCATCTCGAAGCCGACCATGAATTTACGCACGGTGGCGGAGCGCAGCAGGGGCGGATAGAAGTGGGCATGCAACTGCCACGCCTCGGGGCAATCCGATTTGGGCGGGGCAAAGTGCCAGCCCATGGAGTAGGGGAAGCTGCACTCGAACAGGTTGTCGTAACGGCTGGTGAGCTCCTTGAGCGCTACCGCCAGATCCTGTTGCTGGGCCTGGGTCATATTGAGCATGGAGGGGACGTGCGCCTTGGGCAGCAGCAGGGTTTCGAACGGCCAGGCGGCCCAGAAGGGGACCACGGCAAGCCAGTGTTCGGTATCTACCACGATGCGCGAGCGATCCGCCAGCTCCCGCTCCACATACTCCAGCAGCATGGGGCGGCCATGCTCGGCCAGCCAGTCACGCTGGTGCTGCTCTTCGCGGGCGATCTCGTTGGGCAGGAAATCGCTGCCCCAGATCTGGCCGTGGGGGTGCGGGTTGGAGCAGCCCATAACGGCCCCTTTGTTTTCAAATACCTGCACCCACTCCCACTGGGCCGACAATTCGGCGACCTGATCCCTCCAGGTGGTGATCACCCCTTCGATGGCGAGCAACGGCAGCTCGGGCAGGGTCTTGCCGTGATCCGGCGAGAAGCAGATGACCCGGCTGGTGCCGCGGGCGGCTTCCAGCTTCAGCAGGGGATCGCTGGCGCTATTGGCGGCCGGGGTATCCTGCATCAGGGCGGCGAAGTCGTTGGTAAAAACGAAGGTGCCCTTGTAGTCGGGGTTGATGTCGCCGGTGACCCGGGTGTTGCCCGCGCAGAGGAAACAGTCGGGATCGTGGGCCTGTTTGGGGGCCTGACTCACCTTCTCCACCTGTCCCTGCCAGGGGCGTTTGGCCCGATGGGGGGAGACCAGCACATACTGGCCGGTCAGCGGGTTGAAGCGGCGATGGGGATGATCGACGGGGTTGAACATCATCTCTCCTGAATAAGGTATTGAAAAATAGGGTCGTCTATTAACAGGGAGCAGGCAGGCCTACTCTTCGTAACCGTTTGGATTGGCGGATTGCCAGCGCCAGCTGTCGGCGCACATTGCGTCGATGTTGCGGGTCGCCCGCCAGCCCAGCTCGCGCTCGGCCTTGGCCGGATCGGCCCAGCAGGCGGCGATGTCGCCCGGGCGGCGCGGTTCGATGCGAAATGGCAGCGGCTTGCAACAGGCGGCGGAGAAGGCGGCGACCAGCTGCAACACGCTTTGGCCCTGACCGGTGCCCAGGTTATAGGTGTGCACGCCACCCTTGCCGGCACAGTGTTGCAGTGCCTTGACGTGCCCCTCGGCGAGATCCATCACGTGGATGTAGTCGCGCACACCGGTGCCGTCCGGGGTGGGGTAATCGTTTCCAAAGACAGACAGGCAGTCGCGACGGCCGATGGCGACCTGGGTGATATAGGGCATCAGATTGTTGGGGATCCCCTGCGGGTCTTCACCCATGGTGCCCGATTCGTGGGCGCCGACCGGATTGAAGTAGCGCAGCAGGGTCATGCTCCAGTGGGGCTCGGCCAGCTGCAGATCTTCGACGATCTCCTCGATGATCAGCTTGGATCGTCCGTAGGGGTTGGTGGCGCTGCGGGGGAAATCCTCGCGGATCGGCAGATTGGCGGGATCGCCGTAGACGGTCGCCGAGGAGCTGAACACCAGATTGTGCACATTGGCCCGCTTCATCGCCTGCAGCAGGGTGAGGGTGCCGCCGAGGTTGTTCTCGTAGTAATCCAGTGGAATGCGAGTCGACTCACCGACCGCCTTGAGGGCGGCAAAGTGGATCACTGCGTCGATCTGCTGTTCGGCGAAGATCCGGTCCAGCAGGGTGGCATCGCGAATATCTCCTTGATAGAACACTGGTTGCTGGCCGCTGATAGCCGCGACTCGAGTCAATACGCTGCGCTTGCTGTTGCAGAGGTTGTCGACCACCACGGGATTCATACCTGCCGCTTGCAGGGCCAGACAGGTGTGGCTGCCGATATATCCGCAACCGCCGGTGACCAGAACATTCATCTTGCTCTCCACTGAAAAAGTGTCTGGAAGCAGTCTAGCCGAGGGTGTGGCGACCAAACTGTGAGCTTGCTTGCAAAACAGTGTAAACGATTACACTGTTTTTGTGATCATCCTGATGGCAGATATGCGTTTCACCTCTGTTTTCAAAGGGTTTGCTGGGTATAATGGCGCTCTATTGCACAGTGAAAGAAGTGAAAACAGCATGAGCACCATCAAGGATGTCGCCCGTTTGGCCAATGTGTCGGTGGCAACGGTTTCACGGGTGATGAACAACTCCCCCAAGGCCAGTGCCGCGTCTCGCGAAGTGGTGCAGAAGGCCATGGCCGAACTGGGCTACACCCCCAACGCCAACGCGCGGGCACTGGTCAGCCAGACCTGCGACACCATGGGGGTAGTGGTCGGTGACGTGGCGGATCCCTTCTTCGGTGCACTGGTGAAGGGGGTCTCCGGCATCGCCGTCGAGCAGAACCTTCACCTGCTGATGGGTAACGGTTTTCACAAGGCGCGTCAGGAGCGTGAGGCGATCGAGCTGCTGATCGGCAAGCGTTGCGAGGCGCTGGTGGTGCACAGCAAGGCGCTGAGCGACGAGGAACTTTACGATTACGCCATGCGAGTGCCCGGTATGGTGCTGATCAACCGCGATATTCCGGCCCTCAAGGGGCGCTGCATCGCCCTCAACAATCGGCTGGGGGCGGCTACGGCGACTCGCCACCTGATCGAGCTGGGCCACCGCCATATTGCCTTTATCAGCTCGGATCACGCCATCGAGGATGCCACCTTGCGTCTGCAGGGGTATCAGGATGGGCTGATGGAAGCCGGTCTGGCAGCCGATCCCGAGCTTATCGAGAGCGGCACGCCGAACGAGGAGGGGGGCGAGCGCGCCATGCTCAACCTGCTGGCCAAGGGGCTCAAGGTGACCGCCGTGGTGGCCTATAACGATGCCATGGCGGCGGGCGCCATCTCAGTGCTGGCCGACAACGGCCTGCGAGTGCCGGAGGAGGTTTCGGTAGTGGGCTTCGATGACATCATCTATGCCAGATATTTGCGCCCCAAGCTCTCCACCATGCGCTATCCCATTGAGCTGATGGCGGCCCAGGCGGCCAAGCTGGCCATTCAGCTGGCGGCGGGGGAGAGTGACGCGACCCAGAGCCGGATCTATACCCCCACCCTGATCAATCGCCACTCGGTGGCACCGGTTCGGGCCGGATAGCCCCCTTTTGCGGCCCTGTTCGGGGCCGTTTCTTGCACAGTTATTGTTTTACCTGTTTTTAATCATTTTTACTCCGCTTTACTTAACAAAATTAGTGTAATCGTTTACATCTGTGTGAGCGAGATCGCCGTTCCCTGCGTCATACTTCTCTAGACTGAATTCGTTTTTCAATCAGCAGGGAGAGAGTGAATGCTCAGGGAGATAGTGGCGCGTCAGGATTGGCAGACTCAGGCCATTACGTCGGTAAACCGTCTGGCTGCCCATACCCCCATGTTCAGCTGGCGCAGCGAAGCGGATGCCAGGGGTGATCTGGCCTCTTCCTCCCGTCTCTTGCTCGATGGCGAGTGGCGCTTCTCCTTCTTTGCCGCTCCCGAATTGGTGCCCGAGAGCTGGCTGGCGCAGGATCTGGTGGATGTTTGCCCCATTACAGTGCCGGGTAACTGGCAGCTGGATGCCGCCTATCCAGCTGCGCGGCCGCTCACCGATGGCCCCATCTACACCAATATCAAGTACCCCTTTCCCTGCGATCCGCCCCGAGTGCCAGCAGAGAATCCTACTGGCTGCTACTCCCGCGAGTTCGAACTGCCCGCCAACTGGCTGGCAAGCGGACAGAGCCGGATCATCTTCGACGGGGTGAGCAGTGCCTTCCACCTCTTCTGCAACGGTCGCTGGGTCGGTTATTCCCAGGACAGCCGCCTGCCCGCCGAATTCGATCTGACCCCATATCTGCAGAGCGGTCGCAACCGGCTGGCGGTGCTGGTGCTGCGCTGGTCCGACGGATCCTATCTGGAAGATCAGGATATGTGGTGGCTGTCGGGGATCTTCCGCTCCGTCAGCCTGTTGCACAAACCGTCCCGCCATCTGATGGATATGCGGGTGACGCCTGAACTGGATGCCTGCTATCGGGATGGTCGTCTCAAGATTGCACTGCAAGTGGCTAATGGGGCCGGTCTGTCGGTGGAGGCCAATCTTTATGACGGCAGCGAGCGGGTCGCGGCCCTGCACCAGCCGATCGGCACTCAAACCATTGATGAAAAAGGGGCGTATGACGATCGCGCCGAGTGCTGGCTCGACGTGGTTGCGCCGCGCAAGTGGAGCGCCGAGACGCCCCATCTCTATCGCCTGACCCTGACCCTGCTGGACGAACAGGGCCAGGTTATCGAGAGCGAGGCATGTGATGTGGGCTTTCGGGTGGTGGAGATCCGTGGCGGCCTGCTGCGGGTCAACGGTCAGCCGCTGCTTGTTCGCGGTGCCAACCGTCATGAACACCATCCCGCCAAGGGCTATGCCATCGATCGCGCCACCATGGAGCGGGATCTGCTGCTGATGAAGCGCCACAACTTCAATGCGGTGCGCTGCTCCCACTATCCCAACCACCCCGACTTCTATCGCCTCTGCGATCGGCTCGGTCTCTATGTGGTGGACGAGGCGAATCTGGAGACCCACGGCATGACCCCTATGGGGCGGCTGGCGCGGGATCCCGCCTGGAGCAACGCCTTTCTGGAGCGGGCGACCCGCATGGTGGCGCGGGATTTCAACCACCCCTCCATCATCATCTGGTCGCTGGGCAACGAGTCGGGTTACGGCCCGGCCCACGATGCCATGTATGGCTGGATCAAGCGCAGCGATCCGAGCCGTCCGGTGCAGTACGAGGGGGGCGGGGCCGATACCCCGGCCACCGACATCATCTGCCCCATGTATGCCAGAACCCATCAGGATCAGCCCTTCCCGGCGGTGCCCAAGTGGGCGCTGGCCAAGTGGATCGGCCTGCCGGAAGAGACCCGGCCGTTGATCCTCTGCGAATATGCCCACGCCATGGGCAACAGTCTCGGGGGCTACGCCCACTACTGGCAGGCGTTTCGCGATCATCCACGTCTGCAAGGCGGGTTTGTATGGGATTGGGTCGATCAGGGGCTCGACAAATACACCGCCGATGGTCGCCACTACTGGGGCTATGGCGGCGACTTCGGTGATGTGCAAAACGATCGCCAGTTCTGCTGCAACGGTCTGCTGTTCCCGGATCGCACCCCCCATCCCGCCCTGTGCGAGGCTAAGCGCGCCCAACAGCCGTTCCGTTTTGCCCTGCTCGAGCACACCCCGCTGCGGGTGCGGATCGAGAGCGAATACCTGTTTCGGGAAACCGATAACGAGCGGCTTTGCTGGCAGTTGTGTGAGAACGGCCATGTGCAGCAGCAGGGGGAGGTTTCCCTTGAGCTGGCGCCACAGGGGGTGATCGAGTTGACTCTGAGCGAGGCGTTGCCCCCCTTTGCGGCAGGCTCACTGGCCTGGCTCGATCTTGCCATCGTTCAGTCGCAGGCTACCCCCTGGTCGCAGGCGGATCACAAGGTCGCCCGTCAGCAGTTCACCCTGCCGACCCCCCTTGCCCTGCCAGCGCCGGTCGCTGCCGCCACCCTGAGCGAGCAGCCGGATGGCTGGCGGATCACCGCCGCAAACAGCCAGTGGTGGCTCGACAAGCAGAGTGGCCGCATCACCAGTTGGCAAAAATCGGGGCAGGAGCAGTTGCTGGCGCCGATCATGGATCACTTCTACCGCGCGCCGCTCGACAACGACATCGGCACCAGCGAAGCGGATCACGTTGACCCCAACTCCTGGATTGCCCGCTGGCAGGGCTGTGGTCTGGGTCAGTGGCAACATCGCTGTTTGGGGATTGCGGTCGCTGGAGGGGATATCCGGGTCAGCCATGGCTACTTCCACCGCGATGAGCTGCTGCTGGTGAGTCACTGGCATCACCGCTTTACCGACGATGGCGCCATGAGCCTGGAGATAGAGACCGAGCTGGCACAGGTGCTGCCGTCGCTGCCGCGGATCGGTCTGTTGCTCCATCTGGCCGAGGCGCCAGCGCGAGCCGAATGGCTGGGGCGTGGCCCGCACGAAAACTATCCGGATCGCCTGCTGGGCGCCGATCTGGGGCGCTGGAGTTTGCCGCTGGAGGCCATGCATACCCCTTACATCTTCCCGAGCGACAACGGCTTGCGCTGCGATACCCGCCAGTTGCAGCTGGGTAGCACGACAGTAAACGGCTGCTTCCATTTCAGTGCCAGCCGCTTCAGTCAGCAACAGCTCGCCGCTGCTCGTCACCAGAGCGATCTGGTGGCCGAAGAGGGGTTGTGGGTCTGTCTCGATGGCGCCCACATGGGGGTGGGCGGGGATGACTCCTGGAGCCAGAGCGTGCGTCCCGAGTATCAACTGCTTGAGCGTAGTTACCGTTGGGGCTGCACTCTCTGTTAAGCCAGCTATTGAGGGGACTGCCTGGCCAGTGCGCCATTTTGACAACAGACCAGTAACGACTAGCCTCAATGCTGTGGGAAAGATTGAGTCTCAAATCTGATTTAAATTTATATGTATTTGAAAAATAAAAACAAAGTTTCAATGTAACAGAGTGTAATCGTTTTCATTTTGTCGTCATGATCACAGAAGAAATGACAACAAACTGATTACATTGATTGGCGCTTGCTCAATTGCTCGCCACCCTACAACACAGATAGACACATCGGAGCACACATAATGAAAAAACTGACCACAGTTGCCGCCCTGCTGATGGGCATGATGGCTGGAGCCAATGCCCAGGCTGACACCCGTATCGGGGTAACCGTCTACAAATACGACGACAACTTCATGGCGGTCGTGCGCAAGGCCATCGAGAAGGAGGCGGCAGCCACTCCGGGGGTGGAGCTGCTGATGAACGACTCCCAGAACGACCAGTCCAAGCAGAACGACCAGATCGACGTGCTGCTGGCCAAAGGGGTGAAGGCGCTTGCCATCAACCTGGTTGACCCCGCTGCGGCGCCGGTAGTGATTGAGAAAGCCCGTGGCGAAGATATCCCGGTGGTCTTCTACAACAAGGAGCCGAGCGCTACCGATCTGGCCAGCTACGACAAGGCCTACTACGTGGGTACCGACTCCAAGGAGTCAGGGATCATCCAGGGTCAGCTGATTGCCAAACACTGGAAAGCCCATCCGGAGTGGGATCTGAACAAGGATGGCGTGATCCAGTTCGTGCTGCTGAAAGGGGAGCCGGGCCACCCGGATGCCGAAGCGCGCACCTCCTACGTGGTCAAGACCCTGAACGATGGCGGCGTCAAGACTGAACAACTGCATATGGATACCGGTATGTGGGATACCGCCATGGCGAAAGACAAGATGGACGCCTGGATCTCCGGCCCCAACGCCAACAAGATCGAAGTGGTCATCGCCAACAACGACGGCATGGCAATGGGCGCAGTCGAATCACTGAAAGCACAGGGCAAGACTGCCATTCCGGTGTTCGGCGTCGATGCGCTGCCGGAAGCGCTGGCCATGGTCAAGAGCGGTGCCATGGCGGGTACCGTGCTGAACGATGCGGCCAACCAGGCCAAAGCCACCTTCGAGCTGACCAAGAACCTGGCTGAAGGCAAACCGGCCGGTGAAGGCACCAAGTGGAATATCGTCGACAAGGTAGTACGTGTTGCCTACGTCGGTGTGGATAAAGACAACCTGTCCCAATTCGAGTAATTCCCTCCTCCAGGGCAAGGGAGATCCCCTTGCCCTTTTTTCAACCAGATGTGATGGCTGATATGACAACACAGCAACAATCAGAATGGCTGTTGGAGATGATTGACGTCAGTAAGAGCTTTCCCGGCGTCAAGGCACTCGATAATGTCAATTTACGGGTCCGTCCTCATTCTGTGCATGCGTTGATGGGCGAGAACGGAGCGGGAAAATCCACACTGCTCAAGTGCCTGTTCGGCATTTACGAGAAGGATCAGGGCAAGATCTTCTTCAAGGGGCAGGAGATCAACTTCACCTCCTCGAAAGAGGCGCTGGAAAATGGCGTCTCCATGGTGCATCAGGAGCTCAACCTGGTGCTGCAGCGTACCGTGATGGACAACATGTGGCTCGGCCGCTACCCCACCAAGGGGTGGTTTATCGACCACGGCAAGATGTATGACGACACCAAGCGCATCTTCGATGAGCTGGATATCGACATCGACCCCAAGGTGAAGGTCGCGACCCTGTCGGTCTCCCAGATGCAGATGATCGAGATCGCCAAGGCGTTCTCCTACGACGCCAAGATCGTCATCATGGATGAACCCACCTCCTCCCTGACCGAGAAAGAGGTGAACCACCTCTTCAAGATCATCAACAAGTTGAAGGATAAGGGGTGCGGCATCGTCTACATCTCTCACAAGATGGAGGAGATCTTCCAGCTCTGTGACGAGATCACCATATTGCGGGATGGCCAGTGGGTGGCAACCCAGCCGCTCAAGGGCATGACCATGGATCAGATCATCGGGATGATGGTCGGCCGTGAACTGACCCAGCGTTTCCCGGAAAAGACCAACCAGCCGAAAGAGGTGATCCTCGAGATCGAACACCTGACGGCGAAAAACCAGCCCTCCATTCAGGATGTGACCTTCAACCTGCACAAGGGGGAGATCCTCGGCATCGCCGGACTGGTGGGGGCCAAGCGCACCGACATTGTCGAGACTCTGTTCGGTATTCGCGATCGCAGTCAGGGCAGCATCAAGCTGCACGGCAAAGAGGTGGCCAACCACAACGCCCACGAAGCGATCCGCAACGGCTTTGCGCTGGTGACGGAAGAGCGCCGCTCCACCGGTATCTACTCCCGGCTCGATATCGCCTTCAACTCCCTGATCGCCAACATGGACAGCTACAAGGGCTCCATGGGGCTGCTCAGCGACAACAAGATGAAGAGCGATACCCAGTGGGTGATCGACTCCATGCGGGTCAAGACGCCGACCCAGCAGACCCAGATCGGTTCCCTCTCCGGGGGCAACCAGCAGAAGGTGATCATCGGTCGCTGGCTGCTGACCCAGCCGGAGATCCTGATGCTCGACGAGCCCACCCGCGGCATAGACGTCGGGGCCAAGTTCGAGATCTACCAGCTCATCCTGGAGCTGGCGAAGAAGGACAAGGGGATCATCATCATCTCGTCAGAGATGCCGGAATTGCTGGGGATCACCGACCGCATCATGGTGATGAGCAATGGCCGGGTCGCCGGGATCGTCAATACCAAAGAAACTGACCAGAGCGAGATACTGCGCCTGGCATCTCTGTACCTCTAGAGACAGGAAGACATTTATGGAGTCGGCTAAAAATTTCAATCTGATGCAGGCGCTCAAGGAAAACGCCATCTATCTGGTGCTGCTGGTGCTGCTCATGGTCATCGTGATCCAGGAGCCCTCCTTCCTGAGCCTCACCAACTTCAGCAACATCCTGACCCAGTCCTCGGTGCGGGTCATCATAGCGCTGGGGGTGGCGGGCATCATCATCACTCAGGGGACGGATCTCTCGGCCGGTCGTCAGGTCGGTCTGGCGGCACTCATAGCAGCAACCATGTTGCAGGCGCTGACCAACGTCAACAAGGTGTTCCCGACGTTGGGGGAGGTGCCCATTCCTGCGGTGATCCTGCTGGTCTGTGTGGTGGGGGCGCTGATTGGTCTGGTCAACGGTCTGATCGTGGCCTACCTGAACGTTACCCCGTTCATTACCACCCTGGGCACCATGATCATCGTCTACGGTATCAACTCCCTCTACTTTGACTCGGTAGGGGCTTCGCCGGTGGCCGGGTTTGACCCCCGCTTCTCCAGCTTCGCCCAAGGGTTTATCCGGATAGGAGGATTCAAACTCTCCTATCTCACCTTCTATGCGGCCATCGCCAGCGTCTTTGTCTGGGTGCTGTGGAACAAGACCCGCTTTGGCAAAAACATCTTCGCCATCGGCGGCAACCCCGAGGCAGCCAAGGTCTCCGGCGTCAATGTGGCGGTCAATCTGGTAATGATCTATGCGCTGGCGGGGGTCTTCTACGCCTTCGGCGGCATGCTGGAAGCAGGCCGTATCGGTAGCGCCACCAACAACCTCGGCTTCATGTACGAGCTGGATGCCATCGCGGCGTGCGTGGTGGGCGGCGTGTCGTTTGCCGGCGGGGTGGGAACGGTCGCGGGTGTGATCACCGGCGTACTTATCTTCACCCTGATCAACTATGGTTTGACCTATATCGGGGTCAGCCCTTACTGGCAGTTCATCATCAAGGGCGGCATCATCATTCTGGCGGTGGCATTGGATTCCATGAAGTACGCCAAGAAGAAATAACGATTGGCAGGGAGGGTTGGCGCTGCCAGCCCTCTCTTCTGGAGGGAACCCATGCCATTCAAGGTCAAGATTTACCTCTTGCTGCTACTGGCCATTCTGGTCACCATCGGCACCGCCGGGCTCAGCGTCAACCACTTCATCAGTGGCTACATTCGCACTCAGGCCACCCACAACATCAACGAACAGATCACCCTGGTCAAAGAGAAGCTGGCCAGCGACATCAATCAGAAGATCCTGTTGGCCGCCAACCTCAACTTCGGGGTGACCAACGTCAAGAAGACCCTGCAAGAGACCGGTTTTCACAACATCGTCAAGGTGATCGGCGACATGGCCTTCGACGTGAGCGGGGTCATCAACGACAGCGCCAAAGTGGATGCGCTGCGCAAGCTGATCCCCGCCGCCAATAACCAGATCACCGTCAGCCCGCTGCAACAGGTGGATGGCAAGCCGGTCATCACCATTCTGGTGCCGCGCGGTGCCGATTCCGCATATCTCTACTACCTCGACATGAGCGAGTTCAAAAGCCTGCTGGAGAAGATGAGTGGTGATGGCCGCTACTTCTCGCTGGCCGACAGTCAGGGCAACAGCCTCTATAACAGCAAGCCGCAGGGGGAGAGCGAAGCGCGCCCCAACCAGCTGGATATTCGCGGCAGCAGCTGGACGCTGACTGGCTACATCGACCTCGACTACATCCAGGCGATGACCCGTGCACTCAACGGCCAGATCATCATGGCGCTGCTCGGTGTCGCCGTGGTGGTGATGGTGCTTGCCATACTGGCACTCAACGTGGCTTATCGCCCTATCCTCTCGCTGCGGGATCTGGTGCTGGAGCTCTCTCGCGGCAGTGGCGATCTCACCCGCCGGCTGGCGGTGACCAGCAAGGATGACCTTGGCCAGATCTCGGCCGGTATCAACCGCTTTATCGAGCGGCTGCAGGAGATGATGGGGGAGGTGCGGCAGGCGAGCGGCCAGCTCAACAGCGGCATCGAGGGGCTGGCCAACCAGACCGGCGCCGTCCAGTCTCTGCTGGCGGACCATGTACGCGAGACCGAGCAGGTGGTGACCGCCATCAACGAGATGAGCCGCACCGCGGTCTCCGTCTCCGAGAGTGCGGCCAGCACCGCCCAACTCACCGGCCAGAGCCAGCAGCTGGCGAGCCAGTCTCGTCAGGTGGTGGATCAGGCGATGGCCAGCGTGATGGCGCTTGTGGATGAAGTGGAAGCCACTGCCCGCTCCATCGAGGCGATGCAGCAGGATGTGCAGCAGATTGGCTCAGTGCTGGGGGTGATCGGCAGCATTGCCGAACAGACCAACCTGCTGGCCCTCAACGCCGCCATCGAGGCAGCCCGCGCCGGTGAACAGGGGCGCGGTTTTGCGGTGGTGGCAGACGAGGTGCGCTCCCTCGCTGCCCGCACCCAGCAGAGCACAGCCGAGATCCAGACCATGCTGGCTAGTCTGCAGCGGGGCACCCGAACTGTGGTGGATGCCATGGGCAATACCAAGCAGAGCTGTCAGGGGGCGGCCGAGAACACCACCAGGGTCAACGAGTCGCTGGATCTGATGGCAGGGGAAGTGGTGGAGATCAACGGTCTCATCAGCCATATCGCCACGGCGGCGGAGCAGCAGAGCGCGGTGGCCGAAGAGATCAATCGCAACATGAGCGCCATCGCCGAGGTGATCCGCCAGCTGACCCACAATGGCGAAGCGACGGTTGCCAGCTCCGCGGCGATGCAGCAGACCTACGACCGGCTGCGGGAGATCGTGGGTCACTTCCGGCTGGAGTGAGGCCGGTGTTCAGCCAATAACAAAACAGGGCCATCCGGCCCTGTTGTTGTTTTCCTGTCTGCCTGAATCAACCGGCCTTGCGGCGCAGATAGACCCCGGCTTCCATATGATGGGTCCAGGGGAACTGGTCGAACAGGGCGAAACGGGCGATTTCGTGGGTTTCGCCCAGCACGGCCATGTTGGCCTGCAGTGTCTCGGGATTGCAGGAGATGTAGAGGATGTTGTCGTACTCCTGCACCAGCTTGACGGTGGCATCGTCGAGACCGGCGCGGGGCGGGTCGACGAAGATGGTGTTGCACTGGTAGCTCTTGAGATCGATCCCCTTGAGGCGGTTGAACTCCCGTTCACCACGCATCGCCATGGTGAACTCCTCGGCCGACATACGCAGGATGATCAGGTTTTCGACGCCGTTGGCGGCGATGTTGAACTGGGCGGAGTCGACGCTCGGCTTGGCGATCTCGGTGGCCAGCACCTTGCGGAAGTTCTGCGCCAGCGCGATGGAGAAGTTGCCGTTGCCGCAATAGAGCTCCAGCAGGTCCCCTTCGCTCTCTTTGGTCACATCCAGCGCCCAGGCCAGCATCTGCTCGTTGATGGCGGCGTTGGGCTGGGTGAAGCTGTTCTCCACCTGCTTGTAGGTGAGCTGGCGACCCGCCACGTTGAGCTGCTCGATGACGAAGTCATCCCCCAGACAGATCTTCTGCTTGTGGGCGCGGCCAATCAGCTGCAGCTCGAACCCTTTGGCGCGCAGAGCGGCCTGCAGCGCTTCGGCGGCTTGTTGCCATTCGGCCTCCAGCTTGCGGTGATAGAGCAGGCTGACGATGATCTGGCCGGACTGGGTGGAGAGGTAGTCGATCTGGAACAGCTTGCGACGCAGCACCTGATGGGGACGCAGCCCCTCCAGCAGCAGCGGCATCAGCTGGTTGATGAGGCGGCTGGCAGTGGGGAAGTGGTCGACCCGGATAATTTCTTTGGTCGCCGGGGCATACATGCAGTGGAAGAGGTCGTCCCCCTCGTGCCAGATGCGAAATTCGGCGCGCATCCGGTAGTACTCCGCCGGTGAGCTGTGCACTTCCAGCGCCGGGAGGGTGAAGCCGGCAAACAGCTCGGTGAGGCGAGCGTGCTTTTCGTCGAGTTGGGCCTGATAGTCGGCCGCGGTTCTAGGCGCCGGAGCGTTCGCGGAAGGCTGTTGGGATTGGGTCATAAATACCTCACATGCACACCGGCCGGGCCGGGTCGAAATCGGGGGAAGGCAACAGGCCACCCAAAGGGGCCCGATTTTAAAAGCCAGCCGCAGATTGTCCAGCATTTTGTGGTCAAGAAGTGTTCAGTCAGGCCGATAGCTGATCTACAGGCATGGTGGGAGGACACATTATGCAGATCGAAGGAGTGGGCGCAGCCCAACCCAAGGGAGTGGGTGTTTCTCCCAAATCGCCGCAACAGGCGGAGCAGAAACAGGTCAAGAGCGAGGAGGAGGTCTCCTTGCACAAGCCGCCCAAGTGGGCGCAGGTGCTGATCCAGCAGGCATTGCAGTTCTCGCTGGAGATCAACGGCCAGGGCTATCAGGCGCCGAAGGTGAAAGAGCCCGAGGAGATCACCCCGGAGACCCTGTTCGACTTCCAGTCGGTGGCGGACAACGTGCTGCAGTTCGTGACCGGGCGGCTTGGTGCCGCGCGCGCCGATGGCAAATCCGACGACGACCTGACCGGGATGATGGAGCAGGCCCGCAAGGGGGTCGACAAGGGCTTTGAGGAGGCAAAGAAGCAGCTCGGCAAGTGGGCGACTGACAACGACGATATCAAAACCGGTATCGATCAGAGCTACAAGCTGATCCAGAAAGGGCTCGAGGAGTTCGAGAAGGAGTTCTTCGGCAAGGTCTCCCCGACCGACATGGGACAGGCCGAGATGGCCAGTCGCCAGCAGGGGTATCTGGAGATCCAGACCAAGGATGGCGACAAGGTAGTGCTGCGCTTCAACGACAGCTGGCAGACCAAGTCCCAGAGTAGCGAGAGCGGCAGCCAGTTCAGCCTCAAATCGAGCCAGAGCTTCAGCTTCTCGCTGGAGGGGGATCTCAGCAGCGACGAGATGGAGTCCATCGGCAAGCTGGTCAAGGGGATCGACGAGCTGGCGGGGAACTTCTTCTCCGGCAACTTCGAGGAGCTGCTGGACAAGGCGGGCGAGCTGAAACTGGATGACAGCCAGCTGGCCTCCTACTCCCTCAAGCTCAAGCAGAGCGTCAAGCTGAGCCAGACCTATCAGGGGGCGCACTCCCTGCAGGATCTGATCAAGCCGTTTGCAGACTACCTGCCCAAGCTGGATCAGGTGCAGAAACAGGCGGATAGCCTGCTGCCACCATCCCAACAACAGGCGCTGACCCCGGCCGTGTTGGCGGCGAGAGGGGAAGGGGAACCGGCACAGGTCGATCGCTTCACCAGCTTCAACCAGCGGATGCTGGAGGCGCTGCGGATGATCAACCAGTTCCAGCCCTCCACCGAGCCCGCCAGTAAGAACGTCTGAGCCACAGCGCGTTACGCAAGTAATGAGCTGCCGTTTGCCAGCCCTTCCCGGGGCTGGCAAACTGGCCTTTTCTCCAATCCGGTTGCCCCATGAACCCCAAGAAGCCAAGAGACAAGCGCGAGCTCTGCTACCCCTTTATCTTCGAAACCTCGCTCAAATGTGATTTTGAAATCGCCACGGACGAGCTCTGTTGTCAGGTTGGGGCCGTGCTGTCACGCCTTGCGCCGGATGCGGATACCGAGCCCATGCTGGCGGATCTCGCGGCGTTGCAGCGACTTATCTACAACCTAAACGGCTCGGTACGCGGCAAGCTGGGGATCTTCGATGCAGATCTTGAGTGGCTCAAGGCCCGTTACGACCACTACAACGAGGCGAGTCGCGGCAGCGTCACCGGTTTTGTGCTGCCACAGGGGCCACAGCCCATTCCCACCCTCCATCTGTGCCGCTGCGGCAGCAAGAAGGTGGTGCGGCTGCTGGTCAGGCTGGAAGAGAGCGGGGTGGCCTTCGATCCCATTCTCTATCGCTTCGCCAACCTGCTGGCCAACTTCTTCTTCGTGCTCACCGTCTACCTCAAGCAGCGCTGGCAGGTGCCGGAAGTGCCCTACGTCAGCATCAACTACTGATGGCGGCTGGTTAGGGGCCAGACGTCATGGTGGATTGAACGGAATAAAAAAAACCGGAGCCTTGGGCTCCGGTTTTGTTTTTCAGCGCGTCAGTTGCCCGCTCAGCTGGAGATCAGCACTCTCGCCGAGTTGGCCGGGATGGTGAGCTGTACCTCGCCCTGCACCACTTCAAACTTCTCGCCGTTGAAGGCGTCGGTGAAGCGGCTGGCGGGGCTCGCGGTCTGCCACAGGGGCAGGCTGATGGTGCGCGGCTCGCTCGGATGGCGGTTGCAGGCCACTACCACCTGATCGCTTTGCAGAGTGCGGGTGAACACATAGCTGTGGGGCCCGGCATAGAGGGTCTGGATATCGCCGCGGCGCAGGGAGGGGCGCTGGCGGCGGATTTGGATCAGTCGGCGATAGTGGTCGTGCAGCACGTGATCCCAGTCTGTGGTATCCCACGGGAAGCAGCGGCGGCAGTCCGGATCGTTGCCGCCGGAGAGCCCCACTTCATCGCCGTAGTAGATGGACGGCACACCGATATAGGTGAGCAGCAGGGTGGCGGCCAGCTGCATCCGCTGTTTGTCCTCTCCCAGCAGGTGGAGGAAACGGGCGGTATCGTGGCTGTCCAGCAGGTTGAACTGGGCCAGCTGGTTCTTGAACGGGATATGGGCCCGCGCCAGTTTGAGCCAGCGATCCAGCTCTTCGGCGCTGATCTTGATGGGGTGGTAGGCGATATCCTTGCCAGCCAGGAAGGCACGGATCGGGTGGGCGAAGCCGTAGTAGTTCATGGCGCCGTCCTCCTGATCCCCTTGCAGCCACTGGCTCGCCTCGAAGAAGTGTTCGCCGAGCACATAGGCGTCCGGGTTCTCCTGCTTCACTGCCCCGCGAATGGCGCGCACGTGACCACTGTTGCCCTCGGCGGTGCCGCGCTCGCCCAACATGTGGATGACGTCAAAGCGCCAGCCATCGATCTGGTAAGGGGCGCGCATCCAGTAACGGAGGATGGCGTCATCGGCCCGATAGACGGCGTCCTGTACCTTCTCGCAGGAGAAGTCGAGCTTGGGCAGGCTGCGAATGCCCTTCCAGCTGACGTAATCCCCTTCTTTATCAAAGGTGTAGAAGCTGCGCCACGGGGAGTCCGGGTTGCTCTGGGCTCCCAGTGGCGGGCAGAACCAGGGGTGCTCGGTAGAGGTGTGGTTGACCACCGCATCGAGGATGATCTTCATGCCGCGCTGGTGCAGGTTGCGGGTCAGCTCGGCGAACTGCTCGTTGCTGCCGAGGTGGGCATCGACCTTGAAGTAGTCCTGGGTGTCGTACTTGTGGTTGCTCGGCGAATCGAAGATGGGGTTGAGGTAGAGCGCCGTTACCCCGAGAGATTGCAGGTAGTGCAGCTTGGCATCGATGCCCGCCAGATCACCGCCGTAAAACTCGCAGGCGCCGTGGCCCTCTTCATGACGACTGACCGGCTCGCCCCACGCCTTGCTGATCACCGCTTTGCCGCGGTACTCGTACTCGTGATGCTTGACGCTCAGCGACGGATCGCCGTTGCAGAAGCGGTCGGGGAAGATCTGGTAGAACACCTGATCCTGCACCCAGGCCGGTGGCTGGTGCAGGCTGTTGAAGCGAAAATGTTGCTCCCGTGGCGGCATGGACGCGCTGACGCCCGCCCCGTGCAGCCACCACTGCTCCTCGTCGGTGAGGCACTTGAAGCTGTAGAGGTGGATATCTTGTCCCTTGATGAGCGGCAGAGTCGCCTGCCATACCTGCAGCCGATCGCGGGTGGAGACCGCCGTCATCGGGATCAGGTACTCCTCGTTATCCGGCTCGTGGCGCAGCCATACCTCGCGGATCGGCGCATCCAGCTCGCTAAAGAGGGTCAATTGCAGTGCGTCGGCGCTCTCTTTGAACCAGGGCGCCACCTGGGGATGAAACAGAAACGGATGGGTCATGATGCTTATTGAGTCAGAAGATCGGCGAGGGCATTACCCTGTTCATGCAGTGTTTCGAGCTGGCCTGCCAGCGACTTGGGATCCAGTCCCAACTGGTCGGCGAGCGGTTTGGGGAAGCGGGCGATGATGGCCTGGGCAGGCACGCCCGCGTTCCAGGCGAAGGAGATAAACACGGCGAGGCGGATCAGCACCGCCTCCTTGCTGACCGGATCGTGGGAGAGCGGGTCAAGCTGTTGGGAGATGGCATCGACGAAGGCCTCGGAGAGGTTCCAGCGTCGCGCCAGCTCGGCACCAAGCTGGGCATAGTCGTAGCCCAGCATCTCCCGCTGGGCCTCGACCCGGCTACTGCCGTTCTGGATCGCCATGTTGATGAGCTCGGCCTCTTCCGGCAAGGTACTCTGGATCAGTAGTTCGCCGATGTTGTGGATAAGAGCACAGGTGAAGGCGGTCTCGGGGTCGAGCACCTTGGCCTCCTGCGCCAGGGTCCGGGCTATGGTGGCGACCTGGAAGGTCTCGGTCCAGAACTTGTTCTTGTCGAAGCTGGGCGGGGCCTTGAAGGTGCCGATGATGCCGGAAGCGACCACCACAGAGCGCAGTCGGTTGAAGCCGAGGCGGATCACCGCCTGTTCGATGGAGGTCACTTCGTTGCCACGGCGCAGGGCGGCCGAGTTGGCCATCTTTAGCACCTTGACGCTGATCACCTGGTCCATGGCGATCTTGGCCGCAATCTGGTCGATGCGGGCATTCTCGTCGTTGAAGCTCTGCATCAACTCGTGCAGCAGCTTGGGAATAGTGGGGAGTTGTTTGATCTTGTCAAACAGGCGATCCATCGACATGGCTGAGGCAGCCTCCATTGCGAACTCTGCCTCATATTGTGCCACAGCCGGACAACATGTTCCTGTTTGTGATGCGGCTTTGTGAGCGCTAGAACACCCAGTCGCGCAAGGTGTATTCCAAACGGTGCCGTTTGCCCTGCAGGATCAGGCTCTGGCTGGTGCCGCTCAAAGTCGCCCCCTCGGTCAGGGTGGTCAGCACGGCCTGTTCTATGGCGTCCAGCGGCGGCATGCAGGCCATTTCGGTACTGCCCAGACTGGTGACCCACAGTTTGTCATCTTCCAGATGGCCCTGACCGAAGTAGCGGTTGCAACCGGCGATGCCGTTGACGGTGAAGTGCTCGCCGATCTCGAAATCGGGGGGATTGTCGCGGGGGGCCTCGATCGGTTCGCCATCCAGTTTGCTCAGTACCCAGTGGTGGTGTTGCAGATCTTGCTGAACAAAGGCGGTCGAGCTGCAGCCAGCGAGCAGTAACAGGGGGATCAGCAACAAAAAGGGCAATCTGGGCATGAGGGGGCTCCGGTTGGGGGAGCGTCAAGAATACCCTTTTTGGGCAGTCGGGAGCAGGGCGGGAGAGGGGACGACCGACCGCTTCTGTCGTCCCTTGTCCCGCGTGACTGTCGCTTAATGGCAACACCCGGGGGATGTTGCAATCGATTTACGCTATCTCAGGGCTCAGTTGACGAACAGCCGCTCGGCATAACGGGCAAGACCGGCAGCCACCGAGCCGAAGTCATCGCCACCCTCAAGCGGGATGGAGGGGAGCTTCTGGCGGATAAAGCTGGCGATCAGCGGCGAGCGGGCGCTACCACCGGTGACGAAGATGCGATCAGGCTGCACTCCGGCAGCGGCAATCGCTTCGTCCATCAGCTCGCCAATTTTTTCCAGCAGCAGGGCCGAGGCGTTGGCCAGCTGTTCGCGGGTCAGCTCCGCTTCCAGCCCTTTTTCCAGCTCGGCCAGCGACTGGTGATTGAGTTCCTGCTCCGAGAGGGCGATCTTGCCCTGCTCGGCACGCCACACCAGCTGGTGGCTCAGCTTGTGGGCCCGCAGGCTGGCCAGACGCCCCAACTTGCTGCCGGGCTGGCTGTCGAGCTGCAGATCCTGCAGCTGGCGGGCGGTGTCGAGGCTGTAGAAGCGGCTCTGGGCGCTGACGTCGTTGATGGCTGCCGCATCCCAGAACAGCGGGTGGGGCAGCGGCTTGCCGGTCTTGAGGGTCTCGTGCATGCCGAGCAGCGGCATCATCCCCTCCACCGTCAGGCGGATATCGAAGTCGTTGCCGCCGATCCGCTGGCCGCTGTGGCCGAGCAGATCGCCGCTGCGATCCAGCTGATCGCGGTAGCTGGGACCCATCCGCAGCATGGAGCAGTCGGTGGTACCGCCGCCGATATCCACTACCAGCACCACGGCGTCTTCGGTGAGGCGCGCCTCGAATTCAAACCCGGCGGCCACCGGTTCATAGAGGAACTCCACCTGCTCGAAACCGGCCAGACGGGCTGCCTCGGTCAGGATGGCGATAGCTTGCTGGTTGCTCTCTTCCCCCGCCAGCCCCTGGAAGTTGACCGGACGGCCGATCACCGCCTGGCGGATCGGGGCACCGAGCTGCTGCTCCGCCTGCTGGCGGACGTGGAGCATCATGGCGCAGACGATGTCTTCAAACAGGGCGATCTGGGGGGCCTTGAGGCCATAGGCGCCGAGAAAGGATTTCGGCGATTTGATGTAGTAGCCGTCGTCCGGCTCTTCCAGATAGCGCTCCAGTGCAGCGCCGCCAAAGCTCAGCTCGTCGATCAGTCCCTCTTCGCGCATCTGGCGGCGAACCATCTGGGCACGGGTGACCACGGGGCCACGCAGCTTGAGGTACTCCGCCTGCTGGGCGGGGGCCAGCCCTTCGGCCAACAGACCGGCGATAGCATCCCGGTGGGGGGCATGCAGGGTGGAGGGGAGATAGCGGGATGCACCAAGATTCAGCAGCCTGGGGCTACCTTGTTCCATCACGGCCACGGCACAGTTGGAGGTGCCGTAATCAAATCCGATAAACATGGGCGCCAGACTCCTGAATAAAAAAGGGGGGCTAGCCTACCCGAAGGCGCCGGGTCTCACAACCCGGCGCGTGACGAAGAGAGGGCGAGCCCTTATTCCACTTCGTTGTCGCAGCGGCCCTGGCTCTCGATAGCGCGGATATTGCCGAGGGTGGTATCGGCGATGGCGTGCAGCGCCTCGCGGGTCAGGAACGCCTGATGGCCGGTGAACAGCACGTTGTGGCAGGCGGACAGACGGCGGAACACGTCATCGGTGATCACCTCGTTGGACTTGTCGGAGAAGAAGAGATCCTCTTCCTCTTCGTAGACGTCCAGCCCCAGAGCACCGATACGGGAAGTCTTGAGCGCCTCGATGGCGGCATTGGAGTCGAGCAGGCCGCCACGGCTGGTGTTGATGATCATTACCCCGTCCTTCATCTTGGCAAATGCCTCCTTGTTCAACAGGTGGTAGTTCTCTTTGAACAGCGGGCAGTGCAGGCTGATGATATCGGATTGGCGGAACAGGGTATCGAGATCCACGTACTCGGCTCCCAGCTCGATGGCCGCCGGATTCTGGTAAGGGTCGTTCACCAGCAGGCGAACCCCGAAGCCCTTGAGGATACGCAGGGCGGCCAGACCGATCTTGCCGGTACCGATGACGCCAACGGTCTTGCCATGCATGTTGAAGCCGACCAGCCCTTCCAGCGAGAAGTTGGCGTCGCGGGTGCGCTGATAAGCCTTATGGATGCGGCGGTTGAGGCACATCATCATGCCGACAGCATGCTCGGCGGTCGCCTCGGGGGAGTAGGCGGGTACTCGCACTACTTTCAGCCCCAGCTCTTTGGCAGCCGCCAGATCCACGTTGTTGTAACCGGCACAGCGCAGGGCGATCACCTGGGTGCCGTTGGCAGCCAGTTCGGTCAATACCTCGCGGTCGGCATCGTCATTGACGAACAGACACACCACCGGGAAGCCGTGAGCCAGTCGGGCCGTTTTGGCTTCCAGCCGCACATCGAAAAACTCCAGGTCGAAGCCGTACTGGCTGTTGGCCTGGTTGAAATGCTCTTTGTCATAGCTCTTGGTACTGAATACGGCGACTTTCATGGTATGTGCTCCGCAGCGTGTGTGGCGTCAAATTACAACAAAATGGGTCAGCTATCACCGGACAAACCGGCTGGTTATTGTCCCCACGGCATGATGGGAACGGCGCTGACTGCACTTTTGTACGAACCATCCACCAGTTTGGTGCTATAGGTCAGGTAAACCAGTGCATTGCGTTTCTTGTCGTAAAAACGCACCACTTTCTGCTCCTTGAACACCAGCGAGGTGCTGACATCGAACACCTCTTCCCCTGCCTTCAGCTTTTCGGGCAGGGTGATGGGGCCGATCTGGTGGCACGACAAGGAGGCATGGGAGGGATCTTCCGCCAGGCCCAGCCCGCCTTTGACGCCACCAGTCTTGGGGCGCGCCAGATAGCAGGCGACGCCGTCGATGCGCGGGTCGTCGAACGCCTCCACCAGGATCTTGTGGTTGGGGCCAAACAGCTTGAAGGCGGTGCTCACTTCACCGACCGGGTCGGCCTTGTCGGCCAGTGCCGGGCCGGCAAACAGGGCCCCCACCAGCAGGGGCAGGGCGCGGCGAAGGGCGTTATGTCGCGTGTGGTTATGTGTCATGGTCTCTCCTGTTGGCCCGGCATTCCTCAATAGGGAATGCCCAGACGACGATAGAGGCTGGCAAGCACCCAGGCGGGGCCTATCAGCAGAAATTGCAGGTCGGCGAGGAAGGAGGGGCGTTTGCCCTCGATCTTGTGGCCGACAAACTGGGCTATCCAGAGCAGCACGAACGCTGCCACCGAGGGCCACAGCAGCGGCCCCTGCCACTGGTGGCAGAAGGCCAGCCCGAGCGCGGTCAGCACCGCCATCCCCGCGAACAGCGAAAACGACAGTTGCAGATAGAACAGCTGCACCGGAATGGCTGCCACTGCCGCCCAGTTGAGGGGCTCTGGCAAGGGCCCGTGTGGCAGACACCAGAGCAGCGCCAGCGAGCAGAAATAGATGCCCGGCACCGCCAGCTTGTGGATGGCGACGTTGACCGGATGGCGATGGCTCTGGCCGTACTCCTCAAACCACTCCTGGATTCCCTTCATGGCACCTCCCTGGCGCACTGTGTTCTCGCAGTCTGACCTTCGTGGTCAGGCGTTCGTGATGCTTATCCTTGCGGTGGATACTCCCAATATTGGGCCGGAATGGATTTTAGCAACGGGGTCATATCCGGATTGGGCAGGGCGATGGTGACCCGCTGATCGAGGTTGGCGCTGGCGAGCGCTTCGCGGATCTTGGGGTTGTCATGGAAGAACTTCATAAAGCTGCCATCGGCATAGGCACGCTCCAACCCGGTCTGAATCGCCTTGGCCAGCTTGGGGTATTCGGGGCTGACGAAGAAGAACTGGGCGAAGGGGTAGCGGATCAGCAGATGCTGCTCGATGGCGAGGTTGGGATACTGCGCCACCAGCTCGCTGCGCTCGGCGAAGATCTCTACCAGGGCGCGCGGGAAGAAGTCGATCTTGTCGCCGTCGTTGATAAGGCGAAACAAGCTGCTGTAGCGGCCGGAGAAGGTCGGGATGCCCGCATTTTCCAGAATTTTGTTATCGGCCCAACCGACCCCTTGCGCCGCCTTCAGCTGTTTGAGGTCGGCCAGAGTATTGATCTGGTTGAACTTCTCTTGGGCATCCGCGTGGATGAACGACAGCCGCAATCCTTCCAGTCCGCGAAACAGCGGAATGGGGACGGCAATCAGGGAGGATTCGAGTGCGCTGGAGGTACCCATCCAGAAGACGTTGATGGTCTTGCCCTTGCTCAGCTGCTGCTGAAGGGTGAACTGGTTGAGGTCGAGTTCGACAGGCTGGATGCGAAAGGGTTGTCCGGAGCGGGTCAGGGCCAGTTCCAGCAGTTTGAGCTGGTACTCCTGATCAAGATTGTTGACGGGACGGCTGGGAACCTTGACCGTCAGAACCTGTGCTTGTGCCAGCAGTGGCAGGCACAAACACAGTTTGATGAGCCATTTCACTCTCTATTCTCCTGTAGATTCCGGAAGGTGTCCGGAGTCTAACAGAACTTGTCACCATCTTGCTGCGAGGCGTTGTGCAAGGTTGAGCGCGGGCCCAGCCTTGTTGGCGTCTGTTGCACCTGAATGGTGACGGTTCTTCGAAGAATCAGGCGACGCGGCGGAACACGTGGGTATCGTTAAATTCCTTGGTGCTCTGGCATTCGACGCAGAAACGGGACTCTGGACGAGCTTGCAGCCGCTTGAGAGAGATCTCGTCACCACAAGATTCACAGTAACCGAAATCTCCATCGTTCATTCGCTTCAATGCGCCCCTCAGCTTGCGCAGGTGCAGCTTGTCGTGCTCGATGCGGTTCAGCTCCAGACGGCGGGCTTCCTCGATACTGGCACGGTCAATTTCATCGGCCATCTCGTTGGTGTCGGTGGCGATGGCCTGGCTGGCCTGGGAGTTCAGGCGCTCTTCGAGCTCGGCGATCTGCCGCTCGATCTGCCCCTTGTAAAAGGCCAGTTGGTCTTCAGTCATGAAATCACACATACGATTTACTACCAGTCAGTTTACTAACCCAATTATCCCTGTTTATGGGGGCTGTCTGCCTGCAGACCAAGCCCTTCTCGTCTGATTTGCACCGTTTTCATGCAAGAGAGTGCAAATCAGGGCGGGCCTTGTACCAAAAAAAAGCAGCCAAGCAAAGCAAATAGGACAGGGATTGTGCGCCTTTGCAAAAAAATGGCCCCTTTAGCGGCTGATCTGACGGGATCTGACATCTGGTTTTGGCCGGTTGGCACCGGCTTTGCACTGGGGAGAGGCGAGACCACGAGTGTTTAGTATTTGGTGCCGACTTGGTCATTATATGCGCCGTTATTTATAGTTTTTTAAACACCACTGCTTGACATTACCCCTGATAGCGGGCTTTTATGGTGGTGTTGATTACAATTTGATAACAAGGGTGTTCCATATATTAGACACCCTTGCCAATGGCAACCGTAGAGTCGGGGTTTAACATGGACAGTATCAAGGGCTGGATGGAGAGCAATCGCATCACGGAAGTGGAGTGTCTCTTCCCTGATTTCACCGGCAACGCCCGGGGCAAGATCATCCCAGCCAACAAGTTTTTGCGAGAAGGGGGCATGCGTCTGCCCGAGGTGATCTTCACCCAGACAGTGACCGGCGAATATCCGGATGACGACAGCATGATCGATCCGCTGGAGCGGGACATGCAGCTCTATCCTGACCCCAACACCATCCGTTTCGTCCCTTGGGCGCTGGAACCTACCGCTCAGGTTATCCATGACTGTTACGACGTCAACGGCAAGCTGATCGACATTGCACCTCGCTCCGTACTGCGTCGGGTTCTGTCATTTTACGAGGCTCAGGGCTGGAAGCCGGTGGTGGCGCCCGAGCTGGAGTTCTATCTGGTCACCCGCAACGAAGACCCCGACTATCCGCTGATGCCGCCGGTAGGGCGCAACGGCCGTCCCGAGACAGCTCGCCAGTCCTTCAGTATCGATGCGGTCAACGAGTTCGATCCCATCTTCGAAGACATGTATGACTACTGCGAAGCGCAGGAGCTGGAGGTGGATACCCTGATCCACGAGTCCGGTGCTGCCCAGATGGAGATCAACTTCCTGCACGGGGATGCCATCGATCTGGCGGATCAGGTGTTCCTTTTCAAGCGCACCATGCGTGAGGCGGCCCATCGCCACGGCATCTACGCCACCTTTATGGCCAAGCCGATGAGCAACGAGCCGGGCTCCGCCATGCACATCCACCAGAGTCTGGAGGATATGAACGGTCGAAATCTGTTCGGTACCCCGGATGGCGGCAACTCCGAACTCTTCATGCATTTCATCGCAGGTCTGCAGAAGTACACCCCGGCGGTGACAGCCCTGCTGGCTCCCAATGTCAACTCCTACCGCCGCCTCACCTTCGGTGAGAGCGCGCCACGCAACGTCCAGTGGGGTGTCGAGAACCGCACCTGTGGTCTGCGGGTACCCTTCTCCGACCCGAGTGCCCGCCGGGTGGAGAACCGCTTCGCCGGTGCCGATGCCAACCCCTATCTGGCGCTGGCCGCCACCCTGGCGTGCGGCTATCTTGGCATGATGGAGAAGCTGGAGCCCATGCAGGAGATGAAATCCAGCGCCTACGACCTGCCCTACAGTCTGCCCCGCTCGCTGGAGGAGGCGCTCAGCCATCTCGAACAGTGCGAGCCGATCAAGGAGATGTTGGGGGAGCGCTTCACACGCGCCTTTGTCGCGGTCAAACGCAAAGAGTACGAGACCTACTTCGGGGTGATCAGCCGCTGGGAGCGAGAGTTCCTGCTGCTGAACGTCTGACCCGGATGCGTGCCGGCCACGCATCGTCCGAATCGGGGAGGCAGGCTGCCTCCCCTGCCTGTAACCGGTAATACGGGATGGAGGAGTGCCTCCGCCTGAGGATGGTTGTGAGCGGAAGTTGGCTCGCCACCGCTCTGGTTGCATGGTTGATAACAGTTTTTGGCTCGAATTGAAGGATGTGAGGAGCAGGCCGTGCCGCAGTCCACGCGAAAGTGGCAGTGATTGCGGGAGTGGCAGCCCTCCTGATGATTGACGAACAGAACCAGCTAAATCGAAGGAACCGAGGAGCTAACAATGCAACAGACTACCCGTGAGTGGCAGCAGCAGGATGCCAGCCACCACCTGCACCCCTTTACCGACTTTCAGGCCCTGAACAAGAAGGGCAGCCGTATCATCACCAAAGCCAGCGGCGTTTATCTGGAAGACTCCGAAGGCAAGCGCATTCTGGACGGCATGGCGGGGCTCTGGTGCGTCAATATGGGCTATGGTCGGCAGGAGCTGGTGGATGCCGCCACCCGTCAGATGCAGCAGTTGCCCTACTACAACCTCTTCTTCCAGACCGCGCACCCGCCGGTGATCGAGCTGGCCACCTTGCTGGCCGAAGTGACGCCATCCCATCTCAACCATGTCTTCTTTACCGGCTCCGGCTCCGAGTGCAACGACACCGTGCTGCGGATGGTGCGCCACTACTGGGCCAGCAAGGGGCAACCGGAAAAACAGGTGATCATCAGCCGCCACAACGCCTATCACGGCTCCACCGTGGCGGGGGCGAGTCTGGGTGGCATGAAAGGGATGCATGCCCAGGGTGGTCTGCCCATTCCCGGCATAGTGCACATCGACCAGCCCTACCACTTCGGTGAGGGGCAGGGGATGAGTGCCCACGAGTTTGGGCTGGAGAGGGCCCGTCAGCTGGAGCAGAAGATTCTGGAGCTGGGGGTGGACAAGGTGGCCGCCTTTATCGGCGAGCCGATCCAGGGGGCGGGCGGTGTCATCATTCCGCCTGACAGCTACTGGCCGGAGATCCAGCGCATCTGCGATCACTACGGCATTTTGCTGATAGCCGACGAGGTGATCTGCGGCTTTGGCCGTACCGGCCACTGGTTTGCCAGCGAAGGGTTTGGCATCAAGCCGGATCTGATGTGTCTGGCCAAGGGGATTACCTCCGGTTATCTGCCGCTCGGCGCTGTGATGGTGAGTGACCGGGTTGCCAAGGGGCTGGTGGAAGAGGGGGGCGAGTTCAACCACGGCTTCACCTACTCGGGCCATCCGGTCTCTTGCGCGGTGGCGGTGGCCAATATCCAGCTTATGCAAAAGGAGAGCATAGTTAAGCGAGTGCATGATACCATCGGCCCCTATTTGCAGCGCCGCTGGGCAGAGCTGGCTGACCACCCGCTGGTGGGTGAAACCCGTGGCCGCGGGCTGGTCGCCGCCCTGGAAATCGTCCAGGACAAGCAGACCAACCGGCGTTTCCCGGCCCATGCCAATGCCGGGATGACTTGCCGGGAATTCTGTTTTAACAATGGCTTGGTGATGAGGGCGGTAGGCGATACCATGATCATATCGCCCCCCTTGGTGATCACCGAGGAACAGGTTGATGAATTGGTCAAGCTAGCCAGGCTCAGTCTGGATCTGACGGCTGCAAAGCTGAAGGGATAGCTGCCGCCAGGCAGGTTGGCATGCGCATACAATTTGCTTAGGAGACAAGGATGATGTCTTTCAAAACGGGAGTGATCGCTGCCTCTGTGGCTCTGGTCATGGCAAGTGCCGGAGCAATGGCTGAAGAGAAGGTGTTGCACGTCTACAACTGGAGCGACTATATCGCCCCGGATACCCTGGAAAACTTCCAGAAGGAGACGGGCATTAAGGTGGTTTATGACGTGTTTGACAGCAACGAGGTACTGGAAGCCAAGTTGCTGGCTGGTAAATCCGGCTACGACATCGTGGTGCCGTCCAACCCCTTCCTGGCCAAACAGATCAGGGCTGGCGTGTTCCAGAAGCTGGACAAGTCCAAGCTCTCCAACTGGCAAAATATGGATACCGACCTGCTCAAGGCGCTCGACCCGAGCGATCCGGGCAACCAGTACTCCATCCCCTATCTGTGGGGCACCATCGGTTATGCCTACAATGCCGAGAAGGTGAAGGCCGTACTGGGGGCCGATGCGCCGCTCAACTCCTGGGATCTGGTGTTCAAGCCGGAGAACATGGCCAAGCTGAAGGAGTGCGGCGTCTCCTTCCTCGACTCGCCGACCGAAATGTTACCGGCCGCCCTGCAATATCTGGGCTTCAAACCGGATAGCCAGAAGCCGGACGAGCTGAAGAAGGCCGAGGAGCTGTTCCTCTCCATCCGTCCCTATACCGCCTATTTCCACTCCTCCAAGTACATCTCGGATCTGGCCAACGGCAACTTGTGTGTTGCTGTCGGTTACTCCATGGATTTGCAGCAGTCCAAGGCGCGGGCGGCGGAAGCCAAAAATGGCGTGGCACTGACCTACACCATTCCGAAAGAGGGGGCTGGCAGCTTCTTTGACATGATCGCCATCCCGGCGGATGCCAAGAACGTCGAGGCGGCCCACACCTTCATCAACTATCTGATGAAGCCCGACGTGATCGCCAACATCACCAATCAGGTGCAGGCGCCTAACGGCAACAAGGCGGCGACCCCGCTGGTTGACGAGGCGATCCGTACCGATCCGGGGGTTTATCCGGACTCTGCAACCTTGCAGAAGATCTACACCTTCCCGGATCTGCCGGCCAAGGTGCAGCGTCTGATGACCCGCAGCTGGACCAAGATCAAGTCCGGTAAGTAAGTAACGAATACCCCTCCCGGTCCGCAGTTCGGCCGGGAGGGTAGTGATGCCATCCATCCGGATGGGCCGCGCGAATGGATGCGCAGACGGTCAACCACTGAACAGGAGAACTGACACCGTGAATACAACCAGATTGCTAACCATAGCGCTGACCATGGGATTGGCGAATGCAGTCCAGGCAGCCCCTGTGCTCCATTTCTACAACTGGTCTGACTATATCGGCGAGACCACCCTCAGCGATTTCCAGCAGGAGACCGGGATCAAGACCGTCTATGACGTATTTGACTCCAACGAAACCCTGGAAGGCAAGTTGCTGACCGGACGGACCGGTTACGATCTGGTGGTGCCCTCAAATAATTTCCTCTCCAAGCAGATCAAGGCGGGGGCTTTCCAGAAGCTGGACAAGAGCTTGCTGCCCAATCTGGCCAACCTGGATCCCGTGCTGCTCAAGCAGCTCGAGAAGGTGGATCCGGGCCATCAGTACGCAGTGCCCTATCTGTGGGGAACCAACGGCATCGGCTACAACGTCGACAAAATCAAGGCAGTGCTGGGGGTCGACAAGATCGACTCCTGGGCGGCCATCTTCGAGCCGGAAAACATGGAGAAGCTCTCCCGTTGCGGCGTCGCCTTCCTCGACTCGGCAGACGAGATGATCCCGGCTGCCCTCAACTACCTTGGACTGAACCCCAACAGCCAGGACGCGGCCGATATCAAGCGCGCCGAGGCGCAGTTGCTCAAGGTGCGCCCCTATGTGGCCTACTTCCACTCCTCCAAATACATAGGTGATCTCGCCAACGGCGATATCTGTGTGGCAGCGGGCTTTTCCGGCGACATCTTGCAGGCGGCAGCCCGTGCCGACGAGGCAGGCAAGGGGGTGAAGATTGCCTACAGCATTCCTAAAGAGGGGGGCAATCTCTGGTTCGACATGATGGCGATCCCGTCTGATGCCACCAATGTCAAAGAGGCACATGCTCTCATCAACTATGTTCTGCAGCCCGAGGTGATCGCCAAGGTCAGCAATTATGTGGGCTATGCGAACCCCAATGCCAAGGCTGGCGAGTTCATGGATGAGACGGTGCGCAATGATGAGGGGGTTTATCCGCCTCAGGCTGTGCTGGAGCGGCTCTATGTGCAGGAGGCACATTCCCGCGCGGTACAGCGTCAAATCACCCGGAGTTGGAGCAAGATCAAGTCCGGTACCTGACCTTGGTGCCCGCTCTGGGGCGCCAAATCGCTTTTATGGATTGGCCGTGAGGCCAGTATCACGTTAGGGAGTTTGGTAATGGCGATAGCCTCCAGTGCCTACAAGAAAGCCCTTGAGGGCAGCCAGCAACGCAAAGAAGTGCTGGTAAAAATAGACAGGGTTAGCAAGCAGTTCGATGAAACCCTGGCGGTCGATAATGTTTCCCTGAATATTCACAAGGGGGAGATCTTCGCCCTGCTGGGAGGATCCGGTTCCGGTAAATCGACCTTGCTGCGGATGCTGGCAGGGTTCGAGCGCCCGACCGAAGGGCGTCTGTTCCTCGACGGGGTGGATATCACCGATATGCCCCCCTATGAACGCCCCATCAACATGATGTTCCAGTCCTACGCCCTGTTTCCCCATATGACGGTGGCACAGAATATTGCTTTCGGTCTCAAGCAGGATGGCCTGCCCAAGGCCGAGATCGACGCCCGTGTCGAAGAGATGCTCAAGCTGGTACAGATGACCCAGTATGCCCGTCGCAAGCCTCACCAGCTCTCCGGTGGCCAGCGCCAGCGGGTAGCGCTGGCCCGTTCGCTGGCGAAACGTCCCAAGTTGCTGCTGCTTGATGAGCCGATGGGGGCGCTCGACAAGAAGCTGCGCTCCAAGATGCAGCTGGAGCTGGTGGAGATCATCGAGCGGGTCGGGGTTACCTGTGTCATGGTGACCCACGATCAAGAAGAGGCCATGACCATGGCGGAGCGGATCGCCATCATGCATCACGGTTGTATCGAGCAGATCGGTAGCCCGATGGATATCTACGAAACCCCGGCCAGTCGGCTGGTGTGCGAGTTCATCGGCAACGTCAACCTGTTCGACGGCCTGCTGGTGGAGGATGAGCAGGACCACGCCATCATCGCCTGTGCCGATCTGGAGCAGCCCATCTATGTGGGCCACGGGATCAGCTCCCGTGCCGAGAACAAGAAGGTGACCTACGCCCTGCGGCCGGAGAAGCTGCTGATGAGCCTGCAAAAGCCGGCCGAAATCGAGCATCCGGACTTCAACTGGACCAAGGGCGAGGTCTATGACATCGCTTATCTGGGCGGACACTCGGTGTACCACATCCAGCTGCCCTCGGGCAAAATCGTTCAGGCTTTCATCGCCAATGCCGAACGCCACGGCAAGCGGCCAACCTGGGATGACCAGGTGTTCCTCTACTGGGAAGATGACAGCGGCGTGGTGCTGCAATCATGAAGATCTTGCAACGACTGAAGCGGGGCGGAGGGCGCCGGCTGGTGATCGGCATCCCCTTCTTCTGGCTGTTCCTCTTCTTCCTGCTGCCCTTTGTCATAGTGGTAAAAATCAGTTTTGCGGAAGCGGATGTGGCGATCCCGCCCTACACCGACGTGGTGAGCTGGGCCGACAATCAGCTCACCATCCTGCTCAATATGGGGAACTACCTGCTGCTGCAGGAGGATGAGCTCTATATCGCAGCCTATCTGGGCTCCCTCAAGATGGCCTTCGTCAGCACCCTGCTCTGCCTGTTGATTGGCTATCCGATGGCCTACTCCATCGCTCGGGCCAACAAGGAGACCCAGACCGTTCTGCTGTTGCTGATCATGATGCCGACCTGGACCGCCATTCTGATCCGGGTCTATGCGTGGATGGGGATCCTCAGTAACAACGGCCTGCTCAACAGCGTCTTGCTGGGGATCGGGCTGATTGACGAACCGCTGCAGATCCTCAATACCAACCTGGCGGTCTATATCGGCATCGTTTACTCCTATCTGCCCTTCATGGTGCTGCCGCTTTACGCCAATCTGGTCAAACACGATCAGAGCCTGCTGGAGGCGGCCTCCGACCTAGGGGCCCGCAACCTGACCCGTTTCTGGCAGATCACTGTGCCGCTCTCCAAAAACGGCATTATCGCCGGCTGCATGCTGGTGTTTATTCCGGTGGTGGGGGAGTTCGTTATTCCGGAAATGCTGGGTGGCCCGGAGACCCTGATGATCGGTAAGGTGCTATGGCAGGAGTTCTTCAACAACCGCGACTGGCCGGTCGCCTCTGCACTGGCGGTGGTGATGCTGGCGGTGCTGATCATTCCGATCATCCTCTTCAACCGTAACCAGGCCAAAGAGCTGGAGGGCAAGGCATGATGAGACGTTTCGGTTTTGCCAAGCTGATGCTCTGGCTTGGGCTGCTGTTTATCTACCTGCCCATGATCATCATGGTGATCTACTCCTTCAACGCCTCCAAGCTGGTGACGGTGTGGGGCGGATGGTCACTCAAGTGGTACTTCGGCCTGCTCGACAACAAGCAGCTGATTGGATCCGTGTTCCGCTCGCTGGAGATCGCTTTTTACACCGCGATCGCCGCGGTGGCGCTGGGGACGGTGGCGGCATTCGTGCTGACCCGAATTCCCCACTTCCGTGGTCGCACCCTGTTCGGTGGCATGGTGACGGCACCGCTGGTGATGCCCGAGGTGATCACCGGTCTGTCGCTGCTGCTGCTGTTCGTGGCGATGGCCCAGCTGGTGGGATGGCCCGCCGAGCGGGGCATGTTGACCATCTGGATCGCGCACACTACCTTCTGTACCGCCTACGTAGCCATCGTTGTGTCGGCGCGGTTGCGGGAGCTGGATCTCTCCATAGAGGAGGCGGCCATGGATCTTGGCGCCAAGCCGTGGAAGGTGTTCTTCCTGATCACCATCCCGATGATCGCCCCCTCGCTGGCAGCAGGCGGCATGATGTCGTTCGCCCTGTCGCTGGATGATCTGGTGCTGGCGAGCTTCGTCTCCGGCCCGGGCTCCACTACCTTGCCGATGGAGGTCTTCTCGGCGGTACGGCTCGGGGTGAAACCCGAGATCAACGCGGTAGCCAGCCTGATCCTGCTGTCGGTATCGCTCTTTACCTTCGGCAGCTGGTATCTGATGGCCAAGGCGGAGAAGCGCCGTCGCGCCGAGATCGCCATGAGCAACCAGATGCAGGCAGTCGCCTGACTCGTCAGATGATAAGATCCGCCTACTCTCGTCAATCCGGAGGATGAGTATGCGGATCTCCTTTTTCAGTGGTCGTGGCACCGAGCTGGTGCCCGGCCTCACCAGCGCCATTCACAAGCAACCGATCTCTGCACCAGTTCGCTGTACCTTTGCCGGTCTGGAAGGGGATGAGCAGTGTGACACGCGCCACCACGGTGGCCCGGATCGGGCGCTCCACTACTATCCGGCCGATCACTATCTCTGGTGGCAGACCTGGCAAACCGCGCTGGGCTTGCCTGCGCCACGTACAGCCTGGCAACCTGCCGCCTTTGGCGAGAACCTCTCCGGTCTCGGGCTGACCGAGGTGCAAGCCTGCATTGGCGATGTCTATCGACTCGGCGAGGCGCTGATCCAGATCAGCCAGCCGAGATCCCCCTGTTTCAAGCTCAACCAGCGCTTTGGCTATGGCCAGATGTCGCAGGTGATACAACTGAATGGCCGTTGTGGCTGGCTGCTGCGGGTGCTGGAGGAGGGGAGGGTGTCGCCGGAGTCGGCCATGGAGCTGGTAGACAGACCCTATCCCGAACTGACGGTGAAGCGCACGGCGGATATCCTATTCAATCAGGTGCGCAATGAAGCGGATCTGCTGATGTTGCTGGAGAATCCGGCCCTTTCCCCCAACTGGCGCCAGCATGCAGCCGACTGGCTGGAGCATGGCACTGTGGCTGACTGGCAGCGCCGTCTGCTGGGACCGGCATCCCTGCGCCTGGCCTGACAGTCGGTTACCGGAATGTCACCAGCTGGCTGCAGCCCGGTAAACGGATGAAAAGAGTGCTGAATAGTTGAGCGAACAGCACTTTTTTTCCTGCAAAATGCAAAAAAGGCTTGTGTCAGGTCTGGGCTTTCGGTAAATTCCCGTCCCGCAGACATCGGTGTGTAGCGCAGCTTGGTAGCGCACTTCGTTCGGGACGAAGGGGTCGGAGGTTCGAATCCTCTCACACCGACCAAATCTAACAAGGGCTTAGCTTCGGCTAGGCCCTTGTGCTTTTCCGGTCCCCCAGTTCTGTGGGGCATTTGTGGGGCATTTTGATTTGCCGCCCTGCTTACCACATCTGTAATTTCCAGTTCTTGGCTCCTCATCAGCAGTTTCCCCTTTCAGGGAAACGTGCTAACTATTTCCTTCCATACAGATTGCCCGACTCGTTGCGGGCCTCAAATGAGCGGCTGATTTCAATCTCTTTGATTATCAAGGTTCGACGGCAGGAAAAGGATCACCAGATATGCAAGGCCAGGAACGGCAATGCCAGGAGTTTTACCAGACTCGTTTTGCTGGATATGTACAGCAGCTTGCCCCATTCGCCGCACTTGATGAGTGCCTTCACGACTTTCTGGATCAACGTCCGAGCGGCAAATACACAACTCGCAATCGTGCTGCCGGACTGGCTGCCGCATCCTTTTGGTGGGAGCCAGTCAATCTTGAAGGTGCTCAACTGGCAAGCTTGGCACTGGGACGTATTTTGCATTTTGAGGATGCTATTAGCACTGCGCTGCTGGATCATCTGGCCGCTCGTCATCCAGATGTATTGCGTTGGGCGATTCGTTACTCGAAGCTGTTTACACGCAGCGATTCACCGCTCTGGCAGCATCTTCGGGACAATCTCGTCAGCAAGGATTGGTGCGAATTTTTCGGCGTCTGTGATCGCTTGCTTGAGCAACTCGAACCATTCGATAAAGCCATCGCACTGGCTGAGTCCCACCTGAAGTCGCTTACGCTATTAGAGCTACTTTCCTATTTGAGCGTGACAGCTTATGGGCAACTTGGTGCCGCTAAGGATAGAGACAGCAGTGCGGAAGATTGGGATGTCTATGATCGGATTATCGCGCGCAAACTGTTGAATTGTTCCGAGCGTGATTTTCAACTGACAGAGGAGGTTCTCGGCCGATCTCTCAAGCGTCATTTGTCGCCACTCCTTTTTCCACAGTCAGGTGTGGGGCGAGAGTGTGTTGCCAACCTCGAATCGGTTGCCCTGCTTATTGCCGCTATGCGCGAGCGAATCGATTACGAGAATTCCATCAATTGGTTCTGTTTTGACAGCGATTGCGGTTACCAGCTCAAGCCGGGACAACCGGTCATCTTCAATAAAACTGATTTGGGCTCACAGCGCTGGCAGCGTACTGAGAGAAAAAGCAGGTTGCTTTGGCACTACTGGATGTACCGCGCGATTGAGCAATTCGCAGCGTCCGATATGGCTGGCGCAATCATAGGGAGGCCGGAAAACCACGAAGCGAATCAGCTAGCTTACATAAAAGCCATTCGCAGTCAGCTCTACCTGCAGACCATTTTCGGGTTGGGTGAGCGGGTCAGACTGAACGATGGAGCTGAGGTAGCCCTGCACCACGCGATATTAGCCAGTGAGCTGACAACCGTGTTCTTCGAGCAGGCATTTCTCCAGCCTTTTCTGCGCTATATGGATGACTCAGGTGTAGCAGTGAAGGCTCTGGGTCAATTGGCTTTTGAAGGACTTGTGCATGGTGAGAACCGCTTTCCCATCACCTGGTCGGAACCGAAAGATAAGATCCGTCGTATTTGTGGTTGGACCGTCAGCCCTGAGCATCCCAAGGGCGACCCCGAGGCGGCCGAAGCCATCCTGAAGTTCTGGACCAGTGATCTGCAGGCTCTATCCGCGCAGATAAGGCAAGCGCCAAGCATACCGTCACCACGACTGTACGAGCGGCCGTTCTACAAGATTGGCCGCTACAGTTTTCAGTTCCCCTGGGTTGCCGGTCAACATAACAATCTGACCGCTGCGGTGAATAACCTGCGTCGTGTTGAACAACGCAGGCCAGCTTTGCGCAGCGAAACGGAGCGTATTGAACATACCCTTGCCGAAGCGCTAAGGCAGAGGGGATTCCACGTCGTGGTGGGCTACCAACCGCCACTGAGTGATGAGCGCGATGCTGGCGAAGTGGACCTGATCTGTCACTTGGATGGGGTTGCGTTGCTGCTGGAGGTCAAGTCTGGCTTCATTCGTTCAACTCGCCATGAAGTCTGGCTGCATCGAACCAATACCCTGCGCAAGGCGGCGAGGCAGTTAAAGCGCAAGCAACCGGTTGTGCTTCAAGCACTGCAAAATGACCAAGGGTTGCGTTCAGCTCTATTGCTGAGTGATGTTAATCCTCTGCCAGCCCTGCATGCCTGGGTTGTGGATACGTCGATTGAATTTGATGGTGAGGTTGTCGATGGGTTCCACGTCGTCTCCCGCGAGATCATGGAGATCGCTTTGCGCGATGAACCGCATTATCTGCGGGAGTTTGAAGAGATGGATGAGGCTGAGGCTGGGAATGAGGTAGAGACTCTGTATGCCGACGGATTCAGTGCGCAAGCTCTTGTTAGGTTGATCGAGTCCGATGGGGTCTGGAGTGACTTGCTTTAGATATCAAGATCACTCAAATATGCTTGCCAGTCATTGGCGACGTCACCATATGTTGATCGGAACTAGTATGGGTTCCAGCGTTCATTCATAAAGCCGCCACCATGTTCGCGGCGATATTCTTCTCTGCGCTGCTCCTCTTCTGGGTCTGGGCGGTCGTACTCACTGTCGAGACTATCGTGGTTTTCCCAATACTCCCGCTCGGCCTCTTCCTCAAGAGTTTCTTCTATCTCGTCCTCGTCGCCGAAATCGTCGATAAGGTCATCATTGTCATTGCCCATTGTGTTCTCTCCCAGTAGGTACAATGCAGAGTGCATTCATAATACTACAGCTAACATTGAATATTTTAGTGTGTTGAGGAGGCACGGGACTCAGACTAACTATCTTTATGGTGGCTCATAGTTTGTACCTTTTGAGCCATCGAGTCAGCCCTTCAAAAATATGGCTCAAAGCTGTTGTTTTTATTGTGAGCCATACCTACATTTAGAGCCATAGATAATGAGCCAAGCAAAGGGGCATATCATGGCAGTGATCGGGTATCTCAGGGTAAGTACGGGTGAGCAGAGCATTGGCGCTCAGCGGCACAGCATTGAGCAGACTCACAAGGTCGAGACTTGGTTTGCTGACGAGGGCGTATCAGGAGCAGTGAAGGCACTGCAACGCCCTGGCTTTGCCGAGTTGTTCAAGTTCATACGCAAGGGAGACACGCTGATCGTTCCTGCGGTAGACCGTCTTGGACGCAATACCATCGACGTGTTAAATACGGTTGAGGCACTTCAAGGCAAGGGCGTTTCAATCATCAGTTTGCGGGAAGGGTTTGATCTGTCAACGCCGATTGGCAAAGCCATGCTGACCATGTTGGCCGCTGTTGCAGAATTGGAACGTTCAAACATCAAGCTCCGGCAGATGGCCGGGATTGCCAAGGCGAAGGCAGAAGGTAAGGCGCTGGGGCGGGAGAAGACAATTGACGATGCTGCCGTTGTCAATTGGCGCAAAGAGAATTCAGCTAGCATCAAGCTGACGGCTGAACACTTCGGGATTTCGCCCGCCAGTGTGAAACGAGCATGTCGGTCTGCGTAATTAGCCATCTATGCAGGTGCTTATTCCTTTGATAACGCTTCAGGTATGTTCCTGCTCAAGTTTTGGACTCATAACTCTCCCATACATCCCCGTATTCATGAGAACATCAGCACCAGTCCTCTTTCAAACCGGAGTGCGCTGTGTCGCCCATTAACAAAGCAACCCTCACCGAAGCCGACATCATCTCCAAATATCTTCTGCCTGCCATCAAGGCGGCGGGGTGGGATGACCTGACCCAGGTTCGCCAAGAGGTGAAGCTGCGGGATGGCAAGGTGGTGGTGCGCGGCCAGATGGCGGCACGCAAGAAGGTCAAATCGGCCGATATCGTGCTCTATCACAAGATGGGCTTGCCACTGGCGGTGATCGAGGCCAAAGCCAACAAGCATGAGATTGGCAAGGGGATGCAGCAGGGGCTCGATTATGCCCGTCTGCTTGATGTGCCGTTCGTGTTTGCCAGTAACGGGGATGGCTTCGTTTTTCATGACAAGACCAATCCTGCCAAGCTGGAATCCGAGATCGCGCTGGAGGACTTCCCCAGCCCCGGCCAGCTTTGGGACAAACTCTGCACTTGGAAGGGTTACACCCAGGCACAGTTGCCTGTCATCAGTCAGGACTATTACTCGGATGGCAGCGGCAAATCTCCCCGCTATTACCAGCTGCAGGCCATCAACAAGACCGTAGAAGCCATCTCGAAAGGTGAGGATCGGGTATTGCTGGTGATGGCCACCGGCACCGGCAAGACCTACACCGCATTCCAGATCATTTGGCGTTTGTGGAAGGCGGGCGCCAAGAAGCGCATCCTGTTTTTGGCCGATCGGAATGCGCTGGTGGAACAAACCAAGCGTAATGATTTTCAGCCTTTTGGCTCGGCCATGGCCAAGGTCACCGGGCGTACTGTCGATCCTGCCTATGAGATCCACCTTGCCCTCTATCAGGCACTCACCGGACCAGAAGAGTCACAGAAAGCCTTCAAGCAGGTCTCACCCGGTTTCTTCGACCTGATCGTGGTGGATGAGTGCCATCGGGGCAGCGCCGCCGAAGACAGCGCCTGGCGCGAGATCCTCGAATACTTCTCATCGGCCACCCAGATTGGTCTCACTGCCACGCCCAAAGAGACCGCAACCGTCTCCAGCACCGATTATTTCGGTGACCCTGTTTATACCTACTCCCTCAAAGAGGGGATCGAAGATGGTTTTCTTGCTCCCTACAAGGTGGTGCGGGTCGATATCGATGTCGATCTGCAGGGGTGGCGTCCCACCAAAGGGCAGATGGACAAACAGGGCAACCTGATTGAAGACCGTATCTATAACCAGAAGGATTTTGACCGCACTCTGGTGATCGACGAGCGTACCCAGCTGGTGGCCGAAACCATCACCAACTACCTCAAGAAAACCGACCCGATGGCCAAGACCATCGTGTTCTGCAACGACATCGATCATGCCGACCGGATGCGACGGGCGTTGGTCAACCTCAACCCCGAGCAGATGGCTAAAGACGAACGCTACGTCATGAAAATCACCGGCGATGATGAGTTGGGTAAGGGGCAGCTTGAGAACTTCATTGAACCGAAAAAGCCCTATCCGGTCATCGCCACTACTTCCGAGCTGATGACCACTGGCGTCGATGCCAAAACCTGCAAGCTGGTTGTGCTGGACCAAAATATCCAGTCCATGACCAAGTTCAAGCAGATCATCGGCCGTGGTACCCGCATCGATGACAAGTACGGCAAGCTCTGGTTCACCATTCTCGACTTCAAGAAGGCCACCGAGCTGTTTGCCGATCCCCGTTTCGACGGCGAGCCGGAGCGTGTCATGGTGATCAAACCGGCAGACATCAACAATCCGGATGAAGGCTTGGGCGATATCATCGGCGATGCCGATCTGCTGCCAACCGATGAACCCGGCGACAATGACGATCCGTTTGCTCCCGGAGTCGATGAACAACCCGGCAGCTACACAACCGGTAGTGATGGTGGCCAGGGCGCAGGCCCGCTGGGTGGCCCCGAGCCCGGGGTCGGCAAGTATTATGTCAACGGCGTGGCGGTCAGCGTCATCGCCGAGCGGGTGCAGTATTACGATGCCGACGGCAAACTGGTGACCGAATCTTTCAAGGACTACACCAAGAAGACCCTGCTCAAAGAGTTTGCCACCCTCGATGCCTTCACCAAACGCTGGCAAGCCGCCGAACGCAAGCAAGCCATCATGGATGAATTGGCTCAGGCGGGCGTGCTGTGGGAGGTGTTGGAGCAGGAAGTGGGCAAGGAGCTCGACCCGTTCGACCTTATCTGCCATGTGGTATACGATCAGCCGCCACTGACCCGCCGCGAGCGGGCCAACAACGTCAAAAAGCGCAACTACTTCACCAAGTACAACGACACCGCCCAGCAGGTTCTTACCAGACTGCTCGACAAGTATGCCGATCAGGGGGTGACCGAGATTGAGACCAAGGATGCGCTAAAAGTCGCTCCCTTTACCGAGTTGGGTCGTCCGCTGGAGTTGGCCAAGAAGGGTTTTGGTGGCCCCAAACAGTTCGAGCAGGCCATCACCGAACTGGAGCAAGAAATTTACCGTGAGCAGCAGAGCGCCTGACGACCTGACTGCTTCTGAACTACCATGCGGCCATTCCAATCATGGCCGCTTGTTTTATCGATCTTCCTGACGCATTCGCCCCTGTATTCGTCACCATTTGTGTAAAAAGCAGAGAATTCCATGTCATCCATCAGCTCAGTTATCAAATCCATTCAGGACATCATGCGCAAGGACGCCGGTATCGACGGCGATGCCCAGCGCCTTGGCCAGCTCTCCTGGCTGCTGTTTTTGAAAGTGTTCGACGCCCAGGAAGAGGAGCTGGAGTTTGAGCAGGATAACTACCGCTACCCCATCCCCGAGCGCTTCCTGTGGCGCAACTGGGCGGCCGATAGCGAAGGGCTGACCGGTGATGCTCTGCTCGATTTCGTCAACAATGACCTGTTCGACAGCCTGAAAAACCAGCCAGCAAATATCGATCTCAACCCCCGTGGCTATGTGGTGAAAGAGGCGTTCTCTGATGCCTTCAACTACATGAAGAACGGCACCCTGCTCAAGCAGGTGATCAACAAGCTCAACGAGATCGACTTTACCGACAGCAGCGAGCGCCACCTGTTTGGCGACATCTACGAGCAGATCCTGCGTGACCTGCAAAGCGCCGGTAACGCGGGCGAGTTTTACACTCCTCGCGCCGTCACCCGCTTTATGGTCAACCGCATCGACCCCAAACTCGGCGAGCGGATCATGGATCCGGCCTGCGGCACCGGCGGCTTTCTCGCCTGTGCCTTCGATCATGTCAAAGAGCACTATGTCGAGACCGCTGCAGACCATCAGACCCTGCAGAAGCAGATCCTCGGGGTCGAGAAGAAGCAGCTGCCGCACCTCCTTTGCACTACCAATATGCTGCTGCACGGCATCGAGGTGCCGGTGCAGATCCGCCACGGCAACACTCTCGATAAGCCGTTGTCGAGCTGGGATAGCGATATCGATGTGATCCTCACCAACCCGCCCTTTGGTGGTACCGAAGAGGATGGCATCGAGCAGAACTTCCCGGCCGATCTGCGCACCCGCGAAACTGCCGACCTGTTCCTGCAGCTGATCATCGAAGTGCTGAAAAAGGGCGGTCGTGCCGCGGTGGTGCTGCCCGATGGCACCCTGTTTGGCGAAGGGGTCAAAACCAAGATCAAGCAACTGCTCACCAGCGAGTGCAACCTGCACACCATAGTGCGGCTGCCCAACGGCGTGTTTGCCCCCTATACCGGTATCAAGACCAATATCCTCTTCTTCACCAAGGGCCTGCCCACCAAGGATGTCTGGTTCTACGAGCACCTCTATCCGGCTGGAGCGAAGAGCTACAGCAAGACCAAGCCGATGAAGTTCGAGGAGTTCGAAGCCGAGATTGCCTGGTGGGGCGATGAGGCGGACGGCTTTGCTGCCCGGGTTGAGAACGAACAAGCCTGGAAGGTCAGCATTGATACGATTATCGAGCGTAACTTTAACCTCGATATCAAAAACCCCCATGTCGGTGAGCAGATAAGCCACGATCCGGACGAGCTGCTGGCGCGCTATGCCACAGAGCAGGCTGAAATCCAGACCCTGCGTGACCAGCTAAAAGCCATTCTGGGTGACGCCTTGGGCAAAGGTGCGGCCAAGCAAGGGGGACAGGCATAATGGCGATCGAGAATCTGATTACCGACCATCTGGATCTCTGGACTGCGGCGGTGCGCCCCAAAAGCAGTGCTGGGCGCGGAACGAGCAGCAAGCTGGAACTCACCGGTATCAAAAAGCTGCGCGAGCTGATCCTGGAGCTGGCGGTACGCGGCAAGCTGGTACCGCAAGACCCGAGCGATGAACCTGCTTCTGTGCTGCTGGAGCGGGTTGCCGCCGAAAAGACGCGGTTGGTGAAAGAGGGCAAAATTAAAAAGCCTAAAGCCTTGCCGGAAATTGGTGAGGAAGATAAGCCATTCGAACTGCCTGAAGGGTGGGAGTGGTGTCGGCTAGATGAGCTATCGCTTACATCTGAGGCTGGTTGGAGCCCGCAGTGCGACAATTCCCCACGCAAAAATGAGCAATGGGGCGTATTAAAAGTCAGTGCTGTTACATGGGGTAAATTTTTAGCTGAAGAAAATAAGGCATTACCTGAGCCACTTGAACCAAAGCCTGAATATGAGGTATTGCCAGGAGACTTCCTTATATCTAGAGCAAATACCGCAGAACTTGTCGCAAGAGCTGTTATAGCCCCCGCTAACACGCCTTGTAAGTTAATGATGAGTGACAAGATAATAAGGTTTCGCTTTTCTCATTTTGTTAACTCAAGTTACATTTGTTTAGCTAATGGCTCTTGCACATCTCGTGAGTATTACTCTCGTGTTGCTGGAGGAACCAGTAGCTCTATGAAGAATGTCTCCAGATTACAGATCCAGAATCTGGTTATTGCATTACCACCATTATCTGAGCAGAAAAGAATACTTGATAATTGTGAGAAGTTAATGGCTCTCTGCGACCAGCTGGAGCAGCGTAGCGAATCTCAGCTGTCGGCCCATCAGACGCTGGTGGAGACCCTGCTGGCGACCCTGACCGACAGCACCGACGCCGATAAGCTGGCGCAAAATTGGGCGCGGCTAAGCACTCACTTCGATACCCTCTTTACCACCGAGGCCAGTATCGACGCTTTGAAACAGACCATCCTGCAACTGGCAGTAATGGGTAAGCTGGTATCGCAAGACCCGAGCGATGAACCCGCTTCAGCTCTACTGGAACGTATCGCTGCCGAAAAGGCGCTGCTGGTCAAAGAGAAGAAAATCAAAAAAGAAAAACCGCTACCTGAGATTAGTGAAAACGAAAAGCCGTTTGAACTGCCGAAGGGATGGGAGTGGTGCAGATTAGGTGCGCTGATGCCACAGTTTCAAAACGGAGCCTCTAGTCGTGGTGATAGTGGAGGTATCCCTATCACAGTTTTAAGGCTGGCAGATATTAAAGATTGGAAAGTATCCCTTGCTGACACAAGAGAATTATCTATCGATTCTAAATCGATTGATAAATACTCGTTAGAGAAAGGTGATACATTAATAATTCGTGTGAATGGTAGCTCTGATATCGTGGGTAGGTTTATTGGTTGTGATGAAAACTATGATGCTATTTACTGTGATCACTTTATCAGAATGCGCTTCTTGGTAGAGGTGTTTAATACTCGATATCTATCTCTACTTGGTTCTAGCAATATTGTTCGCTCTAAGATCGCGGATCTTTTTATCAGTACTGCAGGGCAAAAAACGGTCAATCAAGGCCATATATCTTCGATTGTATTACCACTACCATCGATAACAGAGCAGCATCGCATCGTCGCTAAAGTCGATGAACTGATGACCCTCTGCGATCAACTTAAATCCCGCCTGCAAACCAACCAGCAGACCCAACTTGCCTTGGCCGAGTCGCTGGCGGAAGGAGCCCTTGCCTGATGCCCTACGCTCGCCCTTGGCTTAGCTATCAACAGCAACTGGATCAACTGATTGAGCGCGGTATTACGGTCAGCGACCGGGATGCCGCACTGAGTTATCTGGAGCGCATCGGCTATTACCGTTTAAGCGGCTACTGGTATCCATTTCGCCGCTTTGAGCCTGCGGCTGAGGGTGAAAGCAAACGGGAGACCAGGGCAACCGATCAGTTTTGCCCCGACACCCATCTGCTGGATGCGGTGGAGCTCTATCTGTTCGACAAGAAGCTGCGCCTGCTGGTAGTGGATGCGCTGGAGCGGATCGAGGTGGCCTTGCGGGTCGATCTTGCCTATCACCTTGGCAAGCGAAATACCTTTGCTCACCTCGATCGCAGCTACTTCCACCCCAGCTTTATCCGGCAGCCCGCATTCAGGGGGTGTCACCAGACCCGCTTTGAGGCGTGGATGGATAAATACCGGGGGCTGGTAAAGCGCTCAAAAGAGGATTTTGTGCGCCACTACCATCAGCGCCATGGTGAGGAGCTACCGATCTGGGTGGCGGTGGAGGTATTTGATTTTGGCGCCATCTCGCAGTTGATCGGCATGATGAAGGTGTCGGATCAGCAGCATATCGCCAGCAAATACGGTCTGGACTGGCAGGTGTTTGCCAGCTGGATCTACGGTCTCAGTTACCTGCGCAATATCTGCGCCCATCATAGCCGCCTCTGGAACCGCAACGTGACGACACAGGTGAAGTTGCCCAAGCCCAGAGAGGTAGCGTGGTGCGATTTCCTGGCAAAAGACGATGAGCGGCTTGCCAAGCCATTCGTGTTGCTGGCCATCACACGGCATCTACTCAAGGTGATTTGCCCGAATACCCAGTGGCATCTGCGCCTGCGGGATCATCTGCTGACGTTCCCCACACAAAAGTCGGTGCGCAAGCTGGGGTTGGCAAATATGGGGTACATAGAGAACTGGCAGGAGTGGTGGTAAATCCACCAAATAAGAACCCCAGCGTAAGTTGCGAAGCAACCAAGAGGCCGGGGTCGTGTTGCGGAGAAGAATAGGGGGGAACCTCCATTCAGTCAAACTTTTTTACCCCATTTTGTGACGGATAGAGTGGTAGTCGAGTGGGTATTAAAGCAGGATCTCAAAGGCTCTTCAGCTACGTGAGAGCCTGCTTGAAATATCAATATTACAAGGAGTTGCGATGCTACATGCAATCCTGCATGGCAAGGCTGGGCGTATCGAGCGGGAAGGGGAATCCCTGCGCTGGCGCGACCTGTTTAAAGGCAGCGAAGATCTGCTGACCGCCACCTTCTTCGGCCGTCTGCCCCACCTCTCGGACGGTGCTCTGGGTGCCGTGCTGCGCTTTCTACTCGGTGACAATCCGCTAGACCCGGCCACCTTTCAACGGCTGGAGCTGTGGCCAAAACTGGTATCGCTGCAGGATCGCCGTTATGTCGAACCCGATGTGCTGCTCCACTTTGACGACGCCCTGGTGGTTATCGAGGTGAAGCCCCCGTTCGGTGGTGACCAGTATCGGGAGCAGTGGCTGGCACAGGTCAATGCTGTGGTCAGCGAAGCCGAGTTTGATGACTATGAAGACCGGCTCTATTACGTTGCGCTTGGTAATATCCCTGTCGCCCCGCTGATTCGCCCAGAGCTGCCCGAACGCTTTGTCCAGATGACCTTGCGTGAATGGGATCCACTGCGCCGCTACCTGCAAGCCTCCGACGAGTTTGAATCCTGCCGTCAGGACCGCGCCATTCGCGATGAGTGGCTGCAGGCGTTTGAGTTGTTTGGTATGGCCCCGGTGGTGCCTGAATGGGCGCCGTTGTTTGCCTACGCAGGGCGGCTGGATCTGGATTACGGGGTGATGTCAGAGCGAGAAACTCCCCCACCGGCTGAGCCTACTGGTTGGGCTGCCCTGCTCGACTATGCCGGGACATTGCACCTCTCTCGCCCCGATTTCTCTTTTTTGAATAACTGACTTTGGCTAAGGATGTCGCCATGCAACACGATCTTGAACAGACCACCCAGCTGGTTACCCAACTGCAACAAGCCCACCGACTCGCAGCCGGTTTCTACCAGCGTATCCTCCCGCTATTCGATCAGATCGCCAGTCAGGCGCTGGACGCCGAGTTCTGGTACTGGGATCCCAGCGAAAATAGCCGCCCCTGCCGCTCGGGAACCCGCCCTTCCAGCAGTTGGGCATGGGACTATCTGCCACTGTTTGCTTCTACCCATTGTTACCGTGATTGGGGTGGCGATACGGCCGAAAAGAACGATATCACTCTGGCTTTCCGCCTTTACATTGATAGCGATTTTCGCCATACCTCAGTGCTGCGGGCAGGAGTAAAAGGCCAGCCAGACCCTCTGCAACTTGATGGCCAAGCCATTGTTGAAGTGAGTCTTTTCCGTTGTCTGGAAGATAGCGACAAGCATTTCGATGAGCTGTGGCGCCCGGTGCCTTGGCCCCTTCATCAACCGGATTGGAAGCAAAGTGAGGAGTGCGGCCAGCTCGCCTTGTGCTCCAACCATCTGCCGCTCGCTCAGCTGCTTGCCGATCCTGATGGCATTGGCCGTTGGATCAAAGAGATGAGCCATCGTTGATCCTGTGGTTGGCTTGGGATAGCCAACCTGGTAGAGCCAGATGACTTTACTGGCGGTTTCTCGCCAAAACTTCATCTGGCTCCAGGTAATGAACCGACCGAGTGGGGCCGAGCGGGTTAGGTGGTAAGGGCGCGCTCAAATGCCAGCAGTCTCTCGAATACTTGGTCCGCCCACTCGTCCCGTTTCATCTTCTCGTCCCAAGCAGCCTTGATATAGGCGTCATGCGCCGCTTTTAGCCGCTCATAGGTACGCCAGTGCATTCCTTTTGGTTTTGCCCTATCGCCGTTCGTGGCCCACTCCAGTTTTTTCCGGATCTTCGCTGCTTGTCTTGTTGCCCTGTCTTCAAGATTCTCTCGCTGGCACTCATAAGCCAAGCGTTGGCAATGTCGGCAAGCAAAGCATTCGGCACCAAACAGTTTCGCCACACGTCGTCCACAGTTCAGCTTCGGACAGCGGAACCAGGGCCGCCCTCCACCGAAGTGCAAACCCGTCCACTCCAGATACACGGTCTCTTCAACAACCTGCCACGGGCCATCATCACAACGATGGTGGTAGTTGAGTATCAACCGACCATGGTCACTGCGGATATGAATGCTAGCCTCTTTGCCGCTGGTGAACAGCCACCTCCAATCAATGCTCTGACCAGGGGCCAGCAAGCCCTCGCGATGTAGTCGCCGAACATCGAGCTCCAGTTTGCTACTGGTTGTGTGTTTGCCGCTGCCATACCGCCGCCCGCTTCCGAAGCCACCCATCTGCGACCACCGTTTTTATCTAAATCATTTGGAAACTATACGCGCTGAGCATGGTTTTTTAGACAGGGTAATCAAAATTTTAAATTAAAATCATGCTCTTACATTATGCGACCAGTCGCGACAGTATTGCGCTAGATTTTGTATGCAGCGGCGCACCGGGGATGCGCTATTTATCAGGAGTTCATCATATGAACTGTGTGGAAAAGAGACTTTTACGAAGTGCTATCAATGCTGTCGCACACTTTAATTCCAACGCTTGGTGTGAGCTGAAGCGCCAGATTTTCGAAGGCGGCTATCAAAGTGACTACCCCGTTCAGGGGGACTTTGATTTTAGAGCGCAGAGAGCTGTCGAAGGACTGCCGGATGAAACCAATGTACTGCTCATAAACGAATGGAAATCAGCGTTGCCACCAAGAGCCTTGCATTCAGATTCGAAGATCCTTGAGGCTTATACGCGGATCATTGTTGAAGAGGTGGTCGAAAGAGCCCGCCTCGCAGCATATCGGACGATCAACTGGTAAACAGGTTGGTAACTCGGGAGATGTGCTGGGCTGGTGTACAGCATTTGGCTAGGCAGCCAGCTTCTCTTCCGATTACTCGGCTAATTGGTTTTGGCTCGTCTTTGTAGTGGTAAACAAAAACACCTGGTTCTGGTGGTTCTCTGGTTCCAATACCCCGCACCTCCGTGCCACTACTGGATTTGAGCTGGAACCACCCCAGCCAAGATGGCAGGTTCCATGTCCCAAGCATCGGTTCATGCCATCAAGAGATCCACCCTTGATCCATACGCGGGCCAATTGGCTTTCAGAACCACGGTCATTGGACAGATGTTTGACTAGAGCAGTCAGCAGCACCAATATCGGCGTAGCCCAGCTACGACCCGTTATTACCAAGGGAAGGTGTCTGAACAAAGCCGTTGCCCGGTGTGATTGTTGTTTGTCGAGATCAAATGCCATATCATCGAGTTTGGCCAAAGGAGCCAGCCCCTCCCACCTGTAGACTAGGTACGGTGAATCCTTGATGTTGCGTTTTATCCTCGGTCTTTGCTCCACAACTGAGCACTGAACGGGAATGGGAGGCCCTGTTCTATCGCGTGCTCATGCGAGGAGTAAGGTATGTCCCAATTTACATCTTTTGAAGCCAAACAGATTGCAGCTTATCTCAAGGCTTCATGTTCACTTGTTCCAACATTTCCCGAACCGCCAAAGCACAGTCAGTGGCTGGATGTGATATCGCATTCGTGCGGATTTCGCGACTGGAACGCCATGACCGCTGTTGTGCCAGAAGAGCCCGAAACTCAATGGGGTAATTGGTATGGGGCATTCTTCGGCATTGCGAGGGTTGTCACTAATGGTCAGGAGGCAACCAATCATCTTGTTTGGTTCCGCAATCGCGACTCTTGTCGGCACAAGACTGCAACCGCTTTAGTCCGATCAGTTTTGGCCCGCACTGGTAACCGCATGCGAGGCCTCCGTTTTAATTACTCCCAGCCGGATGAACTCCAACCTCAAATAGATATATTCCTCCCCAGTATAACTCCACTGAGGTCGCAGCACCCTTGGACGGCTACAACCCCTATCATCGCCACTTCCGCTGATCGGACAACCACCATTTTCCTGTGGTGGTTGAGTGAAACCTATACGATGGGTGAGTATTACCCAGAGCGAGAGCGCCGATTTAGCTACCAGTCACTTCGTTTCGACGATGATGGTACGCCCTACACTGGCTGGGCAAGTGCTCCACATAACCCTGAATCGCTGACGGATCGCTTTCTTATGGAGTTGACGGGAGTTGAGCGCCCAAAACGAACATGCCTGTATGTACCGTGGGTGCCAAACGGTCCTAATGAAACATTCATCCCTGTGCTCGTTCAAGAAGGGAGCCGAACGGGGAAAGCAACCACTTTTAACTTCGGTTTCGACCGCGAAGCAGCGTTGAATCGCGCACAAGAACTAAATTTCAAAAACGGAGTGACAATAGCGGACAGGGACACTATCTCCCGCAAGTTTCAGGAGCATGAGGAAATAGAGGATATATTCTTTGAGGATTTTTCGGGCGGCTATGATTGAGATTGATGAAATTACTCAATAAATGAAGCGCACCATCTGCCCCGCTTGCAATGGAGTCGGCTGGGAGCGCTTTGTGTGGAAGATGAAACAAGCCTATAAATTCAGGCGAAAATTCTGGTGCTGGCGAAGGGGATTGAACCCGCGACCTCCCGCTTACAGGGAGGGTGCTTTACCGCTGGGCTACATAGGTAATGGATTTTATCGCCAGCAGTTCGAACTTTATAGATGGGCTGACAGATGAGTGTCTAAAAAAGATCTCGGATTGTTCCACCTGTGAACCAGTGTTGAACCAGTCATATTTATACCAGTGGTTCAGATAAGAACCTTATGGGATAGGGATATAGAGGACATGAACCACTGGAACCACTGTTTTTATCCTCCATGTGTACGCGCAAGAAAAAATAGGGCCGTCCCTGGCGACCCCGTGCCTATTTGGCCGGCCCTCAGTCCTCCAGGCCCTCGACACTCTCACCGAGTACAGCGCCCGTCAGCACATAAACACGCCCACGCTTGCCGGTAGGGAGAGGCCTTAATAGCTGGAGCCTATTTTCACTTCCAACTGGCATCAGCCACCCCTTGTTAGCACACAGGCGAGCGACTTTCTGTGGAGCGTGCCCTCGGGTCATCTCCTTCCAACAGCTCGGCAATATCCAGAACTCCACGGTATCACTTCCCACACCGGGGTTTTTACGATAGCCCACCATGTTGGCAGGGCGGTGATTGGGATCGCCCAAGTCAGCAAAGCGGGTGTACTGGTTGGCGATCACGAAGCCTTGGATTTGCCGGAGAATGGTGACCTCCTCATGGTTGCCAAGGTGACCCCTTTCATCCAGCCACGCTTGCAGGCATACACGCGCGGCGCGAAGAGCCTCCCCTGACGGCCAACTGGTGATCCCCAGCTCGGTCGCCAGTTCACCAGCCGCGGCCACTAGGGCAAACCGGTTGATAGCCCGGCCGACCTGATTACCCGCCCCCTTTGGGGTCAATTCGTCCGCCAGCCGCCTGATCTCGACTTTCAGTCGATCACGGTGTTTGTCCAACTCTTCGGCAAATGCTGCGATATAGGTACGAAAGGCCGTACCGTGCTGGTGTTTGCTGGCACCGTTGAGCGCATCGGCAAAAGCGCGTCCATCTGGCTGGCCGTGGAGCAGTTCAAACGCGCCATACTGGCCGGTGTCACTCGGAATCTGTATGGTACGCACTTCCATCCCCGCCTGGGTTCGCTTGCCGGCCTCGGCGGCATGGTCCTCAAGGCTCAACTCACCCGTAGAGAGGAACAGCAAGCGCCAAGCCTTACGCTCGCGCAATTCCCCATCTTGCTGGCTGCGTCCCTTGCCCTGACCGTTCGCCAGCATGTAGGCGGTTTGCCCTACCTCTTTCCCGGCCTGCTCCCCTATTTCGTCCAGACAGAGCAGGGCATCGTTGCGGCGATTCGCGATCCCTTCGATAGCGTTACCGGTTGCCCGCCAGGTGTGGATATAGCGGTCGGGCTGTCCGTAGACACTCGCTGCGGCCTTCATAATGGTGGTCTTGCCATCTGTGCTCTCGCCCTTGAGGTGGAACCCGCCCCCCTCCATACCAAGCAGTGACAGCAGAGGGGCAGCAAAGGCCAGCGACAGGGCAAAGACCAAGCGAGAGTTGCCAATGGCCAGTGCCGCAATCTGTTGTTGCCACTCATCCAGGGTGCCGGAAATAGCAAAGTCACTCCCCACAAAACCAGTGGTCTGAAGGATCACCGACTCGGCATCCGGCCCCAGGTTGCCACCCGGCAGCACATAGGTGCAGCCATGCCAGCCGGTGCGTTCGACACAAGTCACCCGCTTGTCGGGCTGGCAGGCCATTAGGTAAGCGGCAAACCTGCTGAGCTTGTCCATATTCACATACGGTAACCCGGCATCAAGCAGGGAGGCGACCACCTCCTCCCGGCGGCGTGGGACCAAGGATCGCATCGGCATGGCCCATTGCCGGGTGCGGCCAGTGCTATCCTTCCACTCCAACAGGCGGCCATGCCCGAGCCCGTTCTCGTCGGCTGTCTCAGCCAAAACCCGTAACTCGGACGCTAACAGGACTTCTTCCTGGCTGGCGTTTTCACCCCGCCCCATCCATTCCAGCCCATACAGTTTTCCGTCACGAATATGGAACCCCTCCGGCAGATCGTCATGCTCGGTATTAACCTCCGCCCGCAGCGGGATAACCTCAGCCTGCCAGGGGAGCTCTTCCTTTTGGTCGGCATCTTTGGCCTCTTCAATCTGGCGCATGACTGCGGCCCTTGCCTTGTTCAGCCCATGGACCTGGAGATAATCATTCCAGTCGCCGGGCTCGGGCGGCATGATTGCCCACCCTCCTACGGTAGCAGCAGCTTGCTCGGCCTTGGTTTTGCCGGGATTGCTGGGGTGGTGGGCATCATTATCGGCGAACAGGATCAACAACTCCGGATTCACCACTTTCCGCACATACTGGGCAACAGCCAGCAGGTTCCCGGCATCCATCGCACAGTAGATGCTAGCTCCGCTTGCAAGTTGAAAACTAAGACCAGTGGCATAGCCCTCACCCACTGCAGCCACGGGCCCACCCGTAATGTGGTGAAAGGCACCCGCTTTTTGGCCTCCGGCCAGATACCGCTTGCTTCCCTGACCATCGATAAGCTGCACGTTAACCGGGGCCCCGCCCACCTCAACAACGAGCGGTACAATCAGCGAGCCAGACGGGAAGTTCACATTACCAAAGTCAATGGCGCGCTGGGTTAGCGCCACCGTCACGCCGTGGAGCCCCTTACCTTCGAGGTAGGGGCATACTCCTTGGGTAGCGTCACGCATGATGCCAGCAGCGCGACTAGCCGCGCTCTTGCGCTGCTGCTCCGCCTGCTTACGCTCGGTCTCGGTCTCGGTCTCGGTCTCGGTCTCGGTCTCGGTCTCGGTCTCGGTCTCGGTCTCGGTGTGGGCTTGTTGCTGCCTGCGCAGACGCTCGAGCTCACCCTCATCGAGCCCACCCGATGACAAACCCAGCGCACCGGCGACCAGCTCGGTAGCCTCCTTGGCGTTCTTGCCAGTTACACGGCAGACCAGGTCCAGCCCGTCCCCCGCCGCAGTAGTCGATTTACTATTGGGTGGGCATTGGCTACAAAGCCAGGTGCCACGCCCCTCCTTATCATCGAAGCGAAAGCGGTCTTCACCGCCGCAGCTAGGGCAAGGCCCATGCCGCTTGTGGGGTGGCGCGTCGATACCCAGTCTCGCTAACACCTCAAACCATTGCCCGGTGGCTGCTGCGATTGTGTCAGAAACGAAATGGGAGCCCTTCTTTTCCTTGCTGGTTGCCATCAATGCAAGCCTCCTTAGACAGGCTTGTTCTGATTGGCTTCCGGTTGCTGATGCAGCCAAAGCAGCAAATCCGATAACAACCAGGCGCAACTGTTGCTCCCCAATTTCCTGCGCGTCGGGAATTTGCCTTGCCGCTCCAGTTCCCAAGCACGGGAGCGGGAAATGGTCGTGATCTGCTTGCGTTCAGACTCGCGGCACAGCCGCTCAGACTCGCCGTAAATGGCCAAGATAGCGGCCCGTTCTGCGGTTACATCGTGGTTTACAACTGACATAGAGCCTCCTGGCTTGTTCTCAAGTGTCGGAGGCCATTAGGAGGGGAAAAAAGGTGGGGTCATAGTCCGGTAAGGCTTACCGGATAACCGGTAAATAAAACGGGGCTTTACCGGATGGTCGGCAACATGATGAGGGCGCTAGTTTTTTTTATGTGGCTTACCTTGCTTCTGAGCGGAAGAGAGTATGGCTACCACCTTCTCTCGCGACAGAGGGCATACTTTTGTGTTGAAGAGCACTGCCTCGTGGTTGAGAATGATGTCTGCCCAACTGGTAGCCGTTTCTTTGTACTCTTCTGGCCATTGTCCTCGCGCGTAAATGGCAGCGGCTAACACCATCTCCCGGTCTACTGCACGAATTTCTACCTGGGTGACGGACCGCATATTAGGCCGCATTGCTGCAACCATGGCATCTGGTTGTGACCGTAACTTGGGTTTGAGTGGTTCGCGGATAGCGATATGCCTTTCAAGTAGCAGCAGATCATTCCGCAAAATGAAGGTCCATTTTTTTAGCGCGGCAGGATCCACTTCAATAAAATATGCGGCTATGACGTCATCTTCCCCCCCACCATTTTTATTCGCAAAAAGCTCTGATAATCCTGCATCCTCCCAGTCAAGTTCAACACAGCCATCACTTTGCCAACTTTGCGGTAGGTAGCTGGGGAGTCGCCACAATCCTCTCAAAATTGCAGGTGCATGGCCTATATATCCAAGTTCCAAACAATACTCACCTGGAGGGGCAAAATCATCAGGAACCATGCATGATGCTCCGTGCTGCAGAGTTTGGGCGTACTCAAATACATGTACAGCCCTAAGATGTTGACCGGTTGAAAATTCATACCCGGAGGCATCGAGATAGAGGTCAATTGCTCCTATGCCAGCCCAGTGATAAATGTCCCCCACTTGGCAATCAAGCAGGGTCGCGGCCCGTTCGGGAGTACAGTATTCCAGTGGTATCACTTTTGATTTGTGGCTTTGTGTACTTGAAGGCATATGGTGTCTTTTTTCGAGTCTCTTTTGGTTAAGTGAGGTCTTCTTCACGTCCCTTACAACTAGACTCCGCGCTTAGTGATAGGCAGGGGCACCACCTTGTCACCGGCGATAAGGGATTCAATGCGTTCGGCCCATAGGTTCAAGCCTTGGCGGATCTCGGGTAGGTATTGGTACAGTGCATAGTCCTCAAACACGGAAGATACGCCTGTTTGGATGGTGTGATTAAGGGTCAGTTCGATCACGTGTGGTAGCACGCCAAGGGCCTGCATCTGCGTCGTAGCGGTACGGCGCAGGTCATGCGGTGTCCAATGGGGGATGCTGTTGCCATTCACCAAGAAGCAGCCTTGCTTGCGGGCGATGGCGCGGGTAACGCTCTTTTCGGTTAGGTGTTCGTCATTTTTGCCGGGGAAGCACCAGGGTGAACCCATAGCTAAGAGATGCAATTCACGGAATAGCTGTTCGGCCAGCGGAGAAAGCGGTACCTTATTCGACTTGCCGTTTTTGGAGATCGGGATAGTCCAGATCAGGGTTTCCCAGTCGATGTGCTCCCACTTAGCGGAAATCAACTCTCCCCGACGTTGGCCGGTGACCAACAGTAACTTTATGGCGAGTACGGTTTGTTCTGAAAGGCCCAGCTCCGGCAACGCTAGCCAGACCGCACGCACCTCATCCAAGGTTAGATATCGGTCGCGAGCTCTTCTCCGCCCTATCAGGGTAGAGGCCTTGATGCTAGCGATTGGGGACTGCTCGACGGCACCTACTTGTTCACCGTAGGCAAATATCTGCTTCAAGATCAGTAGTACTTCACGAGCCAGCCCCGGAGAGCCCCTGGCGACAACATCATCAATGACGCAAATCAGTTGAGCACGATGGGCTTCGGAGAGGGCTACCTTTCCCAGCTTTGGGAGGATGTCGACTTCAATGATCCGTTTAGCGTACTCGGGGCGACGGCGATTACGCATGGCGTAATTGTTAAACCAGCACCAACACAGCACCTCGATGGTATTTTGCTGCCGGGCCTTCTCCCGCTCTAATTCAAGCCGTCTGTGCTCTGCCTCTAGGCGCTGCTGTTCGCGCTGTTCGAGAGGGTCTATGCCTTGTTTCAGCAAGCCCTTGGTTTCTAGATGTACGAGACGAGCATCAGCAATAGATAGTTGTGGGTAACTGCCATACTCGATCCGATGTTTCTGACCGGTGGTAGGGTGGCGATACTGATAGAACCAAGTGTAAGAATTACCGCCGTGACTGATCCGCAGTTGCAATCCCTGTCCATCCTTCAGTGTCTGCTGCTGTCCGGTGGGTTTCACTGCCTTGATGTCGCCGTGTTTGAGTAGTCCCATAAATGCCCCACAGTCGCGAAGTCTTGGGGCAATTGTGGGGCATTTTTTCTGGATGCGCGAGGACAAACCTGAGCATTTGCGGACGAACATCACAATAGATATTTTGTAATGCACTGAAATTAAAGATTTTTATGCGCACACCCAAAAGCATCAGAACAAGTCAGAACGGTACAGAACTTCGTTCGGGACGAAGGGGTCGGAGGTTCGAATCCTCTCACACCGACCAAATTTGAAAAGGCCGCTCAATAGAGCGGCCTTTTTGCATTTTCCTTCCAGTTACTCGGTTTTTCATTAGCTGCTGACCTGTTACCTGGCCAAGTGATCTGACTTGATGTATGCAGGGTCGAAGCAAGCCCACAGACATTAAAAGGGCCACCGCTCGGTGGCCCATCGGTGGAGTCTGATCCTGACTCCGGCACTCTAGATTGTGGCAATCTCGCTATGGGTCTTGTCTATGGTGCCCTCCTTGCGCGCTAGGCGCTTTCAGATATGCCAGTGCTGATGCCGCAAAGCCTTCAAGCTGTGTTGAGGTTGCAAGGCCGCGTGCTTGGGGTACTCACAAATGAAATGTTCGATTCCCTCCATCAGTTGTTCACGTAGTGACATCACGGGCTCATGCCAGGCTTGCAGGCATAAATGGCCGGGGATCAACTGCTCCTGATAATCTTCCAGCAGCTGTTCTGGCCAGGGTTCAATACCGGAATTGCGTTGCAGCAAATAGTGGGCGGCGGGTTCACGGGCATAAATGAACTGAATTTGGGCCAGATCGCGTTGGCATAGCGTTTGACTGTTGATATGACAGGTCAAATATTTTCCCGTTTTCAGATCCAGAAAGTGACCGCGTTGCCGACAGGGAACGATGCGATACCAAGGCAGGGGTGAGGAGAGAGAATACCCCTCAAGCTCCTGTTCCAACCAGTGGCGACACTCGGGTGTCTGCACCTCGTCGAGCATGGACTCGAGCTGTGTCAACAAGGCTCTGGATGGTTTGATGGCCAGTTTCGCACTCATCGCCTGCAATCCTCCCTCTGCACACAATCCCGACTCTCAGTATGGACCTTGTTCGGCTAGAGGGGGTAAGGAATCTAATGATTAAAAGTGGATTAGCCGCGTGGTTTTTATGCACTAACTTGGTTCAACCCACCAGATAGGTACCGGTGCCGAAGGCGATGTGGGTGCCCTCTTCGTTGTGCAGCTCCATCCGGGCGACGGCCACCTTGCTGCCAGCCCGGATGATGTGGGCGGTGGCGATAAACTCGTTGCCGCGCCCTGGGCGCAGGTAATCCACCCGCAGATCTATGGTGCCGAGGCGGGCGAAGCGCTCCTTGAGATAGCTGGGGGAGAACTCCTCCAGCTCGTCGATGCAGGAGGCGGCGACTATCATACCGCCTGCCACATCCAGCAGCGTGGCGGTGACGCCGCCATGCAGGATGTTGTGGAAAGGGTTGCCGATCAGCTTCTCATCCATCTTGATGCGCAGCTCCACCTTGTCGAAGTCGTAGTGGGTCACCTGCATGCCAATCAGCTTGTTGAAGGGCATCTTCTCGGCAAACAGGTTGGCAATGCCACTGAGCGCCATCTTCTTGAGCATCTGTTTCATTCTCTGATCCCAATCCTTGTCATCAAAGCCGAGTAAAAACTCCAGCCAGTCTGCAACAGTTCATTAACAGTCGCAATGGCAGGTTTATTGTGGGCGGCGGCTGCTTTAGAATGGCGACCCCAAAGGAGAGCCCATGACCGCGATTGCCGAAACCCTGCCAGATCCTCAGCCAGAGAGTCCGCTTGCCCTGCTGCAGGCAGTCTTCGGCTATCAGCAGTTTCGGCCGGGTCAGCTCGAGATCATCGAGCAGATCGTCGCGGGGCGCGATGCGCTGGTGCTCAAGCCCACCGGTGGCGGCAAGTCGCTCTGCTACCAGATCCCGGCACTGCTGCGGCCCGGGCTCGGTGTGGTGGTCTCTCCCCTTATTTCGCTGATGAAGGATCAGGTCGACAGCCTGCGCGCCAACGGCGTAGCGGCGGTCTACATCAACTCGGCCCTCAGTCGGGAGGAGATGATCCAGAACTTCGCCGCCATGCGCCGCGGCGAGATCAAGTTGGTCTATGTCTCCCCCGAGCGCTTGCTGCAGCACGAGTTTATGGATCGGCTGGCCGAGCTGCCGCTCGGGCTGTTCGCCATCGACGAGGCGCACTGTGTCTCCCAGTGGGGCCACGATTTCCGGCCTGAGTATGCGGCACTGGGGCGACTCAAGCAGTGGTTCCCGCAGGTGCCGGTGGTAGCGCTTACCGCCACCGCCGACGAGGCGACCCGCAGCGACATGCTGCACCGCCTAGAGCTGAACGATCCCTTCATCCACACCGCCAGCTTCGATCGTCCCAATATCCGCTACAGCCTGGTGGAGAAGTTCAAGGCGGCTGAGCAGCTGCTGCGCTACGTGCAGAGCCAGAAGGGCAACTGCGGCATCGTCTACTGCTCCAGTCGCAACCGGGTGGAGGAGGTGGCCGAGCGGTTATCCCGCCACGGCTGCAAGGCGGCGCCCTATCATGCGGGGCTGCCGCTCGAGCTGCGCCAGCAGACCCAGGATGCCTTCCTCAAGGATGACATCGAGATAGTGGTGGCGACGGTGGCGTTCGGTATGGGTATCGACAAGCCCAACGTACGCTTCGTGGTGCACTACGACATTCCGAAGAACATCGAATCCTACTATCAGGAGACCGGCCGCGCCGGTCGCGATGGCACCCCCGCCGAGGCGCTGCTGCTCTACGATCCCGCCGATATCGGCCGGGTGCGCCGCCTGCTCGACAACATCGAGAACCCGCAGCAGTTGCAGGTGGAGCAGTACAAGCTCAACGTGATGGCGGCGTTTGCCGAGGCGCAAACCTGCCGCCGTCAGGTGCTGCTCAACTACTTCGGCGAGTACAACGACAAGCCGTGCGGCAACTGCGATATCTGTCTCGATCCGCCCAAGAGCTATGACGGCACTGAAGATGCCCAGAAGGCGCTCTCCTGCGTCTGGCGGGTGGGCCAGAATTTCGGGGTGGGTTATGTGGTGGAGGTGCTGCGCGGGTCGCTGAACCAGCGCATCAAGGATCATGGCCACGATAAGCTGTCGACCTACGGCATCGGCAAGGATCAGAGCCACGAATACTGGATGAGCGTGATCCGCCAGCTGATCCACAAGGGGCTGCTGACCCAGAACATCACTCGCAATCTGGTGCTGCAGTTGACCGAAGCGGCCCGTCCGGTACTGCGTGGCGATGTGAAGCTGGAACTGGCGGTACCCCGCCTGCAGCCTATCTCCAGCCGCAAGGAGAAGCGCAACGGTCTGCTCGATAACGCCAACTACGACAAGCGGTTGTTCAAGGAGCTGCGCGGCCTGCGCAAACAGATTGCCGAGGATGAAGAGGTGCCGCCCTACGTGGTGTTCAACGATGCAACCCTGGTGGAGATGGCTCAGCTGATGCCGATGACCGAAGACGAGATGCTGGCTATCAACGGTGTCGGGCACCGCAAGCTGGAGCGCTTTGGCGACGCCTTTATGGATCTGATCATCGACTACTGCCGCCGGTAGGGTCGATTAGGCAGCCTAATCGACCAGGGTAAGCGCGGCGCGGAAGAACCAAGGGTCAGACGCGAGGTTATTTCAGGCTGGCGTAGAAGGCGGCTAAATTGTCGATATCCGCATCGGTCAGCGGCGCCATGAAGGGATCCATCAAGGGCTCTTTGCGACTGCCATCCTTGAACGCTTTCAACTGTTTCACCAGATAGGCGGCATTCTGGCCCGCCAGATGGGGATAGTTGGGGATCATCGCCTTGCCTTCCACGCCGTGACAGGCGGCACAGACCGCCGCCTTGGCTTTGCCGGCTTCAATATCGGCAGCCTTGGCCTGATGACCCCATGCCAGTGCCAGCAAGGGCAGGGCATATACCCATTTTTGCATCTTCTTCTCCTTGAATTGAAAAATGATGGTTGCCAGTGAGCACAAGCATGGCTGACGGCAGTATAAAGAGTGACACGAGCATACGCAGGGACGAATGGCACAACCATGAAGTTGATCAACACTTTTGCGACCGAGTTGCCCTGGGCCTGTGAACCCGTGGTCCCCCAGCCGCTGCAGCAGCCCCAGTTGCTTCATCTCAACCGGGCTTTGCTGGATGAGTTGGGATTGGGAGGCGTCAGCGAGGCTGACTGGATCGCCTGTTGTGGCGAGGGAAAAGTGCTGCCAGGCATGCAGCCGGTAGCTCAGGTCTATGCGGGCCATCAGTTCGGGGGTTACAGCCCCCGGCTCGGGGATGGTCGGGCGCTGCTGCTGGGTGAGCAGCAGGCGCCGGATGGTCAGCGCTGGGATCTGCACCTGAAGGGGGCGGGTAAAACCCCGTTCTCCCGTTTTGGTGACGGCCGCGCCGTGCTGCGCTCCAGCATCCGCGAATATCTCGCCTCCGAAGCGCTCCATGCCCTCGGCATCCCGACCACGCGGGCGCTGGTATTGGTGGGGAGTCAGGAGCCCGTTTATCGTGAGCAGGTGGAGACGGGAGCGACCGTGCTGCGCACCGCCCTCAGCCATCTGCGCTTCGGTCATATCGAGTATTTCGCCTGGAGCGGGCAGGGGGAGAAGATCCCGCATCTCATCGACTATCTGCTGCGCCACTACTTCCCCGAACTGGAGAGTGGCGCCGACCTGTTTGCCGAGGTCGTGCGTCGCACCGCGCGGCTGATTGCCAAATGGCAGGCGGCGGGCTTCTGTCACGGGGTGATGAACACCGACAACATGTCGCTGCTCGGCCTGACGCTGGATTACGGCCCCTACGGCTTTATCGATGCCTACGTGCCCGATTTTGTCTGCAATCACTCGGATCCGGCGGGCCGCTACGCGCTGGATCAGCAGCCTGCGGTCGGTTACTGGAATCTGCAAAAACTGGCGCAGGCGCTGGCTGGCCATGTAGACGGTGATGCGCTGGCTACAGCGTTGGCCCAGTACGAGCAGCAGCTGATGTTGCACTACTCCGAGTTGATGCGGGCCAAGCTCGGGCTGGCAGTGTGGGAGGAGGATGACCCGGCTCTGTTCCGCGAGCTGTTCCGGTTGCTGGCGGCCCACAAGGTGGATTACCACCTGTTCTTTCGTCGTCTCGGTGAGGTAACGCAAGAGGGGGCGTGGCCTGCGTCTCTGCTGTCGCTATTGCCTGATCCAAAGGGTTGGCAGGCGTGGCTGGAACGCTATCGGGCGCGGCTGATGCGCGAAGGCGGAGAGGATGCCGTACGCAAGGCGCAGATGGATGCCATCAATCCCAAGTATGTGCTGCGCAATGCGCTGGCCCAGCGGGTGATAGACGCCGCTGACACAGGGGATATGCGGCCGTTCGAGCGGCTGTTCGCCGCCCTGCAGCGCCCCTATGATGAACAACCCGAATATGAGGATCTCGCCACCCCGACTCCGGCATGGTATTGCGGTGGTGAGCTCTCCTGCAGCAGCTGAGAGACAGGGAATGAGTTGGCAAATCAAACAGGTAGATAGCGAAGCTGGCGTGGTGACGCTGGATTGCCCAGCACTCGACTGGGACACGTTTCCGCTGTTGGCGCAGGTCTTGCTGCGAGAGTGGGAGCTGCAGCCGCTCGAGCAGGATGCGGGGGCTGACCGCCATAGCTGGTTGCTGGAGTTTGAAGGGAGCCAGTTTCGGCTGGAGTACGAACACTACAGCGGCTGCTGGCTGGAGGCGGTGTGCCCGGCGGATCGGGAGGCGCTGCTCTGGCTCGCCAGACAGCACAAGCTGTGACTATCGCCCACAAGGCTTGCTCTGCCGCTGGCCAACCTGGACAAGCGTAATCGCATAAAGATTGAACTATCGGTTTGGGGGCGTATAATCTCGCCCCTCGATTATCGCCAATGGTGGCGATATGGGTTCCCTAACCCCATTAACCAAAAAGGTCACAAGATGAATCTGACCCCTGCGCAGTACCAAACGGCGCTCGTTCGCCTGTCGTTGTTCCACATTCTGATCATTGCCAGCAGCAACTATCTGGTGCAGCTGCCGATCACCGTGTTTGGCTTCCACACCACCTGGGGGGCGTTCAGCTTCCCGTTTATCTTCCTGGCGACCGACCTGACAGTGCGGATCTTCGGTGCCGGTCTGGCGCGCAAGATTATCCAGACCGTGATGTTGCCAGCACTGGCGGTCTCCTATGCGCTCTCCGTACTCTTCTTTGAAGGGAGCTTCCAGGGCGTTGGTCATCTGGCCGAGTTCAACCTGTTCGTGGCGCGTATCGCGCTGGCCAGCTTTATGGCCTATCTGGTGGGGCAGTTCATGGATGTGGTGGTGTTCAACCGCCTGCGTCTGCTCAAGCAGTGGTGGATTGCACCTGCGGCCTCCACCCTGTTCGGTAATCTGGTTGATACCATCGCTTTCTTCAGTGTGGCCTTCTGGCGCACCACAGATCCTTTCATGGCAGAGCACTGGGTCGAGATCGCAACCGTCGATTACGTATTCAAGTTGCTGATAAGCCTTGGTTTGTTCGTGCCGCTCTACGGTGTCTTGCTGCGCTACCTCAGCCGCAAGCTGGTGGGCGAGGCCGGATTATCCAGCCTGCAAACGGCCACCCGGCAAGCCTGACGAGATTGACCACCCTTCGCGGTGGTCAATTTTTTTGCACTTTCTGCAAATAGCGCTTGCCTAGTTAAATGAGAATGATTATTGTTAACTTGTTTTCCGGGAAAGACTTCATTCGTTCCAACGTGATGGACTTCTTGTGAAGGCACGACATTGCTCACATTGCTTCCAGTTAAGGGCCAGTTTATCTGGCCCTCTTTTTTTGTCATTTTTCAGCAAGTTGCAGGCATAAAAAACGGGAGCCAAGGCTCCCGTCGTCACGCTGTCTGTGGCTTACTCGATATCGAGAGCCTCGGGGGAGAGGATCACCCCTGTGGTATCGGCGTAGAGGTGGTCGTCAGGCAGGAAGGTCACGCCACCGAAGTTGACCGGCAGATCGGTCTCCCCTACATCCTTGCTGTCGGCACCGACCGGAATGGCTGCCAGTGCCTGAATGCCGATGTCCAGATCTTCCAGAATATCGACTTCGCGGACGCAGCCGTAGCAGACAATCCCTTCCCAATCGTTCTCGGCCGCCGTGGTGGCGATGTCGCTGTCGATCAGAGCTCGGCGCATGGAGCCACCGCCATCGATCAGCAAGACGCGTCCCAGTCCGTTCTCTTTGACGAGTTCACGTATAAGACCATTCGATTCGAAGCATTTGACGGTGGTGATGACGCCGCCGAAAGAGGCGCGGCCGCCGAAGGAGCAGAGCATGGGTTCAAGCACATCCACCATGTCCTGATAGATGTCGCACAGTTCAGAAGTATTGTATTCCATAGTGTCAAATCCACGGCTGGAAACAGGTGCAACCAGTATAAGGAGTGGGTGTGGCATTTCAATGAATATTCCTTGCACAGATCACCTGTCGCCGCTTTTCTGCATAAGCTCAATGCAGTTCACTGCCTGTTTGCGAGAGGTCCATCGTGCTTATCCGTCATAAGTTGATCCTGAATACCGTGCTGGTTGCCGTTGCCATGCTGGTACTGAGCGGCCTGTTTATCTACTCCAGCCAGGTGCACCGTCACCTGACCGAAGCCCAGCGCAATATCGACCAGCTGGAGATCGCCATGCTCAACCTGCGGCGGGCCGAGAAGGATTTTCTGATCCGTAAGGATGTGACCTTCGTCGAGCGCTTCAATCAGGGGCTGTCAGATTTTCACCAGCACAATCGGGAGCTGGTGACCGATGACAATCTGGCGGCTGTCGAGGGGGAGCTGACCAGACTGGATCAGCAGATCAGCGGTTATGGCAAAGCCTTCAACGATCTGGTGGCCCAGCAGCAGAAGATTGGTCTGGGGCCGGAGGAGGGGCTCTATGGCAAGCTGAGGGCGGCGGTGCATGAGGTGGAGAATGGACTCAAGCAGCTGGATCAGCAGGGGCTGCTCATCACCATGTTGCAGCTGAGACGGGCGGAGAAAGACTTCATGCTGCGCTCCGATATCCAGTATCTGGAGCGTTTCGAGACCTTGCACAAGAGTTTTCAGGATAGCCTTGCCACTTTGCCGGAGGCGGATCGCGGCAAGCTGGAGCAGGCCAGCAAGCAGTACCGGCAGGACTTTGTGGCGCTGGTGCAGGGGATGCAGGTACTGGGGCTGAAAGAGGATGAAGGGCTGCGTAACCAGATGCGGGATCTGGTGCATCAGACCGAACAGGGGTTTGCCGCCGTCGATCAGCACATTGTCGCTGAGCTGGAGCGGCAGAGCGCTCGCCTCAACAGCCTGATGCTGGTCTGTGGCGGGGTGATTGTTGTGCTGATCGGCATCATGAGCGTGTTGCTGGGGCGCAGCATCGACCGTCCCATTACTCAGGTGAATGACACCGTCAACCGCATTCGTCAGGATAATGACCTGCGCTTGAAGATAGAACTGCGCGGGGCAGATGAAATGGCCCAGCTGGCAGGCAATCTCGACGTGATGCTGGGCGGGTTTCGCGATCTGATCGGCGATGTGAAGCAGAGCGTGCACACCCTGACCGAAGCGGCGGATCACCTTTCGGCCAACGTCAAGCGCACCAGTGAAGGGGCGGCGCGTCAGCTGCAGGAGACCGATATGGTGGCGACCGCGTCCACCGAGATGGGCTCCACCATCGAAGAGATCGCCCGCAACACAGAGCAGGCGGCCAACAATGCGCAGGCGACCAACAACAAGGCGATGGAGGGGCGGGCTGCGGTCGAGAATACTGTCGAGCAGATCCGCTCGCTGGCGGGTAATCTGGAGAGTTCATCCCGCGAGGTGAGCCAGCTGCAAAAAGAGAGCGAGACCATCGGCTCCGTGCTCGACGTGATCCGTGGTATTGCCGAGCAGACCAACCTGCTGGCCCTCAACGCAGCCATCGAAGCAGCTCGGGCAGGGGATCAGGGGCGCGGCTTTGCGGTGGTGGCCGATGAGGTGCGTAATCTGGCCATCCGTACCCAGAAATCGACCCAGGAGATTGCCGGCATCATCAGCTCGCTGCAGAAACAGACCGGCAGCATCGTCGAGGTGATGGCAACCTGCCGCGAGCAGGGCAACCGCAGCTCGGATCAGGCCAGTACTGCAGGGGAGTTGCTGGGGCAGATCACTCAGGATGTTACCAACATCATGGACATGAGCACCCAGATTGCCGCCGCCATCGAACAGCAGAGTTTGGTGGCCAACGAGGTGAACCGCAACGTCAACAACATCCGCGACATCGCCCAGGAGTCGAGCATCATGGCGGAGGAAAATGCGAGATCCAGCGAGGGCCTCAACGAGCAGGCCCAGCTGCTCAACAAGGCGGTGGCAAAATATCGGGTTTAGTGAGCGGACTGGCATCCTTGTGAGGTTTTTGCACCAGAGTGGCAATGATTTGATCGTAATGGCTGTTATTGGGGAAATTCGCTCATATAATCGCCGCCACTATGATGATTCGGAAGGATTCGATGGCAAAGTTGCTGGTGGCCGTATTCGGGCTGCTCTGTTCCTGTCTGGTGTTGGCAGGTTCGGCGCCTCAGGCTACCCCACTCAAGCCCGGTATGGAACCGCTGCTCAGCTGGTTCAACGGGGCCTTTACGAGCCGGGAGCAGGCCAGTTACGACAGCCGCTTTACCAGTGCCGAGCTGCGCCTGATGGAGATTTGGCCCGGCTATCAGGGCTATCGCTGGGTCTATGCCGAGCAGTATCTGAGCATGCGCTCCGTCCGTCCTTTCCGCCAGCGCATCTATCGCTTCTCACCTGCCCCTGACGGGCGGATCCTGATGGCCGAACTGACCATGCCCCGTGCCACCGATTTTGCCGGTGCCTGGCATGATCCCGCCCTGCTCGACAGTCTGACCCCGCAGCAGCTCTCCTTGCGCCACGGATGCGAGATCTGGTTGACCCGTACCCCCTCCGGCGAATATGCCGGTCACACCCGGGTGGGCCACTGCTCCACCGATTTTGGTGGTGCCACGACGCTGGTGCAGCATATTTGGATTGGCCCCGACAGCGTCAGACTGCTGGATCGCGCCTATGACAACGCAGGGAGCCCGCGCTGGGGTAGCCCGGGTGAGGGGTATGTCTATTTGCGTCGTTCCAAAGGGTTTGGCCAGTAGGGGAGAGTGCGTCTGGCTGCGGGAACATGAAGGATGAAAAACAGGGATCGTAAAAAAGGCGCCCATTGGGCGCCTTTTTCAGAATTCTTCAGAAGTAAAATTACTTCTTGGTGGTCATCGCACCGAAACGCTTGTTGAACTTGTCTACGCGGCCGCCGCTAGAAACTTCTTTCTGCTTGCCGGTGTAGAACGGGTGGCACTCGGAGCACACGTCCAGGTTCAGATCTTTACCGATGGTAGAGAAAGTGTTGATGACGTTACCGCAAGAGCACTTGGCGGTGATGGCTACGTAGTCAGGATGGATACCAGCTTTCATGGACAACCTCAATTAATAGGCCGTGTCGCCATCCGATCTCTTGTCGGACACCACACGATTGTTGAACACAGTTTCAAAGGCTGCGAATAATATAGGAAATGCCTGAGATCAGGCAAGTGGCTTCGCAGAAAAAATAGGCAACCCCTGGTGAATTCTTCCCAAACGCTGGATCTGGTTCGTGTCGCTGTCCCGGTACCGTTACGCCGTCACTTCGACTATCTCTCTCCCCTGCCGTTACCTGCCCCCGGTTGCCGGGTCGAGATTCCTTTCGGTCCCCAGACCCTGGTCGGGCTGGTGGTGGATCATCCGGCCGACAGCCAGGTGCCCCGCAACAAGCTCAAGCCCATCAAACGGGTATTGGACACGGCTCCGGTGCTGGGGCCGGATATTCTGGCGCTGATGAACTGGAGCGCCAGCTACTACCAGCATCCGCTGGGGGAAGTGCTGCCCCATGCCCTGCCGGTGTTGGTGCGCAAGGGGGAGCCAGCCGCCTATCGGGAGCTGGAGTTCTGGTTTGCCACCGAGGCGGGCATGGCCATCGACCTTAACGAGCTCAAGCGGGCGGCCAAGCAGCAGCAAGCGCTCGCCCTGCTGCGCAAAGGGCCGCAGACCCCCTCCGCCCTCAAGCAGGAGGAGATCCAGAGCGCCGCTCTCACCGCGCTGGAGAAGAAGGGGCTGCTGGAGAAGCGCTCGCTGGAGCCAAGCCATGACGGCGACTGGGCCGCCCGTTTTGAACCGGGGGAGGGGCTGCGCCTCAATGGCGAGCAGGCGCTGGCTGTCTCTGCCGTTACCAGCCAGAGCGACAAGTTCGGTGCCTTCCTGCTGGATGGCATTACCGGCTCCGGCAAAACCGAGGTGTATTTAAGCATCCTTGAGCCCTTGCTCAAGGCGGGCAAGCAGGCGCTGGTGATGGTTCCGGAGATCGGTCTCACCCCGCAGACCATCAACCGCTTCCGGCGCCGCTTCAACGTGCCGGTGGTAGCGATGAACTCCGCCATGAACGATCGGGAACGGCTCGACGCCTGGCTCGCCTGCCGCGACGGCGGCGCCGCCATCCTGATCGGCACCCGCTCGGCGGTGTTCACCCCGTTTCACAACCTCGGCATCATCATCATCGACGAAGAGCACGACGGCTCTTTCAAGCAGCAGGACGGTTTTCGCTACCACGCGCGAGATCTGGCGGTGATGCGGGCTCATCGTGCCGGTATCCCCATCCTGCTTGGCTCGGCTACCCCGTCGCTGGAGACATTGCACAACGCCCGCACCGGCAAGTATCACCACCTCACCCTGACTCGCCGCGCCGGCAATGCCCAGACCGCCCGTCAGGTGATCCTGGATATCAAGAGCGTGCGGTTGCAGGCCGGGCTCTCCCCCCAGCTGGAGCTGCTGATGGCAGAGCATCTGGCGGCGGGCAATCAGGTGATGCTGTTCCTCAACCGCCGTGGCTATGCCCCGGCCCTGATCTGCCACCAGTGCGGCTGGAGCGCTGCTTGTGAGCGGTGTGATGCCTGGTACACCTGGCATCAGGCTGGGCGACGACTGCATTGTCACCACTGCGACAGCGTGCGCCCGCTGCCCCACCACTGCCCCGAGTGTGGCAGCAACGAACTGATCGGATCGGGAGTGGGCACCGAGCAGCTGGAACAGCTGCTTACCACGGTTTTCCCGCAATATCCCGTAGTGCGCATCGATCGGGACAACACCCGCCGCAAGGGGGAGCTGGAGACCCATCTTGGCGACATCAAGGCGGGCAAGTACAAGATCCTGATCGGCACTCAGATGCTGGCCAAGGGCCATCACTTTCCGGATGTGACCCTGGTGGGCCTGCTGGATGTGGATGGTGCCCTGTTCAGCGCCGATTTTCGCGCCGCCGAGAAGCTGGCCCAGCTCTACACCCAGGTGGCGGGCCGTGCCGGTCGTGCCAGCAAGCCCGGGCTGGTGGTGTTGCAGAGCCACCATCCGGAACATGCCCTGCTGCAGGATCTGACCCAGAACGGTTACGGCCATTTCGCCGATACGGCGTTGAAAGAGCGCCGCCTGCTGGGGCTACCGCCGTTCAGCTATCAGGGGCTGTTCCGCGCCGAGGCCAACGGCCGTGACGAGGTGCAGCTGTTCCTCGCCCGCCTCGCCGATACCCTGCGCAGCGCCCGCTATCCCCACGTTCAGGTGCTGGGGCCCATCAGCGGCTTTATGGAGCGCAAGGCGGGCAAGTTTCGCATGCAGTTGCTGGTGCAGGGGCCGAATCGGGCACCTCTGGCCCAACTGCTGGATTGGGCGGTGAAGGAGCTGGAAGGCTGGCCCGAGACCAAAAGGGTGCGCTGGAGTCTGGATATCGACCCCACCGAGCTGAGTTGATGGTGCCGGAGCCGGTCGCTGGCAGTTATCGTCAGCGACCGGGTTTGCCATGCGGGTGCGGGGTTCAGACCCGCAGATCGATCTGCTGCACCCAGCCTCCCTTACCCTGTTCGGTGAGATAGAGGCCGGATTGGCGCAGCACCCCCTGATTGCCGCTCTCCCCCAGATGGTTGAAGGGGGTGTCGAGGGGGCGCAGCAGGATGGCGCCGATCCCCAGTTCGACCAGTGCGATAGGTGCGTGCTCCGGATGCCAGAACTGCAGGGCTGAAAACTGGCTATCCCCCTCATCCAGCACCCCGTTGCCATCCTCATCTAGGGTGGCCAACTCGCCGAAGCCATTGCCGGAGCGGGCACCGAACAGCTCGCCCCCATCGTCTATGGTGCCGTTGCCATTGCGATCCAGCGCCACAAAGCCGCTCCCTTCCCGCAGACCCGGCAGGCTATCCTCCTTGCCATCCTGATCGATATCGAAAGTGACCCGTGCCTCGGTCAGATCGGCAATCTTGCCATCCAGACTCAGCACCAGCGGATCCTTGAGGGCATTGAGGGTGGTGCGCCGCTGGCTCACCTCCAGTTGACGCCAGTCGAGCACAAAGCCGAGATCGAGCTGCATAGTCTGACCATCTTGAGTCGCTACGCTGGCCGATGCCACCACGTTGAGCTGCTCCTGTTGCAGCAGGGTGTCAGTCACCTCCACCAGTTGATCCGGCTCGGCGGCTTGAGCAGCGGCGTCTCCTTGGGTCACTCCATCGCCTCCTTCTTCGGAGGGTTTGATCGGCTTGGGCAGCTCGATTTCGTGGCCCAGCATCGCCTCGATCATCAGCTTGATCAGCCGCTGGCGGTTATCCAGTCCATCGTCGGGAATGCCATCCTGCTCTTTGCCGACTTCCGCTGCGGGCGGTGTGGGAGGCGTTGAAGCTTGCTGACTGGCGGCGGATTGCCTCGGGGTTTGCAGCGTCAGGGCGCTGGCGAGGGTCAGGGTGCTGCTGCGTTCGCCGGCCGCTGCCGTATTGTTGCCTTCCGGTGGATTAACTACGGGTGGCACTGGCCCAAGATTGCGCACCTTGCGGCTCTGGGCCTGTTGTTGCCGGTATTGCACCTCCCCCTGGAGGTCGTAGTGGTCGATGCGCATACGTTCGCCCTCGGCGCTATACATCTGGTCAGTTATCGACCGCTTAATGTACAGGGCTTAACACCAAATCGGACTAATCAGGGAGGTGGTTAGTACTAGGTTGCAAGGTGGCGGCGTGGCAGGATGGCAAGAGACTGGATGGTGGCGCTCTAGTTGAACATTTTCAGGTAACGCGGCGCACTCTGGCTGACAAGCGGCATCGGTGAGGATAGGGAGAATTACATGAGAAATTGTCTGGTGATGGACGTGGCGGGCTATGGTGGATTCCTGTCTGGCGCCCCTTGCATCAATATCAATGATGTTGAGGGCTTCACTCATGCGTAATTGTCTGGTGATGGGAGCGGCAGGCTATATCGGTTCCTATCTGGTGCCTCACCTGCAAACCCTCGGCTACAGGGTGATTGCCGGGGCGCGCCGTCCCTGCCGCTTGCCTGAGGGGGTCGAGTTTCGCCTCGCCGACAGCCTCAAGCCGATCACACTGCTGCCTGCGCTGGCGAACATAGACACAGTCTTCTATCTGGTGCATGCCATGGGGGCGGGGGCCGATTTTCACCGGCTGGAGCAGCAGGGGGTAAAGAATTTTGCTGCCGCCGCCCGTGCTGCCGGGGTGCGCCGTATCATCTATCTCGGGGCAATCCAGCCTGAACAGTGCAACAGCCGCCATCTCAACTCCCGCCGCTACTGTGGCGAGTTGTTTCGCGAATCTGGCGTACCGACGGTGGAGCTGCGCGCCGGCATCATCATCGGGCCCGGTTCGGCGGCGTTCGAGGTGATGCGGGATCTGGTGTTCAACCTGCCGATGATGGTGACGCCCAAATGGGTGCGCTCGCGCACGCCGCCGATTGCGCTGTCCAACCTGTTGCACTATCTGGGCGGGCTGGTAGAGGCAGACGAGGTGGATGGGCGCATCTTCAACGCGGTCGGCCCCGAGCTGCTCAGCTATCAGCAGCAGTTGCAGAAGTTCGCCGCCCATATCGGCAAGCGCTGCCCCATCATTCCCATCCCGTTTCTGAGCCCGCGCCTCTCCGCCTGGTGGCTGCAGTTTGTTACCTCGGTGCCGCAACCGGTAGCCAAGGCGCTGGTGGGCGGTCTCAAGCACGACATCCCGGCCGATGACGGCCCGCTGCGCGCCTTGCTGCCGCAGACCCTGCTCAGCTTCGACGAGGCGCTGGCGGAGAGTCTGGCGCTGGAGCAGAAGCTGGGTGCCGAGCAGCAGGGGCAGGAGACCCCCCTCGGCCTGCGCTGGCGCCATCCCGAATATGGTTTCTATGACCGTACCGCCAGCGGCGAGGCCATCTGCCTCGCCTCCCCCGAGGTGGTGTGGCAGGTGTTGCAGCAGCTGGGGGGGGAGCAGCGCTACTTCTACATGAACGAGCTGTGGGTGGTGCGCGAATGGATGGATCACCTGATCGGCGGCCCGGCCCGCACCCGTGGCCGCACCAATCCGGATCGTTTCGTGAAGGGGGATATGCTCGACTCCTGGCAGATCCTCGGGGTGGATGAGGGGCGCAGGCTCGATCTCTTGTTCAACATGAAGGCCCCGGGCGTCGGGCGGTTGGAGTTCAATATCCTGCCGGAGGAGTCCGGGTTGACCCGCATCCGGGTCACCGCTCACTGGCACCCGCAGGGCGCCTGGGGGCTGGCCTACTGGCTCGCCATGCTGCCGTTTCACCTCTTCATCTTTCAGGGGATGACCGAAGCCATCGCCCGTCAGGCCGAAGCGAGAGCGGGTATCCCGGTGATGGATTAACCCCTCTTCACACCATTCCCGCTGATAGAGTGCCCCGTTCGGGGCACTTTTTATGCCGCGGCCATGCCCGGTTATGGCAGATAGTGGTAGGCGTCTCATGGCAAAGGCTGGCATCATGCCGCGGTCTTGTTTACCGCGGATAGATAATCAGTCAGAAAAAGAAGGGATTATGAAGAAAAAACCGTCAATTTTGGGGGGCGCCTGCATCATTGCCAGCGTCTGCGTGGGAGCCGGCATGCTCGGTCTGCCGAGTTCGGGGGCGGGGGCCTGGACCCTCTGGTCGGTGCTGGCGCTGACCGTCACCATGGTGATGATGACCCTCTCCGGCTGGATGCTGCTGGAATCCTTCCAGCACCACGACATGCGGGTCTCCTTCAATACCGTGACTCGCGAGCTGCTGGGGGAGAAGCTCAATCTCCTCAACAACCTCTCGGTCTACTTTGTTGGCGGCATTCTGCTCTACGCCTATATCACCTCCTCCGGTGCCATCCTGCAGGGGATTCTGGGGATCGACAGCAAGCTCGCGTCCGTGTTGTTCGTGGCGCTCTTCTCTGCGGTGGTGTGGCACTCGACCCGCGCCGTTGACCGTATTTCGGTGGTACTGATCGCCTTCATGATCCTCAGCTTCGCCCTCGGTGTGGCCGGTCTGCTCGGCAGTATCAAGCTGCCGACCCTGCTCGATCTGGCGGGCAGCGAGAGCCGCTATGCTCCCTATGCCATGGCGATGCTGCCGGTGGCGCTCACCTCGTTCGGCTATCACCACTCGGTGGCCTCCCTGCGTGCCTACTACCAGAACGAGCAGCAGGCCAGATGGGCCATTCTGGGGGGAACCCTGATCGCGCTGGCGCTCTACGTGCTCTGGCTGTTGGGGATCTTCGGCAACCTTCCCCGTCAGGATTTTGCTCCCGTGATTGCCAAGGGAGGGGACGTGAGCGTGCTGCTCTCCGCCCTCTCCGGGGTCATTGAATCGGAGAAGGTGGCCAGCGCCATCAACGGCTTCTCCATGGCGGCCATCCTCTCCTCCTTTATCGGGGTGGGGCTCGGGGTGTTCGACTATCTGGCTGATCTGTTCAAGTTCGACAACAGCCGCGCCGGTCGCTGCAAGACCTGGGCGGTCACCTTCCTGCCGCCGCTGCTGCTCTCCCTGCTCTTCCCGTTCGGCTTCCTGCTGGCCATCGGCTATGCCGGTGCCGCCGCCACCATCTGGACCTGCATCATCCCGGCATTGCTGGTGCTGCGCACCCGGGCGCGGGCCGAGCGGGGCGAAGTGACACCCCACTTCGTCACCCCCGGCGGCAAGCTGATGGCCTGGCTGCTGATCCTGTTCGGATTGGCGACCGCGCTGTTCCACTTCCTGTCGATGGCAAATCTGTTGCCGGTCTATCTGGGCAACTGAGTCAGGTCTACAGCACTGACAGAAAGGGCGGCAAGGCCAACTTGCCGCCCTTTTTGCTCCATTTTCATCCCATGCGGCAGAATCTATAACTAAAGTGGTATGTTTGGGTGGGGTAAGGTGCTGAAATAACTGGTCTGATCTGGCTGATGGCAGCATGATCTGCTGGGCATGCCCACCGCTTTCTTTTATGATCCCCGCCCTTCTGCGTGCCCCCTGTCGGCACCTCATTTGCACCAACCACATCGGGGTCCCCCATGTCCGATCTGCGTCAAGAAGCACTCGATTACCACGCCCAGCCCGTACCGGGCAAAATTGCCATCGCCCTGACCAAGCCTGCCGAAACCGCCCGTGATCTGGCGCTGGCCTACAGCCCGGGTGTTGCCGAGCCGGTGCGCGAGATCGCCGCCAACCCGGCCGATGCCTATCGCTATACCGGCAAGGGCAATCTGGTGGCCGTCATCTCCAACGGCACCGCTATTCTGGGGCTGGGTAATCTGGGGCCGCTGGCCTCCAAGCCGGTGATGGAGGGCAAGGCCCTGTTGTTCAAGCGCTTCGCCGGTATCGACGCCATCGACATCGAGGTGAAGCACGAGACCAGCCAGCAGTTCATCGACACGGTGGCGGCTATCGCCGATACCTTCGGTGGCATCAATCTGGAAGATATCAAGGCGCCGGAGTGTTTCGAGATTGAAGAGGCGCTGATCGCGCGCTGCGACATACCGGTGTTCCACGATGACCAGCACGGTACCGCTATCGTCACCGCCGCCGGTCTGCTCAACGCGCTGGAGATTCAGGGCAAGCAGATCAGTGACAGCCGCATCGTCTGCATGGGGGCGGGGGCTGCCGCCACCGCCTGCATGGATTTGCTGATCAAGTGTGGCGCCAGAGCGCACAACATCTTCATGCTGGATCGTCAGGGTGTTATCCACACCGGCCGCAGCGATCTCAACAAGTACAAGCAGCGCTTCGCCAACGAGACCCCGCTGCGTACCCTGATGGATGTCATCGAAGGGGCTGATGTGTTTGTCGGTGTTTCCGGCCCCGACGTGCTGCCCGCTGAAGCGGTCGCCCTGATGGCGCCCAATCCGGTGATCTTTGCCTGCTCCAACCCGGACCCGGAGATCAAGCCTGCGCTGGCCCACGGGGTGCGCAGCGACCTCATCATGGGTACCGGCCGCTCCGACTACCCGAACCAGATCAACAACGTGCTCTGCTTCCCCTTCATCTTCCGCGGTGCCCTCGACGCCCGTGCCAGCCGCATCAACGATGCCATGAAGATTGCTGCGGTCGAGGCGATCCGCGCTCTGGCCAAGGAGCCGGTGCCGGCCGAGGTGCTGACTGCAGCCGGGGTGAGCGAGCTCGCCTTCGGCAAGGATTACGTCATTCCCAAGCCGATGGATGCCCGTCTGCTGCCGCGGGTTGCCCGCGCCGTGGCGCTGGCGGCGGTCGCCTCCGGCGTCGCCCGCATCGAGCTGCCCGCGGACTACATGCTGTAATCCGGCATTGCAAACGGCCCTATAGCGGGGCCGTTTTTATCTCTGCTTCTGGCGACAGCCAGAGACGCCAGCCGGGCGACAGGTTGGGGCTGATGGAGGCAAATCGGGTGCAAAGGTGGTCAAACAGCGCTCTCCTCTGACACAATATTGCCACTATGACGCTAACGAGAATCAAGATGCAGCAGCCTGTCAGCGGCCGTTTGGCCCACGCCCTCTCCTTCTTGCGCCATGATGGTCGCCACTTTGCCCAGTTTGTCTGGGGCCGTTTCCAGCAGGACAGATTGACGGTTACCGCCGGTTATCTGGCCTATGTCACCCTGCTTTCACTGGTGCCGATGATCGCCGTAGTCTTTGGCATGATGTCCGCCTTCCCGGTGTTCCAGAGCCTCAAGCAGGCGATGGAGCAGTTCGTCTACCACAACTTTGTGCCGACTGCGGGAGATATGCTCAAGGAGTACATCGACGGCTTCGTCGCCAATGCCACCAACACCACGGCAGTGGGGATAGGAGCGCTGGTGGTGGTGGCGCTGATGCTGATCTCCGCCATCGACAAGAACCTCAACTACATCTGGCGTTCGACCCAGGGCCGCCCGCTGGCGCAGGCGTTTGCCATGTACTGGATGATCCTGACCCTGGGGCCCGTGCTTATCGGGGCCAGTATCGCCATCTCCTCCTACATCTTCTCGCTGCGGTTGTTTGGCGCCGAGAGCCTGTTCGGCATCGGCTATCTGCTGCTGCGCGGCTTGCCGTTCCTCTTCTCGGTGCTCACCTTCCTGCTGGTCTATACCGTGGTGCCGAACTGCAAGGTGCGGCTGATCCACGCCTTTATCGGCGCGCTGGTAGCGGCGACCCTGTTCGAGCTGGCCAAGCGCGGCTTTGCCATCTACATCACCAACTTCCCCTCCTATCAGGCCATCTACGGCGCGCTGGCCACCATCCCGATCCTGTTTGTCTGGGTCTATTTGAGTTGGCTGGTTGTGCTGCTTGGTGCGGAGACTACCGCCTGCCTCGGCGAGTACGAGAAGCCGGCGAGCGAGGAGCTGGGCTAAGCCATCGCCTTGGCCACCGGTTTATTGGTAGCATCGACGACCGCCCCTGTGAGGGGGCGGTCGTTCTGTTTTGAGAGGAGAGGGATGTGATTGCATTGATTCAGCGGGTCAGCGAGGCTAGCGTGACCGTCGAGGGCGAAGTAACCGGCTCAATCGGTCAGGGGCTGCTGGTGCTGCTCGGGGTGGAGCAGGGGGATGATGAGGCCAAGGCCGACAAGCTGCTGCACAAGGTGAGCGGCTATCGGGTCTTCTCCGACGAGAATGGCAAGATGAACCTCAATGTCAGCCAGATCGGCGGCAGTCTGCTGGTTGTCTCCCAATTCACGCTGGCGGCCGATACCAAGAGCGGGATGCGCCCGAGCTTCTCCTGTGGTGCCCACCCGAGCGAGGCCGAACGCCTCTATGACTACTTCGTGGCCAGGGCCGCCGCCAGCGGCATCCCGACAGCAACCGGGCGTTTTGCCGCCGACATGAAGGTGGCGCTGGTCAACGACGGCCCGGTCACCTTCTGGCTACAGGTCTGAGGATGCCTGATCCCGCGGTATGACGTGGACGATCACGTTGATGAGCCCTGCGACCGGATAGGGGGTAGCCGGGCCAATCCACTGCTCGATCAGCGTCAGGGCGTGGGTTAGCTCCAGTTCGGTGCGCGGCAACAGGTTGATGACCAGAGTGCCGTTCAGCCGGGGGGCCAGCGCCCGGTAGAGCCGCTCCTGAAACAGCAGCAGCGGGTTGCCATCCTGACTGAAGAGATCGAGCAGGATGAGGTCGTACTGCTGCTCGCTCTGCTCGAGAAAGGCGAGGGCATCGGCCTGATGGAGTGTCGGAACGGCTTGCCCATCGTGCGCCTGATGCTGGAAAAACTGCTGATAAACGGTCAGCACCTCTTCGTCGAGGTCAACGCACTCGTGGCGAGCATCGGGCCAGCGCTGACTCAGATGGCGGGTGAGATCGCCGCCACCCAGCCCCAGTTCGAGGATTTGCTCAGCCCGCTCCGGTAGCAGGCAGGCGATGACCCGCTGATGGGGCAGACAGAGGGTCGCGGGGTCGGCGAGCGACATGGCGGATTGCACCACGCCATCTATCTCCAGCCAGCGGTGCTGGTCATTTTCCTGTACCGTGAGGCGGCGCTGGGGTTTGACGCTGAGGTGCAACAAGTGATCGGCTTGGTACGCTTGCAGATTGAAGTCCATGAATTTGCACGGCAAGATGGTTTCCGACCAGTGTAACTCAAGGATGAAACTATGTACCGGGTAGTCACCCCTCAGACAGTCGCCGAGCTGGATGCCTACTACCAGTTGCGCTGGGAACTTCTGCGTAAACCCTTCAATCTGCCGGTCGGTTCCGAGCGGGACGAATACGATACGGTCGCCATTCACCGGCTGATGCTGGCTCCCGATGGTACTCCCATCGCTGTGGGCCGCCTCTTTATCGGCGGTGACGAGGCGCAGATCCGCTTCATGGCGCTGCGTCCCGAATATCGCGGCCAGGGGCTGGGCGCCAAAATGGTGGAGGATCTCGAGCAGCTGGCCCGCAGCGAGAAGGTGAAACGGCTGGTGATGAACGCCCGTCAGGAGGCGGTGGAGTTCTATCGCAAGTGCGGTTTTCTCGAAGTGGGGGGTGGCCCCGTCTCCTTTGGTCGGATTCCCCATCGCCAGATGATCAAATCCCTGAGCCCGTTGCAGACTATCCAGTACCGGCCGGAGTGGTGTCAGGATCTCACCACCCGCTGGTCGCGCGGGGTACCCATCAGCGAGAAGATGGGGATGCATATCAGCCACTACGATGGCCAGACTTTCCACCTCAAGGCCAATTTGGCGGCCAACTTCAACGTGCATGGCAGCATGTTCGCCGGTAGTGTCTACAGCCAGTGCGTGCTGGCGGGCTGGGGGCTGATCTGGCTGCAGCTTAAAGAGGAGGGGCTGGTAGGCGAGCCGGTGCTGGCCGAGAGCACCATCAAATATCATGGCCCGGTCGATGAGGAGCCCGAGGCGCGAGTGGCCCGCGAGGGGATGCCCGCCGTGCTGCAGCCGCTCAAACGGGGGGAGCCTGCCACCTTCAGCCTCAAGATCCAGCTGTTCAGCGGCAGTAAACTGGCGGCGGAGTTCTGCGGCCACTACGTGGTGCAGCCGCCCCGCCGTCCGGGCCAGTAACCGCGTCGTTTCCCCATCAAACAACAAGGCCTCATTATGAGGCCTTGTCTGTTTTTACCCTTGCCGGCTGTCGCTTGCCTGCCCGGCTTGGGTCTGCACTTGGGCTTGGGCTTTCGGCGCGGGAGCCGGTCGCCAGAGCGGGGCACTGTTGCCTTGCGGAGGATAGCGTACTCCCACTTCCCAGCCGCAGGCGTCCTGCTTCTGAGGGAAGCTCCAGGCCAGCGTGGGGGCAGTTAGCGGCCCGCGCCACTGGCCGAGCAGCTCGGCGCAGCGGTTGCCATTGAGGATCCCCAGATCCAGCTGCCACTGCTCGTTGACCAGATCGATCCCCCCTTGCAGCGCCAGCAGATGGGTGATGGTGGAGGCACCAGCCTGCTCGATCTGCAGTTGCCCCTTGTCGATCTTGCCCAGCAGCTTGATGCGGTAGAAGGGGGTGTCACCCTCCTGCATCGCCTGCCACAGCTGATCCGGCGTCAGGGTGGGTGGGGTCGCCCCCTTGAACCACTCATCCAGCAGCGGATCTATCTTTACCTTGTCCCAGAACGGCTCGTCGGCATCGAGGGCAAAGCTGCCCTGCAGGGTCTGGCGCCACTCGCCCGCCGTTTTGCCGTGTTCGGCTTGCAGGTCGGCGCTCACGTCCGCCTTGCCGGCAAAGGAGACCGGGGAGTGGAATAGCTTGCCCCATTGCTGTAGATCCAGCTTGGTCGCCTGCAGTTGGAGGCGGCTGCTCTGGCCCGGTTCGCGGCCCCACTGGCCACTCAGGCTGAGGGAGCCCTCATCCGGCAGCGAGCTGGTGAGCTTGCCCAGTTGCCAGGAGCTGGGGGTCAGCTCCCCATACAGTTCGCCGTTGCGGGCGCTGAGGCCATCCCACACCAGCTCGAACCACTTGCTCTCGATACGAGCACGGCCGAGCAGCGGGCCGGGTTGGTTATCGCGCAGGGCGAGATCGCTCAGATAGAGCTGCCAGCCGGTCAGCGACAGGGGCAGGGTATCGTCGAAGGAGAGCACCTTGAGCTTGTCGAACGCCAGCTTGCGGATATCGACCTGCTGCGGGCGCCAGCTCTGCCAATCCTGCCACCACCCTTGCGGCAGGCTGATATCCATGCCGCTCAGCGCCACGTCTTTCAGGGTCAGCTTCTGCTGCTGGCTATCGAGGGAGAGCTCGACATTGAACTCCCCTTCATAGGCCTTGCCCTGCAGTTCGCCGTCGATCTGCTGGGGCGAGAAGGCGAGCTTGCCCTTGATCTCCTCCAGCTGGAACAGGCCACGGCCCATGTCGCCCAGGGTGCCGCTCAGATAGCCGGTGGGCTGGCTGCCCGCCTGCCAGTTGAAGGCGGTGAGCTGGCCGCTGAAGTTGTTGAAGGAGAGTTCCTGATTGATGTCGTTGAGGCTGACGCCGTCCAGCTGACCACGATCCAGCGATACGCTTTGCAACGGGAAGCGCTGCGGGAAGCCTTGCTGTGTCAGATCCCCCAGCTCGACCCGCATGCCGCGCGCCTTGAGGTCATGCAGTTGCAGGGTGCGAGCGGGCCAGTCCAGCACCATGCCGGTCTCCAGCAGACCGTCAAACAGGTTGGTCACCAGCTTGTCGGTGCGCAGCACTTCTCCTTCCAGCCGTCCTTGCAGGTTGAGACGGGCGAAGGTGAACTGCGGAGTCTCCAGCTGGCCGATATTGAGGCTCAGGTTGGCCTGTGGTTGCCGTTTCGGGTCGATCAGCTCCCAGTCACTCAGGGTGGCATTGAGTCCGCGCAGGGTCAGCTCGGGGCTCTCCAGACTGAGCCGGTCTATGGTGCTGTCACTGATAGTGAGGGAATGCACCGGCAGGCTCGGCAGCTGGTTGGGCAGCGGCAGCTTGATGGCGGGACGAATGAGATCGAGATGGGCGATGCGCACGTCGCGGCTCAGCCAGTCGATGCTCTCGATCTCCAGATAGATCTTGTCGAGGGAGACCGCATCGCCGTAACGTACCTGCTCTGCCAGCAGGGTGTAAGGGTGCAGCGGGTTGAATACCAGTCGCCCTATGGTGACCGGCACGCCGGTCTGCTGGCTGATCCAGCTGGCGATGGGGCCTTTGGCGCGCTCGGCGTCGAACAGGCCGAGGGCAACCCAGACAAACAGCAGCAGGAAGGCGAAGGTGTAGAGCAGGCCGCGTAGCCAGGAATTCATGGTTGCTTTCCTCCTGTTTTGGGATGTGTTGTCAGGCGTTTGAGTAGTGGTCTCGCAGACCGAGCCAGCGCCGTATCAAGGGTTCGACATGACTCGGATGCCTATCCATGAGGAAGCGCGCCATTTTTTGCACCTGCGGAATAAGCGGCTGATCCCGCACCAGATCGGCGATCTTGAGATCGGCCAGACCGGTCTGGCGAGTGCCGAGCAGTTCCCCCGGGCCGCGCAGTTCCAGATCGCGCTGGGCGATGAGGAAGCCGTCGTTGGTCTCCCGCAGCACCCCGAGTCGGCTCTGGGCCGTCTTGGACAAGGGGGCATGATAGAGCAGCACGCAGTGAGAGGCCACCGCACCCCGGCCAACCCGGCCGCGCAGCTGGTGCAACTGCGCCAGCCCGAGCCGTTCCGGGTTCTCGATGATCATCAGGCTGGCGTTGGGCACATCCACCCCCACCTCGATGACGGTGGTGGCGACCAGCAGTTGCAGTATGCCTGCCTTGAACTCCTCCATCACCCGCTGTTTCTCCACCGGCCGCATCCGGCCGTGCACCAGCCCGATATGCAGACCGGGCAACAGGTTCTGCAGCTCGGCAGCGGTATCCTCGGCGGCCTGGCACTCCAGCACCTCCGACTCCTCGATCAGGGTGCAGACCCAGTAGGCCTGCTTGCCCTCGGTGCAGGCGAGCTTGACCCGTTCGATCACATCGCCGCGGCGGCTGTCGGGCAGCGCGACTGTGGTGATGGGGGTGCGGCCCGGCGGCAGTTCGTCGATGACCGAAGTATCGAGGTCGGCATAGGCGGTCATCGCCAGGGTGCGGGGGATAGGGGTGGCGGTCATGATGAGCTGATGGGGATGTACCCCTTCACGCTCCCCTTTCTCGCGCAGGGCGAGGCGCTGATGCACCCCGAATCTGTGCTGTTCATCGATGATGACTAAGGCGAGGCGCTGGAACACAACCTGCTCCTGAAAGATGGCGTGGGTGCCCACCACCATCTTGACGCTGCCATCTTTGATCGCGGCCAGCGACTCTTCCCGCGCCTTGCCTTTCTGTTTGCCCGCCAGCCAGCCGACTCCGATGCCGAGCGGCTCCAGCCACTTGGCGAAGTTGATGGCGTGCTGTTCCGCCAGCAGCTCGGTCGGCGCCATCAAGCCCACCTGACAGCCGTTGCCGATGGCCTGCAGGGCCGCCAGCGCCGCGACCAGGGTCTTGCCGGAGCCCACATCCCCCTGCACCAGCCGCATCATGGGGTGGCTCTGTTGCAGATCCTTACTTATCTCCGCTACTACCCTGCTCTGGGCGCCGGTGGGCTTGAACGGCAGGGCGCCGAGCAGTTGTTCAACCAGCGCGGGCGCCGGTTTGAGGGCGCGGGCCAGCTGGGTTTGCGCCTGAGCGCGCACCTTGAGTACCGAGAGGTTGTGAGCCAGCAGCTCCTCCAGTACCAGTCGCTGCTGGGCCGGATGTTGGCCGCTTTCCAGCAGCGGCAGCGCCACCGAGGGGGGCGGGCGGTGCAGCAATTTCAGGGCGGCGGCCAGCTCAATCTGGTGGGGATAGAGGCCGGCGGGCAGCAGCTCCTCCACGCCATAGAGGTCGAGCTGGGCCAGCGCCTGATCGGTGAGGTTGCGCAGGGTGAGCTGGCGCAGCCCTTCGGTAGTCGGGTAGACGGGGGTGAGCGCCTCTTCGGTCTGGCCGGCCTGCTCCTCGCCGAGCAGCTTGTACTCGGGATGGGCCATCTCCAGCCCGTATTTGCCGGGGCGAGCCTCGCCAAAGCAGCGGAGCAGACGGCCCGCCGCCAGACTGTTTTTCTGGGCGGCGGTGAAGTTGAAGAAGCGCAGGGTGAGGGTGCCGGTACCATCGCTGATGCGACAGACCATCATGCGGCGGCGCCCCATCACCAGCTGAGTGTCCTGGATTTCGCCCTCGACGGCGCCGTGCAGGCCGGGCGGCAGATCGCCGATGGGCCACACTTGGGTGCGGTCCTCGTAGCGCAGGGGAAGGTGGAACAGCAGATCCTGTACCGTGGCCAGCCCCAGCCGCTCGAGCTTCTCCAGCATCTTGCTGCCGACACCCTTGAGGCTATCGAGAGGAATTTTATCCAATTTCATCAATTAGATGCCCGAAAACACTGTAAATATGTCCAGATGATAGGGGTTGTTGAGGGGCCGATGCAAGCCGAGTCGCTGCTGGCAGGGCCGCCAAGGCGGGGGAAACGGCGGATATAACAAAGGCCTGCCGAAAACGGGAGGCCTTTGTGTGGCTGCCAACAGGCAAGGTGCGGGCGCATGGCGCCCAGGGTCAGATGATGCGCTTGAGCAGCAGGTGGGCCTTAACCCGGTGGATCCGTCCCAGCAGCTTGCGCACCTGTTCCGGGTAGTCCTGGATCTGTTCCACCTGATCGAAGTGGCTGATCCGCTTGGTGTTGGTCAGGATGTTATCCCGCTCCGCGTTGAACTGAGGGCGCAGCAGGTGGCGACGATCGTGTACCAGCAGGCCGTTCTCCAGATCCAGCGCCCAGGCGCGGGGGTTGAGGTTGTTGCCGGTGAGCAGGGCCCACTCGTCATCCACGAAGATCCCCTTGAGATGGTAGGAGTTGCGCTCGCAACACCAGAGCATCAGGTTGAGGCGACCGTCGTCGATGTGGCGCTGGTTGCGCTCGGCAAACTTGCGCAGGTTGGTCTCGTAGAGATAGGGCAGGCCACCGATGGTGGAGAACTTCTCTTCCGGCGGAATGAAGAAGTCGTTGGCGGTCTTGTCGCCCACTACGATGGTCACCTTGCAGCCGCGCTGCAGCAGATCCTCGATATCCTTGCTCAACTCCTTGGGCGGGTTGAAGTAAGGGGTGCAGATGAAGATCTCCCGCTCGGTGGCGCGCACCAGATTGCGGATCATCAGGTTGAGCTGATTGTTGCGCTTGCCCAGACCCACCATGGGGGTGACGGCCACCTCTTGAGTGTTGACCGGCATGGTGCTGAAGCGGTACTGGCTCTGGCGCAGGTTCTGCTTGAAGCGGCGGATTGGCCCCTTCAGCTGCTTGGCGCTGGGGATATCGCTGTGATCCAGTCGCTGCACCGCGTCGCTCTTCACGAACAGATCATCCACGTAGTTGACCATGCTGCGGGCCAGCTCCGGGCTGGTGATCTGGTGATAGCGATCGAAGCGGTAGCGATCCTGCTGGTGCAGGTAGATGTCGTTGAGGCTGGCACCGGAGTAGAGCACCACATCATCGAAGATGAAGCCCTTGAGGTGGAGCACGCCGAGCAGCTCGCGCCCTTTGACCGGCACGCCGTAGATTTCGATCTGGTGCTCGTGTTCGGCAGCCATGGCCTGATACATCAGGTGGTTGCCGCCCTGCTTGCCCTTGCCGATCAGGCCGCGCTGGGCACGGTGAAAGTCGACGAACAGCTTGATGTCGAGGGCCGGATTGCGCTGCTTGGCGGCGTAGAGGGCGGAGAGGATCTCCCGGCCTGCTTCGTCATCCTGCAGATAGAGCGCGACCAGATAGATGCGCCGGGTGGCACTGGCGATAAGCGCAAGAATGCGGCGTTTGAAATCCTGGGCGCTGTAGAGCACTTCAAACTGATCCGCTGCGACGGCGATCTGGGGCAGGCGCGCCAGCAGTTGTCGATAATGGGCCGATGAATGCATAGATAAACCTGAAATCACGGGGTTAAGCGTTCCACTCGGAGCGATGAATAGGCGATTCTAGCAATCTCGCCCTCTCAGCCAAAGAAAGAATCATCAGAAAGATGAAAAAGGCCTCACGAGTGAGGCCTTTTTGTCAGCATTTTGCCCTTGTCAGAGGAAGCTGTAGATGATCATCGCCATCACGCCGCCGGTGGTGCCGATGATGGTTTCCATCACGGTCCAGGTCTGCAGGGTCTGCTTCTCGGTGAGGCCGAGGTAGCGGTTGGCCAGCCAGAAACCGGAGTCGTTGACGTGGGAGAGCACGATGGCACCGCCGCCGATGGCGATGGTGACGGCCGCCAGCTGGGCACCGTTCAGGCCGAGCGGCTCCAGCATCGGCAGCACCAGACCACAGGCGGTCAGCATGGCGACGGTGGCAGAGCCCTGAATCACCCGTACCGCAGCGGCCAGAATGAAGGCCAGCGCGACGATGGGCAGACCGGAATCGGCCAGCATGTTGCCAAGGGCGGCACCCACACCGGAATCAACCAGCACCTGCTTGAACACGCCACCGGCACCGGTCACCAGAATGATGACGCCCGCCGGCTGGATGGCGCTGTTGCAGACGCTCATCACCTCGTCACGGGACATGCCGCGGCGAATGCCCAGCAGATAGAAGGCGGCCAGACAGGCGACCATGATGGCGGTGAAGGGGTGACCGATGAACTCCAGCCAGTTGTGCAGGGTGGAGCCCGCCTCGACGAAACGACCGACGATGGTCTTGAGGCCGATCAGCAGCAGCGGCAGACCGATGAGGCCCATGGCCAGCCCAAAGGAGGGCAGGGATTTGCTGTCATCGTGGACACTGTTCTGGGCATCGGCAGGCAGCGGTACATCGACGATCTTGCTGATGAAGTCACCGAACAGCGGGCCCGCCAGGATCAGCGCCGGTATGGCGGCGATCAGGCCGAACAGGATCATGTAGCCGAAGTCGGCACCCAGCTGGGAAGCGACCAGGATCGGGCCCGGCGCCGGAATAAGGAACGCCTGACAGGTGGCGATACCCGCCAGCAGGGCGATACCGATCTTCACTACGCTGCCGCCGCCACGACGGACGATGGCGAAGGCGACGCCGATCAGCAGCACCACGGCCACGTCAAAGAAGAGCGGCAGGGCGCAGACAAAGCCGGTCAGGGCCATGGCCCAGTTGGCGCGCTTGACGCCGAACTTGCCGAGCAGGGTGTGAGCCACCCGGTCGAGGGCACCGGTCACTTCCATCACCTTGCCGAACATGGCGCCCAGCGCCACCACCACGGCGACGAAACCGAGGGTGCCACCCATCCCTTTCTGGATGGTGTTGGCGATATCGGCCGGGTTCATGCCAGCGGCGAGACCCGCCACCATGGAGACCAGGATCAGGGCTACCACGGCGTGGAGCCGGGCCTTCATCACCAGGAAGAGCAGCAGCACAATCGAGCCGGCGGCTGTCATGATCAGGGAGAGGTCAGACATTGTTATGCGTTCCTTTTTCCAAGTTCAGTCGTGACACCTTGCCGATCCGTCGGCAAACCATATCTTTATGATTTATTTAGATTTATGGCAAGGGCTCAACATCATATGCCCAGGTGACTATGGGTTTGCTCAGTCTGTGGCAGACTTCACATTTTCAATCGTTACCGGTAACATGTTACCGGTAACGTGTTAGATTAGAACCCATCAACAGCTGGTTTTTTGAAAAGTGGGACAGAGGTCAAATTATGGCGGGTAAGTGCATTATCGTGATGGGTGTGTGTGGTAGCGGCAAATCCAGCGTGGGTCTGAAAGTGGCCGAAGCGCTGGGCGCCAAGTTCATCGATGGTGATGACCTGCACCCCAAGGCCAACATCCAGAAGATGGCTGGCGGCAACCCCCTCAACGATGAGGATCGTGCCCCCTGGCTGGAGCGGATCCGCGACGCCGCCTACAGTCTCGAGCAGAAGAACGAGACCGGCATCATTGTCTGTTCCGCCCTCAAAAAGAAGTACCGCGACCAGATCCGCGAAGGCAACGAGTCGGTCAGCTTCATCTTCCTCGATGGCAGCCAGCCGCTGATCCTCGAGCGGATGCGTGCCCGCAAGGGCCACTTCATGCGTGAAAGCATGGTACAAAGTCAGTTCGATACCCTGGAGCGCCCGGATGGCGAAGCCGGTGTATTCCACATTGATATAGACGGCACCTTCGAACAGGTGGTTGACCGCGCCGTCACAGCATTGGAGCAAGCCCAATGATTCATCAGGTAATTTCCGACGTCACCGCCCGCATCCGCGAGCGCAGTGTCGCCCGTCGTCAGGCATTTCTGGCCCGCATCCAGCGTCAGGCAGAGCAGGGCAAGACCCGCGCCGCGCTGGCCTGCGGCAACCTGGCCCACGCCGTGGCCGCCTGCAGCAGTGACGAGAAGGGTCGCATTCTCGATATGACCCGCGCCAACGTCGGCATCGTCACCGCCTACAACGATATGCTGAGCGCCCATCAGCCCTATCAGGGCTATCCGGATCAGATCAAGGCGGTGCTGGCCGAGCTGGGCCACAGTGCCCAGGTCGCCGGCGGCGTGCCCGCCATGTGCGACGGCGTGACTCAGGGTCAGCCGGGGATGGACATGTCCCTCTTCTCCCGCGACCTGATCGCCCAGGCGACCGCACTGTCGCTCTCTCACAACACCTTTGATGCCACCCTGCTGCTCGGTATCTGCGACAAGATCGCTCCGGGTCAGATCATGGGGGCCCTCTCCCACGCTCACCTGCCGACTGCATTTGTTCCTGCTGGCCCGATGGCGAGCGGCATCAGCAATGACGAGAAGGTGAAGGTGCGTCAGAAGTACGCTGCCGGTGAAGTGGGTCGCGATGCCCTGCTGGAGATGGAGTGCGGCGCCTACCACGCGGCAGGCACCTGTACCTTCTACGGCACCGCCAACACCAACCAGCTGGTATTCGAGGCCATGGGCCTGATGCTGCCGGGCTCCGCTTTTGTGCATCCCCATAGCGAGCTGCGCCGCGCCCTGACCGCCGAAGCGGCCTGCCGCATCAGCGCCATGATCCCGGGCTCCCCGGCCTATCGCCCGCTGAGCGAGGTGCTGGATGAGCGCTCGCTGGTCAACGGTCTGGTGGCCCTGCTCGCCTCCGGCGGCAGCACCAACCACAGCATCCACATGGTGGCGCTGGCCCGCGCGGCCGGTCTGGTACTGACCTGGGATGACATCAGCGATCTTTCCGACGTGGTGCCGCTCTTGGTTCGCATGTACCCGAACGGCCCTGCCGACGTGAACGCCTTCGAACAGGCAGGCGGCGTGCCCGGCCTGATGCGCCGTCTGGCGCAAGAGGGGCTGATCCACATGGATGCCACACCGGTCTTTGGCGAGATGCAGGATTACCTCAGCCGCCCGGCACTGGTCGATGGCCAGTTGGTATGGCAGCCGGTGGGCGAGAGCGGCGATGCGAGCGTGTTGTCACCTTCCGGCAGCGTGTTCCAGACCACTGGCGGCACCAAGCTGCTGGCGGGCAATCTGGGCCGCGCCGTGGTCAAGGTCTCCGCCGTGGCTCCCGAGTATCGGGTGATTGAAGCCCCGGCGCGGGTCTTCTCCTCCCAGCATGCGGTGGAAGCGGCCTACAAGGCGGGCGATCTCAATCAGGACGCCGTGATCGTGGTGCGCCACAATGGCCCGGCCGCCAACGGCATGCCGGAGCTGCACAAGCTGATGCCGGTGCTCGGCAACCTGCAGAAGGCGGGTTACAAGGTGGCGCTGGTCACCGATGGTCGTCTCTCCGGCGCCTCCGGCAAGATCCCGGCCGCCATCCACGTCACTCCGGAAGCGCTGCACGGCGGGGCCATCGGCCTGCTTGCTGACGGCGACCTGCTGCGGGTTGACGCGGTAAACGGCAGCCTCGACTGTCTGACCGATTTGAGTGGCCGTACCCAGGCCGAGATTGACCTCACTCTGGAACAAGAGGGGTGGGGCCGTGAACTGTTCAGCGTGATGCGTCGCGCGGTATCGAGCGCCGAGTGTGGCGCTACCATCTTTGACTAAGGAAGAGCTATGCAGAACTGGAAAGTGACCCCGGCCGAGGTGTTTGCCGCCTCCCCGCTGGTACCCGTGATGGTTATCAACGAGCTGGATCAGGCCCTGCCGATGGCCAAGGCGCTGCTCGACGGCGGCATCTCTGTCTTCGAAATCACCCTGCGCACCCCGGTGGCGCTCGATGCCATCGCCCTCATCGCCAAGGCGATGCCGGATGCCATGGTTGGTGCCGGTACCGTGCTCAACTGCGAGCAGTTTGACGCAGCCGTCTCTGCCGGTGCCCGCTTCGTCATCTCCCCGGGGATGACCCCGGCCCTGCTGGACCACGCGGCCAAGAGCACCGCACCGCTGATCCCGGGCGTGGCCACTCCGTCTGAAGTGATGCAGGCGCTGGAAGCGGGCTATGACCACCTGAAGTTCTTCCCGGCCGAAGCGAACGGCGGTACCAAGGCGCTCTCCGCCATTGCCGCCCCGCTGCCCCAGGTGAAGTTCTGCCCCACCGGCGGTATCGGCCCGAAAAACGTGGCCGACTATCTGGCACTCAAATGCGTGGCCACCGTCGGCGGCTCCTGGATGCTGCCGGCTGATGCGGTCAAGAGCGGCAACTGGGAAGAGGTAACCCGCCTCTCCCGCGAAGCGGTTGAACTGGTTAAACGCTAAGCATCAGTTGTGCAGAAAACCAAACAGGCCACCCTCGGGTGGCCTGTTTGCTATCAGCGTGGCTTCAGTGGGTGCGGGAAGGGATTACCCCAGACTCTCCCCGACATAGAGGGAGAAGCCGATATCCTTGCGGGTGTCGGGTTGGGATTGGCCGTTGAGACGCGCCAGCAGCATGGTGGCCGCCTCCCGACCGATCGCTTCCCGCGGGGTGGCGATACTGGCCAGTTTGGGGGTCATGGCGTGGCCGATGTCGAGAGCGTTGCAACCGGCGATGGCGATCTGCTGGGGCACCGGGATCCACTTGGCCTGACACTGCAGCAGAGCACCCACCGCCAGGTCATCGTTGGTGCAGAACAGGCCGTCGAGGTCGGGATAGCGTACCAGCGCCTGATCCAGCAGCTCGCCCCCCAGAGTGAAGCTGGAGGATTGTTCGGTCAGCAGATGCTGGCCGGTGAGGCCGAAGTCGGTCATCGCCTGATAGTAACCCTCCATCCGCAGCTGGGTGCGCACGTCGAGCCGTGCCCCCAGATAGACCACCTTGCGTCGGCCCCGGCGCAGCATCTCTGTTACCATGGCCCGGGCGGCGGCTCTATGGTCCATACCGACCACCATATCGATGGGGGTTTGCGGCAGATCCATGGTCTCCACCACCGGAATGCCGGCGGTGGCGATCATCTTGCGGGTGCGCTCTGTGTGCTGGCTGTCGGAGAGGATGAGGCCATCCACATGGTAGGAGAGCAGGGACGCGACCTGCTCCTCCTCCCGCTCCGGGCTGTAGCCGTAGTGGGCCAGCAGGGTCTGGTAACCGGCCGGTCGGGTCACCGACTCGATGCCGTGGATCACCGCCGAGAAAACCTGGTTGGAGAGGGAGGGGATCAGGATGCCGATCGCCTTGCTGGTCGCGTTGGAGAGAATGTCCGGCGCTCGGTTGGGGATATAACCCAGCTCTTCCACCACAGCCGCGATCCGCTCGCGGGTCCCCTCCGCTACGGTCTGCGGGTCGCGCAGATAGCGGCTGACAGTCATCTTGGTCACGCCGGTCTGGTCGGCGATATCTTGCAGGGTGGGGCGGCGCTTGCGGGTGGGGCTCATAGGGGTGTCCAGGGTGGATGTTACATGTAACATTACCGTTTTTGGCGGATAAAGTCAGCATATGAAGCCGTTTTTGCAGGAGTTTTCCGATGATCAGAGGCAAGCAGTTTGTGGATGTCCAGTTCGAGCAACAGGATGTGGAGGGGGAGCAGTTCTCGGAGTGCCGCTTTATCGGCTGCAACTTCTCCTGGCTGGATCTGAGCGATAGCCGCTTCATCGACTGCAGCTTCTACGATCGGGAGAGTGAGAGGGGCTGCCTGTTGCAGGGTTGCGATCTGCGCGAGGCCAGCTTCCTGCGCTGCGATCTCACCATGGCCGATTGCAGCCGCAGCCAGTGTCTGGGGTTGGAGATGCGCGACTGTCAGGCGGTCGGTATCAACTTCGGCCACGCCAGCTTCGCCAATCAGATCACCGCCAAAAGCTACTTCTGCGAGGCCCATCTGACCGGCAACAACTTCAGCTACGCCAGCTTCGAGGGTTGCCTGCTGGAGAAGTGCGAGCTGACCGGCAACCGTTGGCAGGGGGCCAACCTGTTTGGTGCCTCGCTGGCGGGTTCCGATCTCAGCGGCTCCGAGTTTGGCCAGATCGACTGGACCAGCTTCAAGCTGCAGGGCTGCGATCTGCGCCAGTGCGACCTGCCGGGGCTGGATCTGCGGCGGGTCGATCTGCAGGGGGTGCAGATCAACGAGGATCAGCAGCAGACCTTGCTGGAGCAGATCGGTCTGGTTGTCTTCCCCTGAGCCGAGCGAAAAATTAGGTAATTTTTCATCAAATTAAGCCGACAGTGGGGAGGGCGCTCCTGAAACGACAAAAGCCTGCGTGATGCAGGCTTTTGCTAGTGAGCGTGTGATGCGTTTGTCGGCCGGGTTGACTCAACCCTTGGCCAGCCATTTGGTCGGGTTGATCGCCTCGCCCTGATAGCGAATTTCGAAGTAGAGGCCCGGTCTGTCCTGACCGCCACTGTCACCGACCAGTGCCACCGGTTCACCCTGTTCCACATTCTGGCCAACCTGACGCAGCAGCGACTGATTGTGACCGTAGAGGCTCATATAGCCCTTACCGTGATCGATTACCAGCAGCATACCGAAGCCATCGAGCCAGTCGGCGTAGACCACCTGGCCCGGCGCGACCGCCTTGACCTGGGTTCCTTCGCTGGCGCCGATCAGGGTGCCTTTCCACTTGAGCTGGGCGGTGCGCGGCGAGCCGTAGGCGATGAGGATCGGCCCCTGTACCGGCCAGCGCAGGCTGCCATTGGTCTTGAGCCCGCTGTAGTAACCTGCGGTCCCAATCCCCGAGCCTCGCTCCGGTTTGGTACTGGACATCTCTTCGACCGGTTCTGCCGGTTTGACGGTTTTGTTCTGCTGGGCGGCGAGTCGTTGTTGCTCGGCGCGGCGCTGTTCGGCCAGCTTGCGCTGACGCTCCTGCTCCGCTTTCAGCTTGGCCAGCCGTTCCCGCTCGGCCCGTTCACGGCGCTCCTGCTCTTCACGCTTGCGACGCAGCTCTTCCAGCCGGGCTTTCAGCGCCTTCTCCGCCTTGACCAGCTTGGTGAGCTTCTGCTCGTCATCCTGTACCGACTGCTGCAACTGGTTGCGCACCTTGGCCCGGCTCTGCTGGCTGGCCAGCAGGGTCTGGTGATGCTCTTGCTGTTCGGCAAGCAGGGTTTGCAGTCTGGTTTCGGTCTCTTTGGTTGCCTGCTGGTTTTTCGCCAGCTTGTCGCGGGTGACGCGCAGGGCGTCGATGGCCTCGATGCGGGCCTTGTTGAGGTAGTCGTAGTAGTCGAGGGAGCGGCTCAGTTTGGCCGGATCCTGCTGATTGAGCAGCAGTTTCAGGTAGTCGTGGTTGCCCGCCTGAAAGGCGCTCTCCGCCTGTTTGGCCAGCAACTGCTTTTGATGTTTGGCTTGAACTTCCAGCGCCAGCTTGTCTTTTTGCAGGGTCGCCAGCTTCTGCTGGTTCTGCTTCAACTGCTGTCTGGTCTGGTTGAGTTTGGCGGCGGCGGCCGAGATGGCCTGCTCGTCAGCCTTGAGCTGGGTATTGAGCTTGGCAAGCTCCTGCTTGCTGAGCTTGATGGTCTTCTGTTGCTCTTTGATCTGGGACTGCATGGTGCCCAGCTGCTGATTGGCGGCCAAAGCCGATTTGCTGGCGCCAAACAACAGGCAAAAAAACAGCGCGCCGGCCAACAGGCCGACGCGACTGGTTTTCTGTGAAATAACTTCGCATCCCCGCATGGGGAAGGATTATTTCAGAATCATCAGGGGCTTGCCAGTCATTTCCGGCGGCACCGGCAGACCCATCAGGGTCAGCATGGTGGGGGCCAGATCGGACAGTTTGCCACCTTCAACTACCTCGGCTTTGCGACCGAAATAGATGAGCGGAACCGGCAGATTGGTGTGGGCGGTGTGGGCCTGACCAGTCTCTTCGTCCAGCATCTTCTCGGCGTTGCCGTGGTCGGCAGTGATCAGGCACTCGCCACCCACTTCGGCCAGCGCGTCGGTGACACGACCGATGCAGTGGTCAACGGCTTCACAAGCTTTGACTGCGGCATCAAACACACCGGTGTGACCAACCATGTCGCCATTCGGGTAGTTACAGATGATGACGTCGTACTTGCCGCTCTTGATGGCCGCAACCAGCTTGTCGGTCAGCTCTTCGGAGCTCATCTCCGGCTGCAGGTCATAGGTCGCCACTTTCGGGCTGGCCACGATCTCGCGATCTTCGCCGGTGAAGCAGGACTCTTCGCCACCGTTGAAGAAGAAGGTGACGTGAGCGTACTTCTCGGTTTCGGAGATGCGCAGCTGGGTCTTGCCCTGCTTGGCCAGCCACTCACCCAAGGTGTTGACCAGAGCGGTCGGCGGGTAGGCACAGGCAGTTTTGATGTCGGCCGCGTATTCGGTCAGCATCACGAAGTTCAGCTTCGGCTCAACGGCACGAGCGAAGCCGGTGAAGTCGGTGTCAACGAAGGCGCGGGTGATTTCACGGGCACGGTCGGCACGGAAGTTCATGAAAATCAGCGCATCGCCATCTTCCATCGGTGCAGCTTCGCCGATGCGGGTGGCTTTGACGAACTCGTCGTTCTCGTCGCGGGCATAGGCGGCAGCCAGTGCTTCGGTGGCGCTATCGGCGGTGAACTCGCCCTTGCCCTGGGTCATCAGGTCATAGGCTTGCTGCACGCGATCCCAGCGGTTGTCACGGTCCATGGCGAAGTAACGGCCGATCATGGAGGCGAAACGACCCTTGCCCAGCTTGGCGAACAGGGCGTCGAACAGCTCGATGGAGGACTGGGCGGAGCGCGGCGGAACGTCGCGGCCATCCAGGAAGGCGTGCAGGTAGATCTTCTCGGCGCCACGCTTGGCGGCCATTTCGATCATGCCCATGATGTGCTCTTCGTGGCTGTGTACGCCACCCGGGGACATCAGGCCCATGATGTGAACTGCTTTGCCGTTGGTCACGGCAGCGTCAACAGCCTTGGCCAGCTCGACGTTCTGGAAGAATTCGCCATCCTGGATGTCTTTGGAGATGCGGGTCAGCTCCTGATAGACGATGCGACCGGCACCGATGTTGACGTGGCCCACTTCGGAGTTGCCCATCTGGCCATCCGGCAGACCGACGTCCAGGCCGGAACCGGAGATCAGGGTGCTGGTGTAGTCACGGGCCAGACGATCGAGGTTGGGAGTCTTGGCGGCAGCGACGGCGTTGTGCTCTTGCTTGGTGCTGTAGCCCCAACCGTCCATGATGACCAGAACCAAAGGTTTCTTAGCTGTTGACATAAGACTATGTCCTCTCGGATTGGAAAAAATGCGGGAAATGAAACTAGCGTAATATTACTACATCTGCCGAAATAGTCACCTGATAGCCAAGGGGCGCTCCTGCTGCCCCGCAAGCCACGCCCTTCCTGCCATGATCGATGCCCAATGAGGATGGGAGCCTGCTCGCGCTTTGCCGCCAAGATGGCTGATCTTATCAATACCCCCATGTATACTCGGGCCCTTGTCTTGGTCCCTGGATAGTAGAAGATGCAAGAGTATTTGGATTTTGCGGCCCGTAACCCGCTGCTGACCGCAGCCTGGTTGGGTCTGGCTGGCACCCTGGTTTACACCACTGTGCGTGCCCGTTTGTCCCCGGTAAAAACCGTCAACAACCACACCGCGACCCTGCTGATCAACCGCGAGAATGCCACCGTGGTGGATATTCGCAGTCAGGAAGAGTATGCCAAGGGCCATCTGGCCGGTGCCCAGCACCTGCCGCTGACCCAGATCCAGAGCAATAATCTGGGCCCGGTTGAAAAGCATAAAGATGCCCCCATCATAGTGGTGTGCGAGTCGGGAATGACTGCGGGCGGCGCGGGCCGTCAGCTGAGCAAAGCTGGCTTCAAGCAGGTTTATGTGCTCGGCGGTGGCATGGCCCAATGGCGTGCAGAAAATCTGCCGGTAACCAAGAAACGCTGATTTAAGCAGGGCCTGAGCCCACTTATCCATATAACAAGGAATCAAACGAAATGGCTGACGAGATCAACAACCAGGAAGTACAACCGGAATTCCACATCCAGCGTGTTTACACCAAGGATGTCTCTTTCGAAGCGCCGAACACCCCGCACATCTTCCAGAAAGAGTGGCAGCCGGACGTCAAGCTGGATATGGATACCAAGACCAACATCCTGGCTGAGAGCGTGTACGAGGTTGTTCTGACCCTGACCGTGACTTGCAAACTGGAAACCGAAACTGCCTTCCTGTGCGAAGTACAGCAAGCCGGTATCTTCACTATCGGTAACCTGCCGGAGCCGCAACTGGCTCACTGCCTGGCTGCCTTCTGCCCGAACATCCTGTTCCCGTATGCCCGCGAAGCCGTGGCCAACATGGTGAGCAAGGGTTCCTTCCCGCAGCTGAACCTGGCACCGGTCAACTTCGATGCCCTGTTTGCCCAGCACATGGCGCAAGCTCAGGCCCAGCAGGCGACTGCGGAAGCCTGATAATGGCTGACCAGATCGCTATCTCGGTCTTGGGGGCGGGGTCTTATGGCTCCGCCCTTGCCATTTCTCTGGCGCGCAACGGTCATCCGACCCTGCTGTGGGGTCACGACCCCACCCATGTCGCCGAGCTGGAACAAGACCGCTGCAACAAGGCATTTTTGCCTGATGTCCCTTTTCCCGCCGATCTGCAGCTGACTGCGGATCTGCAACGTGCGGTACAGGCTGCCCCCGTGCTGCTGCTGGTCGTGCCAAGCCATGTATTTGGCGATGTGCTGACCCGGATCAAGCCCTTCCTGCGCCCTGATACCCGTATCGCATGGGCCACCAAGGGTCTGGAGCCGGACAGTGGCCGTCTGCTGCAGGATGTGGCTCGTGAAGTGCTGGGTGACGAGATACCGCTGGCGGTGATCTCCGGCCCCACCTTCGCCAAGGAGCTGGCTGCCGGTCTGCCGACCGCCATCTCTGTCGCCTCGACTCACGATGAGTTTGCCGACGATCTCTCCCATCTACTGCACTGTGGCCGCTCCTTCCGGGTCTATACCAATCCGGACTTCGTCGGTCTGCAGCTGGGTGGGGCGGTGAAGAACGTCATCGCCATCGGTGCCGGTCTCTCCGACGGGCTCGGGTTTGGCGCCAATGCCAGAACCGCGCTCATCACCCGGGGTCTGGTGGAGATGCAGCGTCTGGGTGCGGCGCTGGGTGCCGATGCCAAAACCTTTATGGGGATGGCGGGGCTCGGGGATCTGGTGCTCACCTGTACCGACAACCAGTCGCGCAACCGTCGCTTCGGGCTGGCCCTCGGGGCTGGCAAGGATGTGAACACCGCCATGACCGAGATCGGTCAGGTGGTGGAGGGGTATCGCAACACCAAAGAGGTGCATCTGCTGGCGGCCCGCTGCGGCGTCGAGATGCCCATCTGCGAGCAGATCTTCAAGGTGCTCTACGAGGGTAAGAACCCGAAAGAGGCGGCCATCGCCCTGCTGTCGCGAGACAAGAAGGACGAGTAATCTGCCGATTGCCCATGCAAAAGGCCCCGCCGGATGGCGGGGCCTTTTCTTTGCTGCAAGGGCTGCAAATCAGTAGTAGGAGTGGTCGCCGCGTTGGTGCTCGGTGGCGTCTTTCACGCCGTTGAGCTCACCCGGGAACTTCTCCAGCAGCTGCTTCTCGATCCCCTCTTTAAGGGTGTAATCGACCATGGAGCAACCGTTGCAACCACCACCAAACTGCAGGATGGCCAGTTTGTCTTCAGTCAGCTCGACTAGGGTGACCTTGCCACCGTGACCGGCCAGCATAGGGTTCACTTCGGACATCAACACGTACTCGATGCGCTCGATCAGCGGCGCGTCGTCGGCCACTTTACGCATCTTGGCGTTCGGTGCTTTCAGGGTGAGCTGGGAGCCCATCTGATCGGTCACGAAGTCGATGGTGGCATCCACCAGGAAGGGGGCGCTCAGGGGATCGACCATGCAGTCGAAGCCGCTGAAGGGCAGGTGTTGATCTTCCGGGTCCACGGCATCGGGCGGGCAATACGATACGCCACACTCGGCATTCTGGGTTCCCGGATTGACCACAAACACCCGGATATTGGTGCCATCAGGCTGTTTTTCCAGCAGTTTACGGAAATGGGCCTGGGCGGCGTCGGAAATGCTGATCATCACTATCCTCATAAACCTGAGTGTACGACTAGGGTATTCATGATAACGCGGTTATTAATGCTTGGGTAGCATGCCGATGGCTACTTGCTGTGCCGCAGGGTACGACAGATTGCCCACACTTCCACCTTTGTGATGCCGCTCTCATGGAGCAAACGGCTGAGCTGACCGGCGGTGGCGCCTGTGGTCACGACGTCATCGAGCAGGGCGACATGGCGATAGTGGTGGGGGCGGATCCGGAATGCCCCGCGCAGATTGCGCCGCCGCTGCCCGGCGCTCAGGGTTGTTTGTTGCGGGGTCGACTTGATGCGCTGCAGTAGGGTGTTGTCGCAGGGAATGTCGGTGAACTCGCCAAGGGCTTGTGCGATCTCCTCCGCCTGATTGAACCCACGCCGCCATTGCCGCCACCAGTGCAGGGGAACCGGAATGATCGCCTCCGGCGGCTCGCAGCCATCCAGATGATCGGCCAAGAGGCGTGCCAGTAGCGGTGCCAGCAGGATCTGACCGGAATATTTGAGCCGGGGGATCAGCATGGGGTAGGGGGCCCGGTAGTCGCCAATCACCTGCAACCGCTCCCAGGGGGGAGGTCTGCGCTGGCAGCGACCACAGACCGGTATGCTCTCTTCTATACAGGCAGCCAGCGGTGCGGCGCAGAGGCGGCATCTTGGCTCTGATTGATGCAACGCCTGCCGACACCAGCTGCAGAGCAGGGGCTCGTTGTCGCAAGGCTGATGGCAGAGCAGGCAACTCCCTTGCCAGTCACCGTGGCTGCCGAGCAGCGGGCTTGCTTTAGCGAGCAGTCGCTTTAACATGCTGACCCCAAGAGCATGAACAGGGATCTTGAGTCTAGATGAGCATATCGGTAGAGCAGTTTGGCCAGGGGCCCGATCTGGTGCTGTTGCACGGTTGGGGGATGAACGGCGCGGTCTGGCATGGCATTGCCCAACAGTTGGCGTCCCACTATCGGGTTCATCTGGTGGATTTGCCCGGCTTTGGCAACAGCCTGCTGGCAGACGAGGTGGATTATAGCCTGCCCTGGCTTGCCGAGCAGGTGGCTGCTATCTTGCCGCAGAATTGCCATCTGCTTGGCTGGTCGCTCGGCGGTCTGGTGGCAAGCCAGTTGGCGCTGACTCATCCCGATCGGTTGCACTCCCTGATCACGGTAGCCAGCTCTCCCTGCTTTATGGCGCGGGACGAGTGGCCCGGAATTGCCCCCAAGGTGCTGACCGGTTTCAACCAGATGCTGGCGGGGGATTTTCGCCAGACCATAGAGCGCTTTCTGGCGATCCAAGCAATGGGCAGTGAACATGCCCGGGACGATATCCGTCAGTTGCGCCACTGGCTGGCCGAGCGGCCGGCGCCCGAGTTTGCCGCACTCGAGGCCGGACTGAGGCTGTTGGCCGAGATTGATCTGCGCGAACCGCTGCTGGAGCTGGAGCTGCCCTGGTTGCGGATCTATGGGCGACTGGATTCATTGGTACCCAAGGCGGCCATTCCCCTGCTGGATGATCTCTATCCTGCCAGCCGCAGCGTGACCCTCAATAAGGCCTCACACGCACCTTTTATCTCCCACCCTGACGAATTCATTGAAATCGTTCGAGATTTTGTTGGATAAAAAATAGTCAGCAAGCTTCATTAATCCTCTGGTCTGGCGGATAATTAAGCTGTGACCAGAGGAGTAACATCATGCGTATTGATTCTGCTTTCAACAGCGGGGTACAGGGATTTCAGCGAGCCGAGCAGATTGCCGACAAGGCATCCAATCAGATCGCCCGTCTCAACACCCCCAGCGGGGATCAGGTGCAAGTGACCGATGAGCTCGTCAATCTCAAGGTGGCCGAGCTGCAGGCTGGCGCTTCCGCCAAGGTAGTGCAGACCGCCAGCGATATGATGGGAACCCTGATCGACATCCGGGTGTGAGATGAACATCAATGTCAGTCTGCCTCCGCTTATCCCGACACAGCTGCAACCCCAGGTGGAAGCGGCGAGGACGGATAATCGCCGGGCAGAACTGATCCCGCAGGCCCGGGCGGGCCAAGCCTCCGTTGCCGAATCCGAAGTCGGCTCCCAGAAAGAGAAATCCAAAGCCGGTCAGGCCTCCAGCAATCAGACCTCCCAGAACAGCCGTGAAACCGGGCAATTAGCGCCGACGACACTGCCAGACAATCGCTTTGTCGAGGCCACCGGTGAGGATGGGCAGCGCAAGCAGCAAGATCCCAAACAGCAGGAGCAGCAACAGCGGCAAGAGCAGCAGGTTCAGGATCTTGTCGAGCGTGACAAGGAGGTGCGTACTCACGAGCAGGCTCACCAGTCTGCGGGTGGAGAGTACGCCAGCTCGCCCACCTATCAGTTTACGCAAGGGCCGGATGGCAAGCGTTATGCTACGGGTGGCGAAGTCCAGATCGATACCAGTGTCGTACCCGGTGACCCTGCGGCTACCATCGCCAAGATGCAGCAGATCCGCTCTGCAGCGCTGGCGCCTGCCGAGCCTTCCGCGCAGGATTTGGCCGTTGCACGCAGCGCCGCCGCGAGTGAAGCCAAGGCGCGCAAAGAGCTGATGGCCGAGCAGAGCGCGAAATCGGGCGGTGTGCTGAGTGCCTATATGGACAAGCGCAACAGCGTCATCGCGGGCCACTATCAACAGGCTGTCAGCCCGGCTTCTACCCAGTCCCTCAGTCTGCATATCTGAATCACCCTCGCCAAACTTTCAGCTGCTTTGCCTGTTTTGCAACTAACCTGAAGATCAGGCCCATTCCAATTTCACAGGAGCTGTCATGCATTTCGATGAAGTCAAAGCGGAAGATTTCACCACCTTCTCCCGTGTACCGCCCCCCCACCTGCAGATGGAGCAGTTTCTGATGCAGCTCGGAGGAGGAGGAACTGAAGGAACCAGTTTCAAGAAGAAAGTGATGCTGGCGGCTGGCTGGAGCCACACCGGCGTCGTCTCTTACGGCAAGTATCCGCAAGAGGCCTGCAAGGCATTCAACCGACTGCGGGAGGTGCTGGCCCAGCATGGAGAGCCCGAGAGCATACTTGCTGCCCTGACGCAGTAATCCTGAGCTTCGCGCGTAAAAAAGCCCCTTGCGGGGCTTTTTGCATTTAGAGACGTTCCGGACGGTGTCGTTACTTTTTCGCTTTGGAGAGCGCTGCCGCGAAGGCGTTGCCCATGGCACCACCCATAGGGGGGCTTTGGCGCGGCTCATTTCTTGGCTTGGCGTTGCCAGCACTGCTGTTGCGCGCTTCAGCCGACTTGCGGGCAGCTTGTCCCGCTTTCTCGTCGAGGCGCATGGTCAGGCTGATCCGCTTGCGCGAGGCGTCCACTTCCAGCACCTTGACCCGCACAATGTCGCCCGCCTTGACCACCTCGCGGGGATCCTTGACGAAACGGTCGGTCAGGGAGGAGATATGCACCAGCCCGTCCTGATGAACACCGATATCGACGAAGGCGCCGAAGTTGGTGACGTTGGTGACCACCCCTTCTAGTACCATCTCTGGCACCAGGTCGCTGATCTGCTCCACCCCTTCCTTGAAGGTCGCGGTTTTGAACTCGGGGCGCGGGTCGCGGCCCGGCTTGTCCAGCTCGCCGATGATGTCGGTGACGGTAGGTACGCCGAATTGCTCATCGGTGTAATCGGCCGGTTTCAGGCTGCGCAGCAGGCTGCTGTTGCCGAGCAGACTCTCCACGGTCTGCTCCAGCTTGGCGAGGATCCGCTCCACCACCGGATAGGACTCGGGGTGCACCGCCGAGCTGTCGAGGGGATTGCTGCCGCCGCGAATGCGCAGGAAGCCGGCGCACTGTTCGAAGGCTTTTGGGCCGAGTCGGCTCACTTTCAGCAATTGCTGACGGCTCTTGAATGCGCCGTGCTCATCCCGGTAGGCGACGATGTTCTGGGCCAGCGTCTGGGAGAGGCCGGAAACCCGGTTGAGCAGGGCGACCGAGGCGGTATTCACATCCACACCGACCGCGTTCACGCAATCCTCGACCACCGCATCCAGCCGACGGGCCAGCTGGCTCTGGCCGACGTCGTGCTGATACTGGCCCACCCCGATACTCTTGGGATCGATCTTGACCAGCTCGGCCAGCGGGTCTTGCAGGCGGCGGGCGATGGAGACGGCGCCACGGATCGAGACGTCGAGATCCGGGAACTCCTGAGAGGCAAGCTCGGAGGCGGAGTAGACAGAGGCTCCTGCTTCGCTCACCACTATCTTCTGCGCCTTGGCGGCGGGGTAGCGCTCGAACAGGTCGTTCACCAGCCGGTCGGTCTCCCGCGAGGCGGTGCCGTTGCCGATGCTGATGAGCTCGACCTTGTGTTTCTGGCACAGCTCGCTCAGGGTCTTGAGGCTCTGATCAATCTGCCGTTTTGGTTCGAACGGATAGATGGTGGCGTGATCGACCAGCTTGCCGGTGGCATCCACCACGGCAACCTTGACGCCGGTGCGGATGCCCGGATCCAGCCCCATGGTGCAGCGCATGCCCGCCGGGGCCGCCATCAGCAGATCCTTGAGGTTCATGGCGAACACCTTGATCGCTTCCTCCTCTGCCGACTCGCGGATACGGCCGATCAGCTCAGTCTCCATCTGAAGCGACAACTTGATCTTCCAGGTCCAGCTCACCACCCCTTGCAGCCACTTGTCGGCCGGGCGGTTCTGCAGGTTGAGCTTGAGGTGGTGGGTAATGATCCCTTCGCAGGGGCTAGCACTCTCGTCGTCACCGGTGACCAGCGCCAGATTGAGGATCCCTTCATTGCGGCCGCGCAGCATGGCCAGCACCCGGTGGGAGGGGGCCTTGTGCAGTGGTTCGTCGTGTTCGAAATAGTCCTTGAACTTGGCCCCTTCCTGCTCCTTGCCTGCCACCACGCGGGCGCGCAGGGTGGCATTTTGCCACAGGTAGTCGCGCAGCTTCTCCAGCAGGTCGGCCTGCTCGGCGAAGCGCTCCATCAGGATATAGCGGGCGCCGTCGAGGGCTGCCTTGCTGTCGGCAATGCCCTGTTCGGGATTGAGGAAGGTGGCTGCAGCTTGCTCGGGATCCTGCATCGGGTCGCTGAGCAGCAGGTTGGCCAGCGGCTCCAACCCGGCTTCGATCGCCATCTGCCCCTTGGTGCGGCGCTTGGGCTTGTAGGGGAGATAGAGGTCTTCCAGTCGGGTCTTGCTGTCGGCGCCATTCAATTCGCGGGCCAGCTCGGGGGTCAGTTTGCCCTGCTCTTCGATGGAGCGAATGATCACCTGACGGCGATCTTCCAGTTCACGCAGATAGCCGAGGCGGCTTTCCAGAGTACGCAGCTGGCTGTCGTCCAGACCGCCGGTCACCTCTTTACGGTAACGGGCGATAAAGGGCACGGTCGAGCCTTCATCCAGCAGGCGTACTGCGGCCTGCACCTGCTCCGGGCGAGCATTGAGCTCACCGGCAATCTGTCTCTCTATGGTTTGCATCATGATGTTGTTGAGGGCCTCTGTGGTCGAGTCCGCGCCATCAGGCGCCAAGTGTGAGCACTATATGGGGTCGTGTTGCGGGATGCCACCCTGCGCCGGGGTCTGCACCCGTCAGACTGATAAGTCGCAGGGGAGAGCGTTTATCTTGCCATTACACCTGTGACTCTGGATGTGCCTGTGGCAAGCAGTCCGGCTACTTGGGGTAGCTGATCTCGTTGATATACCAGCAGACGTCACCAACTGGCGTACGGACGATGGCCTCATCACCGACCTCTTTCTTGAGCAGGGCGCGGGCCATGGGGGAGTCGATGGAGATGTAATCCTTGCGCTCGAAGATCTCGTCATAGCCGACGATGCGAAAGCGCTTGGTCTCGCCCTCTTCGTTTTCCACCTCGACCCAGGCACCGAAGAAGACCTTGCCCTCCTGCGCGGGGGCATAGTCGACGATCCCCAGCTCTTCGAGACATTTGCGCAGGTAACGCACCCGCCGATCGATCTCCCGCAGTCGCTTCTTGTTGTACTGGTAGTCGGCATTTTCGCTGCGATCCCCCAGGCTGGCGGCCCATGCCACCTTTCTGGTGACCTCGGGGCGCTCCTGACGCCAGAGGAAATCGAGCTCTTCTTTCAGCTTGTTGTAGCCTTCGCGGGTGATCAGCTTTGTCTTCATGGTGATGCGGACCTGGTCAAAGAGGGGTAATCATCGCTAACTGCTCGTGAATATTAGCTTTTGTCCTCCTTCTGTCGAGAGAAATTGCGCCAGCTTGGCGGGAGCCATTCAGCGGTACTGGTCTGGAGGAGGGCTTGACGGCCGTCACGCTCTGATCATGGGTAATAACCGGTAACATATTTATGCTTTTCTCCCGCGATATCCCCCCCTAGTATGGTGGGCAGCGAAAGAATGAAGAGGCAAAGCAATGAGTCAGCAGCAATACAAGGTCCTGGTCGTGGACGATGACCTGAAATTACGTTCCCTGTTGGAACGCTATCTCACCGAGCAGGGATTCGTGGTGCGCGGCGTGGCTAATGGCGAACAGGCCGATCGCTTGCTGACTCGTGAAAACTTCAGCCTGATGGTGCTTGACCTGATGTTGCCGGGGGAGGATGGGCTCTCCATCTGTCGTCGTCTGCGGGAAGCTGGCAACCAAATCCCGGTGCTGATGCTCACTGCCAAGGGGGATGAAGTGGATCGCATCGTCGGGCTCGAGATGGGAGCCGATGACTATCTGCCCAAGCCATTTAATCCCCGTGAACTGCTGGCGCGGATCCGAGCTGTGCTGCGCCGCCATACTGTCGAGTTGCCAGGGGCTCCCTCTGCTGCAGAGAAGGTGGTCAACTTCGGAGCCTTCCAACTCAATCTGGCTACCCGTGAGCTTAGCCGGGATGGTGAGCCGATGGCGCTCACCAGCGGTGAATTTGCGGTGCTCAAGGTGCTGGTCAGCCATCCGCGCGAGCCGCTCTCCCGCGACAAGCTGATGAATCTGGCCCGTGGCCGCGAATACACCGCCACCGAACGCAGCATCGATGTTCAGGTTTCCCGCTTGCGCCGCCTGCTGGAGCAGGATCCGGCCCAGCCCCGCTATCTACAGACCGTCTGGGGTCTGGGGTATGTGTTTGTACCAGATGGTGACGGTGCATGAAAAAGGTCGGCAGCATGTTCTCGCGCATGCTCTGGTTCCTGGCCGCCGTTCTGGTGGTCTATCAAGCGGTCTCCTATGTCACCTTCTACAACTATCTGCTGGCACCCACCGTCAAACAGATCAGTCACCTGCTGGCCAATCAGGTCAAGCTGATCTTTCCGGTCAATACCGAGCAGCTGGCGTTGAGTGAAGATGCCGAGGCGCTGGTCTATGTGACGACCGGTACCGACATCTATACCCAGAGCGAGGCGGTGCAGCATGGCTTCAACGATGCCAAGCCGTACCCCTATCTGGAGGAGAACATAAGCCGCGAACTGGGTGGCCCGGCCAAGGTGCGGGTCGAGATCCAGGATCACTACATCATCTGGATCCAGCCGCCACAGGCCAGCAAAATCTGGGTGCGGATCCCGCTGACCGAGATTGAAGATGACGATATCGAACCCCTCATCATCTATCTGAGCGTGCTGCTGGTGATCACCCTGTTTGCTGCCTGGCGCTTTGCACGCCAGTTGGTTCGTCCGCTCGAGGATCTCGAGGCTGGCGCGGTTGCCGTGGCCAGAGGACATTTCCCCGAGGCGCTGGGGGAGCTGGGGTCACGGGAGGTACGCCGTCTGACCCGCACCTTCAACCATATGTCCCACTCCATCAAGAGCCTGATCGAAGAGCGTAACCTGATGATGGCGGGGGTTTCCCATGACCTGCGAACCCCGCTGACCCGTATCCGGCTGGCTACCGAGATGATGTCCTCCGGTGACGAATATCTCAAGGAGAGCATCAACTCAGATATTGATGAGTCCAATGCCATCATCGATCAGTTCATCGATTACATCCGCCCGGATGAGGGGCAGGCTCCGGTACCTGTCGATCTGACCCAGCTGGTGCACGATACCCTGTTGATCTATTCGGAGCAGGGGCTGGACGTCGATCTGGCGCTGCCACAAGAGGCAGTGCGGGTGGCCTGCAATCCGGTTAGTATCCGGCGGGTGTTGAACAACCTATCAAGCAACTCGCAGCGTTATGGGGCGAGCCGCTTGTATGCCGAGTTGAAGGACGACGGGCACTGGGTGCGCCTGCGCCTATCCGATGATGGCCCCGGTATTCCGGAGCAGGACTACTCCCGGGTGCTCAAGCCGTTTACTCAGGGGAATGTGGCGCGGACCGTTGGCGGCAGTGGCTTGGGGTTGGCCATCGTGGCCAAGATAGTCGCCCAGCACCACGGCACTATCCGGCTGGGAAGCTCGGATCTCGGCGGCCTGCTGGTCGAGATACGGCTGCCGAAACATCAGCCACAGGAGTGGATGGATTGAGAGAAGGGCGTATCCGTGGATACGCCCTTCTGCATGGTCAGCTCTTGGTTTCGACTGATGCACGATAGCGTTTACCGTACTTGAGCTGCTGGATCAGCAGGGCGGCAACGATGAGCGCCAACCCGATGGGGGTGGCCGGATGGATGGTTTCGCCGATCAACAGGTTGAGCAGCACCAGTGAGGCAAACGGCGAGATAAAGATGAGGTTGCTGATGGGGGCCGTGTTGGTGGCATGGCGCAGCGCCATCAGCCAGAGCACGAAACCGAAGCCCATTTCGAACAGTCCCACATAGATGGCACCAGCCCATCCCTGCCAGGCGGTCATGGCAAAATCGGAGAGCAACCAGGTCGCAACGACGATAAAGGGCAGGCTGATCATAAAGCCGAGCAACAGGCTGACGATGGGATCCCCCTGATTGCGGGTGTTGAGGATCCAGTAGCTGGCCCAGATGAGGGTCGAGACCAGTGCCAGCGTCACGCCGAGGGGGTTGTCGAACTGCAGGCCGAATACATCCCCTCTGGTAGCGATCACCAGTGCGCCAAAATATCCCAACACGATGGCGACGCCATCGCGCCGACGCAGCTTCTGGCCGAGAAAGGGGACGGCAAGCAGACTGAGAGTGATAGCCCAAGTGTAGTTGAGGGTCTGTGCCTGCTGGGCAGGCAGCAGGTCATACGCCTTGAACAGCAACAAGTAATAGAGAAAGGGGTTCAGCACACCCAGAGTCAAGTAGTAGAAAGGGCGGGCCTTGATGTAGCTCCCCAGCAGCGGCAGTTTGCCCTGTTTGGCGACGACGGCTGTCAGCGTGAGAGTTGAGGTGAAGGCGGCCACAAGCAACAGTTGCACGGGTTCGAAATAGGCGAGGGAGATCTTGAAGGCTGTGGCGACCGTCGACCAGAGGGCAACGGCGCAAAGGCCATACTGATAGGCTTTCTTTTGATCTTTGAGCATGGGATGTCGTTCCACTGACGGAGGCAAGCGCACAGTCTACCAGTCTGCTTGTAACATTGTCGTTACCTGGGTGTTGGCAGCAGAGTGCGTTGCCGCAGGCGAGATCCATCTGTTACATAAAACTGCGCATAATCTGTTCGCTTTCCCTTGCGCAAATTTGAAAAATCCGTATAATCCCCTCCGCTTACCCATGAGGTAAGCCAGACGATATGTCTGTTGCTGAGTTTCCTGTTTACAGGAGCCAGCCATACAGTCCTCCCGATATGGGGGGAAACGTGAAAAATCACACCTCTGGCGGGAGAAATCTCGGTCGGGCGGTGTTGATTTATGTTCTTTTATCTATTGGAGCTCTGTCAATGCAGAACCAAAGAATCCGTATCCGCCTGAAGGCTTTTGATCATCGCCTGATTGATCAATCCACTGCGGAAATCGTTGAAACTGCTAAGCGCACTGGCGCGCAGGTTCGCGGTCCTATTCCGCTGCCGACTCGCAAAGAGCGCTTCACCGTCCTGATCTCCCCGCACGTCAACAAAGATGCGCGTGATCAGTACGAGATCCGCACTCACAAGCGTCTGGTAGACATCGTTGAGCCGACTGACAAGACCGTAGACGCCCTGATGCGTCTGGATCTGGCAGCTGGTGTAGACGTCCAGATCAGCCTGGGTTAATTACGGAAAGAGGTTGATAACAATGACAATCGGTCTTGTAGGTCGCAAAGTGGGTATGACTCGCATCTTCACTGAAGATGGCGTTTCTATCCCGGTGACTGTTATCGAAGTTGAAGCTAACCGTGTAACTCAGGTCAAATCTGTAGAAACCGACGGCTACAACGCTATTCAGGTTACCACTGGCGCCAAAAAAGCCAGCCGTGTGACCAAGCCGGAAGCTGGCCACTTCGCCAAAGCTGGTGTAGAAGCCGGTCGCGGTCTGTGGGAATTCCGCCTGAACAACGGTGAAACTTTCACTGTTGGTAGCGAGCTGAAAGTAGATCTTCTCGCTGACGTTAAGCTGGTAGACGTTACCGGCACATCCAAAGGTAAGGGCTTTGCTGGTACTGTTAAGCGCCACAACTTCCGCACCCAGGATATGACCCACGGTAACTCCTTGTCTCACCGCGTTCCGGGTTCTATCGGTCAGAACCAGACTCCGGGTCGTGTATTCAAGGGCAAAAAGATGGCTGGTCACATGGGTGCTGAGCGTGTAACGACTCAGAACCTGGAACTGGTTCGTGTTGACGCTGAACGCAACCTGCTGCTCATCAAAGGTGCAGTACCGGGTGCAACCAACGGCAACGTGATCGTCAAACCTGCCGTCAAAGCGTAACGTCTGAGGAGATAGTAATGGAATTGGTAATGAAAGACGCCAAGAGCGCTCTTGAAGTTTCCGAGACTACCTTCGGGCGCGAATTCAACGAAGCTCTGGTTCACCAGGTCGTCGTTGCATATGCCGCTGGTGCCCGTCAGGGTACTCGTGCGCAGCTGACTCGCTCTGAAGTGTCTGGTGGCGGCAAAAAGCCGTGGCGTCAGAAGGGTACTGGTCGTGCCCGTGCTGGCTCCATCCGTTCGCCCATCTGGCGTTCCGGTGGTGTGACTTTTGCTGCTAAGCCGCAAGATCACAGCCAGAAAGTAAACAAGAAGATGTACCGCGGCGCTATCCGTAGCATTCTGTCCGAGCTGGTACGTCAAGAGCGCCTGATCGTTGTTGAGAAGTTCGGCATCGAAGCTCCGAAGACCAAAGAACTGATCGCCAAGCTGAAAGAAATGGAACTGACTGACGTTCTGATCGTGACTGCTGAAGTCGATGAGAACCTGTTCCTGGCTGCTCGCAACCTGTACAAAGTTGACGTGCGTGACGTTGCCGGTATCGACCCGGTCAGCCTGATCGCTTTCGACAAGGTTCTGATGACTGCTGACGCAGTTAAGCAAATCGAGGAGATGCTGGCATGATCCGTGAAGAGCGTCTGCTGAAAGTTCTGAAGGCTCCGCACATCTCTGAAAAGAGCACCATGGTTGCAGAAAAGCAGAACACTATCGTGTTCAAAGTTGCTGTTGATGCTACCAAGGCGGAAGTCAAAGCTGCAGTTGCGAAACTGTTCGAGGTCGAAGTTGAGACCGTCCGTACCCTGAACATGAAGGGTAAGACCAAGCGCGCAGGTGCACGCGTAGGCCGTCGTTCCGATTGGAAAAAGGCTTATGTGACCCTGAAAGCTGGTCAGGACATCGACTTCATGGGCGCAGCCGAGTAAGAGGAGTTCTCAAAAATGGCAATCGTTAAGTGCAAGCCTACTTCTCCGGGCCGCCGCCACGTCGTCAAGATCGTCAATCAAGAGCTGTACAAGGGCAAGCCCTTCGCCGCTCTGCTGGACAGCAAAAGCAAGTCCGGTGGTCGTAACAACAACGGCCGTATCACTACCCGTCATATCGGTGGTGGTCACAAGCAGCACTACCGTATCGTCGACTTCAAGCGCGACAAAGACGGTATCCCGGCTAAAGTAGAGCGCCTGGAATACGATCCGAACCGTACCGCTAACATCGCTCTGGTGTTGTATGCAGACGGTGAGCGTCGTTACATCTTGGCTCCGAAAGGCCTGAAAGCTGGTGACGCGATCGCTTCTGGTGCTGATGCAGCCATCAAGGTAGGTAACGCCCTGCCGATGCGCAACATCCCGGTTGGTTCTACCGTTCACGCTGTAGAGATGAAGCCTGGTAAAGGTGCCCAGCTGGCTCGTTCCGCTGGTACTTTCATCCAGATCCTGGCTCGTGAAGGTAACTATGTAACTCTGCGTCTGCGTTCCGGCGAAGTACGTAAAGTTCTGGCCGAGTGCCGCGCTACCATCGGTGAAGTCGGTAACTCCGAGCACATGTTGCGTCAACTGGGTAAAGCCGGTGCAAACCGCTGGCGTGGTATTCGTCCGACCGTTCGCGGTATGGCGATGAACCCGGTTGACCACCCGCACGGTGGTGGTGAGGGTCGTAACAAGGGCATGCAGCCTGTGTCCCCATGGGGCCAGAAGGCTAAAGGCTTCAAGACCCGTAAGAACAAGCGTACCGACAAGTACATCGTACGTCGTCGTAACAAGTAATTGTTAACATAGAGGAATCACCATGCCACGTTCTCTCAAGAAGGGTCCATTTATTGACCTGCACTTGCTGAAGAAGGTAGAGAAAGCGGTGGAAAGCGGGGATAAAAAGCCGGTTAAAACCTGGTCCCGTCGTTCAATGATCATCCCGAACATGATCGGTTTGACCATCGCTGTCCATAATGGTCGTCAGCACGTTCCGGTTTTCGTTACCGAAGAAATGATCGGTCACAAACTGGGTGAATTCGCACCGACTCGTACTTATCGCGGCCATGCTGCTGATAAGAAGGCTAAGAAGCGCTAAGGGATAAATGATGGAAGCTATCGCTAAACACCGTTATGCCCGTACTTCTGCCCAGAAAGCTCGTCTGGTAGCCGATCAAGTACGTGGTCTGTCCGTAGACAAGGCTCTGAATATCCTGACCTTCAGCCCGAAAAAGGCTGCAGTGCTGGTTAAGAAAGTGCTGGAATCTGCCATTGCAAACGCTGAGCACAACGAAGGCGCCGATATCGACGCGCTGCGTGTTGCTACTATCATGGTCGACGAAGGTCCCTCCATGAAGCGCATCCGTCCGCGTGCCAAAGGTCGTGCGGATCGTATCCTCAAGCGTACCGCTCACATCACTGTAGTGGTATCCGACGCTAAGGCTGGGAGATAAGCAATGGGTCAGAAAGTACATCCTAATGGCATTCGCCTGGGTATTACCAAGCCTTGGAATTCTACCTGGTTCGCGAACACCAAAGACTTCGCTGACAACCTGTACAGCGATTTTCAAGTACGCCAGTTCCTGACCAAGGAACTGAAAAACGCGTCCTTGTCCAAGATCACCATTGAGCGTCCGGCCAAGAGCATCCGTGTGACCATTCACACCGCTCGTCCGGGTGTTGTCATCGGTAAGAAAGGCGAAGACGTTGAGAAGCTGCGCAAAGCTGTAGCCACTATTGCTGGCGTGCCTGCTCAGATCAACATTTCCGAAGTCCGCAAGCCGGAGCTGGATGGCAAACTCGTTGCCGACAGCATCACTTCCCAGTTGGAGCGTCGTGTAATGTTCCGTCGTGCTATGAAGCGCGCCGTACAGAACGCAATGCGCCTGGGTGCCAAGGGCATCAAAGTGGAAGTTTCCGGTCGTCTGGGCGGCGCTGAAATCGCGCGTACCGAATGGTACCGTGAAGGTCGTGTGCCGTTGCACACCCTGCGTGCCGACATCGACTACGCAACTTCTGAAGCCCACACCACTTACGGTGTGATCGGCGTTAAAGTTTGGATCTTCAAGGGCGAAGTTCTGGGCGGTCTGGCTGCTGTTAACGCTGCCGCTGCTCAAGAGCAAGCTCCTGCAAAGCCCAAGCGTGACAACAAGCGCCGCGCTGCTAAGTAAGGAGATTCGGTAAATGTTGCAACCTAAGCGTACTAAATTCCGCAAGACCCACAAGGGTCGTAACCGCGGTCTGGCCACCTCTGGTAACGAAGTATCCTTCGGTACCTTTGGCCTGAAGGCGACATCCCGTGGTCAACTGACTGCTCGTCAAATCGAAGCAGCCCGTCGTGCCATGACCCGTCACGTTAAGCGTCAAGGTAAGATCTGGATCCGTGTGTTCCCGGACAAGCCCATCACCGAAAAGCCCCTCGAAGTTCGTATGGGTAAAGGTAAGGGTAACGTGGAATACTGGGTTTGCCCGATCCAGCCTGGCAAGGTTCTGTACGAGATGGACGGTGTACCTGAGGCTCTGGCGCGTGAAGCGTTTGCCCTGGCCGCAGCTAAGCTGTCTGTTCAGACCACTTTCGTAATTAAGACGGTGATGTGATGAAAGCCCAAGATCTGCGTCAAAAGAGCGTCGAAGAACTGAACCAGGAGCTGCTGGGCCTGCTGCGTGAGCAATTCAACATGCGCATGCAAGCGTCCACCGGCCAGCTGGCTCAGACTCACACTCTGAAACAAGTGCGTCGTGACGTCGCACGTATCAAGACTGTACTGACTGAGAAGGCAGGTGCGTAATGACTGACAAGATCCGTACTCTGCAAGGTCGTGTAATCAGCGACAAGATGGACAAGTCCATCACTGTTGCTATCGAGCGCAAGGTAAAGCACCCGATCTACGGTAAGATCATCAAGCGCACTACCAAGCTGCACGTGCATGACGAAAACAACGAGTGCAAAGCTGGCGACCTCGTGGAAATCCGCGAATGCCGCCCGCTGTCCAAGACCAAGTCCTGGACCCTGGTTGCCGTTGTAGAAAAGGCCTAATCGGTACTTTGTAGTCCAAGCGGCCCCTTTCAGGGGCCGTTTGTTTTTTAGGCTACCTTTTCTGAAAATCCTGTGTTATAGTTTCGCGCCTTTTGAAGGCAGCCAGATCCCATTAGGGATAAGAAGTAAACAAAGCGGAGCACTAAGATGATCCAGATGCAAAGTATGCTGGGTGTTGCCGACAACTCCGGCGCTCGCAGTGTAATGTGTATTAAGGTTCTGGGTGGCTCGCACCGCCGTTACGCCGGCATCGGCGACATCATCAAGGTTTCCATCAAGGAAGCCATTCCTCGCGGTAAAGTGAAGAAAGGTGATGTGTATAACGCGGTGGTCGTACGCACCCGTAAAGGCGTTCGTCGTCCGGACGGCTCTGTCATCCGTTTCGACAACAATGCGGCTGTGTTGCTTAACAACAACCAACAGCCAATCGGTACTCGTATTTTTGGCCCGGTGACCCGTGAACTGCGTAATGAGAAGTTCATGAAGATTGTGTCCCTGGCACCCGAAGTACTGTAAGGAGTCGAACGATGGCAGCTAAAATCCGTCGCGAAGACGAAGTGATTGTTCTTACCGGCAAAGACAAGGGCAAGCGTGGCAAAGTCACTCAAGTCCTGATTGCAAAAGGTAAGGTAATCGTGGAAGGCATCAACCAGGTGAAGAAACACCAGAAGCCGGTACCCGCACTGGGTCAGGCTGGCGGTATCGTCACCAAAGAAGCCCCCATCGATGTATCAAACGTAGCGCTGTTCAACTCTGCCACTGGCAAAGCTGACCGCGTTGGTTTCCGGATTGAAGACGGCAAAAAAGTCCGTTTCTTCAAATCCACCGGCGAACTTGTGAAGTAATTGGAGTTTAACGATGGCGAAACTGCATGATTACTACAAATCCGATGTAGTAAATGAACTGTCCAAGCAGTTCGGTTACAAGACTATCATGCAAGTCCCTCGGATCGAGAAAATCACCCTGAACATGGGTGTTGGTGAAGCGATCTCTGACAAGAAATTGCTGGAAAATGCTGCTGCCGATATGGCTGCCATTTCCGGTCAGAAGCCGCTGATCACCAAAGCTCGCAAATCTGTTGCGGGCTTCAAGATTCGTGAAGGCTACCCGATAGGTTGTAAAGTAACCCTGCGTGGCGAGCGTATGTGGGAGTTCCTGGAACGGCTGATCTGCATCTCCGTACCGCGTATCCGTGACTTCCGTGGCCTGAACGCTAAAGCGTTCGACGGTCGTGGTAACTACTCCATGGGCGTGCGTGAGCAGATCATCTTCCCGGAAATCGACTATGACAAAGTCGATCGCGTCCGTGGTCTGGATATCACCATCACCACTTCCGCGAATACCGATGAAGAAGGCCGTGCTCTGCTGGCTGCCTTTAACTTCCCATTCCGCAAGTAAGGTTAGGGTTATGGCTAAAACATCCATGAAAGCGCGCGAAGCAAAGCGTGCCAAGCTGGTAGCCAAGTACGCGACCAAGCGTGCCGAGCTGAAAGCTATCATCGTTGACATGAACGCTTCTGAAGAAGCGCGTTGGGATGCTGTACTGCAACTGCAACAGCTGCCCCGTGATTCCAGTCCGTCCCGCCAGCGTAACCGTTGCAATATTACTGGTCGTCCGCACGGTTTCCTGCGCAAGTTTGGCCTGTCTCGCATCAAGGTGCGTGAGCATGCCATGAAGGGCGAAATTCCGGGCCTGAAGAAGGCTTCTTGGTAACGAATCTCGGGAGTTAGACTTATGAGCATGCAAGATCCGATCGCGGATATGCTGACCCGCATCCGTAACGGTCAGGCGGCGAGCAAAGTTGCGGTTTCCATGCCTTCTTCCAAGCTGAAAGTGGCTATCGCCAAAGTGCTGAAAGAAGAAGGTTACATCGCTGGCTACTCCGTAGCTGGTGACGTGAAGCCGGAACTGGAAATTGAACTGAAATATTTCCAGGGCAAGCCAGTTGTAGAACTGATCCAACGCGTAAGCCGTCCAGGCCTGCGTATTTACAAGCGCACTACTGATCTGCCGAAAGTTATGGGCGGTCTCGGTGTTGCTATCGTGTCCACGTCTAAAGGTGTGATGACTGACCGTGCTGCTCGCAAAGCAAGCATGGGCGGTGAGATCATCTGCTACGTCGCTTAATAGGAGGTAGGAAATGTCTCGTGTTGCTAAGGCACCCGTCACTATTCCTGCTGGCGTAGAGGTGACTCTGAACGGCCAGGAACTGACCATCAAAGGTGGTAAAGGTTCTCTGGTTCGCTCTATTCACGCCGGTGTAGAAGTGACCAAAGAAGACAATGTACTGAAGTTCGCCCCGCGCGGCAGCATCGCTGGTGCTGACGCTCAGGCCGGTACTGCCCGTGCATTGGTCAACAACATGGTAATCGGTGTTACCCAAGGCTTCGAGCGCAAGCTGCAGCTGGTTGGTGTAGGTTATAAAGCCTCCATCAAGGGCAATGCTGTTGCGCTGGCTCTGGGCTTCTCTCACCCGGTAGAGCATGCGCTGCCGGCTGGTGTGACCGCTGAGTGCCCGACTGCCACAGAAATCGTTCTGCGTGGTGTCGACAAGCAGCTGGTTGGCCAAGTCGCCGCCGATATCCGTGCTTACCGCGCTCCGGAGCCCTACAAGGGCAAGGGTGTACGCTATGCCAACGAGCAAGTGCGTACTAAAGAAGCTAAGAAGAAGTAAGGTAACACTATGGACAAGAAAGCAGCTCGTCTCCGTCGTGCTACTCGTGCTCGGAAAAAGATGCAGGAACTGGGAGCTACCCGTCTGGTTGTTCACCGTACCCCGCGTCATATCTATGCGCAGGTTATTGCAGCCAACGGTTCCGAAGTTCTGGCCTCTGCTTCCACAGTAGAGAAAGCCATCAGTGAAGCTCTGAAATACACCGGTAACGCAGATGCGGCTACCGCTGTAGGTAAAGCTATCGCTGAGCGTGCTATTGCCAAAGGCGTTCAGAACGTATCTTTCGATCGTTCCGGTTTCAAGTATCACGGTCGCATCGCTGCCCTGGCAGCTGCCGCACGTGACGCTGGTCTTCAGTTCTAAGCTAGGAGTCGAAGATGGCTAAAGTCGAATCTCAAGCCGGCGAACTGCAAGAAAAGCTCATTGCAGTAAACCGTGTTTCGAAAACTGTTAAAGGTGGTCGTATCATGTCCTTCACCGCGTTGACCGTGGTGGGTGATGGTAACGGCCGTGTAGGTTACGGTTACGGTAAAGCCCGTGAAGTTCCGGCTGCTATTCAAAAAGCAATGGAACAGGCCAAGCGTAACCTGAACAAGGTTGAACTGAACAACGGCACCCTGCACCACCCGGTGAAAGGTGTTCACTCCGGTTCCACCGTGTTCATGAAGCCGGCCTCTCAAGGTACTGGTATCATCGCAGGCGGCGCCATGCGTGCCGTTCTGGAAGTTGCTGGTATCCACAACGTGCTGGCTAAGACCTACGGTTCCACCAACCCAATCAACGTTGTTCGCGCAACTGTAGACGCTCTGGTTCACGGTCAGTCACCGGAACAGATCGCTGCCAAGCGTGGTCTGCGCGTTGAAGAAATTCTGGGGTAATGCGACATGGCTAACACTGTAAAAGTAACTCAAACTCGCAGCTCTATCGGCCGTCTGCCAAAGCACAAGGCGACTCTGCGTGGTCTGGGTCTGCGTCGCATTGGTCACACCGTTGAGCTGGAAGATACTCCTTGCGTACGCGGTATGATCAACCAGGTTTATTACATGGTTAAGGTGGAGGGCTAAGCATGCGTCTGAATACTCTGTCTCCGGCCGCTGGTTCCAAGCGCGTTAAGCACCGTCCGGGCCGTGGTATCGGTTCTGGTCTGGGCAAGACCGGTGGTCGTGGTGTTAAAGGTCAAACCTCTCGTTCCGGTGGCGGTAAAGTCCGCAACGGTTTCGAAGGCGGCCAGATGCCTTTGAAAATCCGTCTGCCGAAGTTCGGTTTCTTCTCTCGCAAATCTTTGGTATCTGCCGAAGTGCGCCTGAACGAAATCGCCCTGGTAGAAGGTGATGTAGTCGACGTGAGCACTCTGAAGCAAGCCGGCGTTCTGACCAAGAACATCGTGTTCGCTAAAGTTGTTCTGTCTGGCAACATTGACCGTGCTGTGACCGTTCGTGGTCTGTCCGTCACCAAAGGTGCACGTGCAGCCATCGAGGCCGCTGGCGGTAAAATCGAGGAATAATCAGTACAATGGCTAAGAAACCAGGATTGGATGTTAAAGCACAGGGTGGTCTGAGTGAACTGAAGAGCCGTCTGCTCTTCGTTCTCGGGGCGATTATCGTTTTCCGTGCAGGCTCTTATGTGCCGATTCCTGGTATTGACGCCGCCGTACTGGCCGAGTTGTTCCAGCAACAGAAGGGCACCATCATTGAGATGTTCAACATGTTCAGTGGTGGTGCACTATCGCGTGCTTCTATTCTTGCGTTGGGGATCATGCCGTACATTTCGGCGTCGATCATTATCCAGCTGCTGACAGTGGTTCATCCTGCTCTTGCTGAACTCAAGAAAGAGGGTGAATCCGGCCGTCGCAAGATTAGCCAATATACCCGTTGGGGCACGCTGGTTTTGGGAACTTTCCAGGCCATTGGTATTGCAACCGGTCTGCCGAATATGATGCAAGGACTCGTGACTCATCCGGGTTTGGGCTTCTATTTCACAGCGGTTGTGAGTCTGGTCACCGGTACCATGTTCTTGATGTGGTTGGGTGAGCAGATTACCGAGCGTGGGATTGGTAATGGTATCTCGTTGATTATTTTCACAGGTATCGTTGCTGGTCTGCCGCATGCCATTGGCGCTACGGCCGAACAGGCACGTCAAGGGGAATTGCACATCCTGCTGTTGTTGTTGCTGGGCTTGATTGTTTTCGCAGTGACTTACTTTGTGGTGTTCGTGGAGCGTGGTCAGCGTCGTATCGTCGTTAACTATGCCAAGCGTCAACAAGGCCGCCAGGTATTTGCCGCGCAAAGCACGCACCTGCCGTTGAAAGTGAATATGGCTGGTGTGATTCCTGCGATTTTCGCATCCAGTATCATCCTCTTCCCGGGTACCATTACCTCCTGGTTTGGTCAGGGTGAGGGTAAAGTCGCTGATATCCTGCAACAGGTCTCTATGGTCCTGCAGCCGGGTCAGCCGCTTTACGAGATGCTGTATGCAGCAGCCATTATCTTTTTCTGTTTCTTCTATACCGCGCTGGTGTTCAACCCCCGCGAGACAGCAGATAACCTGAAGAAGAGTGGAGCCTTTATCCCGGGGATCCGCCCGGGCGAGCAGACAGCACGTTATATCGATAAGGTTATGACTCGCCTGACATTGGCAGGTGCGCTCTATATAACCTTTATCTGTCTGGTACCCCAGTTCCTGATGACTGCCTGGAACGTACAGTTCTACTTCGGTGGCACTTCGCTGCTGATTATTGTGGTGGTTATCATGGACTTCATGGCTCAGGTACAAACCCATATGATGTCTCATCAATATGGTGACGTCCTGAGGAAGGCCAACCTGAAGGGCTACGGCCGCTAAAGGTCGGCGTAGTTACGGAGTTAAGCAATGAAAGTTCGTGCTTCCGTTAAGGCAATCTGCCGTAACTGCAAAATCATCAAGCGTCACGGTGTGGTGCGTGTGATTTGCAGCGAGCCAAAGCATAAACAGCGCCAAGGCTAATTTTTTACGGTTAGTACTTGCAACAAATAGTTGTGCTGGCTAATATAGCCAGCCAACTTTTGTTGTGTATTGGTTGACCGCCACGTATCCGCTCACGGGCTTTGTGGTGGTCGTAATCTACTATATGTAGGAGTGAATAGTGGCCCGTATCGCTGGCATTAACATTCCTGACCATAAGCATGCAGTCATTGCTTTGACTGCGATTTATGGCGTCGGTCGTACCCGCTCCAAGGCCATTTGTGCCGCAGCCGGTATCGCTGAGAATGTGAAAATTAAAGACCTGGACGAAGCTCAGATCGAGAGTCTGCGTGAACAAGTAGGTAAATTCACCGTTGAAGGTGACCTGCGTCGTCAGATTTCCATGAACATCAAGCGATTGATGGATCTGGGTTGCTACCGTGGTTTGCGTCACCGTCGTAGCCTGCCTGTTCGTGGTCAACGTACCAAGACCAACGCTCGTACCCGTAAGGGTCCGCGCAAGGCTATCAAGAAGTAACGGGAAGGTAGAAAATGGCTAAAACTCCGACTCGTGCTCGCAAGCGCGTTAAAAAGCAAGTGAGCGACGGTATTGCGCACGTTCATGCATCTTTCAACAACACAATCGTGACCATTACTGACCGTCAGGGCAATGCTCTGTCTTGGGCTACTTCTGGTGGTTCCGGTTTCCGTGGTTCTCGTAAGTCCACCCCGTTCGCTGCTCAGGTAGCTGCCGAGCGCGCTGGTGAGATGGCCAAAGAATATGGCGTCAAGAACCTGGAAGTCATGGTCAAAGGTCCGGGTCCCGGTCGTGAGTCTTCCATCCGCGCCCTGAACGCGGCTGGTTTCCGCATCACTAACATTACTGATGTGACTCCGATCCCGCACAACGGTTGTCGTCCTCCCAAGAAGCGCCGCGTGTAACGCTGTAGCTACTTGGTCTAGGATTGTTGGAGAAAGAAGATGGCAAGATATATCGGTCCTAAGCTTAAGCTTAGCCGTCGTGAGGGCACAGACCTCTTCCTGAAGTCTGGTGTTCGTGCGATTGATTCTAAGTGCAAGATTGACACCGCTCCTGGTCAGCACGGCGCTCGCAAGCCCCGTCTGTCCGATTACGGTGTGCAACTGCGCGAGAAACAAAAAGTTCGTCGTATCTACGGCGTATTGGAAAAACAGTTCCGCAACTACTACCGCGACGCTGCCCGTCAAAAGGGTAACACCGGTGAAAACCTGTTGCAGCTGCTGGAAGGTCGTCTGGACAACGTCGTATACCGCATGGGCTTCGGTGCTACCCGCGCTGAATCTCGTCAGCTGGTGAGCCACAAGGCCATCATGGTAAACGGCCGCGTTGTGAACATTCCTTCTTTCCAGGTTTCCCCTGAGGACGTGATCTGCGTTCGTGAGAAGGCTAAGAAGCAAGCGCGTATCAAAGCTGCCCTTGAGGTTGCTGGTCAGCGCGAGAAGCCGACTTGGGTAGAGGTTGATGCCGCTAAAATGGAAGGTGCCTTCAAGCGCCTGCCAGAGCGTTCCGACCTGTCTGCCGACATTAACGAACAGCTGATCGTCGAGCTTTACTCCAAGTAAAGCTAGCTTCTAAAGAGAGGACACAATGCTGGGTTCTGTAACAGATTTTCTTAAACCGCGGCTAGTTGACATCGAGCAAGTTAGCCCGACTCATGCGAAAGTGACTCTTGAGCCACTTGAGCGTGGCTTTGGTCACACGCTGGGCAACGCCCTGCGTCGTATTTTGCTGTCTTCTATGCCCGGTTGTGCAGTTACTGAAGTCGAAATTGACGGGGTACTGCATGAGTACAGCAGCAAAGAAGGTGTACAGGAAGACATTCTTGAAATCCTGCTCAACCTGAAAGGTATCGCTGTGAAGCTGGAAGGCAAGGACGAGGTAACTCTGTCCCTGACCAAGTCTGGAACAGGCCCCGTTACCGCAGGTGATATCACTCACGGTGATGAAGTCGAGATCGTAAACCCGGAGCACGTAATCTGCCACCTGACTGGTGCCAATGCTGAAATCAGCATGCGCCTGAAAGTTCAGCGCGGTCGTGGTTATGTGCCTGCTTCTGCTCGTGTTCACAACGATGACGAAGAGCGTCCTATCGGTCGCCTGCTGCTGGACTCCGCGTTCAGCCCCATCGTTCGTATTGCCTACAATGTTGAGGCAGCACGTGTGGAACAGCGTACCGACTTGGACAAGCTGGTCATCGACATGGAGACCAATGGTACCCTGGATCCTGAGGAAGCTATCCGTCGTTCTGCCACTATTCTGGCTGAGCAACTGGAAGCCTTCGTGGATCTGCGCGATGTCAGCGTGCCCGAGAAGAAAGAAGAGAAACCCGAGTTTGATCCGATTCTGCTGCGTCCTGTCGATGATTTGGAGCTGACAGTTCGTTCTGCGAACTGTCTGAAGGCAGAAGCTATCCACTATATTGGTGATCTGGTACAGCGTACCGAAGTTGAGTTGCTTAAGACTCCTAACCTCGGTAAGAAGTCCCTGACTGAGATCAAGGACGTGTTGGCCTCCCGTGGTCTGTCTCTTGGCATGCGCCTTGAGAACTGGCCGCCCGCCAGCATCGCTGACGAGTAATCCAGATTACGGGTTTCACAGATTTAGTTAGAAGGATAAGGTCATGCGCCATCGTTTGAGTGGTCGTCAACTGAACCGGAACAGCAGCCATCGTCAGGCTATGTTCCGCAACATGGCCAGCTCCCTGGTTCGTCATGAGATCATCAAGACGACTCTGCCTAAGGCAAAAGAGCTGCGTCGTGTAGTTGAACCGCTGATCACCCTTGCCAAGACTGATAGCGTTGCTAATCGTCGTCTGGCATTTGCCCGCACTCGCGACAACGCGATCGTGGCTAAGCTGTTCAATGAACTGGGCCCGCGCTACCTGGAGCGCGCCGGCGGTTATACTCGCATTCTGAAATGCGGTTTCCGTGCTGGCGACAACGCCCCTATGGCTTATATTGAGCTGGTAGACCGCCCGGCCGCTGCTGAAGCAGCTGCTGAGTGATAAAGAAAAAGCCGGGCTTGTCCCGGCTTTTCTTTTAATCCATTCTGACACTGCCTCAACTGCCTCAACTGCCTCAACTGCCTCAACTGCCTCAACTGCCTCAACTGCCTCAACTGCCTCAACTGCCTCAACTGC
>NZ_JAAKMI010000008.1:0-173713 GCF_049170315.1 Aeromonas sp. 604443
GGTCGTTACTGGGATCGAACCAGTGACCCCCTCCTTGTAAGGGAGGTGCTCTCCCAGCTGAGCTAAACGACCTGGGAATTCTGTCTCCACCGAGTGGAGAAAATGGTGGGTCGTGCTGGATTCGAACCAGCGACCAATTGATTAAAAGTCAACTGCTCTACCGACTGAGCTAACGACCCTCACCACGACCAGTTCCGACTGCATTACTGCTTCGGCTCTGACGGCGGCCTATATTACGGATTTAAATTTCCGGTGCAACAGAAAATTCGTAATTTAAATCCGTTTGCTCACTGTGCGTACAAATGCAGGCTGTTTTTACAGTAGCGTTACGAAAACAGTGACATACAGCAATGTTACAGCTTGGCCAGACTCTGTTTGGCCAACTGGGCTGGCGAGGTGTTGGGATAGCCCTTGATCACCTGCTCATAGAAGGATTTGGCTTCCGCCTTCTTGCCATCCAGTTGCGCCAGCATACCCAACTTCAGCAGCGCATCGGCTCGCTTGGGGGATTTGCTGTATTTGTTGGCCACGGTCGAAAACTGGGCCGAGGCACCGGCTCTGTCACCCTTGTTGAACAGCAACTGGCCGAGCCAGTAGTGTGCATTGGGAACATAGCCCGAATTGGGGTACTGCTTGATGAAGCCCTGGAAAGCCGGAATCGCTTTGTCGTAGTTCTTCTCTTTGAGCACCATGTTGACCGCTGCGTCGTAGGCCTGGTTCTCATCCTGATTGGTTGAGTAATTGGCGGCAGCAGCCGGTGTAGCAGCAGGGGCCGGGGTGGCTGGAGCAGCTTGCTGGCTGCTGGCAACCTTGTCGAGCTCCTGGTAGAGCTGACGCTGGCGCTCTTGCGACTGTTCCATCTGGTAGGTCTGCTGCTCCAGCTGACCACGCAGCTCGGAAACCTCACCTTGCAGGGAGTCGACCTGTTGCTGCAATTCAGCTTGCAGTCGCAGACGGGCATTGAGGGTGCGCTCCAGCAGGGCAACCCGATCTTCCAGGCTACCGGTGGGCACGATGGCGCCGTTGTTGCCGCTAAGGACAACCCCACCACTTGAGTCACCGCCCAGATCGCTGACCGGTGCCGCAGCTTGCGCATTCAGAACAACCATTACGGCCAGCGCAACGACAGCTTGCTTGTACACAGATTTCATTCGGATCAAACCTTAGCGTTTAGTACAGATAAAACGGCCAGCGCCATCGTCGCTCGCATATACAGATTTCATTCGGATCAAACCTTGGCGTTTAGTGCAAATAAAACGGCCATCGAAATGGCCGCTTGCATATAAACGAACTTCGTTCGGTTTAAACCTTAGTAAACCAGAACCGCGCGGCGGTTTTTGGCAAAGGCATCCTCGGTGTGAGACAGATCCAGCGGCTTCTCTTCGCCATAGCTGACGATGGAGAGCTGCTCGGCCTGCACACCCAGGGTTTGCAGATACTTGGCAACAGCCTTGGCACGACGCTCGCCCAGAGCAATGTTGTACTCGGGAGTACCGCGCTCATCGGCGTGACCTTCGATCAGGACTTTCACGCTCGGGCGCTCGCGCAGGTAGCTGGCGTGGGCATCCAGCAGATCAGCGTACTGACCCTGGATATCGTAACCGTCGAACGGGAAGTAGATCACGTTGTCACGCTGCAGTGCTTCGAACTTCTGACGCATCTGCTCTTCCGGGGACAACATGCCGTTGGCGCCGCCGGTTTGTACACCGCCCATGCCGTCGGTCATACCTGATTCAGCGCCAGCGGCGTCGGAATCAGAAGAAGAACTACAAGCGGCCAGGGTGAACAGTGGCAGTGCGATGGCCAAACCCTTGAGCAGTTTATTGAGTTGCATGCTATTTCCTTAAACCTTTATAACAAAACAAAAAACAATTGGATTTTTATCAATTCAAGAAGGGCGACCAAGCTGGTGCACGAATTTCACCGCTACTGGTCGGAAGCACAGCCTTGAAGCGACCATCAGTCGACACCAACGCAAGACTCTTACGACCCTGATAGATGGTGGCATAAATGATCATGCTGCCATTGGGAGCCACACTTGGCGACTCATCCAGAGCACTCTGGGTCAGGACCAGCAGGGCATTGTTTTCCATGTCCTGACGGGCAATACGATACTGTCCCTGAACACGGGTCACCATCACCATGATTTTGCCATCAGGAGTGATGGATGCCCCCTGGTTGGATTCACCTTCCCAAGTCATCCGGCGAGTCATACCAGTCGCCAAATTTACGCTATAAATCTGGGGTTTGCCACCACGTTCAGAGGTGAACAACAAATTTTGCCCGTCCGGCATCCAGGAGGGCTCGGTGTCGATCACGCGGCTGGTAGTGACGCGGGTAAGCTGCTTGCTAGCCACATCAACCACATAGAGGTTGGGTGAACCATCTTTGGAGAGAACGATAGCCAGACGACGACCATCAGGAGACCACTCAGGGGCCCCGTTAATGCCACGGAAACTGGTGATCAGGCTGCGCTGCTGGGTGTAGATATCCTGCACATAGATTTCGGACTTCTGGTTCTCGAAGCTCACGTAGGCCAGCTTGCTGCCATCCGGTGACCAGGAGGGAGACATCAACGGCTCGCGAGAGCGCAGCAGAGTCTTCTCGTTGTAACCGTCGTAGTCAGAAATGCGCAGCTGGTACGGGAACTGGGTACCCTGCTGTACGGAGACGTAAGCCAGACGGGTCAGGAAGGCACCGCGCTCGCCAGTCAGACGCTCATAGACGATGTCGGAAATACGGTGGGCAAACTGGCGCATCTGGGCACCCGGGATGGTCGCCATACGGCTATCCAGGATGTAACCGTTCGCCTCGCCGCCTTGTGCCTTGGCCAGCTGACCCTTCAGCACATCGACCAGCTCGAAGTTGACCTTGTAGGTGCCGTCACCCACCGCCGAGATGGAACCGACGACTACGGCCTCAACCCCTTGAGCGGCCCAGGGTGCGAAGTTGATCTCGCTGCTGCTGCTCGGAGTCTGCGGCATCTGGCCACGGGCCAGCGGCTTGAATTTGCCACTGCGCATCAGGTCGTTGGAGACCACTTCCGCGATGTCCTGCGGCAACTGCCCGTTGCCTTCCCACTTGAAGGGGGCGACGGCGATGGGGCGTGCGCTATCAATACCGCCGGTGATGACGATGTCCAGGGCCGCCTGGGCACTCTGGCCCAGCAACAAACAGCCAACCAAAGCAAAAAATACTTTTCTGATCATGGCTTAAATACTCGGTTCCAATAAAGATGAGAGGTTAAATTCCTTTCTCGGCGAGAGGTTGCCAACCGGAGGCAAGCAACCTCGTTTTATCACGCTTAGATACTCGGTTCTAACTTCAGGTTAAATTCCTTCAACATCTCGAATGCCGCAGGATCCTTGGGCACTGGCAGTTGATTGGCTTTCAAGACAGCCGCCTTACCCGAACGACAGACCGCCGGGTCACCCTGGCCGTTATCTACCGATATGACAAAGCCACTGCTCGCAAGACGTACGCCGATAGTACATGTTTTGCCCCGCATGGTGGGATCCAAAATCATATACCGCTCAACAGTGGCCTTGATGAGCGCCGCATACTTGTCGACCTCACCTTGTGCCGCTGCAGAGGCAGCCTGGCTGCGGGCATTGGCTTCAGCCGCCAGCTGCTGCTGCATCATGGCTTCCATCTCTTTTTGCAGTCTGGCCTCCTCGGCCGCTTTGCGTTTGCGTTCTGCCGCGATCTTGGCCTGCTTCTCGGCTTCAGCCTTGGCTTTCTTCTCTGCGTCAGCTTTTGCCTTTTTGGCTGCCTCTTCCTTGGCCTTCTTCTCAGCCTCGGCTTTGGCTTTTTTCTCAGCCTCTGCCTTGGCTTTCTTCTCTGCCTCAGCCTTGGCCTTCTTGTCAGCTTCCGCTTTCTTGGCTTTGGCCTCCTCGGCTTTAGCCTTCTCTTCCGCCTGTTTTTTCTCGAGCTCTTTCTTTTTCTTCAGCGCCAGTGCCTTGGCCTCTTCAGCAGCCTTGCGCTCGGCTTCCGCCTTCTTGGCCTTCTGCTCTTCCAGCTTGCGGGCCTCCTCGGCTTTCTGCGCCTTCTCTTCCGCCCGCTTCTGCTCGGCAACTTTTTTCTGCTTCTCAGCCTCGGCCTTGCGGGTCGCCTCTTCTGCTTCTTTCCGCTTGGCCTCGGCAATACGCAGCCGTTCCTGCTGCTGGGCTAGTTCGCGTTTGGCAAGATCCGTATCTTCCTTATCCTTCTCTTTCTCTACCTTCTGCGGCTTGGGCTGAGCTTTCTGCTGCTGGATCTGCTTGGCCTGCTCGTTGAGGAAGTTCTCATCAAGCATGACGGCATTGACGATCTGCCCCTTCGATTCGGGTCGTTTCGGTTTGCTGAAATCGAGCCCGACAAACAGGATGATGCCGATGATCAGGTGCAGCAGAAACGACGCGATGAGATAACCGGAAATACCACGCTTCACATCCATCTCCGTTAGTTCACCGGATCTGTCATCAGGCCAACCTGAGGCACACCCGCATTCTTGAGGGCCACCATCAACAGGATCACCTCTTCGTAGCGCACGGCCTTGTCACCCGCGACCACCACGGGGGCATTCTGGTTGATCGCCAGATAGCCCATGGCTTTTTCGGTGATGTATTGCTGCATCGCCTCTGGCGTGCCACTTGGCACCGGCTCGTCATCGGCTTCGCCAGCCTTGATGACATACTCGCCTTCGGTATTGACGCTTACGATGAAGGGCGGCTTGGCATCTTCCGGCAACTGCTCGGACTCAGCCTGCGGCAGATCCACCTTGACCCCTTGCGTGATCACCGGCGTGACCGCCATAAAGATGATAAGCAGCACCAGCATGACGTCGATATAGGGAACCACGTTGATCTCGGCCACCTTCTTGCGCCGGATCCGCTGATAGGTTTGCATTACTGATCACCCTGCTGCTGAGCAATTTGACGGTTCAGAATGGTGGTGAACTCGTCCATGAAGTTGGCGTAGGCGTTCTCCAGCCGCTCGACCTTGTTGGAGAAGCGGTTGTAGAAGATTACCGCCGGGATAGCGGCAAACAGACCCATGGCGGTCGCAATCAGCGCTTCCGCGATACCCGGTGCCACCATCTGCAGGGTGGCCTGCTGCACCTGACCCAGGGCGATAAAGGCGTTCATGATCCCCCATACGGTACCGAACAGACCGATGTAGGGGCTGATGGAGCCGATGGTCGCCAGCACCGGCAGGTTGGATTCCAGATCATCCACCGCACGGGAGAGGGAGACGCGCATGGCACGGTAGGTACCATCCATCACCGCATCCTGACCACGGGCCCCGGCCTTGAGCAGGCGGGCATACTCCTTGAAGCCGGAGTAGAAGATATCTTCCATGCCTTCGATATCATCGCGGCGGGAAGAGGACTCCTGATAGAGGCGATTGAGATCGACCCCTGACCAGAAGCGATCTTCAAACTGTTCCGATGCGAGATTGGCCGCCTTGATCGCCTTGGAACGCTGGATAATCAGCGCCCAGGAGACAATAGACATGCTCATCAGGGTGATCATGACCAGTTTTACCAACAGGCTGGCTTGCCAAAACAGGCCAATAAACGAAATTTCAGCGTGCACTTAACAGCACTCCCTTGATTTTTTCAGGTATAGCTACAGGTTTCATTTGCGGATGACTTACACAGGCTATCTGTACCAAAGCCTGGGTGACGAGTCGTCCATCAGCCGCCAGGATCTGCTGCGAAAAACGCAGGGATGCGCGTTTCACTTCAATCACTTGCGTTAATACATTCAATAGTTCATTAAAACGGGCCGCCGAGCGGAAATCGATCTCAGTTCGGCTCACCACGAAGGCATATCCCTCCTGCAGCCAGACGTCCTGTTCGACCCCTTTGGCACGAAGAAACTCGGTGCGAGCACGTTCCATAAACTTGAGATAATTGGCGTTGTAGACGATGCCCCCGGCATCGGTGTCTTCGTAGTAGACACGTACCGGAAACTCAAAGACTTCCCCCATAACAATCTGTGATCCATTCGACAGTCAGATGGGGGGCTATCATAGCGCAGGGCTGAATAGGAAAGAAGCAGGGGGAGACAGGGAAATCCTGCCTCCCCCCGTTTTTTATGAAAGGAAATATGAATGTGTCAGCCAGAGGCCATACAACAAACTGGGCCAGGCGAGCCAGGGGTTGAACAGCACACGTCCGGGCAGGCTTTTCAGATGAAAGCCAAGCCCGTTAAGTACGCCACAACAGACGGCCCACATCAGCCAGGGAGCAAGCCAGAGACCATGCTCGCTGGTGTTGGCCGCGATCAGATTGGGGGCCTGTAAAATAGCGACGGCCAACAAGGCCGCCGCGAGTAACATCAACCCCTGCCACGGCTGCCGCTCCAGTGGAGCGGCCAGCCTGGCGAGTCGATCACTTGTTTTCATCGATCTGACGATCCATGTTCTCGGTGTGTTCCAGCCACAGCGCATTGATGATGCCAAATGCACAGGCCAGCAACAGCCCCAGGATCCAGGTGAAATACCACATTGTCAGCGCACCTCTTAATAGAGAGATTGTTGGTTATCTTCGATGTGCTTGTTGGTTACCCGGCCAAACATCTTGATGTAAGTCCAGATGGTGTAACCCAGCACAATCGGTACGAAGATCGCTGCAGCCACAGTCATCACCTGCAAGGTGTTGAAAGAGGCGGTAGCATCCCACATGGTCAGGCTCAGTGACGGCTCAAGGCTTGAGGGCATCACGAACGGGAACATGGAGAAACCGGCAGTGAGGATGACCCCGGCAATCGCCAGCGAGGAGCTGGTAAACGCCAGCCAGCCGATGTTCATGCGGGCAAACAGCGCAGTCAGCAGGCTCATGGCCAGACCCAGTACAGGGGCAGCCACCATCCACGGATAGAGGGTGTAGTTGTTCATCCAGGCACCAGCCTGCAGGACAACTTCCTTGTTCATCGGGTTGGATACTGCGTCAGTCGCGGCAGCCTTGACGATGACATACCCTTCCATACCGCTTACCCACCAACCCGCGGCAGCAAACAGCACCAGGGTCAGCAGTGAGCAGATCATGGCGGCAGTACGGGAACGTGCCAGCACTTCCCCGTCGGTCTTCATCATCAACCAGGTTGCGCCCTGGGTGAGCAGCATGAACAGGCTCACCAGACCAGCCAGAATGCCGAACGGGTTAAGCAGGCCGAAGAAGTTGCCGTGATAGGTCAACATCATGAACTGGTTAAACTCGAACGGAACGCCTTGCAGCAGGTTGCCAAAGGCCACACCAAAGACGATGGGCGGTACGGCGCTACCGGCGAACAAGGCCCAGTCCCAGTTGCTGCGCCATTTTGCATCAGCACGCAGCGAGCGGTACTTGAAACCGACCGGACGCAGGAACAGCGCCATCAAGGTCAGGATCATGGCGATGTAGAAGCCGGAGAAGGTCGCGGCATACACCATCGGCCAGGCGGCGAACAAGGCGCCACCGGCAGTGACCAGCCAAACCTGGTTACCTTCCCAGTGCGGCCCCATGGTGTTGAGCATCACGCGGCGCTCGACATCTTTCTTGCCGACGAACGGGAGCAGTGCGCCTACCCCCATGTCGAAGCCGTCAGTGATGGCAAAACCGATCAGCAGTACGCCGACCAGAGCCCACCAGATGACACGCAGAGTTTCGTAATCAAACATGGTCGCTCTCCTTATGCCTTGATCTGTTCAAAGTGATACTTGCCAGTCTTCAGGCTGCTGGGGCCAAGACGGGCATACTTGAACATCAGGTACATCTCGATAACCAGAAGTACGGTATAGAACAGGCAGATACCGATCAGAGAGAACCAGATCTCGGCTGCAGGCAAATTGGATGCAGAGAGGGAAGTCGGCAACACCTCTGCAATGGTCCACGGTTGGCGACCATATTCAGCCACAAACCAGCCTGCTTCGATGGCGATCCACGGCAGCGGGATACCCCACAGCAGACCCTTGAGCAGCCACTTGCGCTTGCCGATCTGGTGGCGGGCACTGTCATAGAAGGCCATACCAATCAGCACCAGCATCAGCATGCCGACGGCAACCATGATACGGAAGGCGAAGAACAGCGGCAGAACCTGCGGGATGGAGTCATCCACTGCGGCCTTTATCTGCTCGTCGGTAGCATCGGTCACGTTGCTGGTGTAGCGCTTGAGCAGCAGACCGTAGCCCAGATCCTGCTTCACTTCGTCGAAGCGAGCGCGGGTCTCGTCAGACTTGTCACCGGATTGCAGCTTGGTCAGCAGGTCGTAAGCGGTCATACCGTTACGAACGCGCAGTTCGTGCTCGCTCTTCAGATCCTTCAGACCGGTTACCTGACCGTCCAGAGAACGGGTCGCGATAATGCCCAGCGCATAGGGGATCTTGATGGCGTAGTCGGTGCGCATCTCTTCCTGATTCGGAATACCGAACAGGGTAAAGGCGGCCGGAGCAGGTTCAGTTTCCCACTCAGCTTCGATAGCGGCCAGTTTCACCTTCTGCACTTCACCGGTCTCGTAACCGGATTCGTCACCGAGGATCAGCACGGACACGATGGAAGCCATACCGAACGCAGCGGCAATGGCGAAGGAGCGACGGGCAAACGCCACATCACGATTCTTCAACAGGTAGTAGGAGGAGATACCCAGCACAAACATGGCGCCACAGGTATAACCAGCCGCCACAGTGTGAACGAACTTGACCTGAGCAACAGGGTTGAGCACCACGTCAGCGAAGCTCATCATCTCCATCCGCATGGATTCGAAGTTGAACTCTGCCCCGACCGGGTTCTGCATCCAGCCGTTGGCGACCAGGATCCAGAGGGCGGAGAGGTTGGTACCCAGCGCCATCAACCAGGTGGCAGCCAGATGCTGATGCTTACTCAGACGATCCCAACCAAAGAAGAACATACCGACGAAGGTGGACTCCAGGAAGAAGGCCATCAGCCCTTCGATAGCCAGCGGGGCCCCGAAGATATCGCCGACATAATGGGAGTAGTACGCCCAGTTCGTCCCGAACTGGAACTCCATGGCCAGACCTGTGGTGACCCCCAGGGCAAAGTTGATACCAAACAACTTACCCCAGAATTTGGTCATGTCCCGGTAGATGGTGTTGTTGGTCATCACATAGACGGATTCCATGATCGCCAGGAGAAAGGCCATTCCCAGCGTCAGGGGTACAAACAAAAAGTGATAAAGGGCCGTCGCAGCGAACTGGAACCGCGATAGGTCTACCACATGCTCAGCAATCATGATGTTTCCTCACCGATTATTGGCACGGCTATTTTAAGTTTTAAGCACAAAGCTTCCGTTGGGGGTTATCGAATGGGCCCCGTTGAGACGCATCACAACAAAACACTTTCAGTAACCACCAATATTAACAACAAGGCAACGCGAAAACACAAACAAAGCTAATGTTTAACAATTAAAAAACAATAAGCTTCAATTTATTCTCGCTCATTATGACCGGGTTTTTATATCACCTTTATTTGATTGAAATCAATGTAAAAGGACCCGCCATACATGGCTTTCAAAGCCATGTTTAATCTATTTCACGATTATTGAAGCGAGCCAGATCACAAAAGATGACAATGCGTAAAATATTGATTTAAATCAATTTAAGAATTTAACATCCGGCCACCCCATTTAATTTGAAAAATGTCGATGACGCGCCTTTTTCCATGTTATCCAGGTCAGGCGAACTGATTCGAAAACTCAATTTAAAACTACAAACAATGCATACTCATGCGAACCAATTTCATCAATCACTACATTAGATAAACTAATTTGAAGGTTGCAATTTTTCTTGTTTGCCCGGGCCGATACGAGCTCCTACAATGCGCCTCGCAGTGAGGGCATACCCTTGGATACAGGCCGGTTAATCAGGGTTCACGGTACGTATTCGACCATCAATTTGAACCTGTCTATTGGAATCGAAGATGAAAAAGTTTGTTGCTAAAACCATCCGTTACTACAAGCTTTCCTTTGTTCAGCTCTATCAACTGAACCGACTCTGAGAGCTCGCGACGGCTCACCTGTTTATTTTCCGGTCTGTGTCCAGACGCACTCACTGTCTGTGAACATCCATCCTGAATTGTCTTTGCCCACCGCATCAGCCGTGGGCTTTTTTTTTGCCCGAATAACAAAAAACCGCCTTTGACGGCGGTTTTTTGTTCAAACGACTGTTTTTACTTCTCATCTGGTCGCTGAAGACCGAAATGAGCATATGCTCGTGTGGTCGCAATCCGTCCTCTGGGTGTACGTTGCAGATACCCTTGCTGGATCAGATAAGGCTCAAGCACATCTTCGATAGTATCTTTCTCTTCCCCGATCGCGGCGGCCAGATTATCGAGACCCACCGGCCCCCCCATAAACTTGTCTATGACAGCCAACAATAACTTGCGGTCCATGAAGTCAAAACCTTCGTTATCGACATCCAGCATGTCCATGGCGCGGGCCGCGATGGGGCCATCGATCCGGCCATCGGATTTGACCTGGGCGAAGTCACGCACTCGTCTTAACAAACGGTTAGCAATCCGCGGCGTACCGCGAGAGCGACGGGCGACCTCAATGGCACCATCTTCCGTCATGTCGAGCCCCAGACAACGGGCACTGCGGGAGACGATATCGGTCAGGTCCTTGACGTTGTAAAACTCCAGCCGCTGGACGATGCCGAAGCGATCCCGCAGCGGGCTGGTGAGTGAACCGGCCCGGGTGGTAGCGCCAATCAGGGTAAAGGGAGGCAGATCCAGCTTGATGGAGCGAGCCGCTGGTCCCTCCCCGATCATGATGTCGAGCTGGTAATCCTCCATCGCCGGATAGAGCACCTCTTCCACCACCGGGCTGAGACGGTGGATCTCGTCGATGAACAACACATCGTTCGGTTCAAGGTTGGTGAGCAGCGCCGCCAGATCCCCCGCTTTCTCCAGCACCGGGCCGGAGGTGGTCTTGATATTGACACCCATCTCGTTGGCGACGATGTTGGCGAGGGTGGTCTTACCCAAGCCCGGCGGACCGAAGATCAGCAGGTGATCGAGCGCTTCACCCCGCTGACGGGCCGCTTCGATAAAGATCTCCATCTGCTCGCAGACGGTATCCTGACCGGTGTAATCAGCCAGCTTCTTGGGGCGGATAGCCCGGTCAATAATGTCATCCTCACGGGCGGCACTGGCCGAAATGAGGCGGTCTGCTTCAATCATCAACTACCTCATACCAGGCTACGCAGGGATTCACGGATGATATCTTCCACCGACATCCCCTCTTTGGCGATCTTGCTGACAATCTGGCTCGCCTGCTGCGGCTTGTAACCGAGGGCCACCAGCGCACTGGCCGCCTCTTCGGTCACATCCGGTGCCCGCAATTCTGGCTCACTGGCTGGCAGGGTGACCATGGCCGGGGAGAAGAGGTCGTGACTGACCCAGCCCTTGAGGCGATCCTTCATCTCCACCACCAGACGCTCGGCGGTCTTCTTGCCGACTCCCGGCAGTTTGACCAAAGAGCTTATCTCTTCACGTTCGACACTCAGCACGAATTGGGTAGCTGTCATGCCGGAGAGAATAGCCAGCGCCAGCTTGGGGCCGACTCCGTTGGTCTTGATCAGCTCGCGGAACAGCGCCCGCTCCTGTTTGTGGTTAAAACCATAGAGCAACTGGGCATCTTCCCGCACCACGAAGTGAGTGTGGATGGTCGCCTCCTTGCCGATCTCCGGCAAATCATAGAAGCAGCTCATCGGCATATGAACCTCGTAACCAACCCCGCCTACTTCCAGCAAGACCTCGGGGGGCTGCTTCTCAATGACAATGCCTCTCAAGCGACCAATCACGGCTCTCTCCTCACCAATACAGCTATTCGCAAATTGGCTCATAGCATAAAGAATAACTGGATAAGTATCCAGCATAGGGCAGCAACCCTCTGGTATCCGGAGAAGCTTTTTCGCAAATTGGCCACCATGCTTGATCTGGTTCAGCCTGCGTGTACGGGATGTTTCTGCACCGTACCGGACTCCGACTGGGCATGAGCCACTACACTAAATCCGTTCGGAACCGAAATTGATGCCAATGCAGATACCAAGGAAGGCCATCATATGAAAATTGTTACCACCGCCAATCTGGGTCTTGCCATCTTGCTCGGCTGCACGCTGGGGATGGGGGTCGTGGGCTGGTATGGCAGCCAGCGGCTGGCCGGCCTGCTCACCTATGTGTTGGGAAGCGCCTGGCAGACCGCCGATGGCGCCATGGAAGGCTCCATCGAACTGGGCAATCAACAGTTACAGATTCAGAAGATGCAAAACGGCACCCCGCTCAATCGCACCGAGCTTGATGCCGCCAAGGCGGCGACCGATGATGCGCTGGCCCGGGTCAGCCAGGGTCAGCTCATTGATGGCGCAGTCCTGGCCACTATGGAGCAGCAGAAGCTGGCCTATCAACAACAACAAGAGAAGCTGTTGACGCTCTATCACGCCTATACCGAGGTGGATCAGGCCCTGCATCACAACGCCGAGCTGATGGCACGACTCTCGACCCAGCTGGAGGTGATTGGCGATGGGGCGGTAGAGGTGCTGACCCAGGCCCCCGACCAGACCATCAGCTGGAACAGCGGCCTCTCCACCCGCTGGGAAGCGGCCGACGGGGGAATGGAGTCCAATATCGGCTTTTTGCGCCAGCTCTATGCGCTGGAGAAGATGCGCAGACAAGGGGTAACGGAGGCGATCAAGGTCGAGCTGAAAGAGGCGACCGATTTCTATCACGAAGCGATCGACAGCATGCTCGGTACCGGGCTGTTCGATATCGAGGGAACCGGCAAATTTGCCGGCAAGCCGCTGGCGACACAGTATCGCACCCTGTTGGCCCGACATCAGCAGCTGATGGGGCAGTGGATCGAGGCGCTCGGCAGCTATCAGGCCCAGCAGGCTCTCTATGAGGCCAGTGCCGACCAGCTACAGCAACAACTGGTTGCCATCGAGGCGAGCGGTGATGCCACCGTCGAGGATCAGGTAGTCCAGCTCAACGGCATCATCAGCCAAACCCGCACCCTGCTGCTGGGCGGCCTGTTGCTTAGCCTGATCATGGTCACCCTCTGTGGCTTCTGGCTGACCCGCAAGCTGGTCACCCCGCTGCTGCAAGTGGACAAACGGATGCAGGATATCGCCGCCGGCGAGGGGGATCTCAACGCCCGCATCAACCTGCTGCGGGATGACGAGATAGGCTCGCTGGCCAACAGCGTGGATCGCTTCATCGAGAAATTGCAGAAGATGATCAGCTCCACCATGGACAACAACCGGCACATCAGCGAACACGTTCACACCTCGGTCAACCGGGTGGAGGCGATCAGCCAGAGCAGCCGCCAGACCGCCGAACATGCGCTGGCCCTGCATCAGGACAGTGAACAAATGGTACAAGTCGCTACCGGTATTTCTGACAACTGCAGCATGGCGGCCCACAATGCCAACGAGGTGCGCCAGCTAACCACCGAAAGTAGCCAATATGTCGCCTCTGCCAGTGCGGGCATGCAGCGGGTGGTGCAGGAGGTGGGCGAGTGCGCCATCGCCATCAACGCCCTCAAGGAGCAGGCGGGCCAGATCGGCCAGATCATCTCCACCATCAGCGAAATCTCGGAGCAGACCAACCTGCTGGCCCTCAATGCGGCTATCGAAGCAGCCCGCGCGGGGGAGATGGGACGTGGCTTTGCTGTGGTCGCGGACGAGGTGCGCACCCTGGCCAATCGCACGGCGATATCAAGCGCCGAGATCAGCCAGGTGATCAGCAGCATCCAGCAGCAGACCGAGAGCGCCTACCTGATGATGCAGCGCAACCTCAAGACGGTGGAGTCCGGCATGCAAGACTCCGAGAACACCAAGCAGATCCTGTTCAAGGTGGAAGGCGCCATCGACCAGCTGGCCGACATGGTGCAGCAGGTGGCCGTAGCCACAGGTCAACTGTCACACACCCTGAGCCACTCCTCTGACAAGGTCTCCGGCATCAGTCTGCAAGCCAGAACCGGCGAACAGGAGGCGCAGGAGTGCCTGCAGCTCGCCTCCTCGCTCCATCAAGCCAGCCTGCTGCAACAGCGCCTGCTCTCCCAGTTCCGAGTCTGACCCCCTCCAATAGCGAAGATGCCACTCCCTGCGAGTGGCATCTTTTTGTTACCGGTCGCTCATTCCTGCCGCCTTAACTTCCTCAACTTCCTATGGCCAGTTGAATAGCCAGACTCAGCATGATGATGCCGACCAGCAGATCGATCCCCCGCTGCACCCCTCCTCGCGCTAGCCAGGGCGCCAATGCGGCCGCTCCCAGCGCAAGCGAGTAAAACCACACCAGCGAGGCCAGCATGGCCCCCGCAGCAAAGGCCGGACGCAGGGACTCGCTCACCTGACTGCCAAGGGAGCCGAGCAGCATCAGGGTATCGAGATAGACATGGGGATTGAGCAGGGTGACCCCTAGCGTCATGGCCAGTACGCTTCTGGCTCTCATCCGTTGCGAAGAGTCGGCCAGTCCGCCCTCCTGTCCATGCCAGGCGCTGCGCAGGGAGCGAACCCCAAACCAGCCGAGAAACAGCACGCCGCCCCAGGTAAGCAGCATCATGCCAATCGGGCTGGCAGCCAGCAGATTGGCTCCGCCAAATACCCCTATAGCGATCAGAATGAGGTCGCAGAAACTGCAGAGTGTGGCGCTCAGCAGATGGTGATTGCGATGGATGCCTCTGCTCAGCACAAAGGCATTCTGGGCGCCAATGGGGATGATCATGGCAAGACCTATGGTGAAGCCTTGCAGGGTCGTGGTCAGCAGCATGGAAAGTTCCGTTCGAAGTGATGAATGAACGGCACTATAGCGAGCCCTGTTCCCTCTTAGAAATTCATTGATTTACTGGTTCATTCATTTTGCTAATGATGAAGCTTTTCTATTCAATCCCTTGTCAATTACCGGATCTGACAATTGTGACCCTCATACAGCAGCAGGAGAATCTGTGGCATGTGAGACTCGGACTACTGCAACACTCGGGGAAAATTGGTGACCACCACCTGCTCCAGATTGGGCAACAGCAAGCCGGTCCCCACCCCCTTGGCAATGGCCTGGTAGCGGTTCATGGAGCCGGTTTTGCGGGTGACCTGATTGAGGTGGTAATTGACCGTGCGCTCCGTGATGCCGAGGATGCAGGCTATCTCGCAGGAGGTCTTTCCTTCGCTGGCCCAAAACAGACACTCGGTTTCGCGCTCGGTCAGGGGCTCTTTGCCCGCACTGTCCATCATGCTGAAACGCACCACCCGGATTGCGGCATCGAAGATGTAGTTCGACATCCATGAGAGGATCGGCGACGACTCCAGCAGCAGATCGCTCGAGGCCCGCTCGGACGTGATAAAGGAGAGGATCCCGTTCTCCCCGGCTGCACCGTGCAGGGGGAAGGAGATGCCATTGCGTAGCCCGAACTCGGCTGCCAGCCCCATCACATCCATGCTTCCCTCTTGCAGAAAACTGGCTCGCTCATCGAGGCGATTCCAGTAGATGGGCAGAGTCTGCTTGCGCGCCAGCTGGATCACCGGATCACATGCCAGCATGTTGTTTTCGGTGTAGGCCTGCACCCAGGAGTCAGGGCAGTGATTGAACAGCACCACCTTGGGTCTTTGCATCGACATCGGCAGGATCAGCGCGAAGCGGTAGTAGTCGTAGCCCATCCCGAGCGTGAAGTGACCGATCAGCTCGGCCAGACGGTTGCCATCCGTCACCGAAGTGAAATGTTCGAGATACTCAAGCAGTTGGTCTCTTTTCATATGAAAGCCCCCTTGGCCAGACATGTGATTATAACGGCGAATAGCAAGACAGAGGGCCCATAATGTTGGTTTTCAAAGGAAAATTGAGAGAGCATCCACGAAATGAGGTAGAGGAGGAACTCTATCGCTTTCGAAATCGCGTCTTTTCCGACCGGCTCGGCTGGGATGTAGAGTCCCATCGGGGACTCGAGCGTGACAGCTTTGATACGCCAGACACCCATTGGGTGCTGATCGAGGATAAACAAGGGCTGTGCGGCTGTATTCGCCTGCTCAACTGTGCCGATGCCTATATGCTGCCCACCATCTTCCCCACCGCCCTTGCCGGTGAAAGTGCACCACGCACCCCCGATGTCTGGGAACTGACCCGTCTAGCCATCGATGCCAGCCGTGCTCCGCGGATGGTCAATGGCGTCAGCGAGCTCACCTGCGTTATCTTTCGCGAAGTCTATGCCTTCGCCCATGCTCACGGGATCCGGGAGCTGGTCGCTGTCGTCAGCCTGCCGGTAGAGCGCATCTTTCGTCGTCTCGGACTGCCCATCGAGCGGCTCGGTCACCGCCAGACGGTGGATCTGGGGGCCGTGCGCGGGGTGGGGATCCGCTTCCATCTGGATGAACGTTTCGCCCGTGCCGTTGGCCAACCTCTGCTGGGCCACTATCAAACCAGCCACATTCTACTGCAGCAACCATCAAGGGCGCTGACAGCGCAGTCATAAAAAATCCCGGGAAAACAGACCCGGGATAAACAGATCGCTATGAGCCCGCAGGCTAACCCACGGATCAGCGGGCAGTATCCTCCCTCAACAACCTGATCACTACTGTCAGAAATCACAGCATAACGTCCCTGTCACCACTCATTGTTGTCCCCTGCCGAGTGACGTAGAGTCAGCCCAGAAGCAACGCAAGGGAGGGAAGATGAAAGAGCTGGACTACAAACTGCTGCGGGCGTTGGATGCGGTACTGCAGGAACAGAACTTCGAGCGGGCGGCCAAGTCGCTCCATATCACCCAGTCGGCCATCTCCCAGCGGATCAAGCAGCTGGAGCAGCAGTTTGCCGAGCCGCTGCTCATCCGCAGCCAGCCGCTGCAAGCGACCCCGCTCGGCCAGAAGCTGCTGGCACACTATCGTCAGGTCCACCAGCTAGAGCTGGAACTGGCTGGTGAGCTGGCTCCCGCCACACCACAAGCACCCATCCGGATCAGTATCGCCGTGAATGCCGACAGCCTGGCCACCTGGTTTCTGCCCTCGATTACTCCCTTGCTTGAGCAGCATCCCATCGAACTCAACCTGCTGGTGGATGACGAGTGCCGCACCCTCGACAAGGTGCGCGAGGGACAGGCCTTCGGCGCGGTCAGCCTGAGCCCCCAACCGCTGGCTGGTTGCTGTGTCGACGAGCTGGGTGAGATGAACTATCTGCTCACCGCCAGCCCGGCCTTTGTGGCTCGCCATTTTCCTCGCGGTCTGACCCGGGAAGCACTGGCCAAGGCACCGGCAGTAGCGTTCGATCAGCGAGATGACATGCATGTAAGCTTTATGAGGGAGCAGTTCGGGCTGGAGCCTGGCGGCTACCCCTGCCATACGGTTCATTCGTCGGAGGCCTTTGTCGCCATGGCCGAACAGGGAGTGGCCTACTGTCTTATCCCGGAATTACAGATCAGGAGACAACTGGAGAGTGGCTCACTGGTCAACCTCAGCCCAGAGCGCATCCTGACGGAGCGACTCTACTGGCACCGTTGGGTACTGGAAAAAGGGGTACACAAACAGCTCTCTTTACGGCTCATCGACTATGCCCGCAGCTCTCTGAAACCACGCTGATCAGGCCATTCACCTTGGCTTTGCAGGGCTAAAAACGTATAGTGCTGGGCGTTTCTTCATCAGGTCTCCACTCAGGTTCCCCATTTATGTTCCAAGACAATCCGCTGCTGGCCCAGCTCAAGCAACAAATCCGCGAAAACATCCCGAAGAAAGAGGGTGTGATCCGCGCCTCGGACCGGGGCTTCGGCTTTCTGGAAGTCGATGAGAAGACCAGCTATTTCGTGCCGCCTCCCTACATGAAGAAGGTGATGCACGGTGACCGGGTGACCGCCCTGATCCGCACCGAAAAAGAGAAGGAAGTGGCCGAGCCGGATACCCTGCTGGAGCAGTCCGTCACCCGCTTCGTGGCCCGGGTCAAGATGTTCCGTGACCGCCTCAACGTGGTTGCCGACCATCCGCTGATCAAGGATGCCATCAAGGCCCGCGTCAAGAAGGGTCTGGATGAGAAAGAGTTCAAGGAAGGTGACTGGGTGGTGGCGACCCTCAAGCGCCATGCGCTGGTCGACGGCAACTTCTCTGCCGAGATTATCCAGAAGATCGCCGCCCAAGAAGATCACAATGTGCCCTGGTGGGTGGTGCTGGCGCGCCACAATCTGGCCCAGGTCGAGCCGGCTGACTTGCCGGAGTGGAAGGTGATCGAAGAGGAAGAGCTGCCCCGTCGCGATCTGACCGCAGTCCCCTTCTTCACCATCGACGGTGCCAAGACCAAGGATATGGACGATGCGCTGGCCATCACCAAGCTGGACAACGGCTGGGAGCTGCTGGTCGCCATCGCTGACCCGACCGCCTATGTGGCCGAAGGGAGCGAGCTGGACAAAGAGGCCGCCCAGCGCGCCTTTACCGTCTACATGCCGGGCCGCAACGTGCCGATGATCCCACGCACCCTCTCCGACGAGCTCTGCTCCCTGAAAGAGGGCGAGGAGCGCAACACCCTGTGTGCCCGTCTGCTCATCGCCGAAGATGGTCTGCTACTGGAGGAGACTGAGTTCTTCGCCGCCCGCATCTGCTCCCACGCCCGTCTCAACTATGACGACGTCTCCGACTGGGCGGAGCACGGCAAAGAGCTGGCCATCGACGCAGGTGTGCTGGCCCAGCTGCCGCTGATGAAAGCGATGACCGAAGCGCGCATCAAGTGGCGCACCGAGCATGCGCTGGTATTCCCGGATCGTCCCGACTACGACTTCGAGCTGGGCGAGAATGGCGAAGTGCTGGCTATCCACGTCGAGCCGCGCCGCATCGCCAACCGCATGGTAGAAGAGTCGATGATCGCCGCCAACATCTGCGCCGGTCGCGTGCTGGGCAAGAGCGTCGGTTACGGCATCTTCAACGTTCACACCGGCTTTGACGAAGAGTCCCTCGACGGCGCCATCGACCTGCTGAAGAGTGCCGAAGCCCCGTTCGAGCGCGACGAGATCGCCAGCCTCTCCGGCTTCTGCGCCCTGCGCCGCTGGATCGACAACCTCGACACCCGCTGGCTGGATGGCAAGATCCGCCGCTTCCAGAGCTATGCGCTGATGTCCTCCGAACCGGGCGCCCACTACGGTCTGGGTCTGGATGCCTACGCCACTTGGACGTCACCTATTCGAAAATACGGCGATATGGTCAACCATCGTCTGCTCAAAGCGGTCATCGCGGGCAAAACCCCGGGTGAGCGCCCGAGTCAGGAGCTCACCGAGCATCTGACCGCCTGCCGCCGCCTGCACCGCATGGTGGAGCGTGACATCGGCGACTGGCTCTATGTTCGCTACCTGAAAGCCGCCGCTGGCACCGATCAGGTATTCAACGCCGAGATCATCGACGTGATGCGTGCCGGTCTCAAGCTGCGTCTGCAGGAGAACGGAGCAGTGGTCTTCCTGCCTGCCCGTCATATTCTCGACAACAAGGATCGGCTGGAGTGCAACTGGGACAACGGCCGCGTCTATCTGGACAAGACTGAGGTGGTCTACGAGCTCGGCCAGCTCATCGAGGTCAAGCTGACCGAAGCGGTGGAAGAGACCCGCTCCCTTATCGCCAAACCGGCTGTGGATCTGGTACCGGGTCCGGCACCGGAAGCCCCGGTCGCCGAGAGCACACCTGCGGACGTAGCCCCCAAGGCTGAGTAAGCCGCACAGAGTCATCTCATCTGCCCGAGAGCCCGCCATTGCGCGGGCTCTTTTTTGCCCCGCATCTGCCATACACGCTGCCACAAGTGGCGCCACTACGCACAGTTTTCGCCACAGTTGGCAGTAAAAGCAGTGAATGTTTCCACGCATAACGTGGAATGCAACCAATATGTGCGACACCTCTCCTTTCTGACATATTAATCAAAGAGAAATATGTTTATACTCGCTTGGGTACAATCCAAGGGATGCTGGTATGCAGGAATGGGACCCGGAACACTTCACCAACTTCGCTCAGTTATGCGAAGTGAGCCTCGCCACCATCCGTGAAAAAACCGATGCCGAACGCCTCTACCTCTGGCTGAAAGCCCCCGAACCGCAGCTCTACAGCTTTCAGCTCGATCAGGGGCTGACCACGCTGGATCTCGCCCATCTCAGTCAACTGACCCTGCCCCACCACCTGATCGACAAGGCGATGGAGAAGGGACAACTGGTAATCGAACAACTCCAGCCACCGCCTGACCCCGGCGAAAATGTGGAGCCCGCCCAGCCGCAGTTACGCGCCTGTTTCCCTCTCAAACGTCACATGAAACTGGAAGGGGTCATCTATCTGGAGACCCGCCGCCGCATCGATCGCCTCTCCTCCCACCAGCGTCAGGGCATCCAGCTCCTTATCCACTATCTGACAGCCGAGCTCAGCAATCACCTGCTTTCCAGCCAGGTCAATCAGGAGCGGGACCAGCGGCTCCATACCCAGACCGACCTGGTACAGAGTCAGGCACTGCAGGGCTCCTTCCTCACCATGTTGCAGGCGCTGCACATGGTCAGCGTCACCCTCTCCCGCAGTCGCAGCGAGAACGATCTGCTGCGGGATGCCGTGCTGCTGGCCCGCAAGGAGCTGCAGTTCGATCGGGTTGCCATCTTCCTGATCGAACCCGATGGCAAGACCATGCGCGGCACCTGGGGCACCAGCGAAGAGGGCGAGCTGATGGATGAACACAACTTCATCAGCCCCATTCCGGATCACCCCACGGTGCAAGAGGCGCTCAGGCGCAAGGATTACGTGCTGGTGATGGAAGATACCCCCCTCTACTACGAGAAGCAGCAGGTGGGCCGTGGCTGGAACGCCATGGTATCGCTATGGGATGGCACCACTCCCATCGGCTGGATCGCCGCCGACAACCTGCTCTGGCACCGTCCGCTCAAGGCCTATCAGAGCGAGATCTTCAAACAGTACGCCGCCATTCTGTCACAACTGCTGATCCGCCAGCGTACTCAGGAGCAGCTGGAAACCCTCAACCGCCAGCTGGAGGCCCGGGTCGCCGAGCGCACCATGCAGCTGGCCGAGACCAACCGTGCGCTGGAGGAGGCCAATCACCGCCTCTCCCTGCTGTCGCTGGAAGATCCCCTCACCGGCATCGCCAACCGGCGCCAGTGGGACATCACCATGCAGCGGGAGTGGGAGTGGGCACGACGCACCCAGAACCTGCTGGCGGTATTGATGATCGACGTCGACGAGTTCAAGGCCTACAACGACCACTTCGGCCATGCCAAGGGGGATCTCTGCCTGCAACAGGTGGCCCATGTGCTGCGGGATGCAGAGCGGCGCTGTACCAATCTGGTCGCCCGTTACGGCGGGGAGGAGTTCGTCATTCTGCTCTGCGCCCCCCAACCCGGTGAGGCCGAACAGCTGGCCGGACGGATCCACGATGGTCTTGCCCGCTTGAAAATGCCCCATCCCGCCTCGCGGGTTGCTGATTTCATTACGGTTAGCATAGGCTTTAGCTATCTGGTTCCCTCCCAGGACGGAGCATGGCAGACCCTGACCGAACAGGCTGACCAGGCGCTCTACCACGCCAAGTCACAAGGGAGGGCCCGCACTCTGGCCTATCGGTGATCCCATGCTGTTGCGTCGCTACCCTATCTTCAATCGTCGCCTGGCCCTGGTGGCCTACGGCATCGATTATCTGCTCGGCTCACCGGACGAGTGGCCCTCGCTGGCACAACATTGCCGCCTGCTGGCACAAGGGCGCCAATATCTGGTGCCCTTCACCCACGAACAGCTCGATGAACAGCGCCCCCTGCTGTTTGATCAGGATGCGATCCCGCTGGTCGAAGCCTCCAGCGAACGGCTACCAGCTTCCTTTCCGGTGCTGGAACAGTGGCGAGACAGTCGACGCCGGCTTGCCGTACACGGGGTCAGCCGTGAGCCACGCTGGCTCGGTGCCAGCCGTCTGCTGGTATTCTGGATGGGCGAAGAGGGGATCTGCCAGCCCACCGAACACAAGCGGATGGCCCTCGATATCGAAACCTGGGAAGACTTTCTCCCGCTGCGAGAGGCCGGAGTCGACTTCTTTGCCGGTGGTTTTCTCGCCCGCCCCGAGCTGGTCAATCAGCGTGCCACCCAGCCCGACATGGCACTTGTGCAGCAGATCCTCCAGCTCATCTGCCACGAAGAGTTCTCCTTTGCCCAGGTGGCCCGCCTGCTGGAGCAGGATGCCTTGCTCCCAGGCCAGCTACTCACCTATGTCAACGCCCCCGGCTTCGATCATGCCGCCCCCATCACCTCGGTTTCCCGCGCCCTCTCCTATCTGGGAGAGCAGGAGATCCGCAAGTTTGTGCTGATCAACGGCCTGGCCCGGGTAAGCCAGCATATGCCGGAGGCCTCTACCCGGATGGCCATCGCTCGCGGTCGCTTCTGTGAACTTATCGCCCTCACCGCCCTAGACAAACGCGAAGCAAGCTGGGCTTTTCTGGTAGGGCTGGTACTCGATGGTTCCCTGCTATCGGAGTCGCTGAAGGCCCACCTGCCCAACAACGTAAAACGAGCCATCGAGCGGCACGAAGGGCCGCTGTTCCACCTGTTCCAGCTGGTCAGGACCTACGAACAGGGCAACTGGGCCCTGCTGGAGCAGCTGGCACCGAAATACCAGCTCGACCCGACCAGACTCACCCCCGTCTATTTTCAGGCGCAAATGTGGGGGCAAGCGTTTCTCACCTGCTAGGTGATGGCGAGGCGGGGAGCCACTGGCTAGAATGGGCTCCCTTTTTTCAGAGACTGACCCGCACCATGACTCTTTCCGGATTCCAAGGCCTGGTCTTTGACCTTGATGGCACCCTGGTCGACTCCATGCCGCTGCACCTCGCCGCCTGGGAACATACCGCCCGTGAGTTTGGCTTTCGCTTCGATGCCGACTGGTTCTATGAACTGGGTGGCATGCCGAGCCGCAAGATAGCCCTGCTGGTGGCACAGGAGCAGCAGATCCCCCTCGATCCGCTCGAAGTCACCCGCTGCAAGACCGCCCACTATGTGGCCAACCTGCACAAGGCGACCGTCTTTCCGGCCATGCAGGCGCTGGTCGAGCGCTATCATGGCGTCATCCCGATGGGGATCGGCACCGGCTCGCCTCGCGTCAACGCCGAGGCAGTGCTGCGCAACACCGGGCTGGATCGCTACTTCTCAGTGGTAGTCACCGCAGACGATGTGGAGCTGCACAAGCCCAATCCGGACACCTTCCTGCTGGTCGCCAGCAAGTTGGGGGTCGCGCCATCAGGCTGTCTGGTGTTTGAAGATACCGGTATCGGGGTACAGGCCGGAGAGGCGGCGGGTATGCAGACCTGCATGGTCAAAGAGGGTCAACCTGTCGGCATAACCGCATAGTGCGTAAAAAAATATCGCCCTGCAAGGGGCGATAACCGAAACCGACTCTCATACGGGACATGAATGAAAATGAGAGCAGGTTCCGTCAGCCGCTGACGCAGGGCGCGTCAACGGGGAGTGCGGGGCAGACGATTACTCGTTGTTGCCGCCGCCCTGATTGTCGTCATAACGACCCGGCGCACCGTGGGGGCGCGGCGCCATGGAGACACGTGGCTTGCGAGCACGCTGGATATTCACCTGCGGACGGCCGGTGTGCATGGCGATGGTGGAGATCTTGGCCTTGTAGACCAGCTGCTGGTTACCATGAGCATCGGTCAGCAGCACGCTGTACTGGTCGAACCCGCTGATGGTGCCTTCCAGCTTGATGCCGCTCACCAGAAAAATAGCGACCTGACTGCGATTCTTGCGCAACCAGTTGAGGGCAGAATCTTGCCCGTTCCCGAGGGAGAAGGCTTGCTCAATCGTGGAGTAGCTGGGGGATTCAGTTGTCATAAATTATTGTCCCGCGGAAAAAAAGTGGCGTTTGATTGTGCTAAATGGGCACTGGCTTGTCAAAGTCATTCTCACTCCCGCCAGCAATAGCGGCCTCCGGGGGCTGGTCGCTGACCGGCACAACTGCGATAATCGCCAGCTCTGGCTCTACCACGGGCCTTATCTGGGGTTTTATCTTGCATCCGGTTTCACACCAACACCACACCACCTATGTCCATGATGCCACTGCCTGCGAAGAGTGTGACCTGCTGATACCGGCCACACCGCTCGAGGTGGGACAGGCCAGCTGCTGCCCCCGTTGCGGACACACCCTGAGTCGCCACCTGCCACAGCAGGAGTTGCTGCCGATCTCCTACGGGTTCGCGGCACTTATCATGTTCGTGCTCGCCAATGCCTTTACCTTTATGTCCTTCTCGGCCAAAGGGGTGGGCCAGGAGATGACCTTTTTGCAGAGCATCACCACCCTGGTGGATGAGGGCTATCTGTTTCTCGGCGCGGTACTGAGCCTGACCCTGATCGGCCTGCCGCTGGTCTATATGGGCTCCATCATGCTGGTGCTGTGGCGGATCGATAAAGATCTGCACAGCAATGCCCTGCGCTCCCTCGGCCGTCTGCTCTGCCGGATCAAACCCTGGCTGATGGTGGATGTCTTTCTGGTGGGGGTGCTCATCTCGCTGGTCAAGCTGATGGGGATGGCCGACATCAAGATGGGGCTGTCGTTCTGGGCTTTCGTCGGTTACACCGTGCTGCTCATCAAGATGATCTCCTCGCTGGATCAGATGTGGCTGTGGCAGCGGCTGTTCGGCCCGACCGAGGCGCGGGATATCGACCCGGAGGCGGGCGCGCTGGAATCAGGTCTGGTGGGCTGCCATATCTGTGGCGCTCTGAGCGAGGTGGGCAGCCACAGCTGCTCCCGCTGCGGCGGCAAGCTGCATGCGCGCAAGCCGGGCGGCCTGAACCGTACCTGGGCGCTGCTGTTTACCTCCGCCATTCTCTACATTCCGGCCAACGTCTATCCCATCATGGATACAGTGTTCCTCGGTGATGACAGCCCCTCCACCATCCTCGGCGGTGTGGTGCTGCTCTGGGCCATGGGCTCCTACCCCATAGCGGCGGTGATCTTTTTCGCCAGCGTGGTGGTGCCGCTGGTGAAAATACTGGCGCTATTCTGGCTTTGCTATATGGTGCAGCGCCGCAATGTCACCTCCCCCCTCGGCAAGCTCAAACTCTATCGCATGACCGAATTTGTCGGACGCTGGTCGATGATCGACGTCTTCGTGGTGGCCATTCTGGCGGGCCTGATCCGGCTCGACAATCTGATGACCATCTATCCCGGCCCTGCGGCCGTCGCATTTGCAGGTGTGGTGCTGATCACCATGGTCGCCGCCATGAGTTTCGACTCCCGCCTGATCTGGGATTTACAACAAGGAGAACGCGAACGTGAGTGAGCGTAAAAAAAGGTGGAAACCGGGCTCTGACTTTCTGAGCTCTGCCGCCGCAATCTGGATGGTGCCCCTGCTGGCGCTGTTCATCGGTCTCTGGATGCTGTTCCAGCACTGGTACTCCCAGGGCCCCAGTTTCACCCTGACAGTCGCCACTGCCGAGGGCATAGTCGCTGGCAAGACGGTGATCCGCTCCCGCGAAGTGGACGTCGGCCGCATCGAGGCCGTCGAGCTGAGCGATGACTACAGCCATGCGGTGCTGAAAGGACGGCTGACCAATGCCGCCTCCGGCATGCTGCGCGGTGACAGCCAGTTCTGGGTGGTCAAGCCCAGAGTGGGCCGTGAAGGGGTATCGGGTCTGAGCACCCTGCTCTCCGGCGCCTATATCGAGCTCGCCCCCGGCAAGAAAGGTCGGGCGCGGGACGAATACGCCATGCTCGACAAACCGCCGCTCGCCTCCCTCGATGCCAAGGGGCTGCGTCTCACCCTCAGCAGTCGCGACACTCGCGCGCTGGGGGAAGGCTCCCCCATCAACTATCAGGGCTTCACCATAGGTCAGGTGGAAGAGGCGAAGTTCCTGCCGGAAAAGAGCGAGATGCAGTATCAAATCTTCATCCACGCCCCCTATGACATTCTGGTGAGCAGCAACTCCCGCTTCTGGATGACCCCGGGCTTCGAGGTCTCCATGAGCAGCGAGGGGATGAAGGTGAAGATGGATTCGCTGGAGAGCCTGATCGATGGCGGCATCACCATGGGTCTGCCACCCGGCTGGGCGCCTGGCGAACCGGTCAAACAGATGGAAGGGTTCACCCTGTTCCAGGATGAGGCGAGCGTGCTGGCCGGTAGTCTGGATCAGTTCATCGACTACGTCTTCCTGTTCGATGACAACGTGGGTGGTCTGCACCCGGGCGCGGCGGTGCAGTATCGCGGCATTCGGGTCGGTACCGTCATCTCCGCCCCCTACCTCATCGAGGACAAGGGCGTGCAGATCTTCAAGAGCCGCCAGATCCCGGTGCTGGCTCGCATCGAGGTACAGCGCCTCTCCCACCGCTATGCCAAGGCGGAGAAGGATCAGTGGCGTGCCCTGTTCGGCAAGCAGTTCAAGGAGGGGTTGCGTGCCAGCCTCAAGACCTCGAGCCTGCTGACTGGCGGCAAGATCATCGACCTCAACTTCTATCCGGACGCGCCACGTTTCGAACAGGCCAAGCTGGCCGGTTATCAGGTCTTCCCTACCGTGCAGGGCGGGCTGGATCAGATCGAGCGCAAGGTGAACCTCATCCTCGACAAGTTTGTCGACATGGACATGGCAACCACCCTGACCAAGGTCAACGGGTCACTCACCACCCTGGATGGCACCCTGAAGAACATCAGTGCAGTCAGCGCCAACCTGAACAAGCTCACTGCCAAGGATTCCACCCAGCAGCTGCCGGCCTCGCTCAACGAGAGCCTCAAGCAGTTGCAGGAGACCTTGCAGGCCTATGATGCCCAGTCGCAGACCAATCAGGACCTGCGTCAGTCGGTGCAGACCCTCAATCAGTTGATGCGCGAACTGCAGCCGCTGGTGCACTCCCTCAACGAGCAGCCCAGCTCGCTGATCTTCGATCGCGCGCATCCATCGGACCCTGAGCCCAAGCGAGGCAAACAATGAAAAAAGAGATCCTGACGCTGGCCCTGTTGGGCCTGCTGGCGGGCTGCAGCAGCCAGCCAAGCCTGCACTACTACTCGCTCGATGCCGACAACCAGCAACCCGTGACGGCCCCGGCCCAACCGCAGCACCAGCTGGTGCTGCGCCCGGTGGCGCTGGCCAGCCAGCTCGACCGGATCAGTCTGGTCTATCAGCTGGAAGGGCAAGAGCTCCACTTCACCGAGTACCATCGCTGGGCCGGTGCGCTGGACGATCAGCTCAACCAGCTCACCCTCAATGGCCTCTCCACCCGCCTGCCGGGCTGGGTGGTACGGCAGGATGGCGCCCGCAAGGGGCCGGTGCTGACCATTCTGGTGGAGCGCTTTCAGGGCCGTCATGACGGCAGCGCCGTGCTGAGCGGCCGCTGGCGCCTGCTGGCGGAAGATGGCACCGTGCTGCGCGATGCTCCCTTCCGTCAGGAGCGGGTGCTGCCGGCCGATGGCTACAACGCACTGGTGAACGAGCTGGGTCAGGGCTGGCAACAGCTGCTCGACCAGATCGCCGCCGAGGTGCGCAAGCAAGGTTGAGCACATCAACCTGCGAGTATCAGATAGAAAAAAACGACGCCAGCTGGCGTCGTTTTTTATGGGCAAGAGTCGGGGCGACTTATGCCTGGGCGGGCAAGCTCAGACGAGCCACTGCTTCCACATGCATGGAGTGCGGGAACATATCGACCGGCTGCACTTCGTCCAGCACGAAGCCCTGCTTGACCAGCCAGGCAAGGTCGCGGGCCAAAGTCTGCGGGTTGCAGGAGACATAGACCAGACGGCGGGGCGCCATGGCGACCAGGGTCTGCAGCACCGCCTTGTCACAGCCTTTGCGGGGCGGGTCCATCACCACCACATCAGCGGTCACACCCTGGGCGTGCAGTTCGGGCATCAGCTGCTCCGCCTTGCCGACGTGGAATTCGGTGTGCTCGATGCCGTTGAGGGCGGCGTTGCGACGGGCATCGCTGATAGCGCTCTCCACCGACTCGATCCCCACCACCTTGGCGGCCTTGCCAGCCAGGAACAGGGAGATGGTGCCGATACCGCAATAGATGTCGAACACCGTCTCGTTGCCGGTCAGCTCGGCATACTCGAGGGCGCTGGAGTAGAGCACATCGGTCTGGGTCGGGTTGTTCTGGAAAAAGGAGAGCGGCGAGATCTCGAACTCGAGTTCGTGGATCTTGTCGCGGATCACCCCTTCGCCGAGCAGCACCCGGTTGGTGGCGCCCAGAATGCGGTTGGTGCGCTCATCGTTGATGTTCTGCACCAGGGTAGTGACCGGCAGATCGCTCAGGGCTGCCAGCAGCTCGGCTTCGAACGGTAACTCCTCGCCCAAAGTGACCAGCACCACCATCAGCTCACCGCTCTTGAAGCCCTTGCGGGTCATCAGGTTGCGCACGCAGCCGCTGTGGTTTACTTCGTCATAGGCGGCGATGTCATGCGCGCGCATCCAGTTGCGCACCCGGGCGTTGAGCTCGACATGCAGCGGATCCTGCACCGCACAATCATCGGCGGTGATGAGATCGTGAGAGTGCTTGCGATAAAAACCGATCTCGGCACCGGCGTCACAGCCACGCACCGCATATTGCGCCTTGTTGCGATAGGCGAACGGGCTTTCCATGCCAAGGATATCCTTGACCGGGGTGTCACCCAGCCCGGCCTGCTCCAGTGCGCTCTGCACCAGTGCCTGCTTGAGCTTGAGCTGAGCCGGATAGGCCAGCGGGCGTACCTGACAGCCACCGCACTCGGTGTTGGGGCAGAAATCGGCAACCCGATCTGCTGAAGGTTGGAGCAGCTCGGCAACCTTGCCGTGCAGATAGTTCGGCTTGACCTCGGTCAGCTCCACCAGCGCCTGCTCACCGGGCAGCAGACCTTCGACAAACAGGGGGCGATCGAACAGGCGTCCTTTGCCATCTCCTTTGTCGGTCAGTTCCAGGATCTCGATCTGGTGTTGATGTCCCACTAACGGCATGAGCGGCTCCAAAAGTACTAAAAATGGGGGGTGATGAACGCGGCAGAGCCATGCCCATCGAGAAAAGGTGGCAGAGTTTAGCGGAGATCCGGCCAAATTGCAGGCATAAAAAGCCTGCTTGTTGCAATGGTCATTGCCCCTGGCCATCTGCCGGGCGTGGCCACCTTTCGGGTTGCGGCAAATTTAGCCCTTGGGCCGCAACGCCCAGCCTGTTAAAATTCCGCCCTTGAAATTATCCTGGGCCCCGCGCCCGTTCTAGCTAAGGTCTACCGCGATGCGTACCAGCCAATATCTGCTTTCCACTCTCAAGGAAACCCCCTCCGACGCTGAAGTTGTCAGCCACCAGCTGATGCTGCGCGCCGGGATGATCCGTAAACTGGCCTCCGGCATGTATGCCTGGTTGCCAACCGGTCTGCGGGTACTGAAGAAAATCGAGAACATTGTTCGCGAAGAGATGAACAATGCTGGTGCCGTCGAAGTCTCCATGCCGGTGGTGCAGCCTGCCGAGCTGTGGCAGGAGTCTGGCCGCTGGGATGATTACGGTCCCGAGCTGTGCCGTCTGACCGACCGTCACAACCGTCCCTTCGTGCTGGGCCCGACCCACGAAGAGGTGATCACTGCGCTGGTACGTTACGAAGTGAACAGCTACAAGCAGCTGCCGCTCAACCTCTACCAGATCCAGACCAAGTTCCGCGACGAAGTGCGCCCCCGTTTCGGCGTGATGCGCGGCCGCGAATTCCTGATGAAGGATGCCTACTCCTTCCACATCGACAAGGAATCTCTGGTCGATACCTACGAGAAGATGCACGCCGCCTACTGCAAGGCGTTCACCCGCATGGGTCTGAACTTCCGTCCAGTGCAGGCGGATACCGGCTCCATCGGGGGTACCGGTTCCCACGAATTCCAGGTGCTGGCAGAGAGCGGTGAAGACTTGATCGCCTTCTCCGATAGCTCCGATTACGCCGCCAACATCGAGATGGCCGAAGCACTGGCACCGGCTGGTGAGCGCGCTGCCGCCACCGCAGCCCTGACCAAGGTTGCCACCCCGAACGTCCACACCATCGACGAAGTGGCTGCCTTCCTGAACGTGGCTCCGACCGCCATCGCCAAGACCCTGCTGGTACTGGCAGAGGAAGATGAGCACGGCAAGCAGGCCGTCATCGCGCTGGTACTGCGTGGCGACCACGAGCTGAACGAGATCAAGGCCGAGAAACTGGCTGGCGTAGCCAACCCGCTGACCTTCGCCAACGACGAGCAGATTAAAGCTGCCGCCGGTTGCGATGCAGGTTCCATCGGCCCGGTCGGCTTTGCCGGTCGCATCATCGTCGATCGCAGCGCCGCCCATCTGGCGGACTTCGTCTGCGGCGCCAACGAAACCGGCTTCCACCTGACCGGTGCCAACTGGGATCGCGACATCGCTTCTTACGAAGTTGCCGACCTGCGCAACGTGGTGGAAGGCGACCCGAGCCCGTGCGGCCAGGGCAAGCTGCTGCTCAAGCGCGGTATCGAAGTGGGCCACATCTTCCAGCTGGGTACCAAGTACTCCGAAGCGATGAAGGCGAGCGTGCTGAACGAAGCTGGCAAGTCCGTCACCATGGAGATGGGTTGCTACGGTATCGGGGTTTCCCGTCTGGTGGCTGCCGCCATCGAGCAGAACAACGACCAGTACGGCATCATCTGGCCGGACGCCATCGCCCCGTTCGAAGTGGCCATCGTGCCGATGAACATGCACAAGTCCGAGCGCGTGGCCGAGCAGGCACAACAGTTCTACGCCGAGCTGAAAGCCGCTGGTGTGGACGTGCTGTTCGACGACCGTAAAGAGCGCCCGGGCGTGATGTTCGCCGACATGGAGCTGCTGGGCATCCCGCACGCCATCGTCATCGGCGATCGCGGTCTGGACAACGGCGTGGTGGAGTACAAGTGCCGCCGCACCGGCGAGAAGCAGGAAGTGGCCATCAGCGACATCATCGCCATGCTCAAGGCCAAGCTGGGCCGTTAATTCCGCCCTCTTCCCGATATAAAAAAGCGCGCCATTTGGCGCGCTTTTTGTTTCTGTGTGCTGACGACGGCAACCGGATGAAGGGTTGCCTCAGGGATTGCGACCGATAAAGAGATCGGTCACGTGGCAGCTGCTTCTGGCTTCCAGTGCGTCGAGCATATAGGCCGCCGCATCTTCCGGAGTCATGAAGCCACTCGGGTCCACGTGATCCGAGTTGTCCCAGAATTCGCTGCGGATCCCGCTCGGGTAGAGGTTGACCAGCCGCAGTGGCGAGCCTTTCAGCTCGGCGCGCAAGGATTCGAGAAAGCCGCGCATCCCCCATTTGGAGGCGCAGTAGAGGCTCTCGTTAGCCTTGCCCACCTGCGCGGCGGAGGAGAGCACATTGGCCAGTACTCCGCCTTTCTCCCCGATAAGCCGCACCGTCTGCTGGGCCACCAGAATGGTGGAGATGAGATTGCTCTCCACCACCCGGCGGATCTGCTCGGCGGTGTAAACACCGACCGGGCCAAACTCGCCCACCCCGGCGCAGTGGATCACCATGTCGGGCTGCCCGCCCCACTCCACCGCAGCGGCGAAGGCAACGTCGACCTCTTCATGGTGCGCCAGATCGGCCGCGATGCCGATCACCGCGCTGCCGAGCAGCTGTTCCTGCTCCTGCAGTCGCTGATAACGGCGCCCCATCATGGAGACCTGATGGCCCCGCTCAACCAGTCCGATGGTCAGCGCCCGGCCGAGACCAGAACCGGCACCTGTCACTATGATGTGGCCCATTATCGCTCCTCGTCGTCAGTTGACGGTCAGATTAGAAAGTGAATTCGCCGCCCATGAACCAGCCATCGATACGCTGGTCAACGTTGTCGAAGTCGACCTTGGCTTCACGCCAGCCGGCACGCAGCTTGATCGGCATGGAGGAGAACTTGTAGGAACCGCCCAGACGGTAGTCATAGTTGTCCGCATCGTGAGTGCGCAGATCACCGAAGAAGGCGATGCCGGTGCCCGGGATCTTCACTTCGCTGCCGGCATAAGCCATCAGGGTATCTTCGTTATAGCCCTTGCGACCGACATAGACCTGCTCGCCATCGTAGTGACGACCGGTCATACCCAGATCGATCTTGAACAGATCGTTGTTGAACAGACGGTAGTAGAGGCTCAGATCGTAGGCGGTCAGGTCGTTCTTGAAGTTGCCGCCGGAGGTGCTGAAATCGGAGACTTCAAACTTGGCGTTCGGCAGGAGGATGATGCCGTGCTCCAGTTGCAGATAGCCGTTCCAGTTGTAGCTGTCGTCATAGCTGCCATCGGCACTGGTGCCATAAGCCTGACCACTGCCCTTGGCTGCCCATACGTCGGCACCGGCGGCAAAACGCCAGTCGTCAGCGGCCATGGCACTCTGGCTGCACAGAGCCAGCACAAAACCGGCAATCAGCGTCTTTTTCATTACGTCACTTCCTCTTGCATACATGGAAAAGAGCACTATTTTACTCGGTGCAGCCAAAATACCCAGCGTCAATCCTGAACAAACGACGACAAATGTCAGTGCTTCATATGCTTCATCTCTGCCATCGGCTCAATCGGCTTCACCGGCAGTGACAGCTCCAGCTTCTGACCATCGTCCATGGTGAGGGTGAGCGGGAAAGGAGTCTGCTCGGAGAGCGTACCCACCTCGAACAGCATGATGTGCAGGCTGCCCGGTTTCAGCACCGCCTCGCCCTTGGCCGGGATCTCGATATTCTCGACCTGACGCATCTTCATCACACCATTTTCGTGCAGATGAGTGTGCAGCTCGGCACGCCCGGCCGCAGCAGAAGCCGCTGCCACCAGCTTGACCGGCTGGTCGGCGTCATTCTTGAGCACCATAAAGGCGGCAGTGTTGGGGGAGCCCGGCGGCAGCAGCCGCACATAGCCGTCGACAGCCTCGACCTTGGCCAGTGCAGGCGCCGTCATACCCAGAACCAGCAGAGAATAAAACGCACGTTTAAACATGGTTGAAATCCTTTTATGATGTTGTTAAACGGCGCCAAGGTTACCCCAGCAGCAACCTTTTTTGCACCTTTCAATAACAAGGATTTAGACATGGCCCCCATTCTCATTGCCGAGCAGCAGGATGGCTTGCTCACCCTGACCCTCAACCGCCCCGACAAGCGCAACGCCCTCAATACCGAGATCTATAAGCAACTGGTGGCAGCGCTGCGAGAGGCGGCAGCCGATGAGGAGGTGCATGTCCTGTTGTTGCAGGGGCAGCAGGATTGCTTTACCGCGGGCAATGATCTGGCCGACTTTATGGGCAAGAGCTCGCTGGAGCCCGACGACCCCATCCTGCAGTTCCTCCACACCCTTGCCGACTTCCCCAAACCCGTGATCGCCGCTGTTGCAGGTCCTGCAGTAGGGATTGGCACCACCATTCTGCTGCACTGCGATCTGGTCTATCTGGCGGATAACGCCCGCTTGCAGCTTCCCTTTGTCGAGTTGGGACTGGTGCCGGAGTTCGCCTCCAGCCTGCTGCTGCCGCGTCTGGTGGGGCACCTCAAGGCGGCCGAGCTGTTGCTGCTGGCCGAGGCGATGGATGCCGAGGAGGCGCAGCGACTCGGGCTCGCCAACAAGGTGGTGGCGGCCGATGGAGTACTCTCCTTTGCCCGCGAGCAGGGACTGAAGCTGGCGGCCAAACCGCCCAGAGCGCTGCAAAAGAGCAAAACACTGCTGAAACAGGAGCTCAAACAAGCAGTGCACTTTGTCATCGATTTGGAGGCGCGCGCCTTCGCCCAGGCACTGCAAGGGGAAGAGGCGCAACAGCGCATCGCCCAGAAACTCAAACGGCGGGGCTGAGCTGCCGCTCAACGCCGGTCAGTTGAGACGAAAACGGCCGATCAGCTCGCAACCCTGCACCTTGTCCTGCAGCTGGATCAGCCGGGCAATTTCCGGATTGGGGTGGCGCTTGAGAAAGGCGAGCAGGGCACCACGACAGCAACCCAACTCGCTGATCAGTGCCTCGCACTCCCGATTGGGGCACTGCGGCACCAGCGCAGTCACCAGCTCGGAGGCAAGTTTCAGGTAGCGCAGCTCGTAAGTCGGCTCATCCATCGCCCGCCAGAAGTCGGCCAACCGGTGACAGGTGGCGACTCGCATGGTGGCCAGCTCGGTCAACTCCACCTGGGTCATCTCGTAAACATCCCCCAGCGCCTGCTGATAAAAGCAGATCGCCGCCCCTAGCGAACCGGCCTGCCAGGCACGCTCCGCCTCCAGCATGTATCGTTGCCAACTTTGCGGTGTCATCTCGCTCTCCCGAATCCGTCATGGTGGGAGTGTTATCATGGCTAATTGAGAATAAATATCAACCAGAGGGTTAGTGCAGGATCTCTGCGCAACCTTGGCAAACCCGGCGCCCGACCTTATGATCGCGCCCTTCCCTCTTAGTTCTTTGGAGCACACCACAATGCGACCACGCCTCCCGCAGATGCTGGGCTGCTCCCTGCTCTGCGTGCCCCGCATGCTGGTCTGGATCTATTAGCTGCGCTCAAGCGAACGCAACCCATCCGATCCATTCAGCAAAGGAGTACCAATATGAACCCCTGCCAACACTGGTCGCAGGTCGAATACCTGCACCTGACGGTGACCAACCCCAATATCTGCCTCAAAGGGCAGCACAGTTACTACTCGGGTGCCTGGGATGGCCCCTTCGAAGAGGTGGCGGTGCGCTACCTCCATGGCGATCCCTTCAGCCGCAGCCCGGAAACCGGCTGGGAGCCGCTCTGGCATATCGACCGGCTCCATATCGGCGACTATGTGCAAATTGCCGCTGGGGTAAAGATCATCATGGGCGGCAACCACACCCACAACACGGCCTTCATCAGCACCTATCCGTTCGCCGATCTGGCGGCGCTCAAGCGCAGCTACCGCCCCGCTGGCGATACCCGCATCGACAACGATGTCTGGATCGGCATGGAGGCGATGATCATGCCCGGCGTCACCATCGGCGACGGCGCCATCATCGCCGCCCGTTCGCTGGTCAATCAGGATGTACCACCCTATGCCATGGTGGCGGGCACCCCGGCCAGGGTGGTGCGAATGCGCTTTGGCGAGGAGGAAATTGCCCGGCTACAGGCCCTCGCTTGGTGGGATTGGCGGGATCAACAGGTCAACGATCTGCTAGCGCTGATCCAGCAAGGTGACGTCGCCCTGCTTGAACAGGCGGCTGCCCACTGGGCGGTGCGCCATGAGTGACCACCGCTAACCAGTAGCTGACAGCATAAGGGCGACCCTGGGGTCGCCCTCTTTTATCTCCGGCATGCTCTGGATGCCGTCATCGCACATCCACTCACTGCGCGATTTTGGACTGGTTGAGGCTGCACTGCTTGCCGGGATAACCGGGCAAGTCACTGGCATCGCTGCCGCAGGCGAGCCGTTTGGCCTGTTGCAGGCGGGCGGTCAGATTGGAGTTATCGACAGGCATCCACTGCATCTGCTTGCCGAGCCAGCTGGCCCAGGCAAACTCGACGAAATAGACCTGTTTGTCCTTGCGAAAGTAGCCCGCATCCTGCAGCAGTCCGGCCAGGGTGCGATAGGGGTAATCAGGCAGCTTGTCGATACTGGTCGGCAACTGCTCCGGGGTCAGCGGCTGCCCCTTCTCATCCTTGAGCCAGGCCCAGTGGTTGTTCTGCATCTGGCTCCAGAAGTTGGCTTTGTCCTGCAGACGGCCAATCACCTTGACCCGCGCATCCTTGACGCCCTGCTGCCACAACGCCTTGGTGAGATGGTGTCTGTCCACCAGCCAGTAGCTGCCATCCGGTGCAATCACTACAGGGATCTCTTTCTTTTTCATCAACTTGTCGAGCTGCTTTGCACTCATGCCCGCCAATGTGGCCTGGGTCTCATCAACCTGGATCTGGCCGACGCCCCCCTGAGTCGGGTGCAAGGCATCGATGCCGATCTCGCACCAGTTGCCCACCGCCGTGTCGCTCTGGCACGGGGCCAACGCCCAGGCGCCCTGGCTCAACACACAGGCCAGCAATAACCATGCTTTCATCGTTTGACACTCCTCACCACATTGAACTGCACAGACGCCGGGAACGCTCTTCTACCCCGATTGGGAGTGAGAGTCGAATGCTGGCGGTCAGACCAGCAAACGGGATATCATGATTTCCCATCTGTCGGCGATATTTTCTCGCCGAGTTTTCTCCCCGCTTCACACTATTTGAAGGATCCGACCCATGAAAGGATGGACCCCCTTGCTGGCCCTGCTGGGCTGTGCTGCTGTCCAGGCTGCCGATATTCCCGCCGGAACACAACTCGCCGCCGAGCAGATTGTCGTTCGCCACCTCAAGGATGAACCTGCCAGCCTGAGCCCGCTCAAGCTGGTCGGCCTGCCGGAGTTGCAGGTACTGCGGGATCTGTTCGAGGGGCTGCTGACCCAGGGGCCGGATGGCAAACCGGTTGCCGGGGTGGCGGCCAGCTGGGAGAACAAGGGCAACCAGTTCTTTACCTTCCATCTGCGCCCGGATGCGCGCTGGTCCAACGGCGATCCGGTCAAGGCCGGCGACTTCGTCTACGGCTGGCGCAAGCTGGTCGACCCGAAAGAGGCGGCCACCTTCGCTTGGTTTGCCCAACTGGCCCGTTTCGACAAGGTGGACGAGATAGTCGCTGGCAAATTGCCTGCCAGCGAGCTGGGGGTCAAGGCCCTCGATGACCACACCCTGCAGGTGACCCTCTCCCAGCCGGTGCCCTACTTCCTGAACCTGCTGAGCCACCCCAGCCTGTCGCCGCTCCATCAGGCCAGCATCGAACAGTACGGCAACCTGTGGACTCAGCCCGGCAAACTGGTGGGTAACGGTGCCTTTGTGCTGAACAACCGGGTGGTCAACGAAAAGCTGGAGCTGACCCCCAACCCTTATTACTGGAATCGGGCCCATACCGTATTGACCAAGGTGATCTTCATGCCGATCAATCAGGAAAGCGCGGCCACCAACCGCTACCTGGCTGGCGATCTGCATATCACCGAATCCTTCCCCAAGGAGCAGTACGACAAGCTGAAGCAGCAGATCCCGAATGAGGTCTACACCCCGGATCAGCTCGGCACCTACTACTACGCCTTCAATACCAAGCAGGCGCCGCTCGACGATGTGCGGGTGCGCAAGGCGCTCTCCTACACCATCGATCGCGCCCTGATCGCCGACAAGGTGCTCGGCACTGGCGAGAAACCGGCTTATCACTTCACTCCGGATGTGACCGCCAGCTTTACCCCAACCGCCAACCTGCTCTCCACCAGCAGCCAGCCGGAGCTGGACAGCAAGGCCAAGGCCCTGCTCAAGGAAGCCGGTTACGGCCCGGACAAGCCGCTCAAGCTGACCCTGCTCTACAACACCGCGGAAATTCACAAGAAGATGGCACTGGCGATTGCCAGCATGTGGAAGCAGAAGCTGGGCGCCGAGGTCGAGCTGACCAATCAGGAGTGGAAAACCTATCTCGACAGCCGCCAGAGCGGTCAGTTCGAGGTGATCCGCTCATCCTGGGTCGCCGATTACAACGACCCTTCAGCGTTCCTCGGCCTGTGGGGCTCCCGTCACAGCGGCAATATGGCAGGCTTTGCCAATGCCCGTTATGACCAGCTGCTGGCAGAGGCTGCCAGCACTCAGGATGCCGCCAGCCGCAGCAAGCTGTTTGGCGAGGCGGAGGCGATCCTGCTGGATCAAGCCCCCATCGCCCCCATCTACCAGTACACCAATGCCCGCCTCATCAAGCCATGGCTCAAGGGCTACCCCATCAACAACCCGGAAGATGTGGCCTACAGCCGCCAACTCTACCTCGTCAAACACTGAGACCGGCCACAACGATGCGAGGCCCTGCGGGGCCTCGCTATTGATACTGTTCACATCCCGATTTCCAGCCTAAAATGCCGCCCCTTCTGTTCAATTAATCTTCAATACCCAGTCAGACATGCGTTATTTGATACTGCTCTCGTTGTTGTGGACCCTGCCTGCGCAGGCCAGTAGCGAATCCCAATGCCAGCAAGAGTTTGTCGGCTGGATGCTGCATCAGCAGCAACAGTTCAGCGATCGCAAGTCTGACAAGATGGAGCGGCGCCGGGCCGAACGGGCCATCGATCTTGCCCGGCAGGAGTACGACAAGCAGGCCAGCTTCTGCAAGACCATGCAGCTTGTTCGTGAATACAAAGATGGCGATCCACGTTTTACTCCGCGCCCCGGAGAGATACACGACTACAGTACGGCTTCTGACAACACATCAGGGTGACCCTGACCAGAAAAACCAAAAGCGCGTCGATTGACGCGCTTTTTGTGGTTCTTGCCCTGACAAAGCGGCTTATTCGGCCGTCTCGCTGCTGGCAAACTCCGGCACCTTGGCCATGGCATCCAGCACCACCTGAATACCGGCGCCCGGTTTGCAGGCGTTCTCGCTCAGGTGACGGCGCCAGGCGCGAGCCCCCTGCATGTTCTGGAACAGCCCCAGCATGTGGCGGGTCATATGGGAGAGGTAGTTGCCCTTGGCCAGCTCCTGCTCGATATAGGGCAGCATCATCCGCACCACCTCGTGGCGGCTCGGCACGGCGTTGTTCTGGCCGAACACCAGATTGTCCACCTGCGCCAGAATGTAGGGGTTCTGATATGCTTCACGCCCCATCATGACGCCATCGACGTGTTGCAGGTGCTCGAGAGCCTGCTCCATGGAGGTGACGCCGCCGTTGAGGGCAATGGTCAGCTCCGGGTAATCCTGCTTGACCCGATAGACGCGGGGATAATCGAGGGGCGGGATCTCGCGGTTCTCCTTGGGGCTCAGGCCGCTCAGCCACGCCTTGCGGGCATGGACGATAAAGGTATCGCAACCGGCATCGCGCACCTGTTCGATAAAGGTCTGCAGAAATTCGTAGGAGTCCTGATCGTCGATGCCGATACGGGTCTTCACCGTCACCGGAATATCGACCACATCGCGCATTGCCTTGACGCAGTCCGCCACCAGCGCTGGTTCGCCCATCAGGCAGGCGCCAAAGCGACCGTTTTGCACCCGATCGGAGGGGCAGCCGACGTTGATGTTCACCTCGTCATAGCCGCGCTCCTCGGCCAGCTTGGCACAGCGCGCCAGATCGGCCGGATTGCTGCCCCCCAGCTGCAGGGAGATGGGATGCTCCTGCTCGCTGTAACCCAGATAATCCCCCTTGCCGTGGATGATGGCACCGGTGGTCACCATTTCGGTATAGAGCAAGGTCTGGCGACTCATCAGTCGATGAAAGTAACGGCAATGCCGATCAGTCCAGTCCAGCATGGGGGCGATGGAAAAACGCTGCGCCTGCATAAAAATCATCCGGGTTGGCTAAAGAAAGGGGCGGATTTTATCACAACGTGAAGCAGCCCCAGAAAATGAATTTTGTCGCCGCGCCATGCGAGGCCCTGTGATAGTATCCGGCTAATAGAAAGGGTATCTGCGCGATCATGAATCAAGACCAACTTTTACAACGAGCCGAGCGACTCTGTATACAGCGAGGGATCCGCTTCACCCCGACCCGACGTCAGGTATTTCGCCTGCTGGCGGCACACGGCAACGCCATCAGCGCCTATGATTTGTTGGCCCAGCTGCAACAAACCGAAGCCAATGCCAAGCCGCCAACCGTCTATCGGGCACTCGATTTTTTGCTCGAACAGGGCTTTGCTCACAAAGTGGAATCGCTCAACGCGTTTATCTTCTGCTGCCACTTCGATCACGCTCACCCGATGCAGCTGCTGATCTGCGACGAGTGCGGGGATGTGGTCGAACTTCACGATAGTGCAATAGATAGCGCGTTTTCCGAGCAGGCCCACTTGCATGGCTTTACGATTACCAATAAGACAATAGAGGCACATGGCCAATGTGCTCGCTGTACGCCCACTGTAGGAAGTCATCATGAAGGCTGATTTTGTAAATCCGTTCCTGCTATCTCTGCTCAATGTGCTCTCGACCATGGCGCAGCTGGAACTAAAACCGGGCAAACCGAAACGCAAGATGGATGAGCTGGCGCGCGGCGACGTCTCCGGTCTGATCGGCATGGTCGGCCCGCAGACCCGCGGCTCCCTCTCCATCAGCTTCGAGAAGGGGCTGGCGCTGGAGATCATGCGTCGCATGCTGGGGGAAGCTCCCGCCTCCATCAATGAAGAGGTGACCGACATGGTCGGTGAAATCACCAACATGGTGACCGGCGGTGCCAAGCGGATGCTGGGCGAGAAGGGCTACGAGTTTGACATGGCGACCCCCATCATCGTCTCCGGCCCCAACCACACCATCACCCACAGGGCCGATGGCACCAAGATAATGATGCCATTCGAATCCGATTTCGGTCGCGCCACTATCGAAATTTGCTTCGAGTAATCCTATGTGGAAAGCATTGAAATGGATTTTCATCTGCTGGGCACTACTGTTGATCCTGTCGGACATTCAGATCAGCACCTCCCTCTACAAGTACGAAGATAACCGGGTTCTCATCAACTTCCCGCGCTGGGAAACCAAACAGCCCTGGGGCACCTTCGAGTGGCATGCCGGACGGGTAGAAACCCACTGGTATGGTCTGGATGGCAAACCCAAGCCGGCAGGCCCGCAAATCTGATCCGGTAACGGATCCGGCAGAAACAAAAGAGGCCAGCAGATGCTGGCCTCTTTGCTATCTCGTTGATCCTGAATCAAGCCGCTTCGGCAGCCAGCTTACCGCTTGGTCGCATCAAGATGCCGACGATGCAGGCCAGCAGAGTTGGCAGCAGCCAGGCAAGTCCCTTGTCGAACAGCGGCAGGAAGGCAAAGCCGTCCATCGCCATACCAGCAGCGCCCAGTCCGTCCAGACAGCCAAACAGGAAGGCGACCAGCAGCACGCCACGAAACGCCAGCCGTGGCTGGGCAAACCACCCTTTGAGGAAGGTCACCAGCACCAGTGCAATGGCAACCGGGTAGATGGCTACCAGCACCGGGATGGAGAGACTGATAAGCTCACTCAGCCCCACATTGGCCACCAGCGCGCAGAGTGCCCCCAGCAGCATCACCCACTTGTGGTAAGTCCAGCCAGTCAAATCTTGGAAATAATCGGCTCCGGCACAGAGCAGGCCTACTGCACTGGTAAAACAGGCCAGAGTGATGATGGCCGCCAAAATAAGCTGCCCTGGCTGACCAAACAGGCTCAGCACATAGGCATTGACGATGGCACCGCCGTTGCTGATGTCGCTCGCCACTCCGCCGGCACTGTTGCCAAGCTGGAAAAGAGAGAGATAGACCGCCGACAACCCGACCGCCGAGATCAGGCCCGCAATGGTGAGGTATTTGAACTGGCTGCGATAGTCCTCGATCCCCTTCTGGCGCAGCAACCCGATGATCAGTGCGCCAAACATCAGGGATGCCAGGGTATCCATAGTGTTATACCCCTCCAGCATCCCCTTGGTGAGCGGAGCGCTGATGTAGTCACCGCTGGCATCGGGCATGGTACCCTGTGGCGCGATAAAGACCCCGACCGCCAGAATGAGCAGCATCGCCATCAGGGCGGGAGTCAGGTACTTGCCAACCGCATCGAGCAGTTTGCCCCGATCGAGCGCCACCATGATCACCAGCGCAAAGAAACTCAGGGTGTAGATCAGCAGCCCCTCATGACCGGCATCGCCGAGCCAGGGCTTGAGCCCCATCTCGTAGGCGACCAGACCGGTGCGGGGAATGGCAAAGGCGGGCCCCATGATGATATAGATAGCGATGGCCAGCGCCGTCGCCGCCCCGGCGGGCAGATAGCGGGTCATTCCGGTCCAGCCACTCGCGCGGCCCCCCGAACTCCCCTTGGCAACCGCAATCAGGGTGATTAACGGCAGCCCCACCGCCGTCAGTAGAAAACCGCACATGGCGGCCAGCAGATGCTCACCAGCCATAAAACCCGCAAGCGGCGGAAAAATGATATTGCCAGCCCCCAGATAGAAGGCAAACGTCATAAACCCCAGTCCGAATACGTCGGACAACTTCAATGATTTCGTCAAACCCAACCTCATCTGCCTTGTCAGCTTGTTTTTGTTGATTGCACCCACTGCCTGGCAGATAACCGGATAACAATACTGCTCGCTCCCCTGCGGTCAGCAGACCGGATGAGGAGCACCACCTTTAGCATAAAGAAGAGATGCGTGATCTCAATCACACATTAATATCTTGAAACAATTTATCCGCTCAAAATTAATCACCGAATGACCGAATTACCCAGACTGGGTGTAAACGCGCAGATAAACAGGGGATAGGGCCGCAAGGGAGCTGAAATTAGCCTGTGAGGATGGCCGGATACCATCCACCGGGCAAACCGCCAGCAGAACAGAAAAACAAAAGAGCCTGCACGGGGCAGGCTCTTGGCAATATCACATCGGGCGTGATCAGGCAGCTTCGGCAGCCATCTGTGTCGGACGCACCATCACGCCAACTACGCAGGCCAGCAGGGTCGGCATCAGCCAGGCGAGGCCCTTGTCGAACAGCGGCAGGAAGGCAAACGCATCCATCTTCATGCCGGCAGCACCCAGACCATCCAGGCACCCGAACAGGAAGGCAACCATCAACACGCCACGGAACACCAGACGGGGACGGCCGAAGTAACCCTTCAGGAAGGTGACCAGCACCAGCGCCACGGCAACCGGATAGATGGCAACCAGCACCGGAATGGAGAGGCTGATCAGCTGGCTCAGGCCCACGTTGGCCACCACGGCACAGATAACGCCCAGCAACACCACCAGCTTCTTGTAAGCCATGCCGGTCAGATTGTGGAAGAAATCGGAACAGGCGGAGATCAGACCGACTGCAGTGGTAAAACACGCCAGAGTGATGATGGCCGCCAGAATGAACTGACCCGGCTGACCAAACAGGCTCAGTACGTAGGCGTTGACGATGGCGCCACCATTGCTGACATCCGTCGCCACACCGGCTGCCGTGTTACCCAGCTGGAACAGGGAGACGTACACCACGCTCAGACCAACGGCAGAGATGAGGCCGGCAATGGCCAGATACTTGAACTGGCTCTTGTAATCGTTGATGCCTTTCTGGCGCAGCAGATCGACGATCAGGGCGCCAAACATCAGGGACGCCAGGGTGTCCATGGTGTTGTAACCTTCCAGGATCCCTTTCACGAAGGGGCTGTTCTGATAGTCACCGGACGCGTCAGGCATGGCGCCTTGCGGCGCTACGAATACCCCGACCGCCAGAGTCAGCAGCAGCAGCATCAGTACCGGAGTCAGGTATTTGCCGATGGCGTCCATCAGCTTGCCCTGGTTCATGGAGACCAGAATGGCCACACCAAAGAAGATCACGGTATAGGCCGCCAGACCCGCTTGCCCCATATCACCGATGAACGGCTTGAGGCCCATTTCGTAGGCAACCAGACCGGTACGGGGCGCGGCAAAGGCCGGGCCTATGATGATATAGATGGCAACGGCCAGCGCAGTCGCAACACCGGCAGGCAGCAGTTTGGTCATGCCAGCCCAACCGTTACCGGCTTTCGCCACGGCCAGAATGGTTACCAGAGGCAGGCCCACGGCAGTGACCAGGAAGCCAAACATCGCCAGGGAGAGGTGCTCACCAGCCATGTAACCGGCCAACGGCGGGAAAATGATGTTACCGGCGCCCAAGTAGAAGGCGAAGGTCATAAACCCTAATCCGAGTACATCGGACAATGTGAGTGATTTCGTCAAGTTCAACCTCGTCTGTCTTGTAAATTATTGCTTGTTATAGTTTTTATCGGTCGCTGACCGGGTGTGTTCAGGGGGTATAAAAAAAGAGCCCCGCATGTTTTTTCATCGCAACCAGTGGTTTTAGCTGGTCTGGAGCGGGCGCTCGATCTGGAACCAGCATAATGGCGTGAAAAAATAGTTCAAGACGAAATTTACATCTTCAAATAGAAGGGGTTGGTCAGTTGGATATATCTGTCGGAATAGGCCCCATCAGCAGAATGGATCACAATTTCACCCCTCTCACACCTGTTTAATCCTCTGCCAAGTAGCAATAAAACACGATTTGCCTCTTTACCCTCTCTGGTGATAACAGCTGTATAACAAATGCCATGCAGATCATAATTCGCCGAAATGCATAAAATTTCATCGGCCATCGCCGTCGGCAGCACCAGCGCCACCTGCCCGTTCGGGCTCAACAAACGATTGCAGGCCGCCAGTAATGCGGGGCTGTCGAGGGCGCCGGTATGGCGGGCCAACGCCCGCGCCGGATCGCTAAATGACTGGCCTGCCACGAAATAGGGAGGGTTGGAGACGACAAGATCGTAAGGGGCGGCCTGATAATCCTGAATGGCACTCTCTATGATGGTCACCCGATCTGCCCAAGGAGAGGACGCCGCATTCTCCCGCGCCTGGCTGGCCGCATTAATATCCAGCTCGACCGCATCAAGACGGCAGTCAGATCTGCTGCGCTGGGCCAGCATCAGGGCGATCAGGCCGCTGCCGGTGCCGATATCGAGCACTCGACGCGCCTGTTCGACCGGCGCCCAGGCACCGAGCAAAATGCCATCGGTACCCACCTTCATGGCGCAGCGATCGTGATTGATATGGAACTGTTTGAAGGTAAATCCGCGACTACGTCCCATCTGGCCCCCGTCATCTGCAAAAATGGTGGGCGATTATAGCGGCTAAGACACACTCACCAATAGGAGCCGACGAGATAATCGCCTATAATCTGCCGTTTCCTTAATGACCGAGTATTGCCATGAGCCAGTCCTTTGATGATTTCGACCTGCACCCAGCCCTCAACCGGGCCTTGGCCGAGATGGGATTCACCCGCCCCACCACCATCCAGCAGATGGTGCTGGAGCCAGCCCTGGACGGCCGCGATATTCTGGCATCCGCTCCGACCGGTACCGGCAAGACAGCCTCCTTCCTGCTGCCGGCACTCCAGCACCTGCTGGACTTCCCGCGCCGCAAGCCGGGCCCCTGCCGCATGCTGATCCTGACCCCGACCCGCGAGCTGGCGCTGCAGGTGACCGCCCACGCCAAGGCGCTGGCGGCCCATACCAACCTCAGCATCGAAACCATCATCGGCGGCGTCAGCCATGAAGAGCAGCTGCCTGCCCTGACCAAGACCACCGACATAGTGGTGGCCACCCCGGGCCGTCTGCTCGAGTACATCGAGAAAGAGGAGTTCGAGAGCCACGACATCGAAGTGCTGGTGCTGGATGAAGCGGACCGCATGCTGGACATGGGCTTTATCAAGGATGTGAACCGCATCGTGGCCGAAGCGCGCTACCGCAAGCACACCATGCTCTTCTCCGCCACCCTGGAAGGGGCCGGCCTTGAGAAGTTCGCCAACGAGATCCTCAAGGATCCGGTGGAGCTGCACGCCGAGCCGCCCCGCAGCGAACGTCGCCCCATCACCCAGTGGATCCATCTGGCCGATGACGCCACCCACAAGCTGGCGCTGCTGACCCATATCCTGAAAGATCCGGAAACCCAGAAAGCCATCATCTTCGTCAAGACTCGCGAGCGTCTGGCGGAGCTCTCCGGCCAGCTGCAGGCTGCAGGTATCTGCTGCGCCTGGATCCGTGGCGAGATGGAGCAGAGCAAGCGTATCGAGTCGATCCGCAAGTTCCACGAAGGGGAAGTGCCCTTCCTGATCGCCACCGACGTCGCCGCCCGTGGCATCGACCTGCCGAACGTCAGCCATGTCATCAACTACGACATGCCCTACGGCGCCGACGTTTACGTTCACCGTATCGGCCGTACCGGCCGCGCCGGCAATCGTGGCTGCGCCATCAGCCTGGTGGAGGCCCACGACATGGCGATGGTCGCCAAGATCGAGCGCTACACCGAAGAGCGCCTCAAGCGCCGGGTGATCGACGAGCTGCGCCCGAAACATAAAGAGGCGCGGGTACCGGTGAAGAAGAAAAAGCCGGTCGACAAGAAGAAGTCCGCCAAGAAGAAAAAGAAGAAGTGATCGCCTGGCGATAAAGAGAAGGGCCATCCCGCGGGATAGCCCTTCTGCATTCTGCATCACTCTGACGAGTGGTTATGCCGCCACTCTGCGCATTCCCATATGGGGGATATCATCTTCGAGATAGCCTTCCCCTTCCGCCACAAAACCGTGCTGGCCATAGAAGCCCTGCAGATGGGCCTGCGCCCCCAGCCAGATGCTGTGGGTCGGCCAGCGTGCCTCACACGCCTTGACCGCCTCGCCGATCAGCTGGTGACCGAGACCACCGCCGCGCGCCTTGGGTGAAGTTACCACCCGACCGATGGCGGCGCCGCTCTCATCGCCGATACCGGGCGCCATGATCCGTGCATAGGCGGCCAGCAGATCGCCCTGATAGCCGAGCAGGTGCCAGACCCCTTCGCGGCGATCGAGCCCGTCCAGATCCTGAAAGGGGCAGGTCTGCTCCACCACGAACACCTCGGCCCGCAGCGCCAGCAACTCATACAACTCGTCTGTGGTCAGTTCAGACCAGGGTTTCAGGATCCAGTTCATCGGCAACTCCTTATCAGTTCGGCCTGCCAGCATAATCGTGGCGCCAGCGCCCTGCATTAACCTTTGTTAAGTTCTTTCAGCCGTTTGCGAATGCGGCTCAGGCTGATGGGGGTAATGCCGAGATAGGCGGCGATCTGGTGGTCGGGCACTCTGGCATCGAGCGCGGGAAAACTGTCGAGAAAGTGCTGATAGCGCGCCTGCGGGCTGCCGGTGAGCAGCAACAGCTCCTTCTCCTCCTTGATGCGCAACTGCACCTCCAGCAAGTGCTGATACCAGCGCGGCCAGCCGGGCAGCTGGCGCAGGTCGGCCAGACTGAACAGCTGCAGACGGCAAGACTCCAGCGCCTCCACGCTGTAGCGGGCTGGCTCGCCACTAAGCAGGTGGTGGAAGTCGAGAAACTCGTCCCCCTCCCAGTAGAACTCCTTGATGTACTCGCGGCCATCCTCCAGCACCAGCTTGGCCCGCAGCAGCCCCTGCTCCACCCTGACCAGCAGATCCGGGCTGTCGCCGGCGTGCCAGAGGCAGCTTTTCGGGCGGAGGGTCAGCGGGCGGGCAAAAGAGAGGAGGCGCGCGGCCTCCTCTCTATCTGCGACCTGCGCCCAATCGAAGGGGGGTCTGTCAGTCAGCATGATTAACAGCGACGCTGACGCACAGCTTCAAACAGGCAAACGCCGGTCGCCACCGAGACGTTGAGGCTGGATACCGCCCCCGCCATCGGGATGCTCACCAGCTCGTCGCAATGTTCTCGGGTCAGACGACGCATGCCTTTACCTTCAGCACCCATCACCAGCGCCATCGGGCCGGTCAGTTTGGCCTGATAGAGGTCGTGATCGGCCTCGCCAGCGGTGCCGACGATCCAGACACCGCGCTCCTGCAGCTCGCGCAGGGTACGGGCCAGGTTGGTGACCTGAATCAGCGGCACCACTTCGGCCGCGCCACAGGCGACCTTGCGCACAATCGGGGTGAGACCCGTGGCCTTGTCGCGCGGCACGATCACCGCATGAGCCCCGGCGGCATCGGCGCTGCGCAGGCAGGCGCCGAGGTTGTGCGGATCGGTCACGCCATCCAGCACCAGCAGGAAGGGCTGGCTCTGTTGTGCCGCCAACTCGTCCAGCAGGCTGGCCAGATCGTGCTCGGCCAGCTTCGGCGCCTCTTTCACCCGGGCCATGATGCCCTGGTGATTGTTGCCTTCCGCTTTGTCATCAAGGGTCTTGCGGTTCACGCTCTGCACGCGCAAGCCGAGGGACTCCAGCTCAGCCAGCAGGGGTTGCAGCCGGTCGTCATCCCGCCCCTTGAGGGCCCACACTTCGATAAAGCGCTCGGGAGTGCGCTCCAGCAGCGCGGATACAGCGTGAATGCCGTAGATCAGTTCAGTACTCATTTAGTGCTCTTGGCCTTATCGTGAGCTTTTTTGCCCGGTCGTCTGTTGCTGGGTTTGGCACGGCCACCCTTGGCGGGTTTACCGTGGTCCTTGCCCCCTTTCTCCTTGCGCTTTTCGTGGCGCTCGGCGCTCTTGGCCTTCTCTTTCTTGATCTCGGCCTGCTTGCGCGCCATCTCTTTGGCGTTCTTGCCGGTGGCCTTGAGCGGCTCTTCCACCATCACGAAGTCGATCTTGCGATCATCCAGGTTCACGCCCATCACCTTGACCCGCACCTTGTCGCCCAGACGGTAGCGACGGCGGAAGTTCTCGCCAATCAGCTGCATGTGCAGGGGATCAAACTGGTAGTAGTCGTTGGTGAGGGTGCTGACGTGCACCAGACCGTCGATGTGGATCTCCGCCAAACGGACGAAGAAACCAAAGCCGGTGACGCTGGCGATAACGCCGTCAAACTCGTCACCCACGTGATCCAGCATGTACTCGCACTTGAGCCAGTCGGCCACATCGCGAGTGGCATCGTCGGCACGGCGCTCGGTCATGGAGCAGTGCTCGCCCATCGGATCCACTTCTTCCAGCTGGTAGTGGTAACCACCGCTCGGGGTCCACTTGTGGCGCAGGTTGGCCTGCTGCTCCTTGGCAGTCTGGTACTTGATCGCGCGGTGCAGGATGAGGTCGGGGTAGCGACGGATCGGCGAGGTGAAGTGCGCATAGGACTTCAACGCCAGACCGAAGTGACCGATGTTGTCGGCCTGATAGATGGCCTGACGCATGGAGCGCAGCAGCATGGTGGAGAGCAGCTCCGCATCCGGGCGCCCCTCAAACTTGGCAGCCAGCTCGGCAAAGTCTTTCGGCTCGGGCTCGAGTCCGCCCTTGAGCTCCAGACCCAGTTCGGCCAGAAAATCGCGGAAACCGGTCAGACGCTCTTCGCCCGGACGGTCGTGCACCCGGAACAGGGCAAAGGCTTCGTTCTTCTCGATGTAACGGGCAGCAGCCACGTTCGCCTGGATCATGCACTCTTCGATGATCTTGTGGGCATCGTTGCGCACCAGCGGCACGATGCGGTCGATCTTGCGCTGGGCGTTGAAGATGAAGCGAGTCTCCTCGCTCTCGAACTCCACCGCACCGCGCTGATGACGGGCATGCTTGAGCGCCTTGTAGAGGTTGTTCAGCTCCTCGATATGGCCCACCAGCGGATCATACTGCTGGCGCAGCTTGGGATCGCCATCGAGGATCGCGGCAACCTTGGTGTAGGTCAGACGGGCGTGAGAATTCATTACCGCTTCGTAGAACTTGTAGCCGGACATGCGGCCAGCGGCGGAGATGGTCATCTCGCACACCATGCAGAGGCGGTCAACTTGCGGGTTCAGGGAACACAAGCCGTTGGAGAGCACCTCAGGCAACATGGGCACCACAAACTCGGGGAAGTAGACGGAGTTGCCACGCTGATACGCTTCGGCATCCAGCGCCGTGCCGGGCTTAACGTAAGCGGAGACGTCAGCAATGGCAACCCACAGACGCCAGCCACCACCGCGTTTGGCTTCACAGAAGACGGCGTCATCGAAGTCGCGGGCATCTTCGCCGTCGATGGTCACCAGCGGCAGGGCGCGCAGGTCGATGCGGCCCTCTTTGGCTTTCTCCGGCACCTGCTCGCCGAGACCGGCAACCTCTTTGGTCACCTCCTCCGGCCAGGTGTGCGGAATGCCGTGGGTACGCAGGGCAATTTCGATCTCCATGCCCGGCGCCATGTTCTCGCCCAGCACTTCCAGTACGGTGCCGACGGCATTGATACGGGAGGTGGCGCGCTGGTTGATGCGCACAACCACGACCTGGCTCTGACGAGCCCCTTTGTTTTCCCCTTCCGGGATGATGATGTCCTGGCCGATACGGCTGTCATCCGGCACCACGAAACCAACGCCATTCTCGACGAAGTAACGGCCGACAATGTCTGCCTCACGGGACTTGAGCAGGCGCACCAGACGCGCTTCCTGACGACCCTTGCGGTCGATCTCGGTCGGCTGCACCAGCACGTAATCGCCATGCATCAGGCGTTGCATCTCTCGGTTGTTCAGATACAGATCCGGACCACCACCTTCCGGACGCAGAAAACCGAAGCCATCCTTGTGGCCGATTACATAACCTTTGACCAGATTCAGGCGATCCGGCAGGGCATAACATTGGTTGCGAGTGAATACCAGTTGTCCATCACGCTCCATGGCGCGCAGACGACGACGCAAGGCTTCCAACGGCTCTTCATCTTTCAGCTTGAGGACCTTGGCCAACTCTTCACGGGACATGGGCTTTTCATGGCCCTTGATGAGTTCCAGGATCAACTCGCGACTGGCGATGGGGTTATCGTATTTTTCGGCCTCGCGTTCGAGGAAAGGATCTTTTTGAGACATAAGCAGGCCTTAGGGTAGGTGGTAACGGTGCCATTATATCGGAGGGGGGGGCGAATGGCATCCATCGGCTGCCTTTTGGCCAATCTCTCTGTCATACTATCTTCAGTTCGCTGGCATGATGAGACACAGAACTCATGAGTAAGGACACATTTGCCCAATCCGCCGCCTATCTCAAACAGGCAGTTCCCCTGATGATCAAGTACCAAATCCCAACTACGCCGGACAACTACCACCTGTGGTACAACTATGTCTCGGCCAGCATGCCCGAACTCAACCAGGCGATCGATCAAGCCATCAAACTGCAGGGAACCTGCTCGCTCACTACCTGCGAGCGCCTCTATCACCAATATCTGGCTGCGCAGGACGAACAGCAGATGGAGGCGATGAAGCTCAACCTTGCAGCCATGGCCAACGAGCTCGGCCACTCCATGCAGGATGCCATCTCCGATACCGGTATGTTTCAGGAGATGCTCGACAAGAGCTTCGACAAGTTAAGTAAGATCGACGATGAGGGGCTGAGCCTGGAAGATACCATGGGCATCTTGCGAGACTTGGTGCGCGAATCGCGGGATGTACGCATGTCCACCATGCACTTTCGCAGCCAGCTCAGCAATGCCGAGAAGGAGATCAAGGAGCTGCGTGCCGCGCTCAACGAAACCCGCAAACTGGCCAACGAGGATGCACTCACCAACCTGCTCAACCGCCGCGCCTTCGATCTGGAGCTGGAGGGGTTGATCCGCAGTCAGCACCCCTTTTCACTGATCCTCGCCGATATCGATCGGTTCAAAAATTTCAACGACGAATATGGGCACCTGCTCGGCGATCAGGTGCTGCGAGCCTTCAGCAAACGGCTGCGCGATGCCTGCAAGGAGGGGGTCACCGCCTATCGACTGGGTGGCGAGGAGTTCGCCATGCTGGTCCCCCATCGCTCGCTGGCGCTGGCCAGACAGATGGCGGAGAGCATGCGCCGTTCCATAGAGCGGATGTCGATTCTGGATCGCAAATCTGGCCGCCGCATCGACCACATCACCGCCTCGTTTGGCGTGGGCGAGTTCAACGGTCAGGAGAGTGCAGACTGTCTGGTCGAACGTACCGACAAGCTGCTCTACAAGGCCAAGGAGCTGGGGCGCAACCGGGTGATGCCGCTCCCTTCCTGATTTGTCCTCTGTCCGACCGCAATGCCAATGTAAAAAGCCAGTCAGCTCAACTGACTGGCTTTTTGGCCTCTCTTGCTCCAACAGGGGCTGTTAATTCCAGCCCCTGTGGAGAGCTGCTCAGTGTGAAAGATTACTCCTGCACCTCGCTGACACCTTCGACTTTCACATCAACACGGCGATCCGGAGCCAGGCAGACGATCAGCTCACGCTTGGACTTGCTGACGCAGCTGTCGCCGGTAACCGGTGAGGATTTACCACGCCCTTCCACATTGATCTTGGCGGCCGGGATCCCTTTACCAACCAGATAGTTGGCGACGGTCTGGGCACGCTGCTCAGAGAGTTTCTGGTTGTAGGCATCGGAACCGATACGGTCGGTGTGACCAATTACGGTTGCCACGCCATCTTTGGGTCGAGCCTCTTCAATCTGGCTGTAGAGGCTATCCAGAGCCTGACTGGCCTCTGGCTTGAGGGTCGCCTTGTTGAAGTCAAACAGCACATCAGAGCTCAGGGTGAACTGCTTCTCGACCATCACAGGCTCGGGAGCCGGGGCTGGTGCCGGAGCGGGTGCCACGGGGGCAACCTGACCAAAGCGATAAACCGCTGCCAACGACAGCAAGCCGTTATCCATTCTCAGGCCGGTATCATCACGGCTGCCATACGGGGTGGTGTACTGGTACTCTAGGCGAGCAGCCCAGTCGAGGTTAAACGCATACTCGGCACCCAGAGCACCGACCATGACAAAGCGGCTGTCATCCTTGTAGAGATCGCTCTTGGTATCAGCCCAGCCATAACCGCCACCGACACGACCATACAGATCCAGATTATCGGTAACCGGGAAACCCAGTTTCAGGGTCAGTTGGGCCAGCTGTGCTTTCACTTCATCACTGAAAGCGCCTGCCGCCGTAGTCGCATCGTATTTGTAATTGCCCAGGTAGTCGTAACCCAGCTCCAGCCCCAGATTTTTGTTGATCTGATAGCCGCCGAACACACCCGCACCCAGGGCATCGTTGGTCTCATTGCCAAGCGTCAGGGCATTGCTTTCATCAATGCCGTAGAAGTTGGACCAACCCAGTTTGGCACCACCATACCAGGTGTTGTCCTGACCGGCCGCCTGGGCATTGGCCGCCAGCAAGCCGGTAACCAGCAAGGTAATCAATGATTTTTTCATATCTGAGCCTCTGCAACTTTGTGTAGGAGGAGGTTGATTGATATCAACTCGTCTTCTAGGCGCAATCGCCCAAAAGCGATCACTGCAGATAAACGTTAGCCTATTTTCAAGTCCCTGATATCAATTAACAAAAAACACTGTAACGCAAACTTGTTACAAAAACAGCAACAAGCGTCTGTTATTTGAGCGTACAATGTCGCAAAACGAGCGTTCTACCCAGACTGACGGGTGAGAAAAGGGCCAGCCTCCGCCAGCCCTTGCATGTATCAGCGATGGATAAACTCGTAGTGCTGATCGATAAAATCAGCGACTCGCTGGCTCAATACCTTGTGCACCGTCCTGGTCGGATGCACCTGATCCCAGAACATATGCTCATCGCAGTTGAGAGTCGCTGCTCGCCCTTTTGCCTGCCCGCTCACCACCGCCTGCGCCAGGATCGGGTTACCGGCAATAGCCACTCTTTCGGAGACACTTAAAGCCGGGGTCGCAGCCACCTCGGCGGCGCTGCCGGAGAATGGCTTCCAGGTATAGCCGCCACCGTAGCAGGCGTGTTCTGTGTCACTCAGCCCGAACTGCTGAGGATCGCGCATCATCTCATCAAACTGCTTGTCCACTTCGAACAGCTTCACGATGCCAAGGGGAGCCAGCTCGCGAGTGAGGTTCTGCAACTTCTGGTTGTGGTAGCTGGCCACATGGCGCACCTTCTCCACCACCTTCATGCTGCGGGCTGACGGGGTCTGCCCCAGATCAGGAATGTTGAACAGCAGGATCTGCTGCGCGCCGTTGAGCACCAACCGGTTGGATGCCAGCCGGATGGTATCGATCACCCGATCCGCATCCCGCTCGCTGTTCCAGCCATAGGCCAGATAGTCGTTGGCACCGACCCAGATCACCACCAGATCATCGGGGCGGAACTTGTCCTTTTTCAGGAACTGATCGATCTCGTAATCGAGGTTGTTGATCACCTGATATTTGGGATCCCAGGACCAGAAACCGAGCCAGCCGTTCAGAGCCCCCAGATGGTTATAGGCCACCGCGGTCGCACCGCCTTCCGCCTCGTTGGCCACGACCAGACCGGGGAAACGCTCGTCACCCAACTGCTCCAGCCACACCGGGCCGTTGCTGAAGCGCCCATTGAAGTAGGGTGGGCTGGAGGGGAGATACCCCCGCATCTTTTTGTACATCTTGCCGGTGTCGGAGAGGCTGTCACCAAACATCACAACCCGGGAAAAAGGTTGGCGTCCCTCTGCCGCTTGCGCGGTCAATGCCATTAACCCCAATAAACAAACAAGCCATTTTTTCATATTGTTATGCTCTTCGATTAAGCAGGTGAGACCTGCGGACTTCTCCTCGAGTGGCGACAGGCATGGGAAGAGTCTGCTGCCACTGACTTCTGGTGAAGGCGACAGATTACAGTTCCAGATGAAATCACACATGTTCCGACACCGATGAAATCGCTTGCGCTCACAAAACAGACAATCACACCAGCCTATTCTTTCACGCTTGTTTCACGCCCCCCCCGGCACAATGCCCTCATACCAACGACAGGAGTATGAAATGAACAAGGCAAGCGCAAGCGTAATCGGACTGTTGACCCTGATGTCTGTCTCCTCTTTTGCCATGGCGGCCTATACCGGCCCGCAAGAGCAGAACAAGGTTTCCGTTGCTCAACTGAAAGATCTGGCAGATGACAGCTGGGCCACCCTGGAAGGGAAACTGGTCAAGCACCTGGGCGGCGAGAACTATCTGTTCCGTGATGCCAGCGGTGAAGTGGAGGTCGAAGTGGATCAGGATGTGTGGCGTGGCACCGAAGTGGGCCCGGACGACCTGATCCGCATTCGTGGTGAAGTGGACCACAGCTGGAACAAGACCGAAGTGGAAGTGAAAACCCTGGAGAAAGTGGGCGCGGCCCCGCAGACCAAGGGCGGCTTTATCGCCAAATAAGGCCACTTCAACGACGAACTGGCCAGACGTTAAAAGGGCGCTTGATATCAAGCGCCCTTTTGCATGGTTAACCCAGCGTCACCGCTTAACCGGCCCGACTGGCAAAGGCTCTCTTGAACCCCTTCTCGGCCTGATTGACCTTGTAGAGGTAACGGCGCGCCTCCTCTTTGGGATGCTGCTCGGTCAACACCTGATAGACCGCCTCGGGGGAGAGCCGGTTGATCCGACCCGGCGCCGCCTTGCGATCGCTGGAGAAGGTATTGAGTACCCCGCCAGCACCACCGTTATAGGCGGAGATCACCGCATAGCGACGGGAGCGCGGATCCTCGATATCCGCCAGATAGACGGTCTGCAACAGGTGCAGATAAGCGGTACCGACATCGATGTTGTAGGCCGGGTTGAACAGCTCCTCCCGGGTCGGCTGGCCATTCTTGCCCTTGACCCGAACATAGACGTCACGACCGGCGGTAGCCGGGATCACCTGCATCAGGCCATAAGCGTTGGCATGGCTCACCGCATAGGGGTTGAAGCTGCTCTCGGTCTTGATCACCGCATAGATCAGGCTCTCCGGCACGCCGTATTTGCGCGACGCTTCCCGGATGATCCCCGCATACTTGTAGCCCCGTCGATCTTCATGGTTGGCCACCATGGGAATATCGACGAAGAAGATGGTGCGAATCCCCAAAGTGCGCTTCTTCATCGCAGTGTTGAGCAGGTAATCGGCATAACGCTCGGCGCGCCAGGAGGCGCGGATTGGCTGGCGCTGATTGTCCAGCACCTGACCGTAGAGGAAGGGCTCGCCACCAGTCAGAATTTCCCGGTCGGAGTAAAGATCCACTTCGGCCGGATCGTCCGGCGTCAGCAGGGTCTCGATGATGGCGCGACGCAGGTGAGCGCGGGGATCGATGCCCGAGACCGTCTCCACCATGATGTGACCGCTGGAGAAGTCGATGTGGGCCCGGCTCTTGTACTGATCCGTGTATTTGACGTAGTCAAACTTGCCCGCAAACAGCGCCTCCCGCCCCCATATCTCGTTCACGTTATGGGAGAGCGCGCTGATCATGTGTTCAAAACCGCGGATGTCCTTGCCGTTGACCAGATCGTCATCCTCACTCCCGCTGGGCTTGGGGGAGGATGAGCAGGCAGAGAGAAACAGCAGGGTGCACAGCAGCCAAAAAATTCGGCCCATAGGATCCTCAAACCGGGCAGCAGAGCTGCCCATCATTCATTTGCTGCGACTTCAGGAGCGGTCACGCCAGTGTGGCGCCATTCCCGCACCTATTCACACGTACAACAGCCGGAGAGCTTACTGGGCAGGCGGGGTGTAACCTTCGATCTGCACTTCACCTGCATCAAACAGGTAGCTGACCATCTCTTTTTCCAGCAGTTGGCGATGCTCAAGATTCATCATGTTGAGCTTTTTCTCGTTGATCAGCATCACCTGCTTCTTCTGCCACTCGGCCCAGGCTTCCTTGCTGATGTTGTCAAAAATCCGCTTGCCGAGCTCACCGGGATAGAGTTGGAAATCCAGACCCGGGCCCTCTTTTTTCAGGCGTTGGCAAAATACAGTACGGCTCATGTTGACCTCTATGGTTGTAACTCTGGATAGGCGAGCAGACGGGCCGTGGCGGCCGCCAGCCCCACCTCGGCAGGATGGCGTAAGTTATACCAGAGTCGGTTATCTGCTTCCATGAGCCGCAGCGGCTGCGCCTCATCAATGTCAATCAGCAGCGGCCGAATATCGAGATGGAAGTGGCTGAATGTATGGCGAAAACCGGCCAGTTCCCGATAGCCGTGATGGCTCAGGCCAAGGGACGCCAGCAGACCATCCACCTCCGCCAGCGAAGCCACCTGCGGGAAGCAGTAGAGCCCGCCCCAGATCCCCTGCGGCGGCCGCTTCTCCAGCAGCAGCTCATCGCCGTGACGGATCAGCAGCATGATGCCATCGCGAGCCGGAATGCTCTTCTTCGGCTTGCTGTTGGGATAAGCGGTGGGCTTGCCTTGCGACAGCCCCTGGCAATCGGTCCGCACCGGACAGCGATCACAGGCAGGCTTGCTGCGGGTGCAGATTGTCGCCCCGATATCCATCATCGCCTGATTGTATTGCGCCACACCCAGCTTGGGAGTGAGCCGGATGGCGATCTCCCACAGCTCATTCTCCACCTGTTTTTGGCCCGGCCAGCCCGGCAGCGCCAGCCAGCGGGTGAGCACCCGCTTCACGTTGCCATCAAGGATGGCGTGAGGCTGACCAAGAGAGAGCGACAACACGGCCCCGGCGGTTGAGCGACCAATGCCCGGCAGCGCCACCACCTCGTCAAAGCGCTCGGGAAAGAGGCCGTGGTGGTGATCGCGGATCTGCTGGGCCGCCTTGTGCAGATTGCGGGCCCGGGCATAGTAGCCAAGCCCGGTCCAGTGGTGCAGCACCTCGTCGACGGGGGCATCAGCCAGTGCCACCACATCGGGGAAGCGTGCCATAAAACGTTGGTAATAGGGGATCACGGTAGCGACCTGAGTCTGCTGCAGCATGATCTCCGAGACCCAGACCCGGTAAGGGGTCTTCTCCTGCTGCCAGGGCAGGGTTTTGCGGCCATGAAGCTGGTACCACTCCAGAACCCTGCTTGCGAAGGTTGATTGATTCACGTTGTTCTCATGTCGTTGATATATGGGGAACTCTGCGGTTCCTTCGGCTCATCTGGCCTGCGCGGGCATAAAGTCATCCGGCACGCCAGCTGTCTGGTGCGGCAGCGTAAGGCCTCGTCACGCCCAAGTCAAAGCCGCGCTGACTGGCGCTGCGGGCAGGTGGTGGTCAGGCAGCAAAGCGGTAACAAAGACGATATACTCGGGCCCACGATTGATGACGGGAGAGACGGTTTGCAGACTTATCTGGTTGGGGGCGCAGTGCGGGATCGCCTGCTGGGATTGCCGCAGGGCGACAGGGATCATCTGGTGGTCGGCGCCACCGTGGAGCAGATGCTGGCGCTGGGGTTTACCCAGGTCGGTCGTGACTTTCCGGTATTTCTTCACCCCAAAACCCAGCAGGAGTATGCCCTCGCCCGTACCGAACGCAAACAGGGTCAGGGCTACACCGGCTTTGTCTGCCACGCCGCCCCCGATGTGACGCTGGAACAGGATCTGCTGCGCCGGGATCTCACCATCAACGCCATCGCCGAAGATGATCAGGGCCAGCTCCACGATCCCTACGGTGGCATCGAGGATTTGGAAAAGCGGCTGCTGCGCCACGTCTCTCCTGCCTTTGCCGAAGACCCGCTGCGCATCTTGCGGGTCGCCCGCTTCGCCGCCCGCTTCCACGCTCAGGGCTTTACCATAGCGCCGGAGACCCTCGCCCTGATGAGCGAGATGACGGCCGCTGGCGAGCTGGCCCACCTCACGCCAGAGCGGGTCTGGAAGGAGCTGGAAAAAGTGCTGCTGGGGCCAACCCCGCAGATCTTTATCGAGGTGCTGCGCCAGTGCGGCGCCCTCAAGGCACTCTTCCCCGAAATCGACGCTCTGTTCGGCGTCCCCGCCCCGGCCAAGTGGCACCCGGAGATCGACACCGGCATCCACACCCTGATGGTGCTGGAGCAGGCGTGCCGGATCTCCCCCGAGCTGACCGTCCGCTTTGCTGCCCTCTGCCACGACCTTGGCAAGGGAGTAACCCCCAAGGAGTTCTGGCCAAGCCATCACGGTCACGGCCAGAAAGGGCTGCCGCTTATTCGCGCTCTGTGCGAGCGGTTCCGGGTACCCAATGAGTGCCGGGATCTGGCGCTGCTGGTGAGCGATCTGCACACCCACATCCATATCGCCTTTGAGCTCAAGCCCGCCACCCTGCTCAAGGTGTTCGACAAGGCTGATGCCTGGCGTCGCCCCGAGCGCTTTGCCCAGCTGCTGGATGCCTGCCGCGCCGACTTCCACGGCCGCACCGGTTTCGAGGAGCGGGTCTACGCCGAGCCGGACTATGTGGCAGAAGCGCTGGCTGCCGCCCAGGCGGTGCCGGTGAAAGATATAGTGGCGGCCGGTTACAAGGGAGAAGAGATCAAGGAGCAGCTCGCCAAAAAGCGGACCGATGCCATTAGCCGCATCAAGGATGAGTGGACCTTTATCGAGGAGTAACCTCGGCCCCATAACAGACGGCCGCCCTGATGATGAGCTCCGCAAGGAGAGCATCGCCAGGGCGGCCGTTTTGCATCCAGATTGATATGTGAGGGGACGCTAACCCCTGCTGGTGCCGTTATGCAGGACCAATTCGCTCCATCAGGCTCATATGGGATGAGCCATCGTGGCGCTTGAGGTTCTGACGATACTCGAACTGGCGCTGGCTCTCCTGTTTAAGCCCCAGCATCAGCGAATAACACATGGCCAGCATGATCACCGAGAAGGGCAGCGCGGCTATGATGCTGGCCGCCTGCAGGGCAGCAAGACCGCCAGAGACCAGCAAAATCGCAGCGACCAGCCCCTGCCCCAGACCCCATACGGCGCGGTGCAGCACCGGCGGCTCCTGATCACCGATGGAGAGCAGTGTGGTGATGACCAGCGTGCCCGAATCACTGGAGGTGATGAAGTAGGTGCAGATGAGTAGGGTCAGCACGGCCTTGGTGATCCAGCCGAAGGTATCCCAGTGCAGCAGCTCGACCGTCTTGTAGAGCGCCAGCGTCACATCCTGATTGACCGCAGCGACCACGCCGCCACCGCCAAACAGCTCCAGATTCATCGCCGTGCCGCCAAACACGGTGAGCCAGAACATGCCGAGCAGCGAGGGTACCAGCAGCACACCTAGCACAAACTCGCGAATGGTACGCCCCTTGGAGATACGGGCGATAAACATGCCGACAAACGGCGCCCAGGCAATCCACCAGCCCCAGTAAAACGCCGTCCAGCTCGACTGCCAGGCCGAGGTGCCGTTGGCCTCGGTGTTGGTCCAGAAGCTCAGTTTGACGATGTTCTGCAGGTAATCACCGATGTTCTGCACATAGGCGTTGAGGATATAGGTGGTCGGCCCCAGCACCAGAAAGAGTGCGAGCACGAAGACACTCAGCCAGATATTGAGCTCGGAGAGGATCTTCACTCCGCGCCCGACCCCGGAGACCGCCGAGAGGGTGGCGATCAGGCTGATGCCACCAATCAGCCAGAGCTGGTTGGACTGCGATACCGCCATACCAAACATCTGGTTGAGGCCGGTATTCATCTGGGAGACCCCCAGACCAAGGGAGGTCGCCACCCCGAACACGGTGCCGAACACGGCCAGCACATCGGCCGCATGGCCCCAAAAACCGTAAATCCGCTCGCCAAGGATGGGGTAGAGCACGGAGCGGATCGCCAGCGGCAACTTGCGCCGGTAGCTGAAAAAGGCCAGTGACAGGCCGACGATCACATAGATGGCCCAGGGGTGCAGGCCCCAATGGAAAAAGGTGAGGCGCATGGCGATCTGGGCCGCCTCCGGGGTCATCCCTTCGGTAATGAACGGATTGCCCTGCAGATGATTCATCGGCTCGGCGATGCTCCAGAACACCAGACCGATCCCCATGCCCGCACTAAAGAGCATGGAGAACCAGGCGAAGTAGCCGAACTCCGGTACCTGGTCGTCGTCACCCAGCCGGATGCTGCCAAAACGGCTGAACATCAGGTAGACAGCGAAGAACAGGAACAGGGCGACCACCAGAATGTAGTACCACTTGAACCCGGCAATAATCTGATCCTTGGCACCGACAAACCAGGCGGCCGCGGTATCGGGAACAAATACGCCAAACAGCAAAAACAGGGTGATCACGGTGAGGGCCGTCATGGCCATGGTCGGGTTGAGGCCTTTCAATAGCCCTTTGCTTGCTCGCATCCAGCCTCCTTAGTCGTTGTTGAAAAAGTCTTCGCCCACATGATCACCGGCACCGCCGATGGCGCGATAGACCAGTTTGCCAGCCGCCTGTTCGCGGTGATCTACCAGCGAAACCGAGGGCTGGCCGTTCACGGCGTGACGCTTGCCGAGGAAGATGGCCATGGGGACACCCAGATTGGAGACACCGCTGGTGATCCAAAGGCGGTTGAAGTCGTAAGAGCCACCGATGAACTCCAGCTGGGCCAGGCCGGTATCGAGGCCGGTCAGATAGAAGTTCATGGCACTTTCGTCAGGAAAGAGGTGCACCAGCACATAGGCGTAGCGCAATTCATTCACCAACTCCTTTAGGTTGAAAGTACCTGTCTCACTGCAAGAGAGGGGTAACTCACCATCATAGTGGTGTACTTTGAGGTTGTTGGGGTCTTCATCATAGGCAGGCTGATAGCGCACAAAAGCCGAGGTATCCGGCAGTTCATAGCGCACTCTGACCACACGTAACTCGGCCACCAGAGACTTGATATCCAGCTCGTCATTCATCATTTCGCTCCTCAAATGTCAGGGTGAATTCCGTGAAATGCCCGTCAACCTAACACAGAATTAGTTAGAGCAGAAATTATTACATCAAAAACCATATTGACCTTGTGACGAATTAGGCGGAAAATTTTGCTCCTCTCCATAGCCTTCCAATGACGCACACCCAATGGAAAAACATGATGAAGTGCTGGTCGCCCTGCGCCAGATTATTCGTGCCATCGACATGCACTCCAGGCGCTTGATCAAAGAAGCCGGGCTCACTTCCCCGCAACTATTGCTGCTAAAAGGGATCGACGAGCTGGGACAGATCTCCATGCGTCAGCTGGCCGATCACACCAACATGAGCCAGGCCACCGCCACTACCATCATGGACCGATTGGAGAGCCGTCAACTGGTGCAGCGCGTTCGCAGCAATACCGACAAGCGCAAGGTTCACGCGACACTGACTGACGCAGGCCGCGCCCTGCTGGCCCAGGCCCCGACCCCGCTGCAAGAGCGCTTCATCCAGCGTTTTCAGGCGCTGGAAGCGTGGGAACAGACCCTGCTGCTCTCCTCCCTGCAACGCATCTCCACCATGATGAATGCAGATGAAATCGACGCTGCCCCGGTGCTGAGCGTCAGACCCCTGACCGAAGAGCAAGCTTAAACAGCCACAGAATGACAGACATAAAAAAAGCTCCCGACCGGGAGCTTTTGTCTATCAGGCACCGGAGATAATTACTCTTCCAGGCTGATACCGATATTGGAGACGCCATCCTGAGAGGCGAATGCTCTGATAGCCAGGATACGATCGCTGTCGCGCTCATGGGCAACCCGCTTGAGCAACTCGACCTGAAACTCCAGCTCGGCCTCCATGTACTCGTGCTCGTAGAGCTCCTCTTCTGTCAGATCCCGCTCCTCCAGCAGCTCGATAAAACCGGCCACAGTGCCAACGGAGGCATGGCTGGCATCGTTGGCCTCTTCGCCAACCCGGCAGATCACCGAGTTGTAGGCGCAGCCCAGTGCCACACAGGCATCCAGCGCCGGATAGGCGCCGTAGGATTCAAACTTGCGGGGATCCGGGATATGGGCTTCTAACTCTTCGAGAATGGCTCCCAGATTGACCCGGGAACCCTTGACGGTCAGATAGTTCCACATCTGATCCAGCGCGTGCCGGAAGGCATCTGCATTGCCAAAACCGGAAGCCTGGCTGAACAGGGCATAGTTGGGGTACATGCGCTCTGCCAGCGCCAGGGTGTAGACGGTCTGTTGCCAAGGCTGTAGCTCGGCCAGTCGCTTATAAAACTTGTCACCAAACACTGGAGTCGGATCCTTTGCAAAATGTGGGGCAGATTGTAGCCCACGAGGGGCGTGGCGAAAACGAAAAAGCGCCCTGGTCGGCTATGTTGCGCTGGCAACTCGGGTAAGATGGGACGAGAGCGGCATCTTGTCGCGCCGCAAATTCTGATAAGGAACAAGAGTATGAGCCAACGTACCCTTCTTTTGCTCAGCCAGGATAATGCTCACTACGAACGTCTGCTCAAGGCGGCCAACCTCCCTCATCTGCGCATTCTGCGGGCCGACAACCCGAGCGATGCCGAACAACTTATCGGCGAGGCCCATATTCTGCTGGCAGAGCCAGCCCGCGCCAAGCCACTGCTGCCCAAAGCCAACAAGCTGAGCTGGTTCCAGTCCACCTATGCCGGGGTCGACGTGCTGCTCGATCCGGACAGTCGTCGCAACTATCAGCTCACCAACGTGCGCGGCATCTTCGGCCCGCTGATGAGCGAGTATGTCTTTGGTCATCTGCTCAGTCTGACACGCCAACTTCCTCTCTATCGGGAACAACAAAGACAACGACTCTGGCAGAGTCACCCCTATCAGGGGCTCAAAGGGAAAACCATGCTGATCCTGGGTACCGGCAGCATTGGCCAGCATATCGCCCACACCGGCAAACATTTTGGTATGAAGGTGCTGGGCATCAGCCGCAGTGGTCGGGAGCGTGCCGGGTTTGACCAGGTTTATCAGCTGCCTGCGCTCAACAAGATGCTGGCGCAGGCCGATGTCATCGTCAGCGTGCTGCCTGCCACCCGCGATACCCGTCATCTCTTCAATGCCGCCCGCTTCGAACACTGCAAACCGGGCGCCATCCTGTTCAACGTCGGTCGTGGCAGCGCTGTACACTCGGGCGATTTGCTCACCGCACTGCGTACCGGCAAGCTGGCAATGGCGGTGCTGGATGTATTCGAGCAGGAGCCGCTGCCCGCCGACAGTCCACTGTGGGGACAACCCAACCTCATCGTCACCCCCCACAACAGCGCCTACAGCTTTCCAGAGGATGTGGCCCAGATATTTGTACGCAACTACATTCGCTTTATCGATGGCCAGCCACTGGATGGCAAGATTGACTTCGACAAGGGTTACTGACCAACACTGCGCATGCAAAAAAGCCCCGCCAGTCTGGCGGGGCTTTTTCATTTCAGCTAGTGGCTACAGCGATTAACCGGCGGCCAGCTCCTTGCGGTAGCTCTTCACCTTGGCCAGGAACTGGCGACGCTCCTTGCCACTGAGCGGTTCAGCCATCGGCAGCTTGGCGGTCATGGCATTAACCGGACGGTTGTTGATCCGCAGCTCGTAATGCAAGTGAGCACCAGTCGAGCGACCGGTATTGCCGGAGAGGCCGATCTTGTCGCCCATCTTCACCCGCTGACCGGTTTTGACCAGCAACTTGCTCAGGTGCAGATAACGGGTAGAGAGGGTTCGACCGTGCTTGATGACGATATAGGTACCCGCCAGCGGGTGGCTGGTCGCCTTCTGGACCACACCGTCACCCGTGGCCAGTACCGGGGTACCCACCGGAACGGCAAAGTCGGTCCCCTCGTGGGGACGGATAGCACCAGTCACAGGATGCTTGCGCGCGGGGTTGAAGTTTGAGCTGATCCGGTAACGACTGTGGGTCGGATAACGGCGGAAACCACGCTCCAGGCTGTTGCCCTGACCATCGTAATAGTTGCCATCATCGGAGAGCCAGGCCGACACCGTCTTGCCCTGACTGATCATTTCCACACCCAGCAGCTGGCTGTTACCGGTGCTCTTGCCCTCGACTGTCTCCTGGCGTACCAACACCTTGAATTTATCGCCCTTTTTCAGATCCTGGGCAAAGTTCATCCGCCACTGGAACAGGTTGGCAATCTTCTGGATATGATTGGCCGGAATCCCCGCATTGCGGGCACTGACATAGAAGCTGCCGTTGATCACGCCGTTGTAACGCTGAGGTTGCCACTCGACCTTCTCATTGATCATGGAGGCGGTATAGGCATCATCGCTGCGTGCCATCACCAGAGTCTGCTTGATGTTCAGGCGGATTTTGAGTTGCTGCAGGATGTTGTCCTGATCGATCAGCAGCTCTATGGTCTGGCCCGGTTTCAATCTGGCCAGATAGTTCTTGCTGTCCGCATCAAGTACCTTGTAGAGAGTAGTGGTAGAGAGTCCCAGATTGTTAAAAATGGCGGTCAGGTTCTCACCATTACGCACCCGGTAATCCTGCCACTGCGGTGCGGTATCAACAGGGATGTCGTCATCCGGCGCACTCTGATCAACCAGTTCGTGATCGGGGATTTCGTTAAAGTCGGTGTTGTTTTCGTTGGTTGCCGTACCGGCGGTATCAATGGGCAACTCAAGACGCAGCGGCCGCTCGAGGATGTCACCCGGAGCTGGCAATAATGCCACTGCTGACAGGGTCATGGCCGTCAGCATCAGCATGGCGTAAAAGTGTTTGCGGGGAACCGGTGGTTCCCAATTGGCAGCCTGTACTACCAAGGGACGGAGACGTTTCATCCGCTATCCTGTATTTAGATCTAAAGAGTGTGAGTTGCGATGTCAGTTGTGACAAAACCGTATAAAACTGTTTGTTGGACACAAATAGTTACAAATAGTTCATCACAATCTGCATGAACCTCACATTTTATGCATAACACGCCCTGATGGGCAGAAATGATCGCCTTTTTTAACTATTTTTTCCTATTTTTAAGAGCCGGGTCGGACTCGATTCGGCATTAAAAATTCAAATGTTGCGATAATTTTTCCATGGAGTGGATATGTCGTTAGCAAAACTGTTAATCAGAATAATTGTCGTCCTGTTCCTGATCGGTGCAGCGCTGCTGTTTGCACTGGAAGTCACGACAGTCCGCCAGTCAATCCTTGATCAGATGTCGGCCAATCTGGAGACCGCCATCACAGCCCTTGGACTGGTACTGCAAGGCACCCTGCTCAATGATGATCAGGTGCTGGCCGAAACCATCGTCAATGCCATGTTCGATGGCGGTTTCGTCAGCTCGGTCATGCTGGTGGATCCGGATGGTCAGGTGCTGTTTCAGAAGGTATTCCACTCTACCCAGCAGAATGTTCCCGGCTGGCTTCCCTCGGTTATCGGCATGCCCCCCGTCAAGATTGAGCAAGAGTTGACCGATGGCTGGCGCATGCTGGGCACTCTGACCCTTGAGGGACATAGCGGCTACGCCTATCAGCATCTGTGGAATGCCATCAGTCGCACCGGCATAGCCCTGCTGGCGGGGCTCGTCGTATTTACCCTGGTCATCTCTCTGGTGTGCAAGCGCCTGCTGCAACCACTGGAGCAGATCAATGTGCAGCTGATCCGACTGCGCAAACACCAGTTCAACAGCACCCTGCCCACCCCTTGGTTGCAAGACCTTAAAGAGGTGGCACTTTCCATCAACCAACTGGTCTCCGAACGCAAGCGGGATCTGCTGCAACAACGGCTCAAGATCACCCAACTGGGAAAACAGCTTGCCCCAACCATGCCACAGCCACTGCAAGGGCTAAGCCCGCTGCCAGAAGGCGGGCAACTGCAAAAATTTGTCTCCACACAAGGGGAAATCGCCCTCTATCAGCGTTTCTTGCCCAGTCAGCCCCTCGGAGCCGACAGCGATCTCGCGACCATCCATAGCACCCTGGAGTTATGGCAGCGCTCCCATATAGAGGGGATCTTGCTACCCCTCTCCCTGCTCAATCATCCGCAATGGTCAGAAATCGCCCCTCTGCTAAGCCAGGGCCGCGGCAAAACACTGGATTGGCGCTGGGATGTGGCCACATTCCCTGCCCATGGCCAAGTCACATTGGCTGCGTTGCAGGAAAAGGGGTGTGAGCTCGCCTTCAGCGCCATTCCCCTCAATGCGGATACCTTCAATCAACTTGACCCGCTCAATCCCATCTTTATCAGCTGTCAGCTGACCGATGAACCGCTCTACTGGAATCTGCTCTCCCAGACCATGCATGCCGCCGGTTATACCCTGCTGGCAGAATCGGGAGAGTGTCGCGACATCGACAAACTGCGGACCTGGGGTATCGATGGTTATGCCAAGGAGACGCAATCATGAAGAAGCTCGCCATGCTGTTGCCCCTGCTGTGGCAACCCTGCCTGATGGCTGAAACCGTCACTATAACCACCGGGGGTGAGCAGGGGATTTATCACCAGATAACCAAAGAATTTTGCCGTCTGGCTCATGAGGTCGACGAGCAACTTGCGTGCAAGCTGCAGAGCTCATCGGGTTCAATAGAAAACCTGAAGCGACTGAAGAGTGGCGAGTCCTCCTACGCCATGGTGCAGTCAGACTGGCTGTATCAGGCAAGCAAGGGCTTGGGCCCTTTTGCCACGCAGCCGCAACCTGAGCTGCGCGCACTATTTGCCACCCATGCAGAGCCCTTCACCATAGTGATACGTGCCGATGGAGATATCACGTCACTGGAACAGCTCAAGCTCGCCCCCATCGATATGGGGTTGAAGAACTCGGGTACCCGCCAGACGGCGCTGGCCCTGTTCAACATCTTGGGAGCGAAAGAACAGGATCTCGATCTGAAGAGCATGGCCAACCTGCCGGATGCGCTCTGTAGCAAGCAGATCGATGCATTTGCACTGGTGATGGGACACCCTAACCGGATTGTGCTCGACACCGCCAAACGTTGCGCGGTCACTTTCCTCCCCATCGATGGGGCCACCCGGGATCAGCTACTCAAGGGTGTCAAATATTACCAACGCAGTCAGGTGCCTGCCCGCATCTACCCCGGCAATCTGAAGGCGACGCCCACCTTTGCTATTGCCGCCACCCTGGTTACCAATGCCACCATGCCGGAAGAGTCTGTCTATCGCCTGACCAAGGCCATGCTGACCCAGCAAACCAAATTCAATGAGCAAACTTATGGCTACGCCAATATGTTTCACCGGGCACGCAATAAAACCGGCCCTGTGCTGAGCATTGAACAGCATCCGGGCGCGGCGAAATATTTCGATGAGTTGAAGGCGGCGGGCAAGCTATAGCTGACGACGGGGAGAGCGCAGTTGCTCGCTGGAGAAACGGGTCTTCATCGATGTCCACTGCGCCAGCCGATCGGCACTCCCCGCCAGCGTCCCTTCCCGCCGTGACTTCATGATCCAGATGCTTTTGGCATCGAAACTGTAAACGGGAATGAGATCGGTACGCTTGCTACCCGGCAGGATCCGGCTGTTGATGTTGTCGAGCACCAGTGGATCAGCCTTGGGTGTCGGGAAGTAGAGCGTCACCATGTGGAACTGGTTGTAACGCACCGCCTTGACGTAGGCCAACCGCAGCTTCTTCTCATCCACCCCCAGCTCCATCAGGGTGTAGTACTTGGAGATGCTGTAATCCTCGCAATCCCCACCCCGGGCACCGATGAACTCCAGCGGATTGGCCCAGTAATCCTCATCTCCCCACAGCTTGGGGTCTTCACTGTAGGTGAGATTGTTGAAGTAGTTGTTCACCAGCTCGATCTTCTGCTGATCCGTGGTTCCCGCTCTGGGAGTGAGCAGACGAGAGAATGCCTCGGCCCGCTGGATGGCGCGGCCACCGTACACCTCCTGCAGTTTGGCCCGCAGATCGGGGCTGGCAATATATTCGGAAAGGCGCGAAGCCTGCACACTGGCGCAACATAGCGCCAGTGTGCAGGCCGGGATCAACAACCATTTCATACCGGACACTCCATGTCAGATGCTGGAGGTCAGTATAGTCCGTCCGGATGAGAGACTCAGCCGCTAATCAGCGACATTGGGCAAATGCGTCTGCCAGTTGTTGCATGAATTGGGGATAACCATCCGGGCCGAGCGGCACCTGTTCACCCACCTCATCAAGCAACAGCACCTTGGCGCCAGTATTGCGTGCCACCGATTCGATCACTGCCGGTGAAAATTGCGGCTCGGCATAAATGCAGCTCGCCTGCTTCTCTTCCAGTGCCTTGCGGATATCCACCAGGGTCTTGGCGCCCGGGCGACGCTCAGGGCTCACGGTAAAGTGACCTTTTGAACTCATGCCGTAATGGCGCTCCCAGTAGCCATACGCCTCGTGGAAGACAAAGTACCCCTTCTCATTCACTGCCTTCATCTGGCCGGCAATCACCTTGTCCTTGGCATCCACCTTGGTATCAAATGCCGCGAGGTTGGCGTCATAGCGAGCCTGATTGGTCGGATCCAGCTTGCCCAATTCACTTGCGATCGCCTTGGCAATTACCTTGGCCTGCGTCGGGCCAAGCCAGATGTGGGGATCGACCCCTTCGTGATGATGCCCCTCATGCCCTTCATCATGGTCACCGTGCTCGTGGGCGGCATGATCGTGATCATCATGGTCATGGGAGTCATGACTATCCTGAGTCGCGTAGTTGAACAGCGGCATTCCCTCAACCTGAGTCAGGGCCAAAGCATGGGGATGATTGGCCAGCGGCTTGGCCATAAAACCTTCCAGCTCGGGGCCAACCCACACCACCAGCCCAGCACTGTTGATGTTGCGAATATCGGAAGGGCGCAGGGAGAAATCGTGGGGAGAGGCACCGGTCGGCAGCAATACCTTGGGCTCGCTCACCCCGTCAGTGATCGCCGCAGCGATGAAGCCAAGGGGCTTGATGGTGGTCAGAACCTCAATGGCACGAACAGGCAAACTCACCGCCAGCAGGGCAGTGAAAAGCACAATAATTCTCATTGGTGAATCTCGTCAGGGGGTGAGTATGTGATAATATAACAGCCGCTTTTTGTTATATTATAACTCTCACTGGCTGTAAACCCCGGAGTTGTCATGAACCAACTGGTAGAGCTGAAAGAGGTCTCTCTCTCGTTTGATGGACGCTCTGTGCTCGACAAGGTCTCCTTTACCCTCAATAAAGGCAAAATCACCACGCTCGTCGGCCCCAACGGGGCGGGCAAGAGCACCCTGAGCAAGCTGGTGCTGGGCCTGCTCACGCCGGATTCGGGCAAGATCACCCGCAGCCGCGATCTGAGAGTCGGCTATGTACCACAGCGCCTCTATCTGGATCCCACCCTGCCGCTGACAGTGCGACGCTTCCTGCAACTGGGCAAAAATAGCCGCCTCTCCATCGAGGAGGCACTGACCCGGGTGGGCGCAGAGGGATTGCTGGAAAACCGGATGCAAAAACTCTCCGGCGGCGAGATGCAGCGCGTGCTGCTGGCTCGCGCCCTGCTGGTCAAGCCCGAGCTGCTGGTGCTGGACGAACCGGTGCAAGGGGTTGATATCACCGGCCAGATTGAACTCTATGCCCTCATCGGTCAGCTCGCCGCCGAGTTCAATTGCGCCGTGCTGATGGTATCCCACGACCTGCATCTGGTGATGGCCAGCACCCACGAGGTGATCTGCCTTAATCGCCACGTCTGCTGCCATGGCGAGCCGGAAAGCGTGGCCCGCCATCCCGAATTTGCCCGCCTGTTCGGGCGCCCGGAGCAGGAGGTGCTGGCGGTCTATACCCACCATCACCACTGCGACGGCGAACACCATCATCATGAACCGCAGGCCCCCGTCATCCGCCTGCCTTCTCGCAACAACGCTCACAGTAAATAGCGCAAGCAACAGGACATTCAAGTGGACAGCTTTCTGTTATACGCCCTCGCGGCCGGTCTCGGCATTGCCCTGCTGGCCGGCCCCCTAGGTAGCTTCGTGGTATGGCGCAAGATGGCCTACTTTGGCGACACCCTCTCCCACGCCTGCCTGTTCGGCATCGCGCTGGGCATTCTGCTGCAGGTCGATCTCACCCTGGCGGTAGTGGTCTGCTGCCTCGCCATGGCAATGCTATTGGTGATCATGAGTCGCAACCAGCAGGTGGCGACCGATACCCTGCTCGGCATTCTGGCCCACAGCGCCCTGTCTCTCGGTCTGGTTACCTTGAGTTTTATGGATAACGTGCGGGTGGATCTGATGGCCTACCTGTTCGGCGACCTGCTCTCGGTACAACCGATGGACCTGCTCTGGATCTACGGCGGTGGCGCGCTGGTGCTGCTCACCCTGTGGCGACTTTGGGATCCCCTGCTCTCCATGACCATCTCGGAAGAGCTGGCGCGGGTCGAGGGGATCCGGGTCGACGTGTTGCGCTGCGTGCTGATGCTGCTGATCGGGCTGGTGATCGCCGTAGCGATGAAGTTTGTCGGGGCGCTGATCATCACCTCCCTGCTGATCATCCCTGCCGCTACCGCCCGCCGCTTTAGCCAGACACCGGAGCAGATGGCCGGCTTTGCCGCGCTGATTGGCTGTCTCGCCGTGCTGGGTGGATTGACCCTCTCCTGGTATCAAGATACTCCGGCAGGCCCCTCTGTCGTCGTCTGCGCCACCAGCCTGTTTGTCCTAAGCCAGTTCAAGAACGCTTGATGCCGCGCTAGAGCGGCATGCTCTGGCGTGTCTCCATCATCAGCCACTGGCGCAACCGGCTGATGGCGGGCTCATGGGCCCGCGAGCGCTTGCAGGTAAAGTAGAAGGCATCCCCCGTCTCCAGCTGGTGTACCGGCAAGGCCACCAGCTGGGGATCATCGGGCCGCAGCATGTAATCATTCACGAATGCCACCCCCTGATCCCAGGCCGCCGCCTCCATCGCCAACAGCACATGGCTGAAGTGGTGCATCCGTGCCTCGTCCGGAATAACCAGCCCGCCGGCCTTGGCCCAGCGCTGCCAATCCTCCCCCCGCGCCTTGTAGATGGACTGCACCGACAGCAGCGGCAACTGCCAGATGGCCTCAGGCCACTCCCCGCTGATCTGCTGCAACAGGCGGCGACTACAGACCGGAAAGAGCCGCTCCTGATAGATAAGATCGTGGCAGTAGCCCCGTCCGTGGGGTGAGACTGTGATAAAGCAATCCGCCACCCTATCAGATAGCTCAGGATCTTCCGCCACCATCTCCAGACTCAAATCCAGCTCGGGGTAGAGCTGGCGCAATCCAGCCAACCGCGGGATCAGCCACTTAACCGCAAACGAGCTGTAGACCGCGAGGCGCAACCGCATCTCGCCGCCACCGCGCAGCTGTTCGCTGCTCTGGGCAATCTGGCTAAGCCCGGCAGCAATCCCTTCGAAGTAGCTCTCCCCCTGGGTTGTCAGCGAGAGCAACCGCCCCTGACGCAGCAGCAAGCGCTCACCCAGAAAATCCTCCAGCAGACGGATCTGGTGGCTGACCGCACTCTGGCTGACGTTCAGTTCCAGAGCGGCGCGGGAGAAGCTGAGCAGCCGGGCCACCACCTCGAAATATTGCACCGCACGCAGGGGAGGAAGCTTCATTATCTAAATATCTCATGAATGGTCATTTTTTATCATTTTACTGGATATCAACCGGCACGCTACCCTCCCCTCATCTGAAGTGGGAGGTGGTATGAATGCAGTAGGGATCGGCATCCTTTATCTGGTGCTGGGCAATATGGTGGCGGTTTTTTCCGATGCGCTGGTCAAGGTGCTGGAGCCGGATCAGCCCATCTTCCAGTTTGTCTTTTTCCGCCAGCTCTCGGCCGCCATTCTGCTGATGCCCTGGCTGCTCTGGTCATGGCGCCGCAACCCGCCGGTGGCCATCAAGTGGCACCTGCTGCGGGCCCATATCTGGGCGGTCGGCGTCTGTCTGATGGTAGTGGCCCTCACCCGCTTGCCGCTCGCCACTGCCAACGCCCTCTTCTATGTCGCGCCGCTGATGATGGTACCGCTGGCGGTGTGGATGGCGGGGGAAGCGATCTCGCGCCAGAAGGTGCTGACCGCAGTCATCGGATTTATCGGGGTACTGATCGTGCTGCGCCCGACCGAAGTGAACTGGGCCGCACTGGCGGCGCTCGGGGTAGCGCTGTCGATGGCGCTCAACAATCTGCTGATCAAGCGGATCCCGCTCAAGCAGCCCATCGCCCAGACCCTGTTTTTCACCAACGTGCTGAGCATGCCCTTCATTCTGGCGCTGGCACTGTGGGAAGGGGGCGACTGGCAGTGGCAGATGTGGTGGCCCGCCTTCGGATCTTCGGCGCTGATCATGGTCTATGCGGGATTGTGCGTGGTGGCCTATCGCAAGGCGGAGGCTAGCAAGATCGCCTCGGCGGAGTACACCGGTCTGCTGATGGCGGTGGCCATCGGGGTATGGTTGTTTGACGAGCAGCCGGGCCTGCCGCTGCTGCTGGGCTGTATCTGCATCGTCCTGCCACTTATCGCCATGGCGCGCAGCAAGCCAAAACCGCTGGCCGAGCCAGCGCTCTAATACTCAGGGTCTCCCCAGAAGCGGGGCGACCCTTTGCTGCAGATGGGGGACGATCTCCTCCTCGAACCAGGAATTCCTCCTGAGCCAGAGGGTATTGCGTGGGGAGGGATGCGGCAACGGCAGCCAGCCGGGGCCATAGTCGGCCCAGCTGCGCACCGTGTCGGTGAGTGACCCTTTGGCAGCCCCCCGCAGATAGTAGGCTTGTGAATATTGGCCGATCAGCAGGGTCAGTTCGATATTGGGCAACAGCATCAATACCTTGTCGTGCCAGGTGGGTGCACATTCGGGGCGCGGCGGCAGATCGCCGGATTTTCCCCTGCCGGGATAGCAGAGCCCCATCGGCATGATGGCGATGCGGGATTCGTCGTAAAAGGTGGCCTTATCGACACCGAGCCAATGGCGCAGCCTGTCACCGGAAGGGTCATCCCACGGGATACCGCTGGCATGCACCCGGGTGCCGGGCGCCTGACCGATGATCAGCAAGCGGGCACTCTCGGCCCCGCGGATCACCGGACGAGGCCCCAGCGGCAGATGAGCCTCGCACAGACGGCAGGCCCTGATTTGCTCAAACAACTTATCGATTCGCTGCATGACGTTGATAGTACCAGCATTTCCCTGCTTTCCCTCTTGTGGAAACAGGGCACTCCCCCTACTATCGCCATGGATGTTTAATTTAATAAACGGACAATAATGAAAAACTGGCTAGGTACCGGCACCGCGACCCTCTCCTTCATCCTGTGGGGGATGCTGCCGCTCTATTATCAATTCATGCCCGAGGTCAACATGTGGGAGCTGATCTCCCACCGGGTGCTCTGGTCTGTGGTGCTGCTGGGTGCCCTGTTTTTGCTGCTTGGCCACAAGGTGCCCTGGGCACAACTGCGCAGCGAGCCGCGCCAGCTCGGCCTCATTCTGCTGGCGGGTCCAGTGATGTCGATCAGCTGGTGCATGTTCACCTGGTGCCTCACCACCGGACAGGTACTGACCACCAGCCTCGCCTTCTTTATGACCCCGCTGTTCAATATCGTATTCGCCGTCATCTTCCTCAAAGAGCGACTCACCCCGCAAAAGCATCTGGCAGTCGCCCTGGCGCTGGCGGGGCTTGCCTACATGCTGTTCTGCTACGGCCAGCTCCCCTGGTTCTCCCTCATCATGGGGGCCAACTTCGCCTGCTACGGCCTTATCAAGAAGAAGATCCACTACGACACCGGCACCAGCCTCTATCTGGAAGCCATGGTGCAACTGCCCGTCGCGCTCATCATCATCGGCACGCTGGCGTGGCACGGGGAAGGGGCATTCGTGAACAGGGATCTGGCCGACAAGCTGCTGCTGATGGGCAGTGCCCCCGCCACCCTGCTGCCGGTGGGGCTGTTCTGCTACGCAGTGGCGAGAACCCGGATGAGCACTGTGGGGCTGCTGCAATATATCGAGCCCAGCCTCGCCTTCCTGCTCGCCATCTACTGGTTTGGTGAAGCGCCGGACCCCATCAAGGCGGTCGGTTTTGCCTTCGTCTGGGCAGGTTTGCTGGTGAGCCTGTTGCCGCTGCACCGGCTCAAGCGCCGCCCTCAGGGCGTACCGCGATAGGACTCCAGCACCTTGTGCCAGCGGGGATCCTTGTCCATCTGCTCGGCGATGTCGTTGAGGGTGGCATGCAGCTCTGGGCGAGATTTGGGCAGCAGGATATGGCGGGTATAGCTGGATTGGGGGAAGGGCGAGATAAACAGCTTGCCCTGATAGTGGTTTGAGTCGATGAAAAAGCCTAGCGCGGAGCCAGGCACCATGGTCACATCGATGCGGCCGCGCACCAGCAGCTCAAGATTGGTCTTCACCTTCTTGGCATCGTGACGCTCCAGCTCTCCCCTTGCTGCCGCATCGTCGATCCCCTGATAGCGGTAGCCCTCCACCCCGCCGAACACCAATCCCTTGAGGGAGTCGGGTCCGCGATAGGTGATCGGCTTGTCGATGTTCGAGATTAGCTCGTTGGTGTCGCGCATCACCGGAAAGGTCCAGAGATAACGCTCGCGATGGGGATCCCCTACCCAGGCGGGATTGACCCAGACCACCAGACCGTCAAAGTCGGGATCCGCCATCTCCAGCGCCAGCCGGGCGCGATTAACCAGCCAGAGCTCGATTCTGGGTTCCCCCCCCAACTTTTCATTGAGATACTTGACCAGCTCGCGGCTCAGTCCGGCATCCACTCCGGTATTGAAGGGCGGATGCTGATGGTAATCGTAGAGACGGATCGTCTCCCCCAGAGCCGGAACCGACAACAGTAACCACAACCAGAACCAGACTCTCATCGCACCTCCTTGCACTGCTTTTGAGTTTGGCACAGAGAAGTACAAATGATAAAACCTCCTGACGGGATATCCCCGCACGCCTCTCCCCCCTCTTCTCGCTGGTTTATCTATATGGTGCGCACCGCCACCGGCCTGCTCTATACCGGGGTCAGCACGGATCCTCAACGTCGTCTGCGTCAGCACCAGAGCGGCAAGGGGGCTCGCGCCCTGCGCGGCAAGGGCCCCTTGACGCTGGCTTGGCAGCAGGAGGTCGGCGAGAAGGGGGCAGCCCTGCGCCTCGAATATCGCCTCAAGCAGCAGCCAAAATCCTTCAAGGAGCAGCTGATCCACAGCCCGGCACTCTGGCAGAGCTGGAGCCCGCAGTGGTTACCCGAAACGACCCGACCTTAAGGGTTACAGCTAAAAAAAGGCCACTCGATGAGTGGCCGAAAAGGGGAAATCAGGGAGCATTTCATAACTTGTTGCACAACTACAGATAGGTATTGTTGCGCTGACGACGGTGGCTGATGAGCCAACAGACTGCCAGCGCGACCAGCAGCCAGGGGGCCAACTTGACGATCAGGGCAAGCATGCCGCTCAGCAGCCCCAGTAGTACAAACACGCCGCTCACCAGCAGCATGGCTACCAGGGTAAAGCCGGTCAGCGCCATGACCAGCAACACTCCCAGCAATATGAAAAATTCCAGCATAACTTGCTCCTTACGGGCTCTCTGTGCCGCCGGGCTGCCTTGCGGTCAATCCAGCCAGCGTTTCAATTCATAACGGGGCGGCATCACCAGCACCGCCAGCAGATAGGCAGCCAGTGCCAGCGGTGGCACCAGGATCAGGGCGAGCAGGGCTACCACTCGCACCGTCACTCTGGAGATCCCCAGCCGTTGGGCAATGCCGGCGCAAACGCCAGTCAGCTTGCGATGGACAAGATCCTTGGGCCAGGGAGTCATGGTTATACCTCCACCTTCTGCCCCTTGAGACGGGCCAGCTCGCGCTCGATCTCGTCATTGAGCTCCAGCTCGCGGAACTGGGCCTCCAGCGAGGGATTCTGCCCCAAAATGGCCGCCTCCAGCTGGGCTTCCAGCTGTTCGACCCGGCCTTGAAAACCGTCAAAGCGCGCCATCAGCTCATGCATGCGCTGGTTGTCCACCTGAGCGCGAGCACGAATGCGGCTGTGGGCCGTCTGCTCGCGCAGGGTCAGCAGTTTCTGCTTCTCCCGCGCCTCGGTCAGCTTGGCTGCCAGTCGCTCGCTGTCGGCGGTGAGCTGGGCCAGCACCTCGGCCACCCGAGCCTTGTCCTGCTCCAGCTGTTCACATTTTTTGACCTCCGCCAGCTTCTCGGTGAGGGCGGCGCGGGCCAGATCCTCACGACCCTTCTGGATGGCGAGCTCGGCCTTGGCCGACCACTCCAGGATCTGCGCCTGCAACCCCTGCTGGTGACGCTCCAGCTGTTTCTGTTCGGCAATCACGCGGGCGGCCTGGGTACGCATCTCGACCTGCACCTGCTCCATCTCTTCGATCATCAGGCGCAGCATCTTCTCCGGCTCTTCACTCTTGTCGAGCAGGCTATGCAGGTTGGCATTTATCACGTCGGTCAGGCGGCTGAATACGCTCATGGTCTGGCTCCTTGTTGATGGGATGGCTATCTCTTCCCATTGCATTACAAGAGCCGTGCCAAGAAAAATTATTGTTGTTTTACATATAGATGGGAATTTACTGAGGAAATTCAAGAAGGGATTGTTGGTGAGAATAGCCAACCTGGTGGTGATTTTTACCAACAAAAAAGGGAGCCTCAAGCTCCCTTGTCGATTCGTCTGCGCTATCCGTCAGGCGGCATGGCTGTGGCCCAGCTTGCTGTCCAGTTCAGTCAGCTTGGCCTCCATCCGGGCGCGGCAGGTATCGGAGAGATCGCGAATGCCGCTGGCACCGTGCTCCTTACTGCAGACCGGCGCCATCACTTCCACCAGCACTTCGCCGTTGTCCCAGCGATTGAGGTCGACCTGACCGAAGTAGCTGGAGCAGACGATGGGCACCACGGGCACTTCAGCCTGTACCGCAGTGTGGAAAGCGCCCGCCTTGAACGGCAGCAGGCCACGTCCCTGGGAGCGGGTCCCTTCCGGGAACATCCAAATGGAGGTGCCGCGGTTCTTGATGCGATCCACCACCTGACCTATGGTGCCGATGGCACGGGAGCGGTTGGAGCGGTCGATCAGCACGTTGCCGGAGAGCCAGAAGATAAGGCCGAACAGCGGCAACCAGAGCAGGCTCTTTTTGCCCACTGCCACCACGCCAGGCTGCACCGCACCGGTCACGGTGAAGATGTCGAAGTTGCTCTGGTGGTTGCAGACGTAGACTGCCGGGCCGACCGATTTGACCTCATCGGCCACCGTCACCTTGACTCGCAGCCCGATCAGCGGGCAGACCGCGTGATACATGCGGGCGAAGACATAGACGTTGTTGGGATGGCGCGGACGAACCAGACAGAGCAGCAGGCCGAACAGGAACCAGAAAATGAGCAGCAGACCAAGCAGCAGCACACGGGCAATTTTGAGCATCGAACACCTCGAGTTTTAACTCGGCGCAGTATACTGATCCCCCTTTTAGCGAACAAGCGTTCGCCAAACAGAACCGACCACCCTCCCCGTCACGCCACCCACAGTGCTGCTCATCAATACGCCGCCGACTTGCCCCACCCGCCATTGGTCGTTAGGATGGCCCCATCTTGATGGACGGGGCGAACATGATGTTGCAACAACTGGTAGCGAAACATCTCCTGCTGCTGGTCTGCCTGCTGGTGCTCAATTGTGCGGCCCAGCCGCTGGTCCGGCTTGCCCTGCTCGATCAGGCGCTCAGCTGTCAGGCACTGCCCGTTCCAGGCTCGGCAACGGATCAAGAGGATGCCAAACCGGCCAGCCCGCAGCTAGGCAGTTGCCAGCTCAACGGCAAGTGGCTGAGCGCCGCCACCCTGCTCTGCATCGAACAGCTCTTCTTTGCCGTGGCGGTGCTGATCGCCCTGCTGGCCCCCCTTTGGCGCTACACACCGCCACTGCCCCCACCCATAGTCATCTCGCCACCCGAACGGCGTCTGCACCTCACCCTCTGCATCTGGCGGGAATGATTCCGGCTCTTTGCCATTGGTCATGACTCATGTTTGCGAGACCATCGCCGCCTTCTTGCACCAACGGGGCACGACTGCGGCGTACTGAAAACAGATTTACGGCATGGCGTTGTTGCAGGGGAATACCTTGCTGCCCCGACGCAACCACGACGACTGCCGACTAGCTTGCACAAGGCTGGCCACTTCAGGCTGGCACTACCCGATTTTAAGGAGTATCCATGAAACCGACTCTGAGCGCCCTGCCCCTGCTGGCCTCTCTCTGCGCAACCCTGCTGGCTCCGACCCTGCACGCGGCCCCCTTCACCCCTGAACAGGAAGCACGCATCAAGGAGCTGATCCGCGAGACTCTGATCGCCAACCCCAAGATCCTCGACGAGGCGGCCGAGTCCTGGGAGAAGCAGAATGCCGCAGCCCAGGAGGCCCAGCTTGGCAACTTCATCAAGGGCAACAAGGATGTGCTGTTCAACAGCGCAACCAGCCCGCGCCTGGGTGCCAAAAACCCCAAGCTGACGCTGGTGCTGTTTACCGACTACAACTGCCCCTACTGCAAGCAGTTCGATCCCCAGCTGACCAGGCTGCTCAAGGCCTATCCGAATGATCTGGGGCTGGTGATCAAATTGCTGCCGTTCAAGGGGCAGAGCTCCGCCAAGGCAGCCCAGTACAGCCTGACCCTGTGGCAACAGGATCCCGCCCGCTTCTTCGCCCTGCACGACAAGCTGATGAGCAAGCAGGGGATGCTGACCGAGGCGGACATCAACAAGGCGCTGGCGGCCACCGGCAATGTGGCACTCAAACCGGAGGGTAAAGCCACCGAGGAGCTGCGCAACAGCCTGCGCATTGGTACCCTGCTGGGTGTACAGGGCACACCGGCGACCCTGATCGGCAACCAGCTGGTGTCGGGCGCCATCCCCTATGAGGAGCTGGAGCAGCTGGTGAAGGCAGAGCTGGCCAGGCAGAGCTAAGGTCGGGGTCGCCCGCAGGGGCAGGAAGCGCTCGCACTGCGACAATGGTGAGCCCTCAGGTCACCCCGTCTCCATGCAAAGAGCCCGGTATCACTACCGGGCTCTTTATTTCAGGAAAGAAAGGTGACAAACCAGCTCTATTGGGCGGGCGCCATCATCCCCTGCCCGAGCCGCCCTCTGGCACTGGTACGCTCGGCTTCGTCAAGCACACCATCTCCGTTCTTGTCCATTTGGGTAAAGAGAGCCTCATGATGCGCCATGAACTGTTCCCTGGTCGTGTCCTGCATCGGCCTCATGTTGCCCATGTTCCCCATCTTGCCAGGCATGGCCTTGCCTGACTGCTGCATTGCCTCGTGCATCTTGGCCATGGCTGCCTCTCTCTCGGCAATCGAGAGGGTGCCATCCTTGTCACTGTCCTGCCGGGTGAAACGCTGCTCGGCTCTTTCCATAAACTGTGCCTTGGTAATGTCCCCCTTGATGAACATCAAGGGCTCATCGATTCTCTCATCGGCAGCGATGGCGAAACCGCCAAGCAGCACCATAGGCAGAAGATAAAATTTGAGCATGGCTGTCCATTCCTTAGTAAGGGTCTCGGTACGCGAGGCCAACTGACGATCGCCAAGATAATCCCCGGCGCCTCCTGTAGTGTAGTCCCTGGGCTATTCCCGACAGGGAGACAGATCCCAAGGTGCCCCGTCACGCTTTTCTGCCAGTGACCTTGCGTCCTATTCATGGCGATGGCGGGAGGTTTCCGCTAAAATGACGGGTTTTTGCCGTGCCTGGTTTGCCAATCCCCACCATCAGGCACTCGCAGCGTGAATCCTATGATGCCAGTGATGCAGGATCTGCCATGAACAACTACTTTCGGGTGCTGGGCGTCAAGTCCAACGCCAGCGAAAACGACATCAAGAAAGCCTATCGTCGGCTGTCGAACCAGTACCACCCCGACAAGCTGCACGGGGCCAGTGAAGAAGAGAAAGAGCAGGCAGCCATCAAGCTGCACCAGGTAAAGCAGGCCTATGAAGTGCTGTCCGATCCGAAACAGCGAGCCGCCTTTATCAAGGATTTCAACAACGTCATCGTGACCGACCCCGCCTCCGCCATGCAGGAGATGTGGGATCAGTTCTACCCCTGAAACAGCAGGCAGAAGAGCAACTATGCAAAAGAGATGGGACCAGGCGCGGCTCAAGTCGCTGCAAAGCGATGCCAGCGAAAACATCGAATCCTACCGGGATCAGGACGACCCCAAGGGGCTGGAACAGTTCACCGACCAGATGAAGAGCCTGCTGCTGGCCGATATGAGCATGCTGGAGTTTATGCCCGAGTATCTGCCGCTGGCCCTCTATGGCCGGGTGCAGTTCCCGGCCAAGGCCAAGTCGCAGTGGAACAAGTGGCTCACCAGCGGCGAGCAGCCGAGCTGGGACGAGTTCAAGGTGAGCGTCGGCTTCAACAACGCCGCCCTGCCACTGGTCAAGGCGGTGCGGGCCCAGAGCGAAGATCAGCTGATGGAAGCCTGCGCCGTGCTGTTTCTGCTCGACAACCCGCTGCCGCGCGGCAGCCACCGCGGCGATGACGACTATGAGCTGCGCGACGAAGAAGATGAAGACGGGGAAGATGCCGACGCCGACTACCATGGCGGCAGTGACCGCTATGGTGATGACAACGGCGATCAGGATATGTACGACGAAGTCCGTTTCTAATTGGGGCAAGGCATGAGCAACAGTCTGATAGAAATTACCGCCATCGAGATCAAAGAGCTGGCCGTTATCGAGCCGAAGCAGGCCAGCGAGAAGTTCGAGCTGATCGCCAAGACCATGTCTGACGACCAGCTGGCAGAAGTGATTGAAAACATTGATATCGTTACCCTGACCCAGATTAACGGCCAGCACGACATCTCCTTCCCCTCCATCATCTCCGAGCTGATGACCCCGGAGCGGATCCGCGACATCGTCTGCCAGCAGCCGCTCTATTGGGAAGAGGCGATCAAGAACAACGCCGACGAGCTGCAACAGCACACCTTCGACTTCCTCAACTACCTGATCCGCACCCAGGATAGCGAGGCCAAACAGCGCGAGATCCTCGAGTGCGTGGCCGAAGACCCGGCCGGTCTCTTCTACCTCGCCATCCCCTTTATCGAGTTCTATCGCGGCGATCGCTATGAAGAGGACGAAGGCTATCGCGACGTGCTGCATGCCGAAGAGGAAGATCTCGAAGAGTCCCTGCGCTACAGCGAGCGCCAGCAGAGCGAGGATGTCCACGACTACGCGCTGGACGACCCGCGCAGCCTCTTGATGCTCATTCGCGAGCTGGCCCCAGAGGTGGAGAAAGCCATCAAGGCGCTGCTGCGCAACGAGCACTCCACTTGGGACGGCATCATCAACAAGTTTGCCGCCGAGCTGGTGATGCAGGCCAAAGAGAAGAACAAGGTCGAGGAAGACGAGTACGGCGACGTCGACGACATGTTCAGCTTTCTCGATTAAGGAGCCCATTCATGCAGTTAGTCATTCGCGATGCCAACCAGGGCCCCTTTCTGACTCAGGTGCTGCGCTTTGGCCGCGACAACGAACTCTTGAGTCAGCAGCAGCTGGCCGCCATCAAGGGCAAGGCGGTGCTGATGAGCCTCAAATTCGCCGACAAGTACTACAACAAGTACAAGATGCACCTGCTGGAGCAGGCGGCCCACGACGTCATCGGCGTGGTGAGCCTCGGCCTGCAGGAGCTCTCGGCGCGGGATCCGGCCAAGGCACTGGCGCTGCTGCAGGCGCCGGAAGGCCCCATCAAGCCGTTCCAGAAGGGCTGGTCGATGCTCATTACCGTCAGCCCCAAGCAAGGCGGCAACAGCCTCTACGGTGATGTGGATGCGCGCCTCTTGGACAAGATCTCGAGCCCGCCCGATGTGGAGGAGTGGCAAGGGTGGCAGGAGTACGAGAAGGCGCTGACCGAGCACAACAAGAGCCGCCTGATGGAGCTCATCGACCAGCACTTCTTCGCCTGCGAGAGCGACCACCCCACCATGGAGGACAAGCTGGCCGAAGCGCTGCTCTACCGCATCCTCTGCGGCAAGGGCAGTGGCGCCGCCCCGCTCAAGGTGAAGCAGGATCTCAAGCGCAAGCTGGCGCGGGAGATTGAGCTCGACGAGGGCTGGTATGACACCGACTACCTCGCCGCCCAGCTCGCCCTGATGCTAAGCGCGCTGCCTGCCGACATGGCCGCCGCCCTGCGTCAGGAGCTGAGCCCCGGCTTTGTGCCCAACCTGCTGCACACCCTCGGCTTTGTGCGCCAGTACCAGCTGCTGCAAAAAGAGAACGCCTCGCCGGAGAAGCTCGACAACGTCGAGATGCGCGCTGGTCTCAAGCACCCGCTGCTCGGCTGGCCGCTCTACCACGACTTCTAAGGCCGCTTTCGCCGCCCATCAGTCGCACCACAACGCCCGGCCTGCCGGGCGTTGTTCTATCCTCCCCTCACCTCTCCCAAGCAAAGAGAGAACACGCGCAAGTCACCCTGAGGCAACCCCTTCTCTTCCCGATATTTATTCACTCAAGACCCGAGGATGAATAAACAACCTGCAATACAACAACTTGGCACCAGCTGCGTTTCGGGGCAACAAAGCGGGACGAAGATCCCGTTACAGCGCCATAATCGGCACCAAATAGCCGACTGGATCACATCAACCGTGTCGCAATCACGTGGTAAATCGAGCTAAAACCACGGCTCAATCACGCATAAAAAGGCGGAATAGATCAATAAAAAGCAATTAATCGCGCCAGATTAAATTTCAGGTATGGCTATTTGCACCGCTTGGCCGCTAAATGACAGACCGGCCTTCAGACCAGCATGGAAGCGCACAAGGCTAGCCGGCAGCAGACCGGTACGCTCTCAGGATGAGTTGTGATTTTCTCTTCTCACAGGAGACAGACCGTGAGCGCTTCGAATCAACACCCCACCATTCCCCCCGGCTCCGGGGCGCTGTTCTTTATCCAGACCTTCTCGACCCTGGGGTTTGCCGTGCTCTACTCCACCCTGGTGCTCTACGCCACCAAGCGGCTCGGCTTCAGCGAATCCCAGGCCAACGCCATGATGGGGGTCTTCGGTGCCTTCAACTATGGCCTGCACCTGTTTGGCGGCTATCTCGGCGGGCGCTACCTCAGCAACCGCAACCTGTTCGTGATGGGGATGGTGCTGCAGGTGATCGGCTGCTACTTCATCGCCGAGATGGGGATCACCGGCCTCTACTGGGGGCTCGCCATGTTCCTTACCGGCAGCGGCCTCAACGTCACCTGCCTCAACATGATGCTGACCCAGCGCTTCGCCCCGGATGATCACCGCCGCGAGAGCGCCTTCCTGTGGAACTACGCCGGGATGAATCTGGGCTTCTTTATCGGCTTCACGGTGGCGGGCTACTTCCAGCTCACCGAGGATTACCGCACCCTGTTCCTGTTTGCGACGCTGGGCAACATCATCGCCATTATTGCCACCTTCGCCTGCTGGCCGATTCTGGCGGATATCAGCACCCCGCTGCGCCACGTCAAAGGGAGCGGCTTCTACCGCCGCATGCTGGCAGGTATCGCCATTCTGGCCATGCTGGTGCCGGCGCTGCGCCTGCTGCTGACCCACGCCAGCTTCAGCGGCAGTTTTGTGCTGATCCTGGGGGCCGTGGTGCTGGTGCTGCTCTGCGTGATGACCGCCCGCCACCCGGACGCCGCCGAGCGCAGCCGCATGGTGGCCTACCTGATCCTCGCCCTCGGCTCCCTTATCTTCTGGTCGCTCTACCAGCTGGCGCCCATGGGGCTGATGCTCTTCTCCGAGCACAACATCAACCTCAACGTGTTCGGGCTGCGGGTCGCCCCCCAGTGGATCCAGAACATCAACACCCTCGTCATCGTCATCGGGGGCCCCCTGATGGCGCTGCTGTTCAAGCGACTGCGCGAACAGGGGTGGAATATCGACATCCCCTCCCAGTTTGCCGCCTCCCTGTTCTGCATGGGATTGGGGATGCTGGTGCTGCCGCTCGGTATCCATCTGGCGGGGGCCGACGGGCTGGTCGCCTTCAAGTGGATCGCCATCAGCTATGTGCTGCAGAGTTTTGGCGAGCTGCTCATCTCCCCCATCGGCTACGCCATGATTGGCAAGCTGGCCCCCGCCAGCCTGCAAGGCTTGATGATGGGTTGCTGGATGATGGTGACCGGCGTCGCCTCGGTGCTGGCGGGCTATGTCTCCGGCGCCATGCCGCAAAATATCGGCAGCACCCCGGTCGCCACCAACCCGGGCTACAGCTCGGTGTTCAATATGCTGGGCTGGGGTTCGCTGGCGGGCGGCGTGGTGTTGCTGCTGCTGGTGTCCCGCCTGCGCCAGCTGATCGCCTCCAAAATCACCCCGTCACCGGCAGCGACAGCCATTCCTGTCTAATCGGGTTCGGGCCAGCCATTTCAGTGGCCCCTGCCAGTGCGAACGGTTGAATCGGCAACGCAGCTGATAATGCAAGGGGCCCCGCCATCATGGATGGCGGGGCCCTCTCTTTTGGCGGGATGGATAGCTCTTTTTCAGGTTGGCAACCTTGCGCTTGCTATGGTGTTTACCCCTATCGTCGGCTCCCCTCACCCTAACCCTCTCCCAAAGGGAGAGGGGATCAGCACCTGCCACTCTGTAGCCGAAGCTGTCACGCTTAGCTATCACGCCATACCACGGTCACTATCAATGGCTGCGATCTCTACTTCCTTCTCCCACTCTTTGCCATAGATAAAGGGAGAAAGGTCGGTGAGGAGGGAGAGCAAACCACCGACAAGCAGCAGAGCGTTAAATCAAGCAGGAACGCGTAGGGTCGATTAGCGAAGCGTAATCGTCCGCACCGCAATCCCGGTGGCCATGGACATAGAAAAGAGATCAGCTGGAGCACATGTAGAATTGCGGCAACCTGTTTTCGCGATCATCTGATTACACTTCGCTAATCAGACCTACGGGCTATGTCTCGTTAATCAGCCTTTTGATAAAACAAAATTAAAACAACATCCAACAATATATTCCACCGTTACCAACAAAGCTGTATTCACGCTGAACAGCCTCAATTAAAACCTTAACTTTTACCTGCAATTTCATCAGGATTAATTAAAATTTAAAAAACAAATAACTCAATGAGAATGGGACGAGGATGAGAGTATTCATAGTCGCTGCATGCACAATTTTCCTATTTGGATGTGTAAGCCAAACATATTGTAGCGATGAGAAATATGCTGCAGAAAAAGAACGTTTCAATTATGCAAAATGTAGTGCGGCTGTCGCAGCTGATGTTGTATTGGTAACCGTGATGATCTTGGGAGCTGCGGGAGCAGCTCAGAACAATACCAACAACTCTTCAAGTTATACAGGTAACTGTGCTTGCCCAGGTGACCTTGATGCCCAAGGAAATCGATGTGGCTTACGAAGTGCATATAGCCGAGCTGGTGGTGCAGAACCATACTGTGAGGGAAGAATGTAATGCGTTTATATCTGATAACCATTAGCTGTTGTATTTTTATAACTGGATGTGCAAAACCATCCGCAGCTCAGTTTTCATATTATTATCCCAATAATGCTTGGGATGCCGCACTTCTATTTACTATGGATTGTAATGATTACATAGACTCGCAGACGTGTTTTAATAAAAAGGCTGAGTTAGGTGACATTTATAAAAGTACCTTCTCGATTATGAAATCTCATGATGAAAAAAAATATAACTGCATAGAGCATAAATCTGTCGAAGTTATAGGGGATGATTTTATTGAGTATGTTGAGATAAACAATCTTAAATACTCATCGACCTCTGACTCATTGATATCATGGTTCAAAAACTACAGTTGTAATTCATGAGGTTAAGCATGAAGAAATAACTGCGTTAGCTATTTATAATAAACCGTAAAATAATTTCCGGATATAAGTACAAACAATGACCCTCAAAGTGATTATACACTCCCTTTTTACAATGTTAACTCTCTTACCTTTTTCTGCAAATGCAAATCGAGTTGTAATGGAGGGTAAGTTTAGAAATTTAACTTGTGCCGCAGTTATTTTTAAACCAACCAATGATGAATTTCAAACACGTGACTTTGAAAAAAACTACTTTGACAATATGAAGTTTTCGATCACACAAGACAAGTCTGGATATAAAATGACCACTGACCTTTATTCAGGCCAATTCGTAGATGTAAACTCTTCATCTGATAAGCTAGTATTCGTTCAGAGTTATAATGATGGCACCGAAATAGCGACCATAGTTATAAATGGAAAAGTTGTCACTTATACAAATACTAGTGGGACATTTTTCAATAGACTTTGTGTAGGAACAGTTGTTAATGGCTTAAATTTAAACTAAGTAACAGCCAAATATACTTCTGATTTCATGAGGGCGCTTTCGCGCCCTTCATTTATAAATTACCCTGCCTGATTTTCCCCGGCTGCCGGTTCGGCACCGGCGGCGGGTTCAATCTCGATGCGATCGACTCGCTGCAAACCGCGGGGCAGCTTGGCGCCACGGCGACCGCGCTCGCCGCGGTAGTAATCGAGATCAGAGGGTTTGAGGGTCAGTTTGCGCTTGCCGGCAAACAAGGTGACCGACTGGCCCTGCGGGATGACGGCGGCCATCACCACAAACTCCTCCCGCGCCTTCACCCGAGCCGACGGAATGCTGATGAGCTTGTTGCCCTTGCCCTTGCCGAGCACCGGCAGGGTGTTAAGCGGGAACAGCAGCATGCGCCCTTCGTTGGAGATGGCCATGCAGAGATCGGTCTCCGGCGAGCCGATCTTCTGGGGTGCCATCACCTGCCCCCCTTCCGGCACGGTGAGCAGCGCCTTGCCGTTCTTGTTCTTGCCGATAAGGTCGTCATAGGTGCAGACAAAGCCGTAACCGGCGTCGCTGGCGATCAGGTAGGGCTCGCCTTCGTTGCCCATCACCAGATGACGCACCTCTTCCCCAGCCCCCAGCGCAAAGCGGCCGGTGAGCGGTTCACCCTGACTGCGCGCGGATGGCAAGGTGTGAGATTCGAGGGCGTAGGTTCTCCCCAACGTGGAGAGGAACACCGCCTGCTGGTTGCTGCGGCCACAGGCGTGGGTGAGGTAGTTGTCCCCCGCCTTGTAGGAGAGCCCCTCGACATCTACGTCGTGGCCCTTGGCAGCGCGCACCCACCCCTTGTCGGAGAGGATGACGGTGACCGGCTCGCTCGGCACCAACTCTTTCTCGGTCAGCGCCACGGCGGTAGCCCGCTCCACCAGCGGGGTGCGGCGATCGTCGCCGTACTTCTCGGCATCGGCCAGCAGCTCTTTCTTGAGCAGGGTGTTGAGGCGACGCTCGGAGCCCAGAATAAGCTCCAGCTTGTCGCGCTCTTCGGCCAGTTCGTTCTGTTCGGCACGCAGCTTGAACTCTTCGAGCTTGGCCAGATGGCGCAGTTTAAGCTCGAGGATCGCTTCGGCCTGGGTCTCGGTAATGTTGAAGCGCTCCACCATCACCTTGCCCGGCTCATCCTCGGTGCGGATGATCTCGATCACCTCGTCGATGTTGAGGTAGGCGATCAGCAAGCCTTCGAGGATGTGCAGGCGAGCCAGCACCTTGTCCAGGCGGAACTGCAGGCGGCGACGCACGGTCTCGCGGCGGAACTGGATCCACTCGCTGAGGATGGTCTTGAGGCACTTCACCTGCGGCCGGTTGTCGAGGCCGAGAATGTTGAGGTTAACCCGGTAGTTCTTCTCCAGATCCGTGGTGGCGAACAGGTGGGCCATCAGCCCCTCTACATCCACCCGGTTGGAGCGCGGCACGATCACCAGACGGGTCGGGTTTTCGTGGTCCGATTCATCGCGCAGGTCGGTGACCATCGGCAGCTTTTTCGCCACCATCTGGGCGGCAATCTGCTCCATGATCTTGGCGCCGGAGGCCTGATGAGGCAGCGCGGTGATGACGATGTCGCCATCCTCCTCGCTCCAGACCGCACGCTGCTTGATGGAGCCCTTGCCGGTCTCGTAGATTTTGCGGATATCGTCGCGCGGCGTGATGATCTCGGCGTTGGTCGGGTAGTCCGGCCCCTGAATGTGCTGCATCAACACATCCAGCCCCGCATTGGGGTTGTCGAGCAGCTCGGCACAGGCGTAGGCCACTTCCCGCGCGTTGTGGGGCGGAATATCGGTTGCCATGCCCACCGCGATACCGGTCACCCCGTTGAGCAGGATGTGCGGCAGGCGGGCAGGCAGCACCACCGGCTCCTTCATGGTGCCGTCGAAGTTCGGCGTCCACTCCACCGTGCCTTGTCCCAATTCAGAGAGCAGCAGCTCGGAGAAGCGCGACAGCCGCGCTTCGGTATAACGCATGGCGGCGAAGGATTTGGGATCGTCCGGTGCCCCCCAGTTGCCCTGACCATCCACCAGCGGGTAGCGGTAGGAGAAGGGCTGGGCCATCAGCACCATGGCTTCATAACAGGCGCTGTCGCCGTGCGGGTGGTACTTACCCAGCACGTCACCCACGGTACGGGCGGATTTCTTGTGCTTGGAGAGCGCCGACAGCCCCAGCTCGCTCATGGCGTAGATGATGCGCCGCTGCACCGGTTTGAGGCCGTCGCCGATATGCGGCAAGGCCCGATCCATGATGACGTACATGGAGTAGTTCAAGTAAGCCTGTTCGGTAAAGGTGCGCATTGGCTGGCGCTCTACCCCGTCCAGACTGAGCTCGATAGCATCACTCATGTGATTTTCTCTTTCGGTTCGGGAGCCGCCACAGGGCGACTCCGGCTAAATACTTGCCAGCCCCGACAGGGCCGGCCGACGGCTTAGATGATGGCGAGGTTGCCCTTCTCTTCGAGCCATTCGCGGCGATCGCTCGCCCGCTTCTTGGCCAGCAGCATGTCCATCAGCTGCAGGGTCTCGTCAGCCGCATCCCCTTCACTCTCCCCTGCCGGATCCATGGTGAGCTGCACCAGACGGCGGGTGTTGGGATCCATGGTGGTTTCCCGCAGCTGTTTCGGGTTCATTTCGCCCAAGCCCTTGAATCGGGTCACCATCACCTTGCCCTTCTTCTTCTCGGCTTCGACCCGCTGCAACACGCCGTTCTTCTCGTCCTCGTCGAGGGCGTAGTAGACCTCCTTGCCGATATCGATCCGGTAAAGCGGCGGCATGGCAACGTAGACGTGGCCCTTCTCCACCAGCGCACGGAAGTGCTTCACAAACAGGGCGCAGAGCAGGGTGGCGATGTGCAGACCGTCCGAGTCCGCATCCGCGAGGATGCACACCTTGCCGTAGCGCAGACCGGAGAGGTCGTTGGAGTCGGGGTCGAGACCGATGGCCACGGAAATATCGTGCACCTCCTGCGAGGCGAGCACCTGACCGGCCTCCACCTCCCAGGTGTTCAGGATCTTGCCGCGCAGCGGCATGATGGCCTGAAACTCGCGATCCCGCGCCTGCTTGGCACTGCCGCCCGCGGAGTCACCCTCCACCAGGAACAGCTCACCCTGCATGGGGTCGGCGCAGCCGCAATCGGTCAGCTTGCCGGGCAGTGCCGGGCCCTGGGTAATCTTCTTGCGCACCACCGTCTTGGCGGCGCGCATCCGGCGCTGGGCGCTGCTGATACAGATCTCGGCAATCTGCTCTGCCAGCTCGGTGTTGCTGTTCAGGTAGAGGCTGAAGGCATCCTTCACCACGCCGGAGACGAACGCCGAGCTCTGGCGGGAGGAGAGGCGTTCCTTGGTCTGACCGGCGAACTGCGGATCCTGCATCTTGATGGAGAGGATGTAGGCGCAGCGATCCCAGATATCTTCCGGAGTCAGCTTGACCCCGCGCGGCAGCAGGTTGCGGAACTCGCAGAACTCGCGCATGGCGTCGAGCAGACCCTGACGCAGACCGTTGACGTGAGTACCTCCCTGCGCAGTGGGAATGAGGTTCACATAGGATTCGGCGAGGCATTCGCCCCCTTCCGGCAACCAGCAGAGTGCCCAGTCCACCGCCGACTGTTCGGAGCTGAAGGAGCCGATAAAGGGCTGCTCCGGCAGGCAGGTGTACTGCTTGACCGCGTCGATCAGGTAATCCTTGAGGCCATCTTCGTAGCACCACTCCAGCTTGATGCCGGTGTTCTTGTCGAGGAACTTGATGGTGAGGCCGGGGCAAAGTACCGCCTTGGCTTTGAGCAGGTGCTCCAGCTTGGTGACCGAGAACTTGGGCGAATCGAAGTAGCTCGCCTGCGGCCAGAAGCGCACCCGGGTGCCGGTGTTGCGACGACCGCAGGTGCCGGTGATGGTCAGCTCCTGCACCTTCTCGCCGCGCTCGAAGGCGATGTCGTAGACCTGACCGTCGCGACGCACCGTCACCTCGACCCGATCGGAGAGGGCGTTTACTACCGAAATACCCACCCCGTGCAGACCGCCGGAGAACTGGTAGTTCTTGTTGGAGAATTTGCCGCCCGCGTGCAGCTTGCAGAGGATCAGCTCCACCCCGCTGACCCCCTCTTCCGGGTGGATATCGACCGGCATGCCGCGGCCATCGTCGATCACTTCGAGGGACTGGTCTTCATGCAGGATCACCTCCAGATTGCGGGCGTGACCTGCCAGCGCTTCATCGACGCTGTTGTCGATGACCTCCTGGCCGAGGTGATTGGGCCGGGTGGTGTCGGTATACATGCCGGGGCGGCGACGCACCGGTTCAAGGCCATTGAGGACCTCAATGGCATCCGCATTGTATTGAGTAGACATGGAGGGCCTTGCGAATTGACGTTTGGGGAGAATCTTACTCGTTGGGAGGGTATTGGACAAACTTGGCTGCGGGAAAGGGTGATCCGGAGGGGATTGTGCCCCTCCCAAGGCTGTTTCAGCTCCCCTCGGCGGGGCCCGGCAGCGCCTGTTGCAGCTGGGAGAGCGAACTTTGCAGCCGCCACACCATGCCTGCCAGCTCTCGCGCCGTGCCATCGCCATGGTTGGCCAGCCCCTGACTGATCCGCTGCAGCTCGGCCAGCGTGCGATCCAAGGAGGCGTGCTGCACCCCCTGCTCGGTGAGGATCCCCTTCAGGCTGCGGATACAGTTGTCGCGCACCAGATAGAGGGGGTGCTCGTCACCGCGCCACTGGCGCAGCTGCCAGACGATATGGCTGCAGTTGAGCAGCACCACGCCCCAGCGCAATACCCAGAGGCGGGCGGTCTGATCCTGACTCTGGCCGAGCTGGCTGATGCAGTGGTAGATGAGCGACTCGAACTGGCTCTCGCTCTGGCGCGGGGCGGGCTCCAGTTGCTCCATGAAGTGGCGGCGCAGGGAGCGGATGAGGCGGCGGCTCTTGCGCCGATCCGAGCTGGGTCGCAGCAGCTGAAACGCCAGCGCGGCGCTCATCACCCCCAGCATCTGGGCAAGGCTGCTGTTGATGAACTGCTGATAGTCGTAGCTGGGCGGATTGGTGATGGCGAGAAACGAGCCGAGCAGCACGATCATCTGGCCCCAGAGGCCCGCCTGCCGCACCTGCTGTTGTTTGCAGAGCTGCATGGTGAGCAGCGCCGGAAAGAGCAAGAGGCAGAAGATCCAGAAATCGTCGATGCGGATCATCAGGCCAAACTTGACCGTAAAGCAGATGAGGCTGAGCAGCAGGATCGCCCTGAGCATGGTGTTGGCCCCCTGAGCCGGCGCCGGGGTCGCCGAGTAGAGCACGCAGCAGATGGAGAGCATGGTGAGCGCCGAGCTGCCCGCATCCCACTGACTGTTGATCCAGAAAGTGCAGCCGAGCAGCACGCAGAGGAAGGTGCGCCCGCCGTTGTAGGCGGCCTCCAGCGTGTCGGTATGGCTGGTGAGGGAGGTGTGACGGGGCGGCGCCGGCCACTCCTGATCGTCGTAGCGGGTCAACCGGTCGAGCCAGCGCTGGCACTCCAGATAGCTCCAGCAGAAATGGCGCAGCCGCAGCAAAAAGGTGCGCAGCCGGTAATCATGCTCGCTGGTCGGCATCAGGGGAGCCAGCAACCTCGCGACCCGATACTTGTCGCACTCCGGCTTGCCAAGCTCGGCCAGCAGGGTGGCGAGCAGCGCCTGAATGCCTTCCGGTTGTTCTGGCCAGTTGTGCAGCATGCGGCGCTGGCTGGAGATAAGGCTGATCAGGCGCAGCTGGCGATGGAGCAGGAAGTTGAGCAGCCGGTTCTGGCGCCGCAGCCGGTGATGGCTCCAGACCGCCTGAATGCGTAGTACGTTCATGGTGAGGATCTGGCCGATCAACCCCTCGTGGGAGCTGCGTACCTCGTGCGTCATCTCCCCCAGCCAGAGCAGCTGGGCATGCTCCAGCAGGCGGGCTTGGCTCTTGCGCAGGGATTCCAGCAGGGTTTCGCTGTCGGAGGTGCTGGGCAGGATCATCATCATCAGACCGCCGCAGAGGATGCCGATGATCACCTCGCTCACCCGCGCCTGGGCAATATCGAAGATATGGTGGGGATCCGCCACATTGACGCAGGAGAAGGCGATGATGGCGGCAGTGTAACCGCCGAGGGCGAAGGCGTAGGAGACGTTGTTCTGATAGTGGTTGGAGATGTAGGTGCACAAGCCCAGCCAGAGGGCGATGAGAAAGCTGAACAGCCAGGGATCGCTGATGCCAAGACCGGTGATCATCACCGCCGCCATCGCCCCCATCAGGCTGCCAACCACCCGCCCCAGACTCTTGCTGATCACCCCGCCCACAGTGGGAAAACTCACCACCGCGGCCGAGCTCATCGCCCAGTAGGGGGAGTCGAGCTGCAGCACGAAGGCCAGCCAGAGCGACAGGCACATGGCCAGCGCATTGCGCAGGGCATAGCGCCACTGCCCCCCTGTCGCCTTCCCCCAGGGGGTACGCAGCCAGAATGACTCGCTCACCCTACTCGCCAATGGTGATGGTGCAGGTGGTGCCGGCGATCAGCGTCACGTCCGCCGGCACATCCAGCAGCCTGATCCGCACCGGCACCCGCTGGGCCAGCCGCACCCAGGGCACGTTGGGTTTGACGTCGATCAGCAGGCCGTTGCCGCCATCGACGCTCTGATCGTGGATGGCGCGCCCTATGCTCTCCACCTCGCCGCGCAACCGCTGTTCACCGCTGTAGAGCACCACTTCAGCCGGTTTGCCCGGTGCTATGTGGCCGAGCTTGGTCTCTTCAAAGTAACCCTGCACATAGAAGGAGTGAGTATCCACCAGCGCCACCAGCGGCACGCCGGCGCTGGCATAGTTGCCGACCCGGGTCTGCAGGTTGGTGATGTAGCCATCGCTCGCGGCATGCACCCGGGTCTTGGCCAGCGACCACTCCGCCTTCTCCAGATTGGCCTGTGCCACCTGATAGGCCGCCTGCATCGCCTGGGCATTGAGGCGCGCTTCGTCCATCGTCTCGGCGGAGATGACGCTACGCGACAGGCCGCTGCGGCGATTCGCCTCATGCTCGGCCTTGTCGAGATCCGATTTCGCCTTGGCCAGCGCCGCCCGGGCATTATCGAGGGCGATCCGGTAGGGCTCGGGGTCGAGCGTAAAGATCTCCTCCCCCGCCTTCACCAGCTGGTTGTCCTTCACCGCTATCTTGATGATCTTGCCCGACACCTCGGGGGTAATGCTGACCAGCTCGGCGCGCACCTTGCCATCCCGGGTCCAGGGCCCCTGCATGTAGTAGTTCCACAGCCACCAGCCCGCCGCCAGCGCCAGCGCGCAGACCAGCAGGGTGGAGAAGTATTTGAGGGTCGCGAGAGGTGATTTAGCCATGTAACAGCATCCATAGAGCGCCGCTGACGGCGAGGATAAAGAGGGAGAGATCCATCAGCAAGGGGTGCCAGACATCCCCGCCATAGAGCCAGTCACGCAGCAGATGGTGCACCGGCAGCCAGCAGAGCAGGCCGAGCAGCACCGCCTTGAACAGCGGCGGAAAGTAGAGAGAGGCGCCCAGTACCAGATCCGGCAGCGCAGAAGGAGTTGTCACAAACGTGCTCCCTGTTGGCAGTGAAGTTCAGAAGAGTTCGGCCATTCCCTGCCCCGGGCGAGGCAAAGTAAACAGGCCGCTAAAGATTAACACTGCCCCGCAGGGTGCAACAGGTACATATGAGCCCCTTTTGTTCAGACCTGTCGATCCGCTGGATGATGCACGCCATCGCGCGTCGGCACCGCCCCCAGCTCGAACGGGTTGACCCCTTCGAGACAAGCGAGGTTGTAGCCATACTCGGCCGGGTTGGAGCGGCGCTGATGGTGGGTATAGATGCCGCAGATACTGCAGAAGTAGTGTTTGGCGGTGCGGGTATTGAACTGGTAGCAGCGCAGCACCTCCTCCCCTTGCAGAATGCGGATGCCGGACAGCGGCACCGAGGCGACGATAGCGCCCCGACGTCGGCATAACGAGCAGTCACAGCGGCGCGGATCAACCACCCCATCCGGCAGGGTCAGCTCCAGCACCACGGCGCCGCAGTGGCAGCTGGCCTTGTGTTTCTCTTGAATCGGGGTATTGCCGATGCGCTTGATCATCCAGCCTCCTTGCAGACGGGTTCACTTCCTCAGATGTCAATCAAACAGGGTATCGCGCCGCCCCTGCTGCAAGTGCTCATGGAGGGTGCGCAACTGGGAGGCCACCACCCGATGGCGGGAGAGCGGGGGCAAGTCGTCGATGGGGAAGTAACCCGCCCCTTTGGTTTCATCGGTTTCGCCCAGCAGCTGGCCGCCGGCCACCTCGCACAGAAAGAAAGCCTTGTGGGCGTGAGGCAGCTGGGGCGGATGAGGATGTTTTAGCTTGTCGAACAGGGCCAGCAGTTGCACCGCACGGCACTCAAGGCCGGTCTCCTCCACCACTTCACGCACCACGGCATCCGCCGGCGAGTCACCGATATCGCACCAGCCACCGGGCAGAGTCCAGCAGTCGTCGCTGCGCTCCTGTACCAGCAGGATATGGCCCGCATCGTTCTGAATGAAGGCCCGCACATCGAGCTTGGGGGTGGGATAACCACTGTCGAGGGCAATCCAGTCGCTGATGGCTTCCGGCGCCAGCTCGCCCTGGCTGGCGATAAGGGCCACGGTGGCCGCTCGCAGCGCCTCGAAACGGCCGATATCGAAGGGGTCTTTGGAGTAGGTGAGGCCCGCTTGCGCCGTGACCAGTACCTGTTCCAGAAAGGCGGCCAACGGCGGTTGCATGATTAAAGCCCGAGGAAACGGATGATCTGGGCGGGGTAGCGCTCGAACGCCACGAAGGCGTGGTCGCCGCCGCACTCCAGCGAGAGGCGGGCAAAGCGGTATTCGTCCAGCGCCTTACGGTAGTCGAGCACCTCATCCCCCTGCTGTTGCAGCACCCAGAGTCGCTCCGGCGCCGTCACCGGTACCGCCAGTGCCCGCAGCTCGTCCATATGTTGAGGCAGCAGTTCGTACTGCTCACCCGTATAGGGATTGGTCTGGGGGCCAAGGTAGTCGCAAAGCAGCTCGTGCGGGCACACCGCCGGATTGATCAGCGCCGCGCGGCAGCCGTACTGCTCGCTGACCCGGGTCGCCATAAAGCCGCCGAGGGAGCTACCCACGGCGCCGAGCTTGTAGTCACTACCATAACGACGCTGCAGATCAGCAATGGTCTGCTCGATAGCCGCCCAGGCCGTCGCTGGCGTATTGGGCTGGGCCGGAATGATCACCTCGATGTCGGGCCGGTTGGCGGCCACCCAGGCAGCCATCTGCTGCGCCTTGGCGGAGCCCGGTGAGGAGTTGAAACCGTGCAGATAAAGGAGAACCGACTTCATGCAATGCTCTCCTCAATAACCGGTGGCGTTGGGGTCGGGCACAAACTGTCCCACCGGCAGGCGCCACACCTCGCTGGCCACCCGCCCATCCGGATAGAGGGTGAGATAGCGCCAGCCCGGGCCGGATTCATCCAGCGCAAAGCCATCAGAGAGAGGTTTGAACTGGATGCAGGTCGATGGGCTGGCAATCAGCCGCACCCCGCGGTGCACCTCGTCAAACTCCTGATGGACGTGGCCAAACAGGATGGTCTTCTGCTGCGGATGACGGGCCAGTACGGCGAACAGGTCATCGGCATTCTTGAGATTGTGTTGATCCAGCCAGGCACAGCCCACCGGCACTGCCTGATGGTGCAGGGTGATAAGAGCGTGGCGATCAGGATATTGACGCAGGGCACGGTCGAGGGCGGCCAGCTGGTGATCGCCAATCATGCCGTGGGGTTTGCCGCGCACCTGGGTGTCGAGCAGGATCACCTGCCAGTGGTCGCCCACCAGCTGTTTGGATTCACTGATCCCGGCGGCATGGAGATATTCGGTCATCAGCGGGCTGTCATCGTGATTACCCGGCAGCCAGTAGATGGGGCGGCCCAGGGGCGCCATCATGGAGGCGAAGCGCTGATAGGATTCCGGGCTGTGATCCTGCGACAGATCGCCGGTCGCCAGAATCACCTCGTAGGGGTGTTCATTGGCCTGCACCTGTTCCAGCACGGCGGCCAGACTCTCTGCGGTGCGCACAGCCAACAGCCGCCCTTCGGCACTCGCGAAGAGGTGGGTGTCGGTAATTTGCAACAGGCGCACACTGCCGTCCTGCGCCTGGGGGAGCTCTGTTTCCAAAATCACGCTTCTTTTTATTTGTTCAACTGGAGATATTGATCGGGCTGGTACCATGTCTGAGACAAAATTTTAGCCATTCGGCCAGAAACAGATTTACCTGCTCCTTTTCGTCCCGCTGGTGCATCTTTTTATTGGGATAATCATAACGTGGTTGCAAACGGGAAATCTGTTGCGCTGCACACACTTCCGCCATCCGCACATCATGATACAAACGAATCTCTATCTGAGCTTGTAAATATTCGGGCAATTCGGGGTTGTGCTGGCTCAGGATCACCTGATTGGTGAAGCGACTCTCGCCAATGATGGTGAGCTGGAACTGCAGATCGTTGCCGACCCGATAGCGGCGCTCGGCGCCGACTTCCCCATCTGGCGGCAGCAGTTTCATCAACGCCATGTAATTGACCTCGCAGGTACGCTGCAAGGACATCAGATCAGGCACATAGCGCCTGCTCTGTTGCAGGGTCAGCGCCACCTCAGCGATCCGCCAGCCAGCGGGCGCGCAGCTCGCCATGGTTGAGGGCCAACCACTGCAGGGCAATGACCGAGGCCGCATTGTCGATACGTCCCTCTTTGAGCCAGGCGTAGGCCTGTTCGCGGCTCACCACGTGCACCCGGATATCCTCGCCCTCATCCGCCAGCCCGTGCAGTCCCTCGGCCTTGCTGGCATCCACCTCGCCCACAAAGACCTCGATCCGCTCGGTGCTGCCGCCCGGGCTCACCAGATAGCTGATGGCATGCTCGCAGCGGGTCACCTCGATACCGGCCTCTTCCACCGCTTCGCGACGCACCACCGCCTCGGCGGTCTCACCTTCGTCGATGATGCCGGCTACCAGCTCCAGCAGCCAGGGGGTCGGGCTGGTCTCCATGGCGCCGATACGGAACTGCTCCACCAGCACGATCTGGTCGCGCACTGGATCATAGGGCAGCAGTGCGGCAGCATGGCCCCGCTCGAACAGCTCGCGCACGATGGGCTGATTCCAGCCGCCAGCAAATAACCGATGCTGCAAACGATAGACATTCACCTTGAAGAAGCCGTTATATCCAGCTGATTTTTCAATGATTTTCACATCATCGGCGGCGTAATGCCGATCTTGCGGCAAGGGTTGCTGCGACATCCGGGGCTCCCGTCAGCTTGACTTGTATCAGTTTGACCATAAAATCCGAGGAACATGAATGAACGTTCATTCACTCGGCGTGCCATGGTAATGAGGGGTGGATTTTAGCAGCCACAGACCATTTGGCTAGGCGCGCGGGGAGAAAACTGCGTCCGGTTCTTGACGTTCCCGTCACCGGACCTGAGACTCTTAGCATTAAATTTTGCTTATAGTAGAGTGATTAAGCTGCAATCAAGCTTGGTCGGTGACAATATTTGCCTCTCCAGCAACCAGTTTGGGTTACTACATAAGGTTAAAACGATCTATGAAAAGAACACTTTTGTCAGTCATGGTGTTGCTGGGCGTCAGTGCCGGTGCCCATGCCGAAAACCTGCTCGACATCTACCAGCAAGCCCAGATCAAAGACCCGCAGTTGCTGCAGTCCAAAGCCGTTCGCGACCAGGCCTTCGAGAAGATCAACGAATCCCGTGCCCCTCTGCTGCCCCAGATCGATCTGGGTGCCGGGCTCAATTATCTGCAAAACAAGAACGATACCCAGAGCAATACCAACGCCAAGGGTGAGGTGACGCTGTCGCAATCCCTCTATCGTCGCAGTAACTGGGTCAATCTGGATATCAGCGAGAAGCAGGCCACTCAGTCAGATGTCGCCTACAACCTCGAAATCCAGAACCTGATGGTGCGCACCGCCAAAGCCTACTTTGATGTGCTCAAGGCGATGGATACCCTGGAGTTCGTCCGTGCCAACAAGGTTGCGGTAGAGCGTCAGCTGGAGCAAACCCAGCAGCGTTTCGAAGTGGGCCTGACCGCCATCACCGACGTCCATGAAGCAGAAGCCTCTCGCGACCAGGCGCTGGCTGACGAGATCAATGCAGAAAACTCGCTGGACAACAGCTACGAGACCCTGCGCGAGCTGACCGGTGTTGATCACCGCAACCTGGACATCCTCAACACCGATCGCTTCAGCCCGCAAAAGACTGCCTTCGGTTCCGACAAGTGGCTGGAGCTGGCGCTGGACAAGAACCTGCAACTACATAGTGCCCGCATCAGCAAGGACATTGCCAAGGAGCAGATCGATCTGGCCAAAACCGGCCATGAGCCGACTCTGGATCTGGGTGCCGGACTGCAAACCAGCAATACCGATTACAAGCTGGATAGTATTCAGAGCGGCGGCAATGACAATCAGGCCAATATCGGTCTGACCTTCAAGCTGCCCATCTACAGTGGTGGCGCCACCAGCTCCAAGGTAAAACAGGCTCAATACAACTACGTTGCGGCCAGTGAACTGCTGGAGAAGAACTTCCGCTCGGTGCAGAGCACAGTGCGCTCCTCCTACAACAACGTGAACGCCAGCATCGGCTCGGTTCGCGCCTACAGCCAGTCTGTGGTCTCCGCCGACAGCGCCCTGAAGGCAACCGAAGCCGGTTACGAAGTGGGTACCCGTACCATCGTCGACGTGCTGGACTCTACTCGCAAGCTGTACGAGGCCAAGCAGAAGCTCTCCGAAGCCCGTTACAACTACATTCTCAATATCCTGAGCCTGAAACAGGCTGCCGGTATTCTGGAAGCGCAGGATCTGGTGGAAGTGAACCAGGGTCTGATGCCTGCCACGGCAAAAGCCAAAGGCTGATAGCCGCTATCGGACATGAAAAAGGCGACCGCAAGGTCGCCTTTTTGTTATCCGTATTTCTGCCGTTTTGCTACCGCCGATAGTGAGCCCCGCCAGATTGCGGGGCTAGCAGAACGTTAGCCGCGCTCGCGGATCGTCTTGATGATGTCGGTGGTGGAGCAGCCATCCTCGAAGTTGAGGACGCGCACCTCACCGCCGTTGGCAGTCACTTCGGCGTAACCGGCGATATCTTCCGGCTTGTAGTCGCCGCCCTTGACCAGCAGATCCGGCAGGATCTCGGCGATCAGGCGCTGCGGGGTATCCTCGGAGAAGGGCACCACCCAGTCCACCGCGCCCAGCGCAGCCAGTACAGCCATGCGGCGCTCGGTCGGGTTGACCGGACGACCCGGCCCTTTCAGGCGACGAACCGACTCGTCGGTATTGACCGCCACGATCAGGCGATCCCCCAGCTTGCCCGCATTGGCCAGATAGGAGACATGGCCGGCGTGCAGGATGTCGAAGCAGCCGTTGGTCATCACCACCTTCTCGCCACGCAGACGGGCGGCACGAACCGCCACTTTCAGCTGGGCTTCGGACATGACGCCGAAGCCGGTCTCCTGCTCGGTGTAGAGGGCATTGGCCAGCTCGACCGGACTCACGGTAGAGGTACCCAGCTTGCCGACCACGATACCGGCAGCGGTATTGGCCAGCGCACAAGCTTCGTCCAGGCTCTTGCCTGCCGCCAGCGAGGTAGCCAGGGTCGAAATCACGGTATCACCGGCACCGGTCACATCGTAAACCTCGTGGGCCTGAGCCGGCAGATGCAGCTCCGCCTGACCTTCGCGGATCAGGGTCATGCCGTTCTCGGAACGGGTGACCAGCAAGGCATCCAGCTCGAAACGCTTGACCAGATCCAGCCCCTTGGCGACCAGCTCCTCTTCGCTCTTCACCTTGCCCACCACGGCCTCGAATTCGGACATGTTGGGGGTCAGCAGAGTGGCACCGCGATACTTCTCGAAGTCGGTCCCCTTGGGGTCGACCAGCACCGGAATACCGGCGGCTCGGGCGCGCAGGATCATGCCGGGCACGTCGTTGAGAGCACCCTTGCCGTAGTCGGAGAGGATCATCACGTCGCTGTTTGGCAGCGCCTGCTCGACCTTGCTCATCAGCAGGGTGGCATCGACGGAGTGGAAGGGCTCTTCAAAGTCCAGACGCAGCAGCTGCTGGTTGCGGGACAGCACCCGCAGCTTGGTGATAGTCGGGAAGTCGGCCAGACGAACGAAATCACAGGCCACCTTGACGCCAGCCATTTGGCCAGCCAAGGCATCGGCAGCCTCGTCCTGACCGGTCAGGCCAAGCAGCACGGCGTGGGCGCCAAGGGCAGCGGAGTTGAGGGCCACGTTGGCCGCGCCACCGGGACGCTCCTCAATGTGTTCAACCTTGACCACGGGCACCGGCGCCTCGGGGGAGATCCGACCGGTAGGGCCATGCCAGTAACGGTCCAACATGACATCGCCAACGACCAGAACGCGGGCTTTTTCAAAATCGGGCAGGGTGATCTTCATCTGTATCGACTCTCAAAACCTGAAAAATCAGCGGGCGATTTTATCACACTCTTTTATCCGGTGTAGAAAAAGCCGACCGCAGTTGCCGCCGCTGTCACGCTAACCGGACGCAGGCTACCCCTCTGACCAGCACACAGCCATTCGCCCCCGCCCCCCCTTTTCGGCTAGAATCCCCCGATTGTGTTTGCGAACAAGAGATTAGCCATGGCCCATGACAACGCTCCCCGCCTGGAGCCCCGCCTGTTTCATCCCCGTTACTGGGCCAGCTGGTTCGGCCTCGGCCTGCTCTGGCTGCTGACCCTGCTGCCGTGGCGCAGCCAGATGTGGCTGGGCCGTCAGCTCGGTCGCCTCGCCGCCAGGATTTTGAAGTCCCGGGTCAAGATTGCCCGTCGCAATCTGGAGCTGGCGATGCCCGAGCTGACCCGGGATGAGCGGGAGAAACTGCTAAAAGCAAACTTCGAGAGCGTGGGCTGCGCCGTGTTCGAGGTGGGGATCGCCTGGTTCTGGCCAGACTGGCGGATGCGCAACCTGATGAAGGTGGAAGGGGAAGAGCACGTCATCGCCGCCATGGAGAAGGGACAGGGCATGCTGCTGCTCTCCTGCCACTTCCTGACGCTGGAACTCAACGCCCGCTGTTTCGGGCTGGTGCGCCCCGGCGTGGGGGTCTATCGCCCCAACACCAATCCGGTGCTGGAGTATGCCCAGTATCACGGGCGCTGTGCCTCCAACAAATATCTGGTAGACCGGATGGATGTGAAGGGGATGATCAAGGCGCTGCGCAACGGCGACGCCCTCTGGTATGCACCGGATCACGACTACGGCAGCCACGCCAGCGTGTTCGTGCCCTACTTCGCAGTAGAGCAGGCGGCCACCATCACCGGCACAGCCACCCTGGCGCGGGTGAAGAACACCGTCACCCTGCCCTGCTACAACATCCGCACCAGCGAGGGTTACACCCTGCATATCGGGGCGCCGCTCGCCGACTACCCGAGCGGGGATGACATGGTCGATGCCACCCGCGCCAACCGCGAGATTGAAGCCGCTGTGCGCAAGGCGCCAGAGCAGTACATGTGGCTCCATCGCCGCTTCAAGACCCGCCCCTCCCCCGAGGATGCCGGTTTCTACTAAACCGCAGCCCCCGACATGGGATAGCTCGTAAAAACCGACAAACCGCCTGCTGGCGGTTTGTTTTTATCTGCTGTCAGCCCTGTGCGGCAAGCAAGATCCCCCTGCGTCAACCGCACCATAACCTCCAGCACGACCTCCTGCAATCTGCCGACCATTTCCCACAAAAGAGCCCTCATCACTGCCTGCAAAAACTGAAAGCGGGTTACAAATCTATTGATTCATTGGTTATTAGAGAAAGATTTAGATAGATCCATCGCCACTACCCACTGATGAGTAATTGAGTGATTTGTCCCATTCGAATACAAAAACTGAATTTGTGATGCAAATCACCTTTGCACGAAGGAGCGGCAAAGCTGAAGTGGTGATCTAAATCACAAAAAATGGTCATTCAAAACAGAAAAGATCGAAATGTAGCCGAATTACAGCTCTCGAACGTGATCAGGATCACTGGTTTGGGAGGGGGTATCGCTGGGTATCTGAGAGCTGGATCACAAGACACCCCGTTTTCAGCCTAATTTGATCGCAAGCTGGTAGATTGAAGTTGCTTAGACGACCGAGATGGCGGTTCGGCAAAACCGGCCATCCCGACTACCACTTTTAATCAAACAGGCTTAAAACGGGGTCCCGACATGTTATCACCGGATACCAAAGTCAAGATACAGAATTTTGGACGCTTCCTGTCCAATATGGTCATGCCCAACATAGGCGCCTTTATCGCCTGGGGCTTTATCACCGCCCTCTTCATCCCCACCGGCTGGCTGCCCAATGAAACCTTGGCCAAGCTGGTCGGCCCCATGATCACCTACCTGCTGCCGCTGCTGATTGGCTATACCGGCGGCAAGCTGATGGGCGGTGAGCGCGGCGGCGTGGTTGGTGCCATCACCACCATGGGTGTCATCGTGGGAACCGATATCCCGATGTTTATGGGCGCCATGATGGTCGGCCCGCTCGGTGGCTGGGCCATCAAGCGCTTCGACAAGGCGATGGACGGTCGCGTCAAGAGCGGCTTCGAGATGCTGGTCAACAACTTCTCCGCCGGCCTTATCGGCATGCTGCTGGCCATCCTCGCCTTCTTCGTCATTGGCCCCTTCGTCAAGGTGCTCTCCGGCCTGCTGGCCGGTGGCGTCGGCTTCCTGGTGGATAACCACATGCTGCCGCTCACCTCCATCTTCGTCGAACCGGCCAAGATCCTGTTCCTCAACAACGCCATCAACCACGGCATCTTCTCGCCGCTGGGGATCCAGCAGGCCACCGAGCACGGCAGCTCTATCTTCTTCCTGATTGAAGCGAACCCGGGCCCGGGCATGGGCGTGCTGCTGGCCTACATGGTGTTCGGTCGTGGTGCGGCCAAGCAGTCCGCGGCTGGCGCCTCCATCATTCACTTCTTCGGCGGCATCCACGAGATCTACTTCCCATATGTGCTGATGAACCCGCGCCTCATTCTGGCGGTGATCGCCGGTGGCATGACCGGTGTCTTTACCCTGACCCTGTTCAATGCCGGTCTGGTCTCCCCCGCGTCGCCGGGTTCCATCTTCGCCGTGTTGTTGATGACGCCGAAAGCCTCCCTGATCGGGGTCGCCCTCTCCATCATCAGCGCTACTCTGGTCTCTTTCCTGGTCGCCGCCGTGTTCGTCCGCGCCCAGCAGCCGGAAGCTGACGAGGCCGATGCCCTCGGTGAAGCCACTCGCAAGATGAAAGCCATGAAGGGTGCCAAGCCCGAGACCGCAGCGGCCAAGAAGCCGGGCGGCGAGCTGATGGCAGTGCGCAATATCGTGGTCGCCTGCGATGCGGGCATGGGTTCCAGCGCCATGGGCGCTGGCATGCTGCGCAAGCGGGTGCAGGCCGCCGGGCTCGATATCAACGTCACCAACCGCGCCATCGATCAGCTCGACGATCAGGTGGACTGGGTCATCACCCACAAGGATCTGACCGAGCGGGCCCGTCGCCATGCGCCGAACGCTCACCATATCTCGCTCACCAACTTCCTCGACAACGGCCTCTATCAGGAGCTGGTACAGAGCCTGAGCCGCGCCGCCAACGATGACGTCGCCAACCCGCAACTGCTGGTGGCCGCCAACGACGACAGCTACGAGCCGCAAGCTGCAGAAGTCTTTACCCTGAGCCGTCATGACGTGCATCTGGGACTGAAAGCGGACAGCAAGGAGGCCGCCATCCTGACCGCAGGCCGACTGCTGGCAGAGCGCGGCTATGTGGCGCCCGACTACGTCAACGCCATGCTGGAGCGCGAACAGCTGGTCTCCACCTACCTCGGCGAATCCATCGCCGTGCCCCACGGCACCATCGCCGCCAAGGAGTTTGTGAAGCGTACCGGCATCGTCATCTGCCAGTACCCGGCCGGGGTCGCCTTTGGTGAGGCTGCCGATGAGGTAGCGCGGCTGGTGATCGGTATCGCCGCTCGCAACGACGAACACATGCAGGTAATAACCCGCCTGACCAATGCACTGGATGAACCCGGTCTCATCGACCGGCTGGCCAGCACCACGGATCCCCAGGCCTTCCTGGATCTGCTGGGTGCTGAACAGGCTGCGTAATCATCTTTCATCGTCTTTGGTTCAAGAGGTTAATATCATGAAAACATTGCATTTTGGTGCTGGTAACATCGGTCGCGGCTTTATCGGTAAAGTGCTGGCGGATGCCAGCCATCAGGTCACCTTCGCCGACGTCAACGACACCCTGATCGATCAGCTCAACCACCGTCAGGAGTACAAGGTCCATGTGGTAGGTGCGGATCAGAAGCTGGACGTGGTACGCAACGTGGCGGCGGTGAGCTCCGCCGGTCACGAGGTGATCGCCCGTATCATCACCGCCGATCTGGTCACTACTGCGGTCGGCCCCAACATTCTCGACAAGATTGCCAGCACCTTGGCCAAGGGGCTGCAGGCCCGCTTCGATGCCGGCAACCTGACCCCCCTCAACGTCATCGCCTGCGAAAACATGGTGCGCGGCACCAGCCACCTCAAGCAGGAGGTACTCAAGTACCTGCCGGTCGCGTATCATGCCACGCTCGAATCCTGCATCGGCTTCGTCGACTCGGCGGTGGATCGCATCGTGCCGCCCGCTGCGGCAGCCAACGATGACCCGCTGGAAGTGACGGTCGAGAGCTTCAGCGAGTGGATCGTCGACCAGACCCAGTTCAAGGGGGAGCTGCCACAGGTGGCGGGCATGGAGCCCACCGACAACCTGATGGCCTTCGTCGAGCGCAAGCTGTTCACCCTCAACACCGGCCACATCGTCACCGCCTACCTCGGCAAATTGCGGGGCTACCGCACCGTGCGCGAGGCGATCGAAGATCCGGTGATCCGCAGCAAGGTACGCCGCGCCATGGAAGAGAGCGGTGCCGTACTGGTGAAACGCTACGGCTTCGACCCGCGCCTGCACGCCGCCTACATCGAGAAGATCCTGGCCCGCTTCGCCAACCCCTATCTGGTGGACGAGATTGACCGGGTCGGTCGTCAGCCGCTGCGCAAGCTGGCGGCGGGAGATCGACTGGTGAAGCCGCTGCTGGGCACCCTGGAGTACGGCCTGCCGAGCGATCAGTTGCAGGAGGGGATCGCCGCGGCGCTCCACTATCGCAATGCCGATGACCCGCAGGCGGTGGAGCTGCAAGCCCTGCTGGCGGAGCTGGGCCCGGCCAAAGCGCTGGCCCGCGTCACCGGACTGGATGCAGAGAGCGAAGTGGTTCGCGCCATCGTCGCCCGTTACGAAACCCTGTAATGACCCTGCTTGCGGCGCATTCAGCCACCACTGAGAGCGCGCCAAGCGCTTGAATGGCAAGGGAATGTGCCCCATATGATAAAAACCGGGAGAGAGGCTGACTCTCTCCCTGTCAGCTGGACCCAATGCACCTATGACCACACACCAGGAAGATGAAGTACTGGAACGACTGAACGAGCAGGATGGCCCCCGCGGCTTCTTTCTCGAAGCCGTGACCATCCTGGAAGAGGCGGTCGACTCCCTGATGCGACGCGCGTTCCGTCAGGAGGAGTATGCCGTCAAATACGCCATCGAACCCCTGCTCAACCAGAGCGGCCCCCTCGGCCAGCTGGAGGTGCGCCTCAAGCTCATCTTCGCCCTCGGCCTCATCTCCCTCGAGCGCTATCAGGATATCGAAGCCTATATCAAGATCCGCGACTTTCTGGTGCGCGATCCCAAGGATTACCGTTTCAGCGACAAGCCGATCCGCGATCTGCTCGACCGCCTGCACGGGGTCAATCAGGGCGGCATGATGAAGCTGGAGCCCCCCGCCAGCGAAGAGGATTGGGCCTTCTACCAGATGCAGCTCAACCGGCTCGATCAGATGGTGCGCTCCGCACTGGTACTGGCGCTGGCCGACTGTGTCGGCGAGCTCCACAAGGAGAGCCCCATCTAATCCGGCCCCAAGGCCACCCCGTCACCACGGTTGGCGTCTGGCTGGCGCCCTTTATACCACCGCCAGCCACCATGACGCCGACTGTCGCACATCTCCCCATACCGGCCATGACGCACGCTCCTTCGGGTGTCAATCTGACCAACTTAGCCACTACACTAGCTCCATACTCACTGCCTGAATCGAGGTCTGCATGATTGCCCTCTCTCTGGCCGGGATCGCCCTGGTCTCCGTGCTGGCCCAATGGCTTGCCTGGTCGCTGCGGGTGCCCGCCATCCTGTTTCTGCTGCTCACCGGCCTGACCCTGGGCCCGGTCAGCGGCCTGCTCGACCCCGATGCCCTGCTCGGGGATCTGCTGTTTCCGCTGGTCTCCCTGTCGGTGGCCATCATCCTGTTCGAGGGGGCACTGACCCTCCATCTGGCCGAGCTCAAGGGGATCGGCAAGGTGGTGCGCAATCTCTGCTCCACCGGCATGCTGGTCAGTTTCGCCGTCATCGGCAGCGCCGGTTACTTCCTGCTGGGGCTGGACTGGCGGGTCGCCACCATGCTCGGCGCTGTGCTGGTGGTAACGGGCCCGACGGTGATCGCACCCATGCTCAACGTGATCCGCCCCACCCGGGAGGTGGACCGCATCCTGCGCTGGGAGGGGATCGTCATCGACCCCATCGGCGCCCTGTTTGCGGTGCTGGTGTTCGAGGCGGTGCGCCTCGGCAGTCAGGGGGATCTCATCAGCCATACCCTGCTGGCACTGGCCAAAACGGTGGGGGTCGGTTCCCTGATCGGGGTGGCGGCAGGCTGGCTCACCACCCTGCTCATTCGCAAGGACTGGCTACCGGTCAGCCTGCACAAGTTCGGGGTGCTGGCGCTAGTGCTGGTCACCTTCAGCCTCTCCAACTGGCTGAGCCACGAATCGGGCCTGCTGGCAGTGACCGTGTTCGGCATCTGGCTCGCCAATCAGGAGGGGCTGGATCTGGAGGAGGTGCTGGCGTTCAAGGAGGATCTCGCGGTCATCCTTATATCCAGCCTGTTTATCCTGCTGGCGGCGCGCCTCGATCTGGCCCAGCTCTGGCAACTCGGCCCCATGGTGCTGGCGCTGCTCTGCGTGGTGCAATTCGTGGCGCGTCCGCTCTGTATTCTGGTCTCGACCTGGGGCTCGGATCTCTCCTGGCGGGCTCGCGCCCTGCTGAGCTGGATCGCCCCACGTGGCATAGTCGCGGCGGCGGTCAGCGCCTCGTTCGCTATCAGCCTGCATCAGGCCGAGATCCCCGATGCCGACAAGCTGGTGCCGCTGGTATTTGCGGTGATCATCTCCACCGTGGTGCTGCAGAGCCTCACCTCGGCGCCGCTGGCCAGCCTGCTCAAAATGCGCCAGAGCGCCCCCAATACCTGGCTCATCATAGGGGCCAACTCGGTGGCTAGGGCCATCGGCAAGGCGCTGGCGGATCAGGGGGTGCCGGTACAGCTCTGCGATCCCGCCTGGGAGTTCTGCAAACAGGCGCGGATGAGCAACCTCCCCTGCTACTTCGGCAACCCCCAGTCGGAACATGCCGAGCTGCACCTGCCGCTCACCAGCATCAGTACCGTGCTGGCCCTCTCCCCCAACCGCCACAACAACGCCCTCGGGGTGCTGCACTTCGCCCACCTCTATGGCGAGGAGCAGGTCTACTCCCTGCGCTCCAGCGAGCAGCACGGCAAGGCGAACCGGGAGAGCGCCACCTTCCGCGCTCGCCAGAACCTGTTTGGGCCCGATATCAACTATGCCAGGCTGAGCGGCCTGCTGAGCCGGGGTGGCCAGATCAAGGCGACCCGCCTGAGCGAGGCGTTCGACTGGGCCCAGTATCAGACCGCCAATCCCGGCGCCATCCCGCTGTTCATCATGGATGGCAAGGGCAAGCCCCAGATCGTTACCGGCCCCGTCACCCCGCAGGCGGGTGAGCTGCTGATCGCCCTGCAACCGCCCAGAGAACAGGGCGCCGAATGAGCGAAGCCAACAATAATCCGCTGATCGCCCCTCTGCTGGTGCTATTGCAACAGGCGGCGGGCAGCTACAAGGTGCACGAGCTAATGGCCTCCCTGCGCCAGCAGGGGGCAATTCCGGTACTGGCTGACGATGAGCAACTACAGCTGTTTCGGGTCAACTTCCTGATCATGAACGCCCTCTACCAGTTGCAGGCCGAGATCTGGCAAGAGGGATGGTGGCTGGTAATCAGCACCCTGGATATCCGGCTCGAACCGCTGGCCGGGAATCAGGAGGCCAACCACGGCTTTGCCCTTGGCGAAAATCTGCGTAGCTACTATCTCGACTGGCAGGTGTTCTGGCAGACCGACCGTGCCGAAGTTGAAGCCCTGCTCAACCGCTTCTGGCGCGCTTATGACGGTGAGGGGCACAAAGCCGAGGCGCTGGCCCTGTTGGGGTTGAATGAGGGGGCGAGTCAGGAGGCGATCCGCCGCCGCTGGCGGGAGCTGGCATTGCAGCACCATCCGGATCGGGGTGGTAATGCCGAGACCTTTATCCGTATCCGCTGGGCCTGGGAGGTCCTGCGGGGATGATCCGGTTGCCGTCCGCACAAAGAGAGGCATAGACTGGAGCTGAATCCCCCTTCACAGGAGAGCATCATGACAGTCAGTGAACTTCGCAAGCTCTATCAACAACAGATCCTGCAAGAGGCCGAAATACTCCACGACGTGGCCATCCCCGGCTGGCTCATCGAATTCAGAGGCAATGATGGCGCTCTCTACGAGCTGACCGACACCCTCGGCTGCCCGGTCAGTTTCGATACGGTCGAGCAGGCCCGCGATCATGTGCATCTGGTAGCTGACTGCCCGATGCAGGTAGAACACCTCTATCGCTTCTTCGAACGTTAACTCAAACCGTCACATCTCACCCCTAGCCCCGGTGAGGCTTGTACCAGGCACATAGTCAGCACGTGCCTGCCACAGGCCTCCCCAGAAAAAACTGCTTCGATTTACTCGTGTTGCAGAGTACAAGTTGCACGCTATCTGGCATAGACAGCCATAAATCTGGCTATGGAGTGGCTATCTCTATGGTCACATGGACCAGCTCTTCATGTATCGCCAACCGCGCGCGGATCTCGCTGGCGGAGACAGGCGCAGTCATCAGCAGGGAGAGCACGCAGGCATACTGCTGCTGGCCCACCCGCCAGACGTGCAGATCGCGGATCTCGGCATCCGGCAGGTCGGCAATCACCTCACGGATCTCACCCACCAACGGGGTATCCATCTCGGCATCCAGCAGCACCCGACCGGAGTCGCGCAGCAGACCCCAGGCCCACACCGCCACCAGTACGGCCCCCACTATGCCCATCAGGGGATCCAGCCAGTCGGCCCCCCACAGCATGCCCCCCACCAGTGCCAGGATCGCCAGCACGGAAGTGGCCGCATCCGCCAGCACGTGGATATAGGCGGCACGCAGGTTGAGATCCTGATGGCCGTGGTGATCGTCATGGTCATGATGATCGTGGTCGTGATGCCCATGATGGTGGTCATGCCCATGGCCGTGGTGATGATGGCCGTGATCATCCTTGAGCAGCCAGGCACAGGCCAGATTCACCAGCAGCCCCACCAGCGCGATGGCGATCGCCTGTTGATAGTGGATCGGGCTGGGATCGAGCAGCCTGAACACCGACTCGAACAGCATCAGCCCGGCCACCCCCACCAGCAGGAGAGCGCTGGTGAAGCCACCCAGCACCTCGATCTTCCAGGTGCCGAAGCTGAATCTGTGGTCGCGGGCAAAGTGGCGGGCGGCGCGGTAGGCCAGCACCGAGAGGCCGAGCGCCAGCGCGTGGGAACTCATGTGCCAGCCATCGGCCAGCAGCGCCATGGAGTTGTAGAACCAGCCGCCGCCGATCTCCGCCACCATCATGATGACGGTCAGCAGCACGGCCCAGCGAGTCTTCTGTTCGGCCAGCGGATTCCCTTCGTGGACGACGGGTTGGTGGCAGTGGGATGAGGCAAGGGATGACATGGATTTCTCCTGAGGACGACAATGCAATATACTATACCCCAGTATAGTTTTATTGATCGAGAGGATCCTGCATGTCACACACCATTCACGGTAAAAAGAAGCTGCTGGCACGGGTACGTCGCATCAAGGGACAGGCCGGTGCGCTGGAGCACGCGCTGGAGCAGGAGAGCGACTGCGCCGCCATTTTGCAGCAGATCGCGGCCATTCGCGGTGCCGTCAACGGCCTGATGCTGGAGGTGCTGGAAGGGCACATGCGTGAGCATCTGGGTGCCGAAGAGGCGACCCCGGCCGAGCGGCTGGAAGATCTGGATCAAGTAGTGCGGGTATTGCGATCCTATCTGAAGTAGGACCGGTGAATGAGGCTGCGGGCGACCCCGCATCATTCCGTTTACGGCTGTGTGGCGTCTGCCCGCCAGCCCCCGTCCCTTTCGGGCTTGAGCCACCGCCAGCTTTGCGCCATGATGTCCAGCCCGGCTGACAGCCGGTTTTACTGGACAGTCAATTTCAAGGATCCCCCATGTTTGAACACGTCGATGCCTATGCTGGCGACCCCATCCTGACGCTAGTCGAGACCTTCCACAAAGACACCCGCGAGCAGAAGGTGAACCTGGGGATCGGCCTCTATTACGACGAGCAGGGGCGCATTCCGCTGCTGCCGTCGGTGCAGCAGGCCGAAGCCCAGCGCGCGGCCGCCCCTGCCCCGCGCCCCTACCAGCCGATGGAAGGCGCCGCCAACTACCGCACCGCAGTGCAACACCTGCTGTTTGGTGCCGACCATGAAGCGGTCAAGGCGGGACGTATCGCCACCATCCAGACCATCGGCGGCTCCGGCGCTCTGAAGATCGGCGCCGATCTGCTCAAGCGCTACTTCCCGACCTCCGAGGTGTGGGTCAGCAATCCCACCTGGGATAACCACAAGGCGATGTTCGAAGGCGCCGGCATCAAGGTGCACGACTACCCCTACTACGATGCGGCCACTGGCGGCGTGCAGTTTGATGCGATGATCGACTGCCTGAGTACCCTGCCGGCCAAGAGCATCGTGCTGCTGCACCCCTGCTGCCACAACCCGACCGGGGTGGATCTCTCCCGTGCCCAGTGGGATCGGGTGATCGCGCTGGTGGTCGAGAAGAACCTGATCCCCTTTATGGATATCGCCTATCAGGGCTTCGGCGACGGGCTGGAAGAGGATGCCTACGCCATTCGCGCCATGGTGGCCGCCGGCGTAAGCTTCTTCGTCAGCAACTCCTTTTCCAAGAACCTCTCCTTCTACGGCGAGCGGTGCGGCGGCCTGTCGGTCATCTGCAAGGATGCCGAAGAAGCCAGCCGCGTACTGGGTCAGATGAAGGCCACCGTGCGTCGCAACTACTCAAGCCCGCCCACCCACGGTGGCCAGATCACCGCGGCTGTGATGAGCCAGCCCGAGCTGCACGCCATGTGGGTCGACGAAGTGACCGAGATGCGCACCCGCATCAAGGCCATGCGCCAGAAGCTGTTCGAGGTGCTGAGCGCCAAGGTGCCGGGCCGCGACTTCAGCTACTTCATCAACCAGCGCGGCATGTTCAGCTACACCGGCTTCACCCCGGAGCAGGTGGACAGGCTGCGCGAGGAGTTCGCCGTCTATCTGGTGCGATCCGGTCGCATGTGCGTGGCGGGCCTCAATAGCCGCAACGTCGACTATGTGGCTGACGCCATGGCGGCGGTGCTCAAGGGCTAATCCGCATCAGCCCCGCTTTGGCGGGGCTTTCTTGTCTTGTCTCTTCCCTTCGCTTGTGGAGTACTTATGGATCTGATCGCACTCTCTCGGCTGGGAGGTCGCCATCTGGTCACCCTGCATCTGCTGCTCGACAACCAGAGCGTCACCCGCACCGCCGAGCGGCTCTGCACCACGCCTTCCACCGTTAGCAAGACCCTCAACCAGCTGCGGGGTCTGCTGGGGGATCAACTGCTCTACCGCCAGGGCAACCAGCTGCTGCTCACCCCCATGGCCGAGCGACTGGCTCCCACCCTGCACCGGTTGTTGGGGGAGCTGAACGGCCTCACTCGCCAGAATGCCTTCAACCCCCAGCAGTGGCAGGGCTGCTTGCGGCTGGGATTGCGCGAGAGCGTGATGACCTGGCCGGTGGGCCCCATTCTGGGTCAGCTGATGAAAGAAGTGCCGGGCATGGTGCCGGAGATCTGGAACAAGGATGAGCAGGGGCTGGAGGCGCTGGCAGCGGGCAAACTCGACTTCGTGATCCTGCCCCATGACCAGAGCCAGCCGTTACCGCGCCAGCCCGGGCTGGTGTGGGAGACCCTGCGGGAAGAGAAACTGGTCTGTCTGCTGCGCAAAGACCACCCGGCGCTGGCCAAGCCCTGGGATCTCGATGCCTACCTGAGCTGGCGCCATATCGCCATCCGGGATCAGGAGCTGGCCAACCCCTTCTTCGAGCAGAGCCTTGCCCAGCAACAGGTGCGTCGCCAGATTGGCGCCACCCTGCCCGATTTTGCCAGCGCGGCGGCCCTGCTGCCCCAGACCGATCTGATCCTCACCGCCATCGGTGGCTGGGCGGCATGCATCGCCAGCCAGCCGGATCTGGAGCTGCGTCCGGCACCGTTCGATTACGGCAAGGTGAGTCACAGTCTGGTCTGGTATGGCCCGGCCGGTGATGGCTCGGCCCGCCACTGGTTCCGCCAGCGGATCCTGCAACTGGGTCGCGAGCTGGTCGAGCCCTGAGCCAGGTGACAGCGAGAAGAGATGGATGTTTCGCCACGGCGAAACATCCACGGCAATGAGGGATCAGGGACGCTTGGTATAAATGGGACTGGGGAAGGAGGCGACGTTGCTACCCAGATCCGTAATGCGGGCAGCCCCCTGCTTTTTCACCTGATCGATGCGTAACACCTGATGCATGGGGATAAGGGTGTGACGCACATCGGCAAATTCGCTCTTGAGCTTTTCATGGCTGGGATCGACGATAAGCGCCGTGTGGTTGTCCCAGACAAAATCGGCGATCTCGATAAATCCAAACAGTTGGCCCTGATTCACCTGGCGCACATAAACCTCATAGCGCTCGTTGTGGCAAATAAACTGAACCCGATATAACGCCTTGCTTTCACTCATGATTTATCTGTGATGGAGGAGGGACGGATGGGCAATATCATAACGAGCCCCAAGGCCCCCTCCAATAGACAGAAGTCACAGTTGTGTGCTTTTACTACACAGCAAGGGAATCGATCAGACCTCTTTAGATCAGCGGTGGCAAGGTCACCGCCCCCACTCCCGCAGCACGCAACCGACTCGCCAGCCACTCCAGCTCGCTGCGGGTCGCCTCTGGCCATTGCGCAGCCTCCCCCCGTACCCCGTGGTGGCGAAAGCCATTGAGGCGAATGGGCACAGGCCCCAGCCGCTGCAAGAAGGCGGCGAGATCCGCGTCCAGCTCACCATTCGCATCCAGAAAATCGCTCTTGCCCGGCACGTGGAGCAGCCGCAGTTCGGTCAGCTTGCCGTGACTTGCCAGCAGTTGCAGCGATGCCAGCACCCGTTCGCGGCTGTAACCGGTCAGCGAGAGGTGTACCGAGTCACGCCACCCCTTGAGATCGAGCATGGCACCATCGAGCATCGGCAATAGCCGCTGCCAGCCGGTTTCGGCCAGCGAGCCGTTGCTGTCGAGCAGGCAAGTGAGATGGGCCAGATCCGGCGCGGCCTTGATGGCGGTAAAGAGCGCAACCACGAAGGGGAGCTGAGTAGTCGCCTCACCGCCTGAGACAGTAATCCCGCTCAGCAAGGGGCCGTAGCGGCGCAGCAGGGCCAGCACCTCGGCCACCGTCATGCTGGCGGTCTTGGGATTGGCACTGCGCGGGCAGACATCCAGACAGGCATCGCAATCGGTGCAGAGCGCCTCCTGCCAATTAACCTTACCTTCGCTCATGGAGAGGGCGCCACTCGGACAGACCGCAAGGCAGTCACCGCAATCGTCGCACAGCCCTATGGTGTGCGGGTTATGGCAGCCGGGGCAGCGAAAGTTGCACCCCTGCAGAAACAACACCAGCCGGTTGCCCGGCCCGTCGACACAGGAGAACGGCAGCACCCTGCTCACCAGAGCGCTGCGAGTTGGCAAGACATCAGCCATCAGGACGAACTCAATACTCGCCGATGGTCGATTCGTGGGCGACTACCCGCGGAGCCCGCTGACGAATGGCGGTCACTTCACTCGCCTCGGCACCGAGACAGGTGGTCTGCAAGCGCGATCCCTCCTCTGCGAAGCGAGCCACGTCGCTCTTGCGGATCATGTAGCCGGTCACCCGCACCAGATCGCTGTCGGCCACGTTGGCGGTGAACTCGCGCATGCCGATGGCAAGCGCTCCCTTGCAGAGCTGCAGCAGTGCCTGCGGGTTCTGGCGGATGGTGGGATCCAGCGTGAGGATCTCGCTGATCCCCGAATGGTAATAAGTGTGGTGCGGCGCCAGCGCCAGCACATGGCTGGCCGGATCCGGCTCCTGCCCGTAGGGGATGCGCACCCCGGGGGTGACTGCCACATCGATGCTGAGGCCACCTTGCGAGTGCAGCAGGGCGCGACCACCCCAGGCATGGGTTTGCGGCGTCGCAGTGACATATTCCGAGAGCTGGGCCGAGATGCGATAGCCAAGCTGGTTCGCCTCCTCGCCGTGACCATAGCGATCCGGCAGATTCTCTTTATCCATCAGGATATTGACCGCTTCCGCCATGCCGTAGATGCCGAACATGGGGACGAAGCGATCCTCATCCAGCAGCCCCTCTTTCACCAGGAAGCTGTTGAAGAAGCCGGACTCCTGATGCAAGAAAGCGGCCCGCGCTTCGATCAACTGGGAGGCCAGACGGCAGTAGTGGGGCAGCAGGCAGCCTAGGAAGTCATCGATCCCCTGGCACTGCTCGGCGACCCGCTTGAGGGAGATGCGCACCAGGGTATTGGCGCCACCGGCCTGCGGCAAGGCGTTGTAACAGCTGACGATGCCAAAACCACGCTGGTCAAAGGTATCGCGATGGATCGGGTAGTTGGCGATGTGCGGCTTGCTGCACTCGGCGATGTTCTTCACCGCCTGCAGCAGCAGGCTGTCCGGGGTCTGCTCCGGATCGTGGAAGAAGGTGAGGTTCGGCGCCACCTGCTTGAGCTCGTTGTCGATGCGCAGGATCAGGCGGCAGATGCGGTTGTCATCAGGCCCGATGTTGACGTGCATGAAGGCGTCCGGCAGCACCCTGTCCAGATAGACCCAGAACCCCTTCAGCTTGCGATAGAGGGTCTCGTCATCCAGTTCGCCGACAAACGGCAACAGCAGATGGTCGAGCCGCCCCAGCCAGACCGGCATGCCGGTGACGGAGGGGACATGGTGATAGAGGATGCGCAGGGCATTGAGCGCCTCGTCGAAATCCTGCGGCGCCGCCAGCTCCAGCCAGGCAGAGCCCTGAGTCAGAAATTTTTCATAGTCCGGCAGCACATAACGCGGCTTGTAGGGGGCGTGCCCTTCGAACATGTCGCAGATAAATCCCTGCTCCATCGCCTCGGCGACTGCGGCAGGCAGGTCGGGGTAGGGCAACGCATTCTCGGCGGCCAGCGCCAGTGCGTGGCTCTTCTGAGCAGCGGAGAGATGGGGATCGCGCACGATACGCTGACAGGTTTCGGTCAAAGACATGGGACACTCCTTCACGGACAGAGCACATATCCTCACCATTTGCAGGCTTTTTTTGAAGTGACATTCACAACAATGCGAATGTCTCAAAAAGACATCCGTTAAAGGGGATCACAACCAGAACAGAACGGGGGCCTTGTCTGCCGACAAGGCCCCCGTTGTGCGGATCAGGGCTCGATGATGATGGGCGTACCCGGGTCAATGGCATTCCAGAGCTCATCCATCTCGTGGTTAAGTACCGCAATACAACCGTTGGTCCAGTTGGAGGGCTGTACCCGACGGTTACCCATCCGGTTAAGCTGACCATGGATCATGATCATGCCACCCGGGTTCACCCCCAACTCATTGGCGCGCTTGATGTCGTCCAGATTCGGGTAGTTGATATGTATCGCTTTATAAAAGCCGGAGTTGCTCTTCTTGTAATCCAGGGTGTAGCGCCCCTCCGGGGTACGTTGATCCCCTTCCCGCTGCTTGTGCCCCTTGGGCGCCGGGCCCAGTGCAACCCAGTAGCGCTTCAGTTCCTTGCCATCCTTCATCAGGGTGAGGCTGTAGGTAGACTTCTTGACCACCACCAAATCGGCTTTTTCGGTAAAGGCAAAACTCAGCGCGGGCCACAGCCCCAGCACACACAACAATACGGCTCTCATTCCATCCCTCGACAAGCCTCTGGCAGGGCTTTTTATGGTTGTCACATCATCTGAATAGGCTCGCCCGTTGGCGAGCGAGCGCCATGATATTGGATCGCCATCAATACTCAATAGACCCAATAAAACATATCTTGGCTGCGAACGGTGAATGGTCCATGAACGACCTGCACAAACATGACTAATTGACAATAAAAACAAAAACATAGCTTACATTTTCTGGCTAGCCATGATGCCGCAGATCGGTAAATATGTAACAATTGAACCTGATTCAGGATGACATCATGCCTCTGCACTTCTTGCCGAACTCTTCGCTGACCCGCCTGCTGCTGGTCAGCGCACTGCTCTGGCTACCCGCCAGTGTCGCCGCCGATGCACTCTGGCTGCGCGAGCCAGCCCTCTCCCCCGATGGCAAGCAGCTTGCCTTCACCTGGCAGGGGCGCATTTTTGTCGCCAGTGCCGAGGGTGGCCCCGCCACGGCGCTCACCGGCAGCGACTACCTGAGCCAGCGGCCAATCTGGTCGCCGGATGGCAAACAACTCGCCTTTGCCACCAATCTCTACGGCAACGAAGATGTGTTCGTGGTACCCGCCAACGGCGGCGAGATGGTGCGCCTCACTCGCGATTCGCGCACCGATCTGCCGCAAGCCTTCAGCACCGATGGCAAACGACTGCTGCTGAGCAGCCAGCGCCTGGGCGCGCCCGATGCCGACCATTTTGTCGCGGAAGGCTACCAATGGGGCGAGCTCTACTGGACCCCGATCACCGGCGGCACCTTGCAGGCCGATCTGCCGCTGCCTGCGACCCTCGCCCGCCCCCACGGGGAGCGGATCGCCTATCAGATGCCCGCGGCGGATCAACCCTTTCGCAAGCATCAGCACTCGTTCGCGGTACCCCGTCTCTGGCTGTTTGATGGCAAGCAGCACAAGCAGCTGACCGAAGATCGGGTGGCGGCCACCGATCCGGTCTGGAGCGACAAGGGAGATACCCTCCTTTACCTGAGCGAGCGCAGCGGCGATTTCAACGTCTGGCGCCGGGATCTCGCCAGCGGCAAGGAGCAACAGCTGACCCACTATCAGGGCCATCCGGTGCGGGGGCTCAGCGCCTCTCGCAATGGCGATCTGGTCTGGTCATGGCTCGGTGAACTCTATCGCCTCGATGCCGGTAGCAGCGAGCCACGCAAGCTGACCCTCACCCCGCAAGTGGCAAGCACGCCGGATGAGGCGAGCGAGGCCCTGACCCTGGCAGACGAAGCGCTGGTCAGCGAAGAGGCGGATGAGCTGATCCTGGTGAGCGGGGGCAACCTGTTTGCCGTCGACCCCGAGCGGGAGCGGGTGCGTCAGCTGACCCGAGATCCGAGCGAGCAATCCAGCCCTCTCTTCGCCGAGCAGGGCCGCGCCCTCATCTATCTGTCGGAGCAGCAGGGGCACGCCGCCCTCTATCGCCTGCGCAAGGGGGACCCTGATCTGCTGTTCAGCGATCCCGGCACTTTGACCGAGAGTCTGCTGCTGGCGATTCCCGACAAGGGGATCAGCCGTCCGGTGCTCTCCCCCGATGGCAAACAGCTCGCATTCGTGGTGGATGGCCAGGCCATCCACCTGCTGGATCTGGCGAGCAACAAGCAGCGGGAGCTGGTGCCTGCCAGCTTCAACCCGTCGCGCCACGAGGTACATCTCGCCTTTGCCCCCGACTCACGCCATCTGGCGCTCACTTTCCGCCCCGATGCGGCAGAGCAGGAGATCGCGGTGATCGATACGGCCAATCCCAAGGCCAAACCGGTCAATGTCAGCCTCAACGGCTATCAGGATGGACAACCGGGCTGGAGTCAGGATGGCGCCATTCTCTACTGGCAATCGACCCGGTTTGGCGCACTGGGGCCCGATGGCGAACCCCTCGTCACCAACCTGCTCGGCATTTACAGCAGCCGCGCCGCCAGAGCCGATGCCATTGCCGAACTGGAGCCGCCGAAAGGGGGATACGGCTTTGAGAGCGATCGTCTCAACCATCGCGAAGCACTGCTGCTGCAACCCACCGGCACCCTGCTCGCCAGCCGCATCATCGGCGACCAGCTGATCTATCTGGTGGAGGAGATGGGGGTCAACAGCGAGAGCGAGATCAAGGGCTACAGCCAGGATCTGCGCAAGGGCAAAACCAGCGAACTGTTTGGCGAGCAGCCCGGCCCTGCGCTGGCAAGCCTCAACCAGCAGGGCACCCTGGCTACCCTGGTGCGGGATGGTGAGATCACCCGGATCCACCTCGACTCCGGCGAAGCCACCAGCGCCCCCTTCGCCTTGCAGCCCACCAGCCGCTGGCAGGAACGCATGACCGCCGCCTTCGATCAGATCGCCCGGCTCACCCGGGACGAGTTCTATCTGGACGATATGAACGGGGTAGATTGGGAGAGCTATGTCGCCGCTTACCGCCGCCTGCTGCCGGGCATCGGCAACCCGCGGGACTTTGGCAACCTGCTGGCGGAGCTGGCTGGCGAGCTCAATGTCTCCCACACCTGGGGCAGCGGCCCCGCCCCCTTCCCGCGCATGGCGGACGAGACCGCCAGCCTGGGCGCCTACTGGCAGGATGGCGAGCAAGGGGTGATGCTCACCGCCCTGCTCTCTGGCGGCCCGCTGGATCAGGAGAGCGATATCGCCCCGGGCGCCCGCCTGCTCGCCATCAACGGCGTCCCGATTGCCAATCTGGCCGAGCTGGATCAGGCCCTCAACCATCAGGCCGGTGCCCGGCTCGCCCTCACCTTCCAGCAGGAGGGCAACAAGCAAACTGACGAGGTAGTGCTCACCGCCATCGACAAGCAGCAGGAGTACCAGCTGCAACAGGATCGCTGGATTGAGAAACGGCGGGAGCTGGTGGCCAGCCTGAGCGGAGGACGGGTCGGCTACGTCTATCTGCCGGCAATGAATAGCGAGGTCTACGATGCGGTGGTGGCGGATGCCCTCGGCAGGCAGCGCAATCGCGAGGCGCTGATCGTCGATGTCCGCTTCAACAGCGGCGGCTATCTCGCCAATACCCTGGTGGAGTTTCTGACCGGCAGCGGCAGCACCAAGGGGATGGCCAGCAGTTGGCCCCGTCAGGGCAAGGGTGAAACCGACGCCGCCACTCGCCAGTGGACCAAGCCTTCGGTGGTGCTGGTCAACGCTGGCAGCTACTCGGAAGGCTCCGCCTTCCCCGAGTACTACCGCACCCTCAAGGTCGGCCCCATCGTCGGCGATCCGGTGCCCGGCACCGGCACCATGGTCTACAGCCACGACTCCCGGCTGATCCCGGGCCTCTCCTACGGCATTCCGACCCTGGGGCTGCGCAAACCGGACGGCACCTTCTACGAGAATCAGGAGCTGATCCCGGACCTGCAGGCGCCCCTCACCCCCGCCGACATGGTGGCCGGGCGCGACCCGCAACTGGAGGCGGCAGTACAAGCCGCCCTCAAGCAGTTGCCAGCCAGCGCCAAATAACGGCGCCCATCGAGCTCAACGAAAGCGAAACAGCTCGCGATGCAGATGCCCGTCCGGCAACAGCCGGGTCAGGGCATCTGCCATCCCCTCCGGCCCGCAAAACCACACCTGCTCGGGCGCATCCTGCGCGATGCGAGCCAGATCCAGCCGCCCGGCCGCCTTGTCCAGATGCAGCTGATAACGCACACCGGTGCGATGACAGAGCTCGGCCAACCGTCGGTGGTAGACAGCTCCCGCCAGATCCGGCGCGCACTGGATCAGGGTGATCCCCTCGCCCCGCTCCCCACGGGCAGCCAGCCCCTCCAGCCAGGCGACGAACGGCGTGATACCTATCCCGGCCCCCAGCCAGAGGGCTCTACCTCCCCCTTGCGGGGCGACAAAGGCGCCATAGGGCCCGGTCACCACCACCCCATCCCCGATGCGCGCCTCTGCCACCAGCTGACGGGTATGATCCCCGAGCGCCCGCACCGCGATCACCAGCTGGCGCCGATCCGCTGACACCCGCACCAGGGTAAAGGGGTGCGGCCCCTCCTTGGCGTCAAACTCGAAGAAGGCAAACTGGCCCGGGCGGTAATGGGCGAGCGGCCTCTCCAGCTCCATGGTCAGCTCGCAGGTCTGATCCGCCAGCGTCCGCACCGCAACGACCCGGCCGGGATGGCGCTTCCGCGCCCCCACTTGCCCCAGCAGGGAGTAGAGGGCCCCGATAGCGCCGATTCCGCCGATCAACCAGATCGATACCCCAACCGGCGTCATGGCTCCCACCTGAGGCAACAGGCAGAGCCCGTGCCCCCACCCCGCCAGATAGATGAGCGGCGCTAGCCGGTGGATCAGCCGAAAACGGCCATAACTCACCAGCGCCAGCAAGCTCACTACCACCAACGCGATCAGTAGATAGAAACTCCACTCACCCAGGGTATTGCCAAGGGCATGGAGCGAGATGCCATTACCTGCACCAGCGCCAGCTGTACTGGCCCCACGCCGCGCAGGACGACTCAGCCAACCCGCCGAGACCGCCCACTTGGGCACCTCCACCACCAGCCAATGCGCAGTGAGCGCCAATGCACCGCCGATGGCCATCTGACGGTGCAATCGCAACATCCGATCCAGACCGCCACACCACACCTCCAACTGCGGCAGACGCAAGGCCAGCAACAGCGAAATCGCCATATAGGTCATCCCCAGCAGGCCGGTCAGTAACAACATCTCATGGCGCCAGGGCCACACCCCGTTGGCATCCCCCGCATAACCGAGCCACCAGACCCCGACCGCCAGCAGTGGCAACAGCCACCACACCCGTTTACTCGTCATAACATGCTCCCTGGTTCCATCGCAGCAGGGCCTCGCCCCTGCTCATGGCACCATTGCACACCCGTCTGGTCACAGGACTTTGCCAGAGGGGGAAGCTTGTGTGGCAATGTGTGACAAACGGCAACAGCAGAGGGGCCCGCTGGCCCCTCTGGTCACCCTTGCTGACTGGCCCTCTCTTCATGGGGAATAGAGCAAAATCCACCTCTGCCGTGATTGACGACCTGCCTGCAAAAGGAATCAAATGGGGACGACACATATCTGCGGCGGAAAACCTGCCGCCCACTCCCCCGGACCAGGAGCCCCCCTTGCTTTCATCCACCGAACAACGCTACTGCCCGAGTTGTCAGCGCGAGACCAACCATGTCGTGGTGCTGGTCGACAAATCCTTTGGCCAGCAGCTGACACCGGCGCAAAAGCGCAAAGCGTTTATCAAGGACTTCATTACCGGCTGGGCCGCCGGCCCCTTTCTGGCCAACATGGATCGCTTTGAACGACATGCCATCTGCGAGCATTGCGGAAATAAAGTCATTGATGAATGAAAAAGGGAGGGGCAATTGCGGGCTTCAATACACCAGCCACCTTTTATGGCCGAAACCCAAAAGAAGGCGTTGCGATTCAGGATCACAACGCCATAGACGTCAATCAAACAACACGGTCACCGGCAACCCTTCCACTTGCAGGTTCGGGGGTAATTTTTCATCCAGCGAGAGTGCGACCTTGAGGGTTGCTTTCTCCCCTTCAAACGGTGCGGCTAACTGAGCCGGCAACTTGTCCGCCAGCTCGACCTGTCTGGCGACCCTGGCAGCCAGACGCTCCCCGCTGGGCAGCTTGACGACAGCCTTGTGTCCAGGAGCCATTGAAGAGAGATATTTGGGCTGCACATAGGCTATCACCAGCGGGTCTTCTCGCTTCGAGATAAGTGCCAGAGGAGCCCCCGAGAATACCCAGTCCCCCTCCTGTACCAGCACATCTGAAACCTTGCCAGTCGCCGGAGCTCTTGGCTGTTGATGGTACGCCATCGCTTCCATCTCGGTCAGCTCCTGATCGAGCAAGTGACGAGCACTGGCTAGCGGTCCGGTCAGTTGGTCCTCACTGATTTGCAGTTCCTGCGCTATCTTCTCTGCCCTTGCCTTCTGCAGAGCTATGCGTGACTGAGTCCAATTCAGCAGGGCCGTTGCGTACTCTGCACTGGATACCAGCTTCTCTTTTTTATAACCGGCATACTCCTGATAGATGACCTCCTGCTCCCGGCTCCCCCGTTCGGCAATACCAATCTGTTCGTCCAGATTGCGCAAGATAGCCTGTTCAGCCTCAGCCTTGCTCAATTCGATGGCCGCTCTGCGCGCTTTTCGTTCCGCCATGTTGGCCTTGAGGGTTGGAGATTCGAACTGCATCAGGGCATCGCCTTGTGACACCCCCTGGCCGGGAGCCGTGTAGATGTGTCGAATAAAGCCATCCCCATTGGCAACAACCAGTTGCGGCTCGGTGGTAATGATGGCTGGCGCCTGGGTCAGCCACCACTCGCGCCCCAGATACCACAGCAGAATAATAACGGGACTGAATGCCAGTAACAGGATGAGATACCAGCGAGCCTTGAAGGCGACACGCTTGGCGGGGGCATACAATACCCGGATCCCTTCATCCGACGTGGCATCCTGCTTCTTGGGGGGATTGAATGTGACTTTCATCAGAATTTATTTCCTCGTTTTAATACCCACCAGGGGGCCATGCTGCTCTCTTCATGACCGCGCCGGAACATCTCATTCAACAGTGCGATGGCGCACCACAAGCGCATCAGCAAGGTGTACACCGGGTAAAGACACAACCATGGCAGCAGACGTAGATCTGCCTCCGGGCGTTCAGATATAGCCAGCAAAAACACGGCGAAATTAACCAGGGTAAGAAACAGGTAAACCAGATAGAGACAGATCATCAACGCAGCGACAAACTGCCCCGGATAGCTAAGCACCAACCACCAGCTATAACCCATGACCAGCAGGGGCAGCACCACGTTTTGCGCCACCCCGTAGATCAAGGTAAACAAAAAGGTCTTCCAGCCCAGAATACGCGGCGTCAGGGAGAGCTTGTGCTTGCGCAGATAGAGAAACAGCAGATCTCCATCCCAGCGTAAACGCTGCTTGGCAAGCGTGATCACGTCTGCGGGCGCATCGGTGTGACCGATGGCACGAGGGGCGAACCCTATCTTTAAAGCCGGATGGCGTTTGAGGTAATGCTTAATACGGACCGTCAGATCCAGATCTTCTGCGGTATGGGTATCCCACCCACCAATCTGGCGCAAAAAATCACGACGAAACGCACCGAAGGCTCCCGAGATATTGTTGATGAGGTTCCACTCGCTCAGTCCCGTCTTGCCCCCCTGCATGGAGATCATGTACTCAATGCTCTGCATCCGGGTCAGTACGCCATCGTTCAGATTTCGCACCCTTAATGCCCCTCCCACAGCAGGCACATCAGGATCATCGAAACAAGCCACGATCTCATCGATCATGTTGTTGTCAAAGGAGGTATCTCCATCCGCGTTCATCACTATCTCGCCAGTCGCAGCGGAGAGACCGGCATTGAGAGTGGAGACCCGGCCTCCCCTCTGCCATTTCGGTAGCAGGACCAAACTTCTGTTCTCGCACCCCTCGAATTCACGAACACAATTGAGCGCAGCCTGATAGGTATGCGCGTTGGCCTTGGCGCCATCAATCACAGCAATGATTTCCATTTGACCGCGATAAAGCTGTTCCTTGAGCGTCAATATGGTGGAGCGGATCGCCTCCCCTTCCCCATAACAGGTGATGATGCAAGACACTTTGGGACAGCGCCGAGATCGCGGCAGTTCAGATGCCATGGGAAGCTGGCGCGCATACCATTTCAGGATCCCGGTCAACGTCAGCGCCATCAGTGGCACCTCCATCAACAGCAACATGGGCAACAGCAACAGAATCATCCGGGGAGAAAACTGGAGGCTACCCAGTATCTCTATCAGGATGTAGTGCACCGTATTCATCCACTCATGCATCCGGGCTATCTCCATCCAGCCACTGGCCGAGCCATACCGCTGTATCGTCGCCCAACAGGGCGGGCAAAGGTTGTACTTTCACCGCCAGCGTCAGAGCATCCAGTCCTTCGATGAGATTCAATGCCTGAATGCGCTCCTGCAGAATGCGCCAGTCGTCGGCATCAGTATGCGGCAACAGCAATAACAATCGGTCATCGGCATACTGGCAAACGACATCGGTATCACGGAATAGAGCTTGCAAACGGCTGAGCAGAGCGGCCAGTCGCTGCTGAGTCTTTAGCATGCCCAACTCGGCCCGCAACTCAGCCAGATGCTCAACCCGAATAGCCAGCAAGGTATGGCAGCCACCATGGCGTTGCAGCAAGCTGTTGTTCCATTGCAGCAACCAGGGGAAGTGCTCCATGGCCATAGGGGTACCCCAGGTCAACGGCAGATGCAGTTGTTGAGTTCCTTCCCGTGCGATGTGGCGGGCCAGCTTGCCGATGCGATATTCATAGATGGGCGCAACCACCAGATCATCGGGTTTGTGCGCCTGGCCACATTCATGGCAACGCGCCTGGACGGCAGCCTCCATAAAACGGGCATGGCATGACAAACAACGGAATTTCTCAAGGGGCCTGTCATAGTCAACACCGATGTGACGCAGAGTCGTGACGCACTTGGGACAACGCAGCACACCCTGTCGCATGAATGCATCCTGATCATCCACGTGCCCGCAGGTGAAGCAGTGCACAGCTGGCTTGGCCTGGATGGCGATATGAGCGCATTCGGGACACACATCGACAAAATTGAGATGTGCCGAGTTGCAACTGTGACAAAGACGTACCCGGTCCACCAGCTGCTCACTCTGCAATAAACGCTCTGCAACCAGCTGCGGGAGGGCATCCCCTGCTTCGCTGCCCAGCAGGCAATCCAGCAGGGGATAGCTGTACCCCTGACGGCAACCAGCCTGCCAACGTGGCAACAAGCGAAAATGGGAGCGAGGCCAGCTGTACCAAGCCAGCTTTTCCATGTCATCCGGATGCTCTCGAGGGGTCAACAACGCCAACCGTTCAAGCATGTCAGAGGCCCGTTCATCCAGCTGTGTCAGGAGACCGTCGGCCAACATGGGAGAGAGCGGACTCTTCACAACACAAAATACCGGCTGCAAATAACGTATCGGGTCACGCCGCACAGCCTGCAATACCCTGTCCTGCTCATCTGCAGGCAGGTTGAGCAGTAATACCGGCTGCTGCAATGGATCCCAGCAGGACAGATCGAGAAGTGGCAAGGCAACACGATCCACCGAGCCTCCCAGCAGCGCAATCTGACCGGGGTGTTCACTCGTGCTCATCATGGGGAAATAACCTCTTTCCATTCACTGACAAATAGATACCAAGCCAATAAAACGGACCCGCCTGTTGCCATGCATCGGCAGACTCAGGCAATGTCGCGAGATGCGCATTGCCCTGCACGGACAGCACAACAGCAGTGTCAACGTTATCGACGGATAGCATGAAGCAGGCGAACGCGCAGAAAGAGTTGAGAGCTGACGCCATTTTCATGTGCGGCTCAGCCATCTCGGGGGGAAGAGATCTGAAGCTTTCCGAGCCCGACTCACATCGGGGGTGGCAAGGTGGGCGATTTTGCAGTTGTGGACAATTTAGTCAACCCGGAAAGATGAGAATAACTAGCAGATAGTTGAATGGATCAATCTTTATGCACAAAGATGACTACAAAAAGCACTATTAACAGAAAAGACAAAAGAGCGTAACTCAGTGAATCTACTATCTTGCAGCCTGCAATTCCTATTCATGTTCATATGAATACATATCTGATGGCAAAATGCGGACCCAATCGGCAAGGCGACAAACTATGTCGCGCACCTGCCAATAATATGGCAGCGTCTGCCACGGTTACGACAACGAATAACCATGAAAAGCACAGCTCCCGGCCTGATCACCGGGAGCTGTGCGGATTATTCGGCTGAAACCGGTTTGTAATGGTTGACGATCCACGCCTCGAAGTCGGCCAGCATGCGGGTTTCCGACTCGTTGTTGTCGGCGATAAGCTCGGCGCCGTGGACCACCCGGATATGGGCATCGAGCGGGCTTTCCTCGCCAGCCGCGGGGCGCTGCTGGGCTGCGGCCATGCAGGCTTGCGCCTGTTGCCACGCCTCAGCGGCGCTCAGGTTGCACGCCTCGGCCAGCGGCACGGCACTGAAGCCTTCACCAGTCAGGCTGCGCAGGGTCTCATCATGAGTCATGCCGTTGCCCGGCCCCCAGTAGTGGGCGGCCAGATCCGGCCCGATGCGCGGGTTGTCGGTGAGGTAGCCATCGCGCTTGAGGAAGTAAGCGCGGGTCTGCTCCACCGCCATCAGCGCCAGCAGGTAGCCGTGATAGGCGCAGGCCGACTCCTGATTAAGGAGGTGCGGAATGGCCAGCAGCGGGCGCGGGCTCTCGACACCGAGGATCTTGCGCTCCCACTTGCGGGCCAGCGCCAGCACAGCCTCGGGAGTACGTTCAGCCTCATCCATGGCGTAGAGATCCCGCTCGAAGTAGGCCACCAGCGCGATCTGACGTTCGTTAAAAGCGCGAAACGGCTGACGGGCGGCGATCATCTCCTTGATAAGCGCATCGGGGATCGCCTCTCCTGCCGCATTTCTGGCGTAGCGTTTGAGCCAGTCGGCATCGTCCAGCAGGCTGTCGCAGAACATCGACTGGGTCTCGGCATAAGCCATAGAGGTGGGCGGAAACTCCTGTGAGAAGCAGGGGGCGTTGCCGGTGACATTGGCAAAATGCGCGGCGTGGCCCCCCTCGTGGAACAGGGTGTTGAGCCCGCTCCAGCCGCTGCCCACCTGCGCCGGATCGGCCAGGCTGGTGAAATTGACCACCGCAGGTATCCACTCCCCCTGCTGGAAGAAGCTCGGCACCGGGCCGTGGCAGAAGCCGTTCTCGTATTTCCCCTCCCGGGTCAGCAAGTCCAGGGTGAGGGTCGCCCCGCGATACTGGATGCCGAGACGACGGAAGCTCTCGACCCAATCCTTCAGCGCCCGCGAGAAGGGCACATAAGGATCGAGCTGGCGGGTTACATCACCACTGATGGCGTAGCGCAGGTTATGGGGCATCAGGGCCGCCTCCCCCTTGGCCGCTTTCAGCTCGGCAAGGCTTTGCTGCAGCCGGGCGTCGGTGCGGGAAATGAAGTCGTCGAGAATGGAGAACAACTGCTCCGGGCTCATCTGCTCGTTCTTGCGCACCTTGTAATCGAAGTAGTCGCGATAGCCCATGGCTCTGGCAAAGCGGTTGCGCAGCGCCACCACCTCGAGAAAACCATTGCCGACCACCCACTGCTCCAGGGTGTGGAACATGGCGAGCGCGCTCTGGCGCACCGCCTCGCTCGGGCTGGCGGCAAGGGAGGTACTGGCGGCGGGTAGGCTACCAGCCACCTGCTGGCCATGCTCATCCAGCAGGGTCAGTTTCAGCCCCTTGCGGCGGGCGAACAGCGCCGCCTCGGCAGCCACCAGCTCATCCATCAGGGCGGCAGCGGCGGGATCTTCAATCACATTGCACTCGAAGAAGGCGATCCAGCCCCACAGGCCGCGTTTGAGATCATCCTCTTCGGCCTGCGCCAGCATCTCCCGCAACGCGGGCAGGCGGGCAGGATTGGCACAAAAAGCCTTGTAGGCTTGCTCGGCCGCGGTAAAACCGGCCTGATCGTCGCTGGTGCCCATATAAGTGGACCAGAAAAGATCCTCTTTGCACCTGTGTACCTGCAGATAATCGGCGTTGAGTTGGTTGAAGTAATTCCTGGCAATGGAACTCATAAATTCCCTCTTGTGATGGGGTCACCCGCAGCGGGGCCCACTCCTTTTTTTAGTGAAATGCCAAATGATTCACACTCTTTGGCAAAAATTGCGCAGGGATGCGCATGAACACGCTACCAAAAAATGGGGAGCGCTGTCTGCTGGCTATACTGTTGTTCAAGCGCTCATCAGAAACGGTCGGCAAACGGCTGAAAGTAAATGAGTTGTTAACTTTGACGAACTGGCTGCAGCGGTACAGAGCCACCATAAAACGGGATAACGAGGGTTTAATCATGTTCAAGCTCGGTGATATCACCGTGAGCCGCAAATTGATCTTGCTGCTCACGTTGGCGTTTGTCGGTTTTGTCTCGCTGCTGCTCATCTCGGCCAATGCGCTCCAGCGAAATCTGATGAGCGAGCGAGAGGCACGGCTCAATGCCGTGCTGGACCAGGCTATGAGCCAGATCCAGTTTCTGGCCAGCACCCTGCCCATGGAACAGGCCCAGCAGGAGGCGCGTAAACTGCTGACCAACACCCGCTTTGATGGCAACAACTACCTGTTTGTCATCGACGAGAACCGCACTATGGTAGTTCACCCCATCCGCCCCGAACTGATCGGTCAGAAAATGGGCGAAGGGGGCGCTGCCACCGCCGGGCAGTTCTGGTATCAGATGGTGGATATCGCCAAGGGGGGCAAGCATGGGACCCTGCAATATGTCTGGACTGGCCCGTCGGGCGAAACCGCTGACAAACTCTCCATGGTCTCCGGCTATCAACCCTGGGGCTGGATCCTCGGCTCCGGCATGCTGCTGCAAGATATTCAGCAGACCATCTGGGCCCAGTACATGAAGATGGGTACCGCCACCGCCATCGTGATCCTGCTGATGGGGCTGCTGGGCTGGCGCATCACCCGCTCCATCGTCTCCCCCCTCAGCCAGATCAACCACGCCATGCAACGGGTCGCCAAGGGGGATTTGGTGGTGAGCATCCCGGTACATGGCAAGGATGAGCTGGGCATGGTCGCCCGCTGTACCAATCAGAGTCTCGATGCCATTCGCCACGCCCTGCTGGAGGCAAGCCAGGGGGCTCGCAATGTGGCGGATGCCGCCTTGCGCATCGCCGCTTCTGCCGAGCAGACCAATCAGGCGGTCACCAGCCAGCGGGATCAACTGGCCCAGCTCGCCACCGCCATGAACGAGATGAGCGCCACCATCTCTGATGTGGCCGGGCACGCCGAAAATACCGCGCGGGATACCCAGGAAGCGACAGGTGAAGCCGGGCTAGGCAACCGTGATGTTCACGCCAGTGTGCATGGCATCAAGGCGTTGGCAACCGAAGTGGAGCAGGCCACTCTGCAGGTCAACCAGCTCAAAGAGGGGGTGATGCAGATCAGTGAAGTGACCGCCGTTATCAGCTCAATCTCGGATCAGACCAATCTGCTGGCGCTCAACGCCGCCATAGAAGCAGCCCGTGCAGGGGAGCAGGGACGTGGCTTTGCCGTGGTCGCCGACGAAGTGCGCCAGCTGGCCAGTCGTACCCGCCAGTCCACCGAAGAGATCCAGAGCACCATCGCCCAGCTGCAGCAACGGGCCGTCACCGCCGCCAACGCCATGGATACCAGCCGCAAACTGGCGGAGAGCAGCGTCAACCAGTCCCAGCAGGCGGGGCAGGATCTCACCCTGATCGTCAACCATATCCAGCATGTGAGCGACATGGCGACCCAGATCGCTACCGCCGCCGAACAGCAGAGCATGGTGGCCGAGGATATGAATCGCAACGTCAGCGGCATCAACGACTCGGCGCTCGAGATGTCCCAGTCCGCCTCGCAACTGGCGCAGGAGAGCGAACTGCTGGCCGGTCTCTCCCGCAGCCTGGATGAGCGGCTTGCGGTGTTCAAACTGGGCAAGGAGTCCAGCAAGACTCCTATGATGCCAACTCTACATCACTCCAATAGCGAGCAGCGCGCCCGCCATTGATGGCGTCAATCCGTGTCGCCTTGTCACTCGACCTGCCAGCTCGGCTGGCAGGTTTTTTTACGCCGACAACACGCAATCAGCATGCACCTTATCGGCATATTCAACGGTATTCGACGCCATTCACAAATTAGAGAACAATTTAAAAACAGCCAGTTAGAACGTTTTTTGTGCCACCGGATTATGCATTTAAACATTTAACTTCAAATAATTAATCAATGCGGTGCACAATGCAGACGGCCGAACATTTGGCCCATCACTAACCATCTAGTCATTTGGCAAACTGACCGAAAGGTCGGGACGCAAAGCCTCCGGTCTACAGACGTTTTGTCCAGGATAGCGGGGTTGCCACACGCAAGTGTGCATCGGGGAACTCCCCGGCCAACTGACTGCCCACATCTATCGAACAGAGGAATGTATGGCAGCAAAAATCCAACTCAATCACATCGCGGCGATGCTGGCCCTGCTGGCCAGCGGCAGCGCACTGGCCCACGGCTACATCAGCCAGCCCGAGAGTCGCAACTATCTGTGCAAAACCGGCGGCAACAGCCAGTGTGGCGGCGTGCAGTGGGAACCCCAGAGCGTGGAGGGCCCATCAGGCTTCCCGCAGAGCGGCCCGCAGGATGGTCAAATCGCCTCGGCGGGCAGCCCGCGCTGGAGCGAGCTGAACATCCAGACCAGCGACCGCTGGACCAAGCGTGAAGTACAGCCCGGCCCCTTCGCCATCAGCTGGACCTTCACTGCCAACCACGTCACCCGCAACTGGCGCTACTACCTAACCAAGCAGGACTGGAACCCCAACCAGCCGCTCACCCGCGCCTCGTTCGACCTGACCCCCTTCTGCATCATCGACGGCAACATGGTGCAGCCGCCCAAGCAGGTGACCCACAACTGTATCCTGCCGGAGCGCACCGGTTATCAGGTGATCCTCGGCGTGTGGGAAGTGGGCGACACCAGCAACAGCTTCTACAACATCATCGATGCCAAGTTCAAAGATGGTAGCCAGCCGCCGCTGGAGTGGAGCCAGGCAGGCACCATCTACCCCTCCATCGACCTCGCAGTGGGTGACAAGGCGATGACCCGGGTATTCGATGCCAACGGCGAGCGCCCCGATCTGCAGACCGTACTGACCATCACCACCGCCGAGCAGGGCCAGAAGAACAGCTGGGCCCATGCCCTCGCCAGCAAGATCAACGCCGAACAGAGCCTGATCCGCGCCGGTCAGCAAGGAGCCGATGGTCAGTTCAATCCGGTCTACGGTATGAACCCCGTCTATCTGCATCGAGACAGCAAACTGGATCGAGTCGAGATTGATATGCAACAGCTGCAGCCGCCGGTAGTGGACAGCATCAGCGTCAGCGGTCTGGCCAGCGACTATGTGCTGGACAACGGCAAGGCAACCCTCGATTTCACCGTCACCGCACAGGGCGATCTGGCCGTCACCAACACCCTCTATGACCACGGCGGCGTCGCCAAGGGTGAAAGCAGTGCCGACATCAAGGACAGCAGCCACACCTTCACCATGGCGCTGGAAGGTCTCAAGGCGGGTCACCACCAGCTGGTGATCAAGGCCACCCCGAAAGCGGGCGGCGAGACCATCCAGCAGACCATGGATCTGATGTTCAAGGAGCAGAGCAGCGGCGAATACGACTTCATCTTCCCGAACTCGCTCAAATCCTATGCCGCCGGCACCAAGGTGCAGCAGCCGAAAAATGGCAAGATCTATCAGTGCAAGCCCTTCCCCTACAGCGGCTACTGCCAGCAGTGGACCACCACTGCCACCCAGTACGAGCCGGGTTTCGGCTCCCACTGGCAAATGGCGTGGGATGAAGTGCACTAACCCACGCTTGGCCACATAAAAAAGGGCGTCCTCTCTAGCAGGGGACGCCCGGAAAAATCAAACCTTGCGGTTTGCATACCAACGGAACCAAGACCTCACTCTTCACTTACTTCACACACTCAACACACTCTTCAAACAGGATTTGTCCATTCACCCTGCCATTTTCCTCCTTCGACAATCACATCATTCGGATCGGTATCAGGGCTCAGCTTGTCACGCACATACTGGTCATAGAGTTTCAGCAGGTACTTCTCCTCCCCCAGCTTGGCGAGACGGTCGTTGACCCAGTCACGCAGCTCGATATTGCCCTTCTTCACCGCCGGGGCGATCGGGTCTTCCGAGCCCAATTTTTCGGGCAATACCCGGTAGCCCGGATTCTCCTTGGCCCAGCTGAACAGCACCAGATTGTCCTGGGCGTAGGCGTCACCGCGCCCTTGGGCCAGTGCCTGCAAAGATTCGGTGTTCTTCTCGAACTTGAGAACCTTCCACTCTGGGTGGTTACGGGTCAGCCAGATGTCGGCCGTGGTGCCGGTGGTCACGATCAGGGTCTTGCTGGCCAGATCATCGAGCTTCTTGGCCGGACTCCCTTCCGGCACCAGCACCTGTACCGCCACTCGCAGGTTCGGGTTGGTGAAATCCACCACCTCGCGCCGCTCCGGGGTCACCGTCATATTGGCGAGGATCAGATCCACCTTGTCGCTCTGCAGGAAGGGGATGCGGCTGGCTGGCTCCACCGCCACGAACTCGATCTTGTTCTCGTCCCCCAGCAGATCCTTGGCGAAGCGGCGGCCGAGATCGGTGTCAAAACCGACGTAGTTCCCCTTCTCGTCCACGTAGCCAAACGGCGGCTTGTCGGTGAAGACGCCGACGATGAGCTTGTCCCGCGCCTTGATCTTGTCGAGGGAACCGTCCGCCGCATGGGCGGCGCCACTGGCAATACCCAGTCCCAATAAGGCACTAAGCAGAACCGAGGTGATTTTTTTCATGCTGACTCCTTTCGTTTGATGACATTTGTATAAGAAAACTTGGCGAGGAACTGGCGCGCACGCTGGCTCCTGGGATTGTCGAAAAATTGGTGAGGTGCTGCCTGCTCCAGAATGTGGCCGCCATCCATGAAGACGATGCGATCCGCCACCGCCCGGGCGAAGGCCAGCTCGTGGGTGACGATAAGCAGGGTCATGCCGCTGCCGGCGAGATCGCGGATCACCTCCAGCACCTCCTGCACCATCTCGGGATCCAGCGCAGCGGTCACCTCGTCAAACAGCATCACCTGCGGGTTCATGCACAGCGCCCGCACGATGGCGATGCGCTGCTGCTGGCCGCCGGAAAGCTGGCGCGGATAGTCATGGCGCCGCTCCCACAGGCCGATGCGGGTCAGCAGCTGCTCGGCTTGCAGCAGTGCCTCTGCCCGCTCCCGCTTTTGCACCTGCAGGGGGCCGAGCAGCACATTTTCCAGCACCGTCAGGTTGGGGAAGAGGTGATAGCTCTGGAACACCATGCCGATCCGCTGGCGCACCCGCTGCCAGTCGGTGGCACCATCCAGCAACACACCATCGAAGCGGATCTCGCCCCCCTGAATGGGTTCGAGCCCGTTGAGAGTGCGCAGCAGTGTGCTCTTGCCACAGCCGCTAGGCCCCAGGATGACGATCACCTCCCCGGCTCGCACGCTGAGGCTGATCCGATCCAGCACCAGATTCGGGCCGAACTGTTTACTGACAGAACTGAGTTCAAGCAGAGGTGTCATACCGCATTACCCCATTGTTGCTCCAGCCGGCGCGAGGCGAGCGAGAGCGGATAGCAGACCAGAAAAAAGAACAGAAACAGCAGACCGTAAATAAGCAGCGAGCCATAGGTGCGCTCGATGACCTGCTGGCCCACCTTGATCACCTCCACCACCCCGATCAGCACCGCCAGCGAACTGGTCTTGATGATGCGGGTGTAGATGTTGATGGTCGGCGGCGTCAGCCGCTGCAACGCCTGCGGCAGCAACACATGGCGATAGAGCTGCCAGGTCGAGAGCCCGAGCGCCAACCCGGCCTCCTGCTGACCACGGGCGAGGGAGTTGAGGCCACCGCGCACCACCTCTCCCACCTCGCTGGCGCCCCAGAGGGCGAGTACCAGCACGGCGCACCAGAAGGCCGGAATATCGAGGCCGAAAAAGATCGGCAACCCGAAGAAAAAGAGATAGAGCCACACCAGCACCGGCACTACCCGAAACAGCTCGAGATAAAGCCGCAGCAGGCCCCGCACCAACCGGCCGCCCTGTTGTGCCAACACGCCGTAAGCGACACCGCCGAGGGTGGCAAGCAGGATGGCCAGTAGCGAGATGGCGAGGGTCTGACCCGCGCCCACCGCCAGCAGTGGCAGCGCCTGCGTCAGCTGCTCAGTAACGGAATTGACCATATTGAGCCCTCCTTTCCTGCGCCTCGGTGGCGAATCTGCGGCAGCTGGAAGATAAGTGCCCACATCGGGATCCTCGCCTGCATCAGCGATTCAGTGACCGAACTGACCATGTTGCAGCCTCCTTTCAACGACGCGCAGAGCGAGCGAGAGCGGCAGGAAGATCAGCACGCACATCAAGGTCAGCACCGCCAGCATCTCGTAGGTCTTGTAGTAGAGGGCGATGTAATTCTTGGTGGTGTAGAGCAGCTCTGGCACCGCCACCGCTGAAGCCACAGTCGTCTCCTTGAGCAGAAAGATGAAGTTGGCAAACAGCGCCGGCAGGCTGGCGAGCCAGGCCTGGGGCAACTGCACGTGGCGCAGCAGTTGCCAGCGGGAGAGGCCGATGGCCCTGCCAGCCTCCAGCTGACTGGCGGGCACCGCCTGAATGCCTGCACGCAGCGCCTCGGTCAGATAACCACCGCCGAGGAAGGTCATGGCAATCACCGCAGTGGTAAAGCCCGACAGCGACAAGCCGAGCGCAGGCAGCCCGAAATAGAGGAAGAAGAGCTGGATAAGCAGCGGCGTGTTGCGAGCCAGCTCGACATATCCGCGGATCAGTGCGCTGAGCTGCCGCTTGTGCAGGCTCAACAGGGCGACGTTGAGCAGGGCGACCGCCAGCGAAGTGAGGATCACTATGGCTCCCAGTTGCAAGGTGACCCAGACCGCCTTGCCGAAGGCGGGCAGCGTCGTGAGGATGAAAGGCAGATCCAGATTCATGCCGGGATCCTCCCGTCACGCTGCAGACGCTGGGGCAGCACAGTGATCGCATCCGGGTACTTGATGCCGGCACCGGTATTGAGCACCACGACCTGCTCTCCCCCACGGATCCAGCCAGCCTCGCGTAGTTGACGAGCAGCAGCAAACGCGGCGGCCCCCTCAGGGCAGACAAAGCTCCCTTCGCGAGAGGCAAGCTGGCGGATCTCGCTCTGGATGGCCTTGTCATCCACCGCGATGGCGCAACCCTCGGTGCGATAGAGGGCGTCCAGCACCAGAAAATCTCCCAGTGCCTTGGGTACATTGATGCCGAAAGCCAGCGTTTGGGAGTCGGGCCAGAAGCTCGATTCGGTGGCTCTCTGTTGCCACGCCTGCACAATGGGCGCGCAGCCACTCGCCTGTACCGCGACCAGTCTGGGCAACGCGCCCTTGACCCAGCCCAGCTCCTGCAGCTCGCGCAGCGCCTTGTAGATACCGATGAGGCCGACCCCGCCACCGGTCGGATAGATGATCACATCCGGCAGGGTCCAGCCCAGCTGTTCGGCAATCTCCAGCCCCATGGTCTTCTTGCCCTCAATCCGGTAGGGCTCCTTCAGGGTTGAGGCGTCAAACAGGGATTGCTCCGCCACCGCCTGCGCCACCTGACGACCGGCATCGCTGATCAGGCCATCCACCAGATAGAGGCGGGAACCGGCGAGAGAGGTCTCCAGTCGAGTGATGGCGGGGGCTGCCTGCGGCATAACGATGGTGCTGCGCAGTCCGGCACGGGCACCGTAGAGCGCCCATGCAGCGCCTGCGTTGCCGTTGGTCGGCATGGCGAAGTGAGTGACGCCGAGTTCACGCGCGCGGGAGATGCCCACCGCTGCACCACGAGCCTTGAAGGAGCCGGTGGGGATGACGCTCTCATCCTTCATCCAGAGATCCGGAATACCGATCTGCTTGCCCAGCGTAGGCAGCCGTAGCAGTGGGGTGAATCCCTCCCCCAGCGTCACAACGTGGGCGGGATCTCGCACCGGCAGCAACTCGTGATAACGCCACAGGCTGGCCGGGCGCCCCAGCAATGCCGCCGGGTGCCATGCTCGCTTCAGCGCATCGAGATCGTAGCTGGCCAGCAGTGGCGCACCAGCCCGGCTCAGTTGCCAGGGCTGGTCAGCCTCATGGATCTCGCCACTCTTGCTGCAACGCAGATGTGATAGGTAGCTATACGGCATGCTTTATCCTGAATGGATCGACTTTGGTCAGTCACTTATTCCATCCTGCAACCCAAGTACCGGATAACAAACAAAATTAACTGGCAAACCTAAGTGAAAAAATTCATATGAAGCCGTCTGTTTTTGCTGGCAATCTCATCTGCCAGCAACAAAAAAGGGGAGCCATTGGCTCCCCTTTTGTCATCTCTTCCTATTCAAATCTGGAAGTCGAGGGCAGGCTCGCTGCCCATGGCGCGGGCTTGAATATCCGCCAGCGCCAGCTCGGGGTTGCAGAGCTGGATAAACTGCCAGGCAAAGTTGTGCTGGAACTGCCCCTGCTTGAGGCCAATCCAGGCGGTATGGGGGGCAAACAGATGGCTGCCATCAAGCTGTACCAGCCCCTGATCGCGCTGTGCGTCGAACGCCATGTCGGCCAGTATGCCGACCCCCATCTCCAGCTCGACATAGGTCTTGATGACATCGGAGTCCTGCGCCGTCAGCAGGATCTGCGGTTCAATGCCAGCCGCAGCAAAGGCTTCATCCACCCGCACCCGCCCGGTCAACCCGGCTTGATAGGTGACGATGGGCCAGTTGGCCAGCGCCGCCAGCGTCAGCTCCCGCTCACCTGCCAGCGGATGTTGCTCGGGCACCACGATATTGTGGTGCCAGCGGTAGTAGGGAAATGCCACCACCCCTTCGCTCTTGTCGAGCTGCTCGCTGCTGATGCCGATATCCACCTCGCCGGTCTGCACCAGCCGCACAATCTCCTCCGGGCTGCCCTGACGAAGCTCCAGCTGTACCAGCGGAAACTGCTCGCGAAACGCCTTCACCACCCGCGGCAGGGCATAGCGGGCCTGGGTATGGGTGGTCGCCACCAGCAAGCGGCCCGAGTCGCGGTTGGCAAAGGTACTGGCCAGTTTGCGGATGTTGTTGGCGTCATTGAGAATGCGCTCGGCAATCACCAGCAGCTCCTTGCCAGGCTCGGTCATACCGAGCAGCCGCTTACCGTAGCGGATAAAGAGCTCGATACCGAGCTCCTCTTCCAGCTCGCGGATATGGCGACTCACCCCGGATTGCGAGGTAAAAAGGGCATTGGCCACCTCGGTCAGGTTGTAATCCCGCCGCGCTGCCTCCCGGATAATACGTAACTGCTGGAAATTCACCTTGTCGCCTCCTGCGAAGAGTGGGCGACACAATCTGCTCGCCCCTCTCATTTTTGTTATTTGGCCGGATCATGCCCGGCTGACAGCCTGAACCGGGCGGCCACACCGCCCGCAACACAGCATCAAATCTGATAGTCGGGATAGAACTGCGCCTGTCTGGCCACCAGCTTCACCCCCTGACCCGGGGCAAACAGCTTGGCCGCCTCCTTGCTCAGCTCCGCCTCATAGTGAGCCCCTTTGGTCTCACCGTCACCACGCAGCTCCACCCGAATGCGTGGCCCCATGGGCAGCAGACGGGTAATGGTGGCGCGGATCCCGCCCGGCGCATCGGCTGGCAAGATCTCCAGTTCATGGGGGCGGACATAGGCGATGGCGGCACTGCCGTGAGCCAGATGGGAAGCCGACGGCCCGCCGAGCAGCTGCTCGCCGACACCGAATCCCTGCTCCGCCACCCGACCGCGGAACTGGTTCACACTGCCGAGGAAGCTGTGGACGAAGGAGCTGGCGGGCTGGTCGTAGACCTCGGCCGGGGTGCCGATCTGCTCGACCCGTCCGGCATTCATCAGCACCACCCGATCCGCTACCTCCAGCGCCTCTTCCTGATCGTGAGTCACGAACAGACTGGTGACGTGCAGCTCGTCGTGCAGCTCGCGCAGCCAGCGACGCAGCTCCTTGCGCACCTGCGCATCGAGGGCGCCGAAGGGCTCGTCCAAGAGCAGTACCTTGGGCTGCACCGCCAGCGCGCGGGCCAGCGCGACCCGCTGACGCTGGCCGCCGGAGAGCTGGGTCGGGTAGCGCTCAGCCACGTGGCTGAGCTGCACCAGATCCAGCAGCTCCTTGACCCGGGCACGAATGGCCGCCTCGGCCGGGCGCTCGCTGCGCGGTTTGACCCGCAGGCCAAACGCTACGTTTTCGAACACCGTCATGTGGCGAAACAGGGCGTAGTGCTGGAACACGAAGCCGACGTTGCGCTCGCGCACATGGAGATCCGATGCGTCCTCGCCACGGATGATGACGTGGCCAGAGTCGGCCTGCTCCAGCCCGGCGATGATCCGCAGCAGGGTGGTCTTGCCGCAACCGGAGGGGCCGAGCAGCGCCACCAGCTCACCGTCGTGAAAGTCGAGGTTAATGTCTGCCAGCGCCGCGTACTGATTGAAATGCTTGTTGAGTTGTTGAACCTGAATGCTCATGGCTGCCTCTTTAAAACGGTGATCAGTGAGATTTGGTGGGCTGGGCACGCAGCCGGGCCAACAGGGTTTCCCCCAGCAGGGTGAAGATCCCGAACAGAGCCAAGAGGCTTGCCACTGCAAAGGCGGCGCCGGTCTGGTACTCGTTGTAGAGGATTTCGATATGCAGCGGCAGGGTATTGGTCTGGCCGCGAATATGGCCGGAAACTACCGACACAGCGCCAAACTCCCCCACTGCGCGGGCGGTACAGAGCAGCAGGCCGTACATCAGGCTCCAGCGAATGCCGGGCAGGGTGACGCGCCAGAACATCTGCAGACCGCTCGCCCCCAGCATGATGGCGGCTTCTTCCTCTTCCGGGCCGCGCGCCTCCATCTGGGGCAGCAGCTCGCGCACCACGAAAGGCACGGTAATGAAGGTGGTAGCTAGGATGATCCCCGGGGTGGCGAAGATGATCTTGATGTCATGTTCGCTCAACCAGTCACCAAACCAGCCGCGGCTGCCGAACATCAACACCAGCATCAGACCGGCGATCACCGGCGACACCGAGAAGGGCAGATCGATGATGGTGATGAGCAGCTGCCGACCGGGGAAGCGGAAACGGGCGATAGCCCAGGCCGCCGCAATCCCGAACAACAAATTGAGTGGAACCGCACAGAGGGTCACCAACGCGGTGAGACCGAGGGCGCTCAAGGCATCCGGCTCGCTGATGGCGTGCCAGAAGAAGGCGAGCCCCGGCGTCAGCGCCTGAATAAAGACGGTGGCCAACGGCAGCAGCAACAGGGCGGCAAACCAACCCAAACTGACCGTGATGAGCAGCCACTTGACCCACTGGGGTTCACGGATCACGACCGGTGCCTTGCGAGCGGGGGTCGCCTCCACAGAGGCCGCCTCAATGGCGATAGCAGATGAACTCATATCCGGCTCCCTCCGATGCGAGACCAGCTCCAGGCCTGCAACTTGTTGATTAGCAGTAACAAAATGAACGAAATCAGCAGCATCACCACGGCGATGGCGGAGGCACCTGCGTAGTCATACTCTTCCAGGTGGCTCATGATCATCAGCGGCGCGATTTCCGAGACCATCGGCAGGTTGCCGGCGATGAAGATGACGGAGCCGTACTCCCCCACCCCACGGGCAAACGCCAGCGCAAAACCGGTGAGCAGGGCAGGCACCAGGGTCGGCCAGAGCACCCGCAGAAAGGTCTGCCAGCGATCGGCGCCGAGGCTGGCGGCGGCCTCCTCTTGCTCGGTTTCAGCCTCCCGCAGCACCGGCTGCAGGGTACGCACCACAAACGGCAATCCGATAAAGGTGAGTGCGATGACCACCCCGATAGGGTTGTAGGCGAGCTGGATGCCGAGCGGCGCCAGCAGCTGGCCGATCCAGCCGTTGGGGGCGAAGATGGCGCACAGGGCGATGCCGGAGACAGCGGTGGGCATGGCAAACGGTAGGTCGATGAGGGCATCCACCAGACGACGACCGGGGAAGGTGTAGCGCACCAGGATCCAGGCCAGGATCAGGCCAAACAGGCTGTTGAGCAGCGCCGCGACAAAGGCCGCACCGAAGCTCAGGCGAAAGGAAGCGAGCACCCGGGGTGAACCGATCACCTGCCAGAACTCGGCGGCGGTCAGGTTGTTGATCGCAAACAGTACCAGGGCCGAGAGCGGCAACAGCACCAGCAGGCCCAGATAGAGCAGACTGAACCCCAGGGTGGGGCCAAAACCGGGCAGGACAGAATAAGAACCAAATCGCATAACACATCCATCTGTTATGAAGAATTTTCGATATGGTGATTCTGCTCACTCCCCTCATCGGCAACAAACATCAATTGCGACTTTGCTAATCACTTTTTTGTCTAACCGCAGAGTCACAAGGCTCTTGGCGCACTCCAAATAAAAAAGGTCTTTTATATAAATAAAAGACCTAAGAAATGGAGCAATAAGGAGCGGAGCATTCAAAGAACGGGGGCATGGAGTAGCCAGCGAACAGCGCGCTCGCCAACCCTCCAACCACTTCACAGATACCTAGCGAAAGCCCAATACGACCGGCCGGGGCGATGCGGCCTTGACCGGTGCCACTACCAGCTCACCACGGCGGTAGAGTGCCCCCAGCAAATGCAGCCCCTGATGCCAGTCCCCATGACCGGACTGGGCATTGATATGGCCAGCCTCACCGGCATCGAACAGCGGCACCTGCCACTGGCGACTCCAGTATTCGGCCCGTTCAAAGCTCATCCAGGGATCATTGCGGCTGGCCACCAGCTGGGCCGACACCTGCAGCGGCCCGGCCAAGGCCTCATCCGCAATGCCAAAACGGGCAGGATCGGCGGGCGCCACCAGAAAGATCGAGGCCACCTTCTCCGGCTGCAAGCGGGCCGCCGCGATGGCGGTCAGGGCGCCGAAAGAGTGGGCCACCAGATGGACCCGGCTGCGGCGACGTTTCAGCTTGCTCGCCAGCTTGGCACTCCAGACCCTGAGGTCCGGCTTGTCCCACGGCAGCCCGGTCATCCGCTGCCATTGGGGAAAATGATCGTGCCAGCGGCTCTGCCAGTGATCCGGCCCACTGTTGTGCAGACCGGGAACCAGGAGGATCTTGTTCATCTTGGTGCTCCTATCGGCTGGCACAGGGGCCAGTTCAGTGATGGATAACGAAGCTATCAACGACCCGGCTGATAGATCTGGTCAAACAGACCGCCCTGGGCGAAGTGTTTCTTCTGGGCTTTCTCCCAATCCCCTTCCAGATCCTTGACGGTAAAGAGGGCAAGCTGCGGGAACTGGGCTGCCGTCTCCTTCAGGATCGCCGGGTTGCTGGGGCGATAGTGATGTTTGGCGACGATATGCTGCCCCTCGTCAGAGTAGAGATAATCGAGATAGGCCTTGGCCACCGCTTCGGTACCGTGCTTCTTGGCCACCTTGTCCACCACCGCGACCGGCGGCTCCGCCAGAATGGAGACCGAAGGCACCACCAGCTCGAACTTGTCGCTGGCACCCGCCTGACCAAGCACCAGCAGGGCTTCGTTCTCCCACGCCAGCAGCACGTCACCGAGACCGCGCTCGGTAAAGCTGGTGGTGGCACCGCGGGCGCCTGAGTCCAGCACCTTCACGTTCTTGAATAGATCGCCGACAAACTGCTTGGCCCCCTCTTCACTGCCGCTCTTCTTCAGGGCATAGCCCCAGGCGGCCAGATAGTTCCAGCGTGCCCCGCCGGAGGTCTTGGGGTTGGGAGTCACGATGGCGACATCCTTGCGCACCAGATCATCCCAATCCTTGATCTGCTTGGGATTGCCCTTGCGCACCAGGAAGACAATGGTGGAGGTATAGGGCGAGGCGTTGTTGCCGAGGCGGCTCTGCCAGTCGGCAGCGGTCAGCCCCGCCTTGGCGATGGCGTTGACATCGTAGGCCAGCGCCAGCGATACCACGTCGGCCTCCAGTCCATCCACCACAGCACGGGCCTGCTTGCCGGAGCCACCGTGAGACTGGCTCACCACCACGTCGTCGCCGGTTTTGGCCTTCCACTCCTTGGCAAAGGCGGCGTTGTACTCCTGAAACAGCTCGCGGGTCGGATCGTAAGAGACGTTGAGCAGGCGGATCTCGGCGGCATTGGCCTGACCAAATGCCAGCAGAGAGAGCAGGGTCAGGGCGGTCATTCGCAGTTTCATGGTGATTCTCCATATCTTGTTGGGTTGAGAACAGCATGCCGTGGAGTTGTTATGCCCAGAAGAAAGAAATAACTCTTTGCTTATCTCTTTTGCTCATATCAACTCAGCCACCCGCACCGGGAGCCGGACGCAGACTCTGTGAGCCATGCCCCTCTGGCCCCTTGCTCGCTGTGCCATCATGGGAACAAGGCAGGCAGATGACGAAAAGGAAGTCGTTATGTGGATCAATGCAGAACCGGTCAACGGAGCCCTGGTCTCGTTGGCCATCGGCCTTATCATCGGGCTGGAGCGGGGTTGGCAGGTGCGCCAGCTGGGGGATAACCAGCGCATCGCCGGGATGCGTACCTACGGCCTTATCGGCCTGCTCGGCGGGGTGTGCGGTTTGCTGCTGCCCACCCTGGGCCCCTGGCTGCCGCTGCTCGGCCTGCTGGCGGTGGTGATCGGTTGTGGCCTCTCGGTCTGGCTGGCCCAACGCTGGCAGGGGGAGTTCGGCCTCACCAGCTCGGTCGCCATGCTGCTCACCTATTTGCTGGGGCTGATGTCGGTGCTGCTGAGCCCGAGCGAGGCGGTCGCCTGCGCCGTGCTGGCTGCCCTCTTGATGGGGCTCAAGGGCAAGATCCAGCAGGGGATGCTGTTTCTGAGCGAAACCGAGTTCCACGCCACCTTGCGTTTTCTGCTTATCTCGCTGGTGCTGCTGCCGGTGCTGCCCAACGAGGAGATGGGGCCCCTCGATGCCTTCAACCCCTTCAAGATCTGGCTGATGGTGGTGGTGATCGCCGGCATCTCGTTTTGTGGCCACTTCGCGGTGCGGCTGCTCGGCACCCGCGCTGGGCTGGTGCTCACCAGCATACTGGCGGGATTGGCCTCCTCCACCGCTCTCACCCTGCAGTTCGCCCGTCTCAACAAGGAGCAGGGCGGGCTGGAGCGACTGCTGGCTACCGGCATCCTGCTGGCAGGGGCCACCATGTGGCTGCGGCTGCTGGTACTGGTGCTGCTCATTCACAGCGAACTGGCGATGCGCCTCATCGCCCCCCTGTTGCTGCTGGCCACCACAGTCTACGGCTTTGCCTTCTGGTTCTGGCGTCAGCGCGAGGAGCTGACTGACGGCCCGGTGCAGCCGGAAACCAGCAACCCGCTCGATCTTGCCACCGCCATCAAGTTCGGCCTGCTGCTGGCGCTGATCGGCTTTATGGCCACCCTGCTGCAAGACAAGGTGGGCAACTCCGGGGTCTACCTGCTGGCGCTGGTGTCGGGGATCACCGATGTGGACGCCATCACGCTGTCGCTCTCCCAGCTCTCCCACAAGGAGCTGGCGCTGGAGGTGGCCGCCCGCGGCATCCTGCTCGCCGGGCTGGTCAACTCGCTGGTGAAGGGGCTGCTGGCCCTCGGTATCGGCGGTCGCAGTCTGGGGCTGCGGGTGCTGCTCCCTTACTTCATCTCGGCCCTGCTGATCCTGCCCCTCGTCTGGCCCGCAGGTTGACGGGGATCACCTGCAACAAGTGACAGACTGACGGCGCCCCTGACAGTCACGTATACTGCCTGCTCTTGCAGCATGAGGAGGTAGCAATGGCGAGCGACTGGGACAAGGTACTGGCTGGCGGGGCACTGGATAGCCAGAGCGAGGAGATAGCCAACGACCGGATCCGCGGTCAGGCGCAGCTGGCCCGGCTCAATGGTTCACCTGCAGGCGATGCCCCTCTGCGCCAGCAGATCTGCCGCGAGCTCTTTGGCCACTGCCCCGACTCCTGCTGGATCAGCACGCCGTTTACCTGCGAATTCGGCCGCAACATCCATATCGGCGAGAAGACCTTCTTCAACTTCAACGTCACCATTCTCGACGTGGGCGAAGTGCATATCGGCAGCCATGTGCTGCTGGCCCCCAACGTGCAGATCTACACCGCCACCCACACCATGAACTATCTGGAACGACGGAACTGGACTGCCTACAACAAGCCGGTGCGGATCGGTGACGACTGCTGGATTGGCGGCGGCGCCATCATCTGCCCCGGCGTCACCATAGGGCCGCGATCCATTATTGGCGCGGGCGCCGTGGTGACCCGCGACATCCCGGCCGACTCGGTGGCGGTGGGCAATCCGGCCAAGGTGATCCGCAAACTCAAGCAGGATGAGGAGCGCTGCTGGGAGCTGGCCCAGTGATGGCGCTGGCACTGCTGCCACTGGGCGCCGCCCTCTGGCTCGGCCTCGGCGAGCAGCAGTGGTGGCCGCTGGCCGTGTTGCTCTTCATGAGCCTGCTCACGGTAGTCGCCTACGCCTGGGACAAGCGGCAGGCGGTGCGCGGTGAATGGCGCATTCCCGAATCTCGCCTGCACCTGCTGGAGCTGTGCGGCGGCTGGCCGGGGGCACTGGTGGCCCGCCAGTGGCTGCGTCACAAGACCCAGAAGCGCAGCTACCGGCTGGTCTTCTGGTTTATCGTGCTGCTGCACCTCACCCTGTGGGCGCTCTGGGTCGGGCGGCCACTCTGGCAGCAATAGCCAACTGCATCACAAAGGCGAAACGGGGCCCATTGCGGCCAATTGGCGGCTGTGAGAAAACAGAACAGATCCCATCAGCGTTTTCGCCGTTTATAGACGACAAGGAGTCGTGACATGACCATGTGGACAGGCATAGTCCTGATCGTATTTATCAGCCTATTGTTCGGATACCTCGGCAAGCGAGCCCGCTACCAGATGGGGGATGCACGCATCACCGACCGCCTCGGCAAGCAGGATATGATCATCAGAGAATTGCAGGAGCGGATCGCCAATCTGGAGGCGATCGTCATCGAAGAGGAGAAGCGGCGCCCGTTTCGGGAGCTGTGATTTTTCGCCATCAGGCGTCAGATAACCAAAATTCAAATCAAAGAAAGAGGGCTGCATGATGCAGCCCTCTCTTGTTTGAACTGCTTCAGATTGCCAACGGCAGCAACTCGGCATAGTCGCGGATCGCCGGAAAAGCGGTAATGCTCTGCTCCGGCTTGCAGCTATCCGGATTCTGGATCGCCAGCTGATAGCCGATACCATAGTCGGCGGCAGCCCGCAGGATCCGCTCGCTATCATCCACAAACAGGGTGCGGGCCGGATCGAACGCCAGCCGCTCGGCCAGTGCCTGCCAGCAGTGCTGGCTCTCCTTCGACCAGCCCAGTTCGTGGGTACTCACCATCAGATCCAGATGGTCGCTCAGCCCCAGCTGCGCATCCTTCACCGACAGGCTGGCGGGGTGGGCATTGGTGAAAAGCACCAGCTGTTTGCCCGCGGCGCGCAGCGCGGCCAGAAAGGGGATGGCGTGGGGACGCCACTGGATCTTCGCCAGCAGCTCCTGCTTGAGGGCCCGAATGTCGAGCCCCAGGGTCTCGCTCCAGTAATCCACGCAGTACCAGTTCAGGGTGCCGTTGACGGCGTGATAGTGGACGTCGATCTGCGCTTTGGCTTCATCCAGCGGCAGGCCGAGCCGCTCGGCGTAACGCTCCGGCACCAGCTGCTGCCAGAGGTGGTTGTCAAAATGCAGATCGATCAGGGTACCATCCATATCGAGCAAGACGGTATCAATCTGGTGCCAAGGCAAGGTGGTGGAGCGGGAGTGTGGCATCGGGCCTCTTGAGCGCGGATCTCGGAAAACGGGGCGGCAGTATAACGGATTTTTCCTCCCCCTTTGCCATCCCTGGCCCGTGGTGTTCGGTGTGAGAGTCGTTTACTCTTGAAGCACGATTTTTTAACGAGCCGTCACCCCTGATGAGTGAGCACCACAAAAGCCCCCCCGAACAGATTTCGATCGACCAACTGGATCATCCCAAGAGCAAGCCGGAGATCCTCAAGGCCGATATCGTGGCCGAGAGCCGACTGTTCAAGGTGGAATCGCTACACCTCAAGTTCTCCAACGGCGAAGAGCGGGTCTACGAGCGGATGCGCGGCGGCAATCGTGGCGCCGTCATGGTGGTGCCGCTGTTCGATGCCCACACCCTGCTGCTGGTGCGCGAATATGCCGCCGGCACCCACTCCTACGAGCTGGGCTTTCCCAAGGGGCTGATCGACCCGGGCGAAGATGCCTTCGAGGCGGGCAACCGGGAACTGATGGAGGAGGCGGGCTTTGGCGCCAACAGCCTGACCCTGCTCAAACAGGTGTCGCTGGCGCCCGGTTACTTCTCCAGCCGGATGGACATTTTGCTGGCGCGGGATCTCTTCCCCGAGCAGCGGATCGGCGACGAGCCCGAACCGCTGGAAGTGATCCCCTGGCCGCTGAACCGGATCGACGAATTGCTAGCGCGACCCGACTTCACCGAGTCGCGCAGCATCAGTGCCCTGCTCCTGGCCCAAAAGTGGCTGGCGGAGCAGGCAGAGTAGCCCGCAGACGGGCAGTTAACAGACAGAGGATAACGAGATGCAGGAGTTGTTGGCCTGGGTGCCGGGGGTCAAGGAGATTGCCCGCGAAGCCGGAAGGATCCTTCACGACATCTATCATGGCGGTCAGTTCGAGCGTCAGCTGAAGGAGGATGCCACTCCGGTCACCAGTGCCGATCTTGCTGCCGATGCCTACCTCAAACAGGCGCTGTCGGCGCTCACTCCCCATGTGCCGGTGCTGACCGAAGAGGCGGCCGACATCCCCTTCAGCCAACGATCCAACTGGCGGCAGTACTGGCTGGTGGATCCCCTCGACGGCACTGGCGAATTTATTGCGGGCAGCGGCGACTTCGCCACCCTGATCGCCCTGGTGCGGGACAATGTGCCGGTGCTCGGGGTCATCTACGCCCCCGAGTCCAACGTGCTCTACTGGGCGGTGCGCGGCTACGGCGCCTTCAAGGAGGTGAATGGCGAGGTACTGCCCATCAGCGCTATGCATCACGAGCATGACCAGCCCGACTCGCTGGTAGTAGCCATCAGCCGCCGCCAGAAGCTGGAGAACCTCACCCGCCGCCTCAACCCGGCCATCAACTACGAGCTGATCCCGCTTGGCTCCAGCTCCCTCAAATCCTGTCTGGTGGCGGAAGGGGCTGCCGATTGCTACGTACGACTAGGCCCCACCGGCGAGTGGGACACCGCCGCCGCCCAGTGCATCGTCGAGGCAGCCGGTGGCCGTATCCTCAGCCTGGCGTTGCAGCCACTCAGTTACAACGAAACCGAGTCGCTGGAGAACCCTGACTTTATCGTGATGGGGGATCCGGATCTCGCCTGGGGCAACATTCTGGCCCACTAGGCGGATAGCGATGTCATCACACCAGACAAGCAGGCGGCCCGATGGCCGCCTGCTTTTTCAGGGAAGTTGCCCCGGGTGATGGCCGGTGTGATCCGCTGGTCAAGGCGCTCTTGAACAGCGTGATACGCTGGCAAAGAAGCGAAATGATAGTGAAACATCACAATTGGTCGGCGAGAAATGGTGCGATTTTTCACGTAATTCTGAAAACACCTTATTAGCCAAAATAAAAAAATGATCGCAGATAAAAATTTGGTTTTATATTTCACAAAAATCACCATTGTCAGTTTTGTTGCATTCTGTGACCAAGATTCCATTCCCAATCTCGCTGGCTAAACCCCGCAATGGCAGTGATATGTTTCAGCCCCGCTTTTTGAGAATTAAATCCCGATAAACCACAATTAACTCAGATTAAAACACTGACAAAAAGTGAATTAGTAATGAGTTTATCTGTAGAGGCTACCAAGGAGCTATCCGGTTCCTGCTCCACCACTGCCAGCACCACCCGCTGGCGCCGTCACGACACCCACTGGGTCATCAGCCTGTTTGGCACCGCCGTTGGCGCCGGCATCCTGTTCCTGCCCATCAATCTGGGTCTGGGCGGCATCTGGCCTCTCGTCATCGTCGCGGTACTGGCAGGCCCCATGACCTTCCTCGCCCACCGCGGGCTGGCGCGCTTCGTGCTCTCCTCGTCACGCCCCCACGCCGACTTCACCGAAGTGGCGGAGGAGCATTTCGGCAAGATGGCTGGTCGCCTCATCTCGGCGCTCTACTTCCTCTCCATCTTCCCGATCCTGCTCATTTACGGGGTCGGGCTGACCAACACGGTGGAGAGCTTCATGGTCAACCAGCTCGGCATGGCGACCCCGGATCGGGTGATGCTCTCCGGCGTGCTGGTGTTCGCCATGATCGCCGTGATGCTGGCGGGGGAGAAAGCGATGCTGCGCGCCTTCGCCTTTATGGTCTATCCGCTGGCAGCCATTCTGGCGGCCCTCTCCTGCTACCTGATTCCTCAGTGGCAATGGCCGGAAGTGACCGCATTTGAGGGGGTCAGCTTCCTCAACACCGTCTGGCTGGCGCTGCCGGTGACCGTGTTCGCCTTCAGCCATGCCGCCGCCATCTCCGGCTTTGCCAACGTACAGCGCCGTGAATATGGCGAGCAGGCCGAAGCCAAGAGCGGCCTGATCCTGCGCAACACCACAGTGATGCTGGTGGGCTTCGTGCTGTTCTTCGTCTTCTCCTGCGTGCTGAGCCTCTCACCAGCCCAACTGGCCGAAGCCAAGGCCCAGAACGTCTCTGTGCTCTCCTATCTCGCCAACATCACCGACAACCCGGTGATCGTGACTCTGGGGCCGCTCATTGCCTTTATCGCCATCAGCTCCTCCTTCCTCGGCCACTTCCTCGGTGCCCGCGAAAGCCTCAAAAGCCTGATCGCCAAGCCCACCGGCCTGCCGCTGGCCAAGGCGGACAAACTGGGTATCGCCCTGATGTTCTTCTCTATCTGGAGTGCCGCCGTCATCAACCCGGGCATTCTGGGGCTGATGGAGACCCTTTCCGGCCCGGTCATCGCCATGATCCTGTTCATCATGCCGGTGATTGCCATCTACAAGGTGGATGCGCTGGCCCGCTTCCGTCACGGCTGGACCAACGGTTTTATCCTGCTGACCGGGTCGCTGGCGGTATCGGCGCTGATCTTCAGCCTGTTGAAGTAACGACTCGCAGCAGATAACAAAGAGAGGCGACCCCGGGGTCGCCTCTCTTGTCTCTGTTCGGGCGTGAACTCAGCCCAGCTTGGCGCCGTTCTCCACCGCCTGCTCGGGAATGGCCATCACCACGGCGCCATCTGGCCGGTAGAAACCGGTCAGCAGAAACTCCGACTGAAACGGCCCTATCTGCTTGGTCGGGAAGTTGACCACGGCGATGATCTGGCGGCCCACCAGCTGCTCTGGCTGGTAGAGGGTGGTGATCTGGGCACTGCTCTTGCGAACCCCCAGTTCGGGGCCAAAATCCGCCCACACCTTGTAGGCCGGTTTGTGCGCCTCGGGGAACGGCTCGACCCGCACCAGAGTACCCACCCTCAGCTCCACCATCTCGAAATCCTGCCAGCTAATCGTCTCCATTTCGGCTCCAGTTTATCGTGCACCTTGCATGACCCGCAGCATGGCCCAAAGAGAGCATCCCGTCTTCGGCGATCAGCCGCTTCGTTACGGCAGGCGGCCGTTTTGTTGGCGCCAGAGGGATGGAATGAGCCCGGTCTCGGCCAGGAAGCGCTCGCTGAAGGCCCCCTGATTCTGGTAACCACAACGGCTGGCAATCTCGCCGACGGGCAGCTGCGTGCAGGCAAGCAGGGTACACGCCAGCGCCATGCGCCGACTGCGAATGTAGTGGGAGACGCTCATCCCCAACTGCTGGCGAAAAGCGAGCTTGAACTGGCTCTGGCCAAGGCAGGCGATGGCGGCGAGTTGCTGATTGGTCAGCGGGGCGGCGAGGTTGGCATCGATATGGCGTTGCACCTTGAGGATGCGGGCGGCAAGACGCGGCGTGGCTGCGCTCTGCATCCCCTGCCCTTCAGCCAGCAGGGAGAGCCACACCAGCTCCATGCCCGCCACCTGTCGCCCTTCGGCCACCATGCGGTGCAGAAACGCGAGGTAGTGGCGCTGGGGCCCATCCAGCTCGATAAAGGGGTGAGCTGCCAGATCGCCGGGCAGCCAGTCGCTCTCCTGCACCAGAAACGAAAGCGCAGGATCGGCGGCGTAGTCGTGTCGCTCACCGGGGGCGATGATGCAGGCAGAACCGGGGGCAAGCCTACGCCCCCGGCCCTGCACCTCGATCTCGAGGGGGCCGTCGAGGGGGATCACCAGCTGGGCAAAGTCGTGACTATGGCTGCAGACATGGTGGTGATAGTGGCGCAGGCTGAAGCGGGACATGGCAGATAGCAATGACGCGGCCAGGGCCGCGTCATTGGGGGTTATTCCTTGTCGAAATCTTCGATCTCTTTGCCCAGCGCTTCCATGATGGCGCGCGCTTCGGCAGGGACGCTGTCCGGATGATCCTTGCGCAAATCTTCGTCGCAAGGAAGCGGCTGGCCGGTGAAAGCGTGCAGGAAGGCTTCACAGAGCAGCTCGCTGTTGGTCGCATGACGCAGGTTGTTCACCTGACGGCGGGTGCGCTCATCGGTCAACACTTTCAACACCTTGAGCGGGATCGAGACGGTAATCTTCTTGACCTGTTCGCTCTTCTTACCGTGTTCCGCGTAGGGGCTGACGTAGTCGCCGTTCCACTCTGTTCCCATGACTCACCTGTTCTCATTTAGCCGTGAGCGCGGATTTTAACCCTTAAGGAAATTAATGGCAATCCAACAGCAAAGCCATTTAGACGTCTAGAAGTGTTGACGGCCTTTTTAAGCTGGCGTAGTGTGGTTCATCATGATGCCAGCATTGGCACGATTGCGTGTGGCAAAAGCAGCGTGGCAGGAAGAGCGGCCACCGTCCAGAGAGATCAAGGAGAGAAACATGACCCACAAGGCCACCCTAGCGGTTCGCACCGGGATTGAGACAGACCAGCAACACGGTGCCGTGGTGCCCCCCATCTACCTCTCCAGCAACTACACCTTTGCCGACTTTGGCGAGCCCCGTCAATACGATTATGCCCGCTCCGGCAATCCGACCCGCACCAATCTGGCGAACGCGCTGGCGGCGCTGGAAGGGGGCGCTGGCGCCGTGGTCACCGGCACCGGCATGGGCGCCGTCCATCTGGTCACCACAGCACTGCTCAAGGCTGGGGATCTGCTGATTGCCCCTCACGACTGTTACGGCGGCACCTGGCGCCTGTTCGAGTATCTGGCGGCCAAGGGCCACTACCGGGTGCAGTTTGTCGATCAGGGGGATGAGGCCGCACTGGCCGCAGCTCTGGCGCAAAAACCTGCGCTGGTATGGGTCGAGACACCCTCCAACCCGCTGCTGCGGGTGGTGGATATCAGCGCCATCGCCAGCGCCGCCCACGAGGTGGGTGCACAGGTAGTGGTGGACAACACCTTCCTCTCCCCCCTGCTGCAACAGCCGCTCGCACTTGGTGCCGATGTGGTGGTGCACTCCACCACCAAGTACATCAACGGTCACTCAGACGTGGTGGGCGGGGTGGCGATTGCCAAGGAGGCCGCACTGGCCGAGTCGCTGGTGTGGTGGGCCAACTGTCTGGGGCTCACCTCCGGGGCATTCGATTCCTACCTCACCCTGCGCGGCCTGCGCACTCTGGCCCCCAGATTGCGCACCCATCAGGAGAACACCGATCGCATCCTCGCCTTCCTGCAACGACAGCCGCTGGTGAAACGCATCTATCACCCCAGCCTGCCGAGCCATCCGGGCCACGATATTGCGCGCCGTCAACAGTCCGGCTTCGGCGCCATGCTAAGTTTTGAACTCGATTGCAGCGAGGCGGGCATTCGCGCCTTCCTCGCGGCCCTCGCCCTCTTCTCGGTGGCCGAGTCTCTCGGCGGAGTGGAGAGTCTGGTGGCCCATCCGGCCAGCATGACTCACAGGGCCATGACCCCGGTCGCGCAGCAGGCAGCAGGTATCAGCGCCCAGCTGCTGCGGTTGTCGGTCGGTATTGAACACGGTGAAGATCTGGTGGCCGATCTGGCACAGGCTTTTGCACAGGCGCAGCAGGCAGAACAGGTAGCGAAGTAATGGAACAGCAGCAACAAGGAGAGATCGCGGTGGCAACAGAAGCAGGCTTGAAGCGACGTCACGTCCACAAATTCGGTGGCAGCAGTCTGGCGGATCCGGTCTGTTATCGCCGGGTCGCCAGCATCATTGAACAACAGGTGGGTGGGGATGAACTGATCGTAGTCTCCGCCGCCGGCAAGACCACCAACCGCCTGATCCAGCTGGTGGAGCTGGCCGAAGCAGGTGATGAAGCCGCTGGTGAAGCTATCTCCGCCCTTCACGCCTATCAGCAGGGGCTGATCGACGGCTTGCTGGAGGGTGAACTGCAGCTCGATCTGAGCAAGCAGCTGGCCGACGACATGCAGCTCATCGCCAAGACGCTTGAGGGGCAGTTTGACCGCTTCGCCCGCAACGGCCTGCTCGCCTTTGGCGAGGTGTGGTCGGCGCGCCTGCTGGCTGCCCTGCTCACCAGCCGCGGCGACAAGGCTATCTGGCTCGATGCCCGCAGCTTCCTGCGTGCCGAGGATGGCGCTCTGGTCAAGGTGGATACTGCGCTCTCCAGCGAGCTGCTCAAGGCGCGACTTGCGGAGCATGCCGGTCGCATCGTTGTGACCGGCTTTATCGCTGCCGACATGGAGGGGCGATCCCTGCTGCTCGGCCGCAACGGTTCCGACTACAGCGCCAGCCTGTTGGCGCTGCTGGCGAACGGCGAATCCACCACCATCTGGAGCGACGTGGCCGGGGTCTACAGCGCCGACCCGCGTCGGGTGAAAGAAGCACGCCTGCTGGAGCGCCTGAGCCTCGCGGAAGCCAACGAGCTGGCCCGTCTTGGCTCCTCGGTATTGCACTCGCGCACCTTGCAACCTGTGGCCGACAGCCGCCAGCGCCTCACTTTGCGCTGCAGCTACAACCCGGACGAGGGCTGTACCCATATCCTGCGCCGCGCCCCCCGCTCCGGCGGCGCCCGCATCGTCTCCTCGGTGGATCAGATCGCCCTCATCGAGCTGAAGGTGCTGCCGCAGACCAACTATGAGCAGACGGTGGCCACCATCGAGGCCCATCTGGCCCGTCACCGCCTCAACCCGCTCACCCTGCAGCGCCAGCCGGATCGCCGGATCCTGCGCCTCGCCTACACCCTCGAGGTAGCACAGGGCGCCTTCGAGCTGCTGCGCGACTTCCAGCTGCAAGGGAGCTTCACCGGCCTCATCCAAAAAGAGGGGTTCAGTCTGGTTGCGCTAGTCGGAGCCGGGGTCACCGACAACGCGGAGCAGTGTCACCGCTTCTATCAGCTGCTGGCGGATCAACCGCTGGAGTTCGTACAGGTGGCCCGAGATGGCCTGAGTCTGGTGGCGGTGCTGCGTCAGGTAGTGCTGGAGCCGCTGCTCATCGCCCTGCACAGCGCCCTCTTCAGCCGCCCGACCCGGGTTGGACTGGTGGTGTTCGGCAAGGGCAATATCGGCGGCCACTGGCTGAGCCTCTACGCCCGCGAAAAGGCACGGCTGGAACATGAACTCAATCTGGCGCTCACCCTCTACGGGGTATTCAGCTCGGAAGGGGGCCTGCTCGATGAAGAGGGGCTCAACCCCCTGAAGGTACAGGACAACTTCAATCCCAAGCCGCTGATCTGGCCGGAGTTGCTCTCCCAGCTTGAACAGCACGGCTTTGATGCACTGGTTGCGCTGGACATGACCGCCAGCGAAACGGTGAGCCGCTACTATCCGGATTTTGCCCAGCTCGGCATTCATATCATCGCCGCCAACAAGTTTGCCGGTGCCGCCGACAGCGAGTTCTACCAGCGCATCAAGCAAACCTGCCGTGACCATCAGGTGCAGTGGCGCTACAACGCCACCGTGGGCGCCGGGCTGCCAATCCAGTCCAGCATCCAGATGCTGCGTCAGAGCGGCGACCGCATTCAGGGGGTCTCCGGCATCTTCTCCGGCACCCTCTCCTGGCTGTTCCAACAGTATGACGGCACTCGCCCTTTCTCCGAGCTGGTGGACGAGGCGTGGCAGCACGGCCTGACCGAGCCGGATCCCCGCGAAGATCTCTCCGGTCAGGATGTGCGGCGCAAGCTGCTTATTCTGGCGCGGGAAGCAGGCTTCGAGCTCGACTCCGCCGATATCGAGCTGGAGAATCTGGTGCCCGTTACGCTGCGCAAGGTGACCGCCGATCAGTTCATGGACAGACTGAAAGAGCTGGATGACCCGATCCAGACCGCCTTCGAAGGGGCCAAGCGCCTCGGCAAGGTCCTGCGCTACGTCGCCCGCTTTGAGCATGACGGCAAAGCACGAGTCGGGCTGGAGGCGCTGGAGCCCCATCACCCGTTTGCCAACCTCTTGCCGTGCGACAACATCTTCGCCATCGAGAGCGACAGCTATCGCACCAACCCGCTGGTGATCCAGGGGCCGGGGGCGGGTCGGGAAGTGACCGCCGCCGCTATCCAGTACGATCTGTGGCAGATCTGCGCCAGCCTCTAAGGTGATATGCAAAGGGAGCAGCACTCAGCTCCCGCGCACAATAAAAAAGCCCGAGTCGATGACTCGGGCTTTTTGCAGAATGCCGCTTCGATTAGGAGAAGCAGGCCTGCAGCACGTAGAAGATGGCGATAGCCAGAATGGCACCTGCAGGCAGGGTGATGATCCAGGAGACCACGATGTTGCGCAGTACCCCCAAGTTCAGCGCCGCAATGCCGCGCGCCAGACCGACACCCATCACAGCACCGACGAGGGTCTGGGTGGTGGAGATGGGCAGACCGGTACCGGAGGCAATCACTACGGTCGCGGCAGTCGCCAGCTGGGCGGCAAAACCACGGCTCGGGGTCAGGTGAGTGATGCCGGTACCGACCGTCGCCATCACCTTCTCGCCCATGGTCGCCAGACCGATCACGATACCGATACCGCCGAGGGGCAGGATCCACCAGGCAATGGCTGCCTGACTGGAAATCTCGCCACCGGAAGCCACGATAGAGGCCACCGCAGAGAGCGGGCCAATGGCGTTGGCCACATCGTTGGAGCCGTGGGCAAAGGCCATGGCACAGGCGGTGATCACCATCAGGATGCCGAACACCTTCTCCACGTTGGCGAAGTGCATCTTGCTGTCATCCTGCGGGTTGTACTTCTGACCGCGAATGTAGATCCAGCCGGCAAACGCCACTGCGATGGAGATGGCGATGGAGAGCAGAATGCCCTCGCCATCGCTCAGGTGCAGACCGACGTGGGTCAGCCCCTTCTTGATGGTCACCAGACAGATCACCAGCGCAGTCAGGAACATGTAGAACGGCACATAGCGCTTGGCGTTGTTCAGGGGATCATCAGTGTTGAAGATAAGCTTCTGCACGCTGATGAACATGAAGTAGGCGATGACACCTGAGATGGCCGGGGTGATGACCCAAGAGCCGACGATGCCGCCAAACTTGCTCCACTGCACCGCTTCCGGGCCAATGCTCACCACCGCAAAACCGACGATGGCGCCGATGATGGAGTGAGTGGTGGATACGGGCCAGCCGAAGTAGGAGGCGAGGATCAACCAGGCGCCTGCCGCCAGCAGGGAGGCGATCATGCCGAGCACCAGCAGATCCGGTGTATCGGCAAAGGCGTTGCTGTCGATGATGCCGTTACGGATGGTGGCCGTCACTTCGCCACCGGCCAGATAGGCACCGGCAAATTCGAAGATCATGGCAATGATGATCGCCTGACGGATGGTCAGGGATTTGGTGCCGACCGATGTTCCCATGGCGTTGGCCACGTCATTCGCGCCAATGCCCCAAGCCATCAAAAAGCCGAACAAGGCCGCCACGAGCACCAGAGTGGTGCCGTAATTCGCGATAATGTCCATTAATAGTGTTTACCCAGTCAGTCGATTACGAACGAGCCAGCATCAGTTCCAGACGGGCGCCTACGCGCTCGGCCTGATCTGCCAGGTCACCTACCCATTCGAGGATCTTGTAAAGGAACATCACATCAATCGGATTGTAGTTCTGCTCAACCGCTTGCAGCTGTTGGCGCAGTCCAATCTGCATGGTGTCTGTATCGTCCTCGATCAGATCCAGCTGGTGGATCATCTCGGCAACCATTTCCACTTCCCGTCCTTTGAAGCCGGTCTCGAGCAGCTCGTCGAGCTCCCCGATCGCTTTCTCGGCCTGAGCGGTCGCATCAATACAACGTTTGAGGTAAGCCATGAAATCCGTCCGCATTTCAGCGGGGAACTCCATGCGACGGCCAAGCATGCGGCCGGAGATATCCTTGGCACGGTTGGCAATCTTGTCTTGCTGGGTCAACAGCTCCAGCAGGTCGGTACGTGCAACCGGCAGGAACAGGCCGCGAGGCAGTTTCAGACGGATTTCACGCTTGAGGGTATCTGCCTCTTTTTCCAGTTGGGCGATCTGCTGCCGGATCTTCTCGGCATCTTCCCAACGGTCTTCGGCAACGGCGTCAAAGAAAGGAACCAACTGCTGTGAGCACTGGTGAACCTTGACGATATGCTTCTGCAGCGGCTTGATGGGGGACTTGGCAAAAAGCCCCAAAATAGTATTTACTGGCATGGCCAAACCTGTGTCGGTGAAAAAACACTCGATACGATTTTATGAGGCGCGCATGGTAACCGAACTGCGCCCTCAATTAAACCGCGAATTAATCTAGTCGTCTCGCGGGCATTATATCCCCGCGACCCGAATCCTGCCCCCCAAAGTTGCCTGCCAGCCCGGAATGACTATGCAAACTGAGATCGAGATAAAGTTTTTTGTCGCCCGCGACATTCAAGCCAAGTTATCCAACCTGCTGAATTCTCTTGAGATTAAAGAATCGTCACAACAGCAGCTCGGCAACGTCTATTTCGATACGCCGACCCTAGCTCTGCGCCAGCTGGAGATGGGACTGCGGATCCGCCGCTGCAACGCCTTCGCCGAACAGACCATCAAATGCCGTGGCCAGGTGGTGGGCGGCCTGCACGCCAGACCCGAGTACAACACCCCCGTGAGCGGCGATCTGCCGACCCTCTCGGCCTTTCCCGATGAAATTTGGCCGACCCTGACCGAGCGTGACCACATTCAGCAGCAGCTGGTCGCCCAGTTTCGCACCGACTTCCTGCGCCGCCACTGGCTGATCGTCTTCGAGGGGGCCGAGATTGAGCTGGCCTGGGATCAGGGCGAGATAGTCGGCAGCCAAGGCAGCACCACCATCAACGAACTGGAACTGGAGCTCAAATCAGGCGCTACCGCGGCGCTGTTTGCGCTGGCCCAACGCCTCGCCAGGATCGGCGGGCTACGCCTTGGCGCCCAATCCAAGGCTCAGCGCGGCTATCGACTGGCTGGTCTTGGCAAACCGCTGTCCCTGCAGGCGCTGCTCGAGCATGAAGGTATGGATGGCATAACGGGGGTAAGCGAGGGGCTGGGTCACTGGCAGCACCACGAGCAGCTCTGGCTGGAGCATCCTCAGGATAAAGGCATTCAACAGCAGGCACTCGCGGCCCTGTGCCAGGGGATCGATCTGGTCGCCCGCACTGCGGCCGCGCTGCCACAACCCGCACCTTGGCTGCCAGCTCTGACCAGCCTGCACGCCCATCTGCAAGCCCAATCGGACGAGCAAAACGAGTGGCCTGCCGAACTGGCCGATCTCTTCCTCTATCCGGCGTATGTCGAGTTGCAGCTGGCCATCGCCGCCTGGCTGCATCACGCAGCCTGAGTGGTGCGATGTCGTAAATAAAGGCCAGAAACAAAAGCCAAAAACAAAACGGGTGAGCCTTGGCTCACCCGTTTTGCATTACAGCAGGTTGAGCTGCTGCATGGCGCTGCGAATGCGCTCGCGAGTCGCCTCCGACAGCGGCATCACCGGCAGGCGACACTCCTCGCTGCAGAAACCGAGCAGGGAAGCGGCATATTTGGCACCGGCCGGGCTCGGCTCGGCAAACATCGCCTGATGAAGCGGAATCAGCTGGTCTTGCAGTTCACGCGCTTCTTGCCACTTGCCGGCCAGCGTGAGGTTCTGCACCTCGGCCACCAGCTTGGGGGCCACGTTGGCGGTCACAGAGATACAGCCCTGACCACCGCCGATGTTGTAGGCCACAGCCGTGGCATCTTCACCGGATAGCCAGGCGAAAGGCTTTTTGATCAGCTGGCGTTCGGTCCAGGGGCGCGCCAGATCGCCAGTGGCGTCTTTCACCCCGGCAATACGCGGCAGTTCCGCCAGACGGGCCAGGGTCGCGGGTTGCACGTCAACGATGGCGCGCGGCGGGATGTTGTAGACGATGATCGGCTTGGCGGTGGCATCGTGTACCGCCTTGAAGTGGTGGTAGAGCCCCTCCTGATTGGGACGGTTGTAGTAACCGGCTACATGCAGAGTGGCATCAGCCCCCACCCGCTCGGCATGGAGGGTGTACTCGATGGCTTCGACCGGATTGTTGGAGCCCGCTCCGGCAATCACCGGAATGCGACCAGCGACCTGTTTGACCACCAGCTCCACCACCCGGCAGTGCTCGTCATGGGTCAGGGTCGGGCTTTCACCCGTGGTGCCCACCGGCACAATGCCGTGAGTACCCTGCTCGATATGCCACTCAACCAGACGCAGCAGCGCCTCTTCATCCAGCTTTCCCTGTCGAAACGGGGTGATCAACGCAACGATTGAACCTTGAAACATGGGATCTCCTTCTCCTAAATGACGCGCATATGGCAATAAAAAACCCCGGTACGATGTGCGCAACCGGGGTTTGAAGCTTCTCAGGGATGAGAGGTTACGCGCGAACGTCGGCAGGCCCGAATTTCAGGCTTTTTTTGTGCTTTCGTTTCAACCCGTTGAACCGCATTTCGTCATCTCTGGTCAAAAAATGGTGTCTGGGCATATTTCGGGAACACGGCATAAATGTCAAGGCGAAAGGGGCTATGTATAATGGCCGCCCAAAATTGCGTGGAGAGACCCGATGAGCAGCCCAATCAGTGCCGTCAGCCAGATGCTGGAACGAAACCAAGCCCTCTTTGTCGGCAAGCGGCTACTTGTCTGTGGCGCGCTGGAGGATGACTACCCCCGCCAGCTGGTGAGCCTGGCCCGGACCCTGACCGTCTTTACCACCGATTACTGCTACTACCGCAGCCAGCAGGCCGCCCTCGGCGAGGCTATCCTGTTCGACCACCAGCTCGGCGGCGCCCCGCGCTTCGATGCCCTGTTACTGCTGATGCCCAAGGCCAAGGCCGAGGCACAATATCTGCTGGCCATGATGACCCCCTTGCTGGAAGCGGGTGCCGACCTGTTCCTCGCCGGTGAAAACCGCGGCGGCATCAATGGCGCCGACAAGCTACTGGTCCCCTATGGCGAAAAGCCGATCAAGCGCGATTCGGCCCGCCGCTGCTCCCTCTATCATGGTGAGCTCTGCAAACCGGTCGCCCCGTTCGATCTGGATAGCTGGTTTGGCCGCTATCAGTGCAAGGCCGGTGATACCGAACTGACCGTGCTGGCGCTGCCCGGCGTCTTCAGCGCCGCCGAGCTGGATCTCGGCACCCAGATGCTGCTGGCCGCCGTACCGCCGATGAAGGGCGAACTGCTCGATTTTGGCTGCGGCGCCGGGGTGATTGGGTCCGTGCTGGCCAAGCGCAATCCGGATCTGCAGGTCAACATGGTGGATATCAGCGCGCTGGCGCTCGAATCGAGCCGCCGCACCCTGGCGATCAACGGTCTGAAGGGCAAGGTCACCGCTTCCGATGTCTATTCGGATGTCTCCACCCGTTTCCAGCACATCGTCTCCAACCCGCCATTCCATGCGGGTCTCAAAACCTTCTATGCGGCGACCGAGCAGTTCCTGGCCAAGGCGCCGGAATTTTTGCTGCCAAATGGTTCGCTGACCATTGTTGCCAACGCCTTCTTGCGCTACCAGCCTATACTGGAGACACACTTCAAACGGACTGAAGTGATCAGCAGTGATGCCAAATTCAAGGTCTATCTGAGCAAAATGTAAATAAGTGTAAGCAGCACAATAAAACAGCTAGAGAGCGCCATCCGGCATCTGATAAGGTATTAAGCACACGATAAAAACCACCCCTTTAGGGGTGTTTTTATACCGAACATTGAAAACCTTTTCATGTTGTTAATTCAGGGAGAGAAATACGATGGCAGGCATTTTGACCATGATCCTGGCTGGTGGCGAAGGTACTCGCCTGCAGCCTCTGACCACCACCCGCAGCAAGCCTTCCGTCCCCTTCGGTGGCAGCTACCGGCTAATCGACTTTGTCCTCAACAACTTCGTCAACGCCGACTTTCTGCGCATCTATGTACTGACCCAATTCAAATCCCAGTCCCTTTACCTGCACATGAAGAAGGGGTGGAATATCGTCGGCATCACCGACCGCTTTATCGATCCCATCCCGGCCCAGATGCGGATGGGCAAACGCTGGTATGACGGCACCGCTGACGCCATTTATCAGAACCTCGGCTTTATCGAGCGGGCCGAACCGGATCACGTCTGCATCTTCGGCTCCGACCACATCTACAAGATGGATGTGAGCCAGATGGTCACCTTCCACAAGCAGAAGAACGCCGCCATGACGGTCGCGGCCCTGCGCATGCCCATCGAAGAGGCGAGCGCCTTCGGGGTGATCGAGGTGGATACCGAAGGGCGGATGATCGGCTTTCAGGAAAAGCCGAAGCAGCCCAAGCACATTCCCGGCGATCCGACCCAGGCGCTGGTCTCCATGGGCAACTACATCTTCGAGACCGATGCCCTCTGCCGCGAGTTGAAGCGGGATGCCGCCGAGGAGAACTCCAGCCACGACTTTGGCAAGGATGTGATCCCGAGCCTCTACCCGCGTGCCCCCGTCTATGTCTATGACTACAGCACCAACGTCATCCCCGGCGAGAAACCGCACGTCTACTGGCGGGATGTGGGCACCCTCGACTCGTATTGGCAAGCGCACATGGACCTGGTGGCCGACAATCCTCCCTTCTCCCTCTATAACCGCAAGTGGCCCCTACACACCCACTATCCAGCGCTGCCACCGGCCACCTTCATCGACAGCGACGAGTGCAAGGTGAAGATCGCCAACTCGCTGATCTCCGCCGGTTGCTTCATTCAGGGCAGCCAGATCCAGCGATCCATCCTCGGTTTCCGCTGCAATATCGGCGCGTGCAGCCATATCAGTGAGTCCGTGCTGCTGGGGGATGTGAAGATTGGTGAAGGCTGCTCCATCCGGCGCGCGATCATTGATAAAAATGTTGAAATTGCACCCGGCACCGTTATCGGTGAAAATCTCGACCACGATAGAGAGCGATTTACCGTATCCGAAGGCGGTATCGTGGTGGTACCTAAGGGAGCAAGAGTTGGCTATTAACCCACTGAAAATCCTGTTTGTTGCCTCGGAGGTTGAGGGGCTGGTCAAGACCGGGGGCCTGGCCGATGTCGCCAGAGCCCTGCCGATGTACCTGGCCCAGAAGGGGCATGATGTCAGGATCATGCTCCCCTTCTACAAGACGATAAAGCGACGGGATGAGGCCAGACTGGTCGCTTCTCGCTGGTTGCCAACCCATCCGGGACTGCCGGATATCGGTTATCGCATCTACCAGATGGAGCTGGATGGCGTCTGCGTCTATCTGCTCGATTGCCCGCAATATTTCGATCGTCCCCAGCTCTACGCCGAGAACAATCAGGCCTATCCGGATAATGGCGAGCGCTTTGCCTTCTTCTCTGCCGCGGCCCTCCATGCCTGCGAGCAGCTTGGCTTTGCCCCGGATATCGCCCACTGCAATGACTGGCACACCGGCCTGCTGCCACTGCTGCTAAAAACCCGCCACGCTCACAACCCCTTCTTCCAGCAGACCCGCAGCGTGATCAGCATTCACAATGCGGCGTTTCAGGGGGTGTTTGGCCGCGAGCAGTTCTGGGCCATGCCCGAGATCGCCGACTACGAACGCCGCATCAACTACGACTACGGCCACGTCAATCTGCTCAAATGCGGGGTGCTCTACGCCGACAAGATCAATGCGGTCAGCCCCAACTATGCCCAGGAGCTGCTGACTCACCTCGGCGCCCACGGCATGGCGCATATCTTCCAGCAGCGGGCCGCGGATCTCTGTGGCATCCTCAACGGCTGCGATTACAAGGACTGGGATCCGGAGTTCGACGAATTCCTGCCTGCGACCTACAGCATCGACAACATGGCTGGCAAACAGATCTGCAAAGAGAGCCTGCAACAGGAGGCGGGGCTGGCCGTGGCGGACTTGCCCATCTACGGCATGGTTTGCCGCCTGACCGAGCAGAAGGGCGTTCCCCTGCTGCTCCCTGCGCTGGAGAAATTCCTCCACCATCAGGTACAAGTGGTGATCGTCGGCTCTGGCGATCCTGCGCTCGCCACGCAACTGCAAACCATGGCCCGGGATTATCCGGGCAAGCTCGCCTTCATCAACACCTATGACGATCGACTGGCTCATCTGGTCGAAGCCGGTGCCGACTTCTTCCTGATGCCCTCGCTGTTCGAGCCTTGCGGCCTCAACCAGATGTACAGTCTCGCCTATGGCACCCTGCCACTGGTGCGCGCCGTGGGTGGTCTGAAAGATACCGTGGTGGATTGGGATGCCGATACCGAGCATGCCACCGGCTTCTGCTTTAACGATCCGACTGCCGCCATCCTGCTCGATACCATGCGCCGCAGCCTGCTCTATTTCCTGCAGGACAAAGAGCGTTTTGCCAAGGTACAGCGCAATGCCATGAGCACCCGCTTCAACTGGCCTGACTCGGTCACCCAGTATGAACGGATGTATCAGAGCGCATTGGGCCGTTACTGAATGCCAAACGTCAGCTGATTGCTGAAGTTTTGTACCCTTGGCGCCACTTTGGGCGTCAACAGCGAAAAAAGTCCCCTTTGGCTGTTGACGCTCCCCCAAAACTCTATAGAATCCCCCTCCGCAGTGATGCGAAGGTGGCGGAATTGGTAGACGCGCTAGCTTCAGGTGTTAGTGTCCCACGGATGTGAGGGTTCGAGTCCCTCTCTTCGCACCAATACTGCCATGCTGATTCAGCAGCATGTAAATCCAACTAGAAAACCCGAATGTGCGAAGGTGGCGGAATTGGTAGACGCGCTAGCTTCAGGTGTTAGTGCCCCCCGGGTGTGAGGGTTCGAGTCCCTCTCTTCGCACCATGCTTCTCCAGACAGCATGCAAATCAAAACTGGTAAGACAATGTGCGAAGGTGGCGGAATTGGTAGACGCGCTAGCTTCAGGTGTTAGTGTCCCACGGATGTGAGGGTTCGAGTCCCTCTCTTCGCACCATGCTTTATCCAGACAGCATGTAAATCCAGACTGGAAACCCGAATGTGCGAAGGTGGCGGAATTGGTAGACGCGCTAGCTTCAGGTGTTAGTGCCCCCCGGGTGTGAGGGTTCGAGTCCCTCTCTTCGCACCATGATTCTGACATGTAAACACAGAGCAATGCGCTCCAACCGCATTTAAAAACCAGCTGGAGAAAATCAGTGTGCGAAGGTGGCGGAATTGGTAGACGCGCTAGCTTCAGGTGTTAGTGTCCCACGGATGTGAGGGTTCGAGTCCCTCTCTTCGCACCATTCATTACGCAAAAGGCCCATCACGAAAGTGATGGGCCTTTTGTTTTTACTCCTTGTTATGGCTATGCTTTTGACGACTGCCCGCTCATCGTCATGCCAAGGAACGCATATGATACTGGATACCGACATTCACAACTTTTACGAACATCTGGTGCTCAAGGAGATTGAGAAACAGGGGCTGCAGCAAAAACTCAACAGCGATCAGATGGCCGATCTCTGCTGCCTCACCCTCAACCAGCTTCCGGCCCACTATATTCGACACAATGTCGACATGATCTACTTCCTGACCGACGCCAAGCGCACCGAAATGGAAAAGCTGGTGGTCGAATCGCTCAAGGTGGCACAGCAGAAGATCAAGCTGGCTCCCGTCAAAAGCTCATAACCAGGGCTGCTGCCAGAGCAGGGTAACGATACCGGTCAACCCGGCCACTGGCAGCAAGATCAAGGCGGGCCGCAATCCGGGCTCCAGCATCACCCAGGCAGCCAGCAGAAAACCGGCACTCCAGGTGCCGTACTCTTTATCCTGACCCCATGCGAGTACAGCCACCGCCACCAGCAACATCATACCCCGCAATATCCAGCGCATTGTTTTCTCCCCAATCAACAATTGATAATAATTATCACCTTCATCTACTGGGGATGCAAGTGGCGCCACAAGAAGGATTCGTATGTGACCCCTTGTGTCAACAGGCCGCTCAAAAACGGGTTATGAGATCAACTAATTTGTGATTTTTTCAATCAAATGTGCATTTTTGCCAATTTGATGGGGCTTTAACCCGCCGGGTTTGTGGTAGATTGCGGCCTCTTTTTGGGTTGCCTCCTCGGGATCGATGTATCCACAGGACGAGAGGGAGTGACCTTGGCGAGCAAGAGTTTAGGAAGTATCTATGCAAAACCAACAAAACCACATCCGACTACCGGGCATGGCACAGGTGTTTGCCTGTCTGGCCATTTTCCTGGCCCTGGCATTCTCGTTCACCAGCGTGCTCGATCTGCCGATCCAGTTGGCGTTGTTCATCGCCTGGTTCGTCATCATGGGGCTTGGCATCAAACTCGGCCACGATTACAAATCCCTGGAACAGGCAGCCGTTGACGGCGTTGCCAAGGGAATGGGGGCCATCCTGATCCTGGTCTCCGTCGGTGCTCTGGTCGGCACCTGGATTGCCGGTGGCATAGTCCCCAGCATCATCTACTTCGGCCTCAAGGTGATTCACCCGTCCATCTTCCTGCTGGCGACCCTGATCATCTGCTCCCTGACCTCGCTGGCCACCGGCACCTCCTGGGGCTCTGCCGCCACCGCCGGTATCGCCATGATGGGGATCGGCCACAGCCTCGGCGTGCCTGCGCCGCTGGTAGCCGGTGCCGTGCTCTCCGGCGTCTATTTTGGTGACAAGCTCTCTCCGCTCTCCGACTCAGTAGTGCTGGCTTCGACCATGTCCAACGTCGACGTGGTGGAGCATATCAAGGGGATGCTGCCTATCAGCCTGCTCTCCTATGTCATCACCGCCGTGCTGTTCACCGTGGTGGGCATGCAGTATTCGGGTAATGTCAGCCTGGAGCAGGTCAATCTGGTGATGGAGGCTCTCGACAACCAGTTCAACATCACCCCGCTGGCCATAGTCCCCGTGGTGCTGGTGCTGGGTCTGCTGGCCAACCGCAAGCCCGCCTTCCCGGTGATCAGCTTCGGCGCCCTGCTGGGCCTGATCTGGGCCATCGCCTTCCAGGGCATGGATCCGGTCAAAGCGATGCACTCAGCTTATAGTCCGTTTGCCATCACCTCCGGCATCGATTTTATCGACAACATTCTCGGTCGCGGCGGCATGGAGTCCATGCTGGGCTCGGTCGCGGTCATCATCTTCGGTCTCGGGTTTGGCGGCCTGCTGGAGAAGGTTGGCATTCTGGAAGTGATCGCCAGCGCCTTCGAGAAGCGCATCAATAGCGTCGGCAGCCTGACCAGCCACACCATCGGCACCGCGTTTCTGGCCAACGTGTTCGGCTCAGCCATGTATGTGTCGCTGATCCTGACCCCCAAGATCATGGCCAAGAACTACGACCGACTGGGACTGGCGCGCAAGAACCTCTCTCGCAACGCCGAGTTTGGCGGCACCCTCACCTGCGGCATGGTGCCCTGGAGCGACAATGGCATCTTCATGGCCGGGGTACTGGGAGTGGCCACCCTCGACTACCTCCCCTACATGTGGCTGAGCTTCACCTGCATCATTGTGACCATCACCCTCGCCTACATGGGCAAGGCGGTGAACCGGATCCCGCTGGTCGCGGCGGCAAGCTCCCGCTAAGCCATCCTGCAAACAACAAAGGCGCCATCAAGGCGCCTTTGTTGTTTCAGAGAAATGCTGTTTGATGGAGCACACTGATCACCACAAACAAAAACAGCCCTCGTTGCCGAGAGCCGTTTCATCAGACCGATACGCCGATCAGATGGAGAAGCTGGAGCCACAGCCACAGGTCGTGGTGGCATTGGGGTTGGTCACGGTAAAGCGTGAACCTTCCAGACCCTCGGTGTAATCCACACTGCCGCCTACCAGATATTGCAGGCTCATGGGATCGATCACCATGGTGACGCCATTCTTCTCGACTACGGTGTCCCCGTCGTTGATCTTCTCATCAAAGGTAAAGCCATACTGGAAACCGGAGCAGCCCCCACCCGTGATGTATACCCGCAGCTTCAGCTCGGGATTCTCTTCCTCGGTGATCAGGTTCTTCACCTTGTTGGCCGCCGCATCCGTCATCTGGATGGGCAGCGGGGCTTCTGCAACTGCACTCATTACTGACCTCACAACCATTAGATCCACAAACATGGAAACCGCGAAATTATCCAATACCCGACCATTCAGTTCAAGTATTCACCACGTTTAACCGGCCGCGGGAACCGGAGCAGGCGGTGTGGCGACCAGCGGCTTGATCACCTCGCCCCACTCAACCAGCAGCTCTTGCGCTGGTTGCCTGCCATCCTTGTTGATGGTGACACGGATCCGATCCGGCACAAAGCCTTCCGGCAACTGCCAATTCCCTTCCAGCAGCTGGAAATAACGCAGGGCATAACGCCACTCGCTCACCTTCATTCCGAGATCGCGACCGGTCAGCGTCTTCGGCTTATCAGCCAGGCTCCCCTCAACCCGGATCTGCACCTGACCACGAAACAGCTCCCGCTTTTTGGCGGGCTGGGTCAGGGCGAGACGATAGTGGTAGCGACCGGGAATGCTGGTCTCCTGCAAGGTCAGGTTATCGATCACCACCCCCACCTGTTCGCCGGTAGGGCGCATGATCCGCTCGAAAAAAGCCAGCTGGCGCTTGAGCTCCTGCACCTGCGCCTCCTGACTCTTCAGGGTGGTCTGCAACTGCTCGAAGGCCGCTTTCTGGGTCGCCAGCTGGGTATCTTTCACCCCCAATTCGGTCTTGAGCTGGCCGATGGCCTTGCCCTGACGATCCAGCGTCTCCTGCTGTACCACCAACAGACTGCTCTGGGCCAGCTCCTGACGGTTACCGACAAAGTAACCAATGAGCCCGCCAACGGCTAACACGACCAATAACTTCAATAGATTGGACATAGCCCCTCATCCCGTTATCACGCCATTTACGGCAGCGCCTCTCCCTTCACTATACCGCCCGGACCGGGGTCACAGGCGATAAAGGGAAAAATTAACTGGCCGTGGCGCTGCCATCACCCCGCTTTTGACGCGCGGCGAGCCGTAAAGTTCGCTCCAGGATCTGGGAATAGATGGGTCGGCCACCCAGCCACTGGGCAACCAGAGTCGCCCCGACCGTGGTGATCATCATCGGCAGGATCAGCTGATAGTTGTCGGTCATCTCGGTGACCAGCACGATACCGGTGATGGGGGCGCGCACGGTGGCAGCAAACAGCGCCCCCATTCCGGCGATGGCAAAGGCGCCGGGCTCGATGCCAAGCTCCGGAAACGCCGCATGAAACAGATGGCCGAACACCACGCCAAACAGGGTGCCCAACGCCAGGGTTGGCGCAAACACCCCGCCCGGGGCACCGGAGCAGAAGCAGATGAGGGTCGCAACCAGCCGCACCGAGAAGATAAGGAACAGGGTCGCCATCGCATACTCATCCCCCATCAGATGGGGAATAAGCTCGGTGCCGCCCCCCGTCACCGCGGGAGCAAACAGCGACAGCACGCCAAACGTTCCGGCGACCAGCATGCCGATGGCTACAAAACGGTGGCGCTTGTTCTGATGCAACGCCAGATAACCATCCTGACAGGCCAGCACCAGCTTGTTGAAGACAAAACCGAGCACTCCGAAGGTGGCCCCCATAAAGAGGAATAGCCAGAGCGCCTTGAGGGCTGGCGCATCGTAGTGCGGCAGAGTGATCACCGCCCCCTGACCTTTCATGTTCTGCAGCATCAGTGTCGCCATGATGGCGGAGATCCCCACCGCCTTGATGGCCAGAAAGGAGTAGCGAAACTGCGGTCGCATCTCCTCCATCACGAACAGGATGCCCGCCAGCGGCGCATTGAAGGCAGCAGCCAGACCGCCCGCCGCACCGGCGGCCAACAGGGCATGGCCATGTTCCTTGGGCAGCCGGAAGATATCCGCCACCATCTTGCCGAGGTTGCCGCCGATCTGTACCGAAGGTCCCTCCCGCCCCAGCACCATACCGGAGCTCAGGGTACAGATGCCGCCGAAGAACTTGACCGGCAACACCCGCCACCACCGAACCGGGCGCAGATCGTCCATCGCCCCCTCGATCTCGGGAATGCCGGAGCCGCCCGCTTCCGGGGCAAAGGTATGAGTGAGGAAGTAGCCGACAAATCCCAGCAAGGCGCTGAAGCCAAAGCCAAGCAGACCGAGCTGCCACCAGGGACGGTCTGCCAGCAAGGCGATGCGTTGTTCTGCCAGCCAGTGGACACCCGATTCGAACAGACCGCACACCAGCCCGGCCAGGGTGCCGACCAGCGCCGCCAGCAACAGCACCAGCAAGGGCATCTTGTCTTGCCGGATAATGCGGGAAAGCGGCCCCCGCGAAGAGGTATCGGCTTCAGAGGAGAGAGCTTGTTGCGCCATCTTGTTACACCAACTTGGAAAAACCATATCGTCAGCTAGCTGAGATCAGGATCACCCGGCGCGTTGCTCGGCTGCCCAGGGCTGGGGCTTTCTGCTATAGTCGGCCCGTTAAATTTTTGTCACGGGAGCAGACCGAGAGTCCGGGTGGCGAGAGCGCAAAGCATACTCCTGATGCTCCGGCCTGCCGAGTCTCAATCGGCTGCAATCCCTTGTGTGACGACCAAAATCCCATTAAGGATGATCCATGTCAAAATCAGATCAGCTGTTTGAACAGGCCCGCCAGACCATTCCGGGTGGCGTCAACTCACCGGTCCGCGCCTTCAATGGGGTCGGCGGCACGCCCCGCTTCATCGATCACGCCGATGGTGCCTATCTCTATGATGTGGATGGTCAGGCCTACGTGGATTACATCGGCTCCTGGGGGCCCATGCTGCTGGGCCACAACCACCCGGCTATCAAGGCCGCCGTCATCAAGGCCGTTGAGAAGGGGCTGAGCTACGGTGCACCGACCGAGATCGAAGTGCTGATGGCTGAGAAGGTGCGCCAGCTCGTCCCCTCCATGGAGCAGGTACGGATGGTGAACTCCGGCACCGAAGCCACCATGAGCGCCATTCGTCTGGCCCGCGGCTACACCGGCCGCGACAAGATCGTCAAATTCGAGGGCTGCTACCACGGCCACGCCGACTCCCTGCTGGTCAAGGCCGGTTCCGGCGCCCTGACCCTGGGTCAGCCCAACAGCCCGGGCGTACCGGCCGACTTCGCCAAACACACTCTCACCTGTGTGTTCAACGATCTGGACTCGGTGCGCGAAGCCTTCACCCAATACGGCAGCGAGATCGCCTGCATCATCGTCGAGCCGGTGGCCGGCAACATGAACTGCATCCCGCCGGTAACCGGCTTCCTGGAAGGGCTGCGCGCCATCTGTGACGAGTTCGGCGCCCTGCTGATCCTGGACGAGGTGATGACCGGCTTCCGCGTCTCCCTGCGCGGCGCCCAGGGCCACTACAACATCGACCCGGATCTCACCACCCTCGGCAAGATCATCGGTGCCGGCATGCCTGTGGGCGCCTTCGGCGGCAAGAAGAAGGTGATGCAGCACATTGCCCCGACCGGCCCTGTCTATCAGGCGGGTACTCTCTCCGGCAACCCGGTGGCCATGGCGGCCGGTCTGACCATGCTGGATCTGCTGCTGGAGCCGGGTCTCTATGAGCAGCTGAGCGCCAAGACAGCTCGTGTTGCCGAGGGACTGAAAGCGGCCGCCGCCAAACACGGTATCCCGCTCGCCATCAACTATGTGGGCGGCATGTTCGGCTTCTTCTTCACCGACGAGCCCGAAATCACCCGCTACGAGCAGGTCACTCGCTGCGATATGGAACGCTTCAAGCGCTTCTATCACCTGATGCTCGAAGAGGGCGTCTATCTGGCGCCGAGCGCCTACGAGGCAGGCTTCCTGTCGCTGGCTCACGGCGACAAGGAGATTGAACACACTCTGGCCGCCGCCGAACGCAGCTTCGCCAAGCTGGCTGGCTAAATCGCCGCTGGTTGTCGCAAAGGGCCCGTCATGGGCCCTTTTCTATTACAGAGACTCCATCACCACACAGGGCGGCAATACGCCCATTTCTGGTGCATTACCCCCTCGTAATCCACCGATTTGTCATTCTCTGGTGCAACTTACCCCGCCATCCCTGTCATAAAGCAGGCCCACTATTTGCACATTCACCACAAGAGCCCACGTCACCGAGGTCCATATGGCAGAGATGAGCCCCATCGATGTGCTGCGGCGCTATCAGGAGTATCAGGAGGAGCTGACCCCGCTACTGCAGGGGCTGCTCAGCGCTCCCCTTGCCTCGCTCAAGGGGTATCCCTTTGTCGTCAGCATTGACCACTATCAGGGGCCGATGTGCATCCAGCCTGCGGCACCGGCCGCCCATAACCGGTTGCACCTTATCGTGCAGGGGCAAGGACGGGAGATCACCGTCTGTCTGAATCAGCTGATTGGCTGGTTGATGGGGGACAGGGAGCGCCGCCGCGCCATGCCCTGGTTCAAGGCGGTCTATGTGGTGCTCAGCATGGCGCTGTTTTTGATCGTCGCTACCCTGATCTGGCACGGGCTGGAGCAGCTCTACCAGCTATTGTGCGGCGAGCAGCAGAACCAGCTCGGCGCCTTTAGCGCCATCATCTTCCTGACGCTGGCACTGGCGGTGTTCGATCTGGGCAAGACCATTCTGGAAGAGGAGGTGCTGCTGCATAAGGATATCTTCCGCCACAGCGCCATTCGTCGCACCATCACCCGCTTTATCGCCGCCATTCTGATCGCGGTCTCCATCGAGGGGCTGTTGCTGCTGTTCAAAGGCTCGCTCGGCCAGAGCGAGCTGCTCTGGCCTGCGGTCGGAGTGATGGGGTGTGCGGTGGGTTTGCTGCTGGCGCTGGGCCTCTATGTTTTTCTGGGGGCCAAGGCCGAAGCGGCACTGGTACAGGCTAGCCTGCGCTCTCCACCGCCAGTTGCACAGGGGCGCGACGTGCCGCCCGCCAGGAGGCGTACATGGTCCAGGAGGTATAGATGACGATAAAGGCAACCAGCCACTTCAGCATCGCCATATCCATGGATTTGACCAGCATGGCGGCCAGCACCACACCGATGGGGCCAAAGATGGCTACCGCCAGCACGGCTTTGGCATCAAACGCCCCTTTGCGGATAAAGGTGCCTGCGGAGAAGACGCTGAGCACGGCGGTGGAGCCCATCATGATGGGGAATGCCGCCAGCGGATTCATCCCCAGCAGATAAACCAACGTCATGCAGGGGGCAAACAAGCCGATACCGACATTCATCAGCACTCCGAAGATAAAATTGCCAAGCAGGGCAATCGCCAACTTGTAGCCGCTGAGCCCCATCGCATCGCCGCCTACAGGGAAAAGACCCAGCAGACCGGCAAAGATAAGCCCTGCAACGACCAGTAAGGAGATAGCCATCACCAACCGGATGGTCTGCCGATCAAACGAGGCCACATGACGAGCGCCCCAAGCTGCGCCCGCTGCGGCGGCCATCATCATACTGATCAGCGTCAGCGGCTCCACTGCGACTGCGCCGACGAAGATCAGCGACTGAGTCACGGTCGGCAGCACGCACTGCCCATTTAGGGTCCCCGGCAGCACCCGATCATCGATCAGCTTGAACTGCTTGTAGCAGGCGGTCTTTACCGCAAAGCTGCCCACCCCCAGGGTATCGAGAAAGTTGGCAACCCCACCGATCAACGCCACCGGCCAGAAGGGTGTCGCCTCAAAGGATCCACTCTGCTTCTTCCGCCAGCAGGCTTGCACCAGCATAAAGATGAATACGAGGCCTCCGGCTATAAAAACCAGCCGTAAAATATCAACTAACATAGGGGTTTCTCCTGCAACGGGCGGCGATTCTAAGGCAAGCAGCAGAAAAAATCTTGACCGGAATTAAGCAATGCTCACGACACACCTCTGCGAGGCGAAATATTTATCAATAGACTCCGAACGACTCTGCTAATACTTGTTACTGAGGCCAACAGGCCGGGTCCTGAGCACGTTGTTATGGTCCTTTCGCGACGACCACTTGTGCCAAAGGACATAATAAAAAAGAGGGCCGGTAGTGATACCGACCCTCTTTCTGTATCTGGCCGGGGCGCAGGGGCCTCGACCAGGACAACAGCTTATTGAATGCTCTTGCCGGCACGCACGTCCTTGATAAACCCCTTCAGGCTGGCCAGATCACGGGGAGCACCGCGCAGGATCTGATCACCGATGATGAAGGCCGGGGTACCGGAGATACCGAGCGCTTCCGCCAGCGCACGGTTGGTACCGAGGTTCTGGTCAATGCTGCCATCCTTGATCTTGGCTTCCACCTTGCTCCAGTCCACACCGGCCGCCACTGCCAACTGCTTGACCTGTGCTTCATCAGCGAGCGGGCCCTGATGGCTATAGAGCTTCTCGTGGAACGCCTGGTATTTGTCAGGCTGACCCAGCTGGACCGCCAACGCAGCACGGGCTGCGAAGTAGGAGGACTCGCTCAGAATGGGGAACTGCTTGTAGATGTACCGGATGTCTTTGTCTTCCGCCATCAGCTGCTTGACCAGCGGATGGGCCCGCTTGCAGTAACCGCAGTTGTAATCGAAAAACTCTACAATGGTCAGCGACGCCTTCGGATTCCCCATCTCGGGATCCTGATTGGCATAAAGCTGCTTGGAGTGAGCCTTGATCAGCGCCTTGTCACTCTCGGCCTGCTGGCTCTCCTGCTTGGCACGCAGGGCATTGGACATCTCGACCAGGATCTCGGGATTCTTGACCAGATAGTCGCGAACGATTTGCTCGACATCGCTTTTGGTCAGCTCGCTTGCATGTACCGGCGTCGCCAGCAGGGTCACGCCAGCCAGCGCGCAAAACAGGGCATTTTTAATAGTCATAACGTTATCTTGCAGAGGATATGATAGAGGCCACTATAGTGGTTGAGTCTGTTTTCAAGTCAAGTTATCTGGCCAAAAAAGCGCTTGATATGCTCTGATTGCCACTTTTTCATGTCATTTAGCGCAATTAACCAGCAATCGAACCGGACGGGGATTTACAAGCCGGATCAGCATGGTAATATTCGCCGCACTGCTGCGGAGGGGTGGCAGAGCGGCTGAATGCACCGGTCTTGAAAACCGGCGATGGGCGACCATCCGTGGGTTCAAATCCCACCTCCTCCGCCATTCATACCGAGCCCATGCAACCATGTTGCGTGGGCTTTTTATTTGCCTCCGATTTGTCATTCCTCATAGATCTCAACACATTAGCCTTCTTCAGCGCCCCCATTAATTTTCCCACCTGCAGGCTCAATAGCCACCACAAGATCCCCTACCAACATCTAACCTCTGCGTTCCTGCGGGTATCCCTTCCCAATTCCTTATTATCCCAAACAACAAGGACCCAAAGCAGCAACCACTGCGCCTGCGTGTTAGCACAGCCAACACACTCTCTGGCATAACGTCAGTGGGCGACTAACAAAATCATGGACAAACAGAGGGCTCAAAAAGAAAGACTTCAGCTAACACAGGACGCAGATGCCCAGGAAAGATCGCAAGCAAGAGATCGTAGCGTACGGGCGAGCATAGGATTCGTGGATCATGACTACGCCAGAGCCGCCATATAGAGCGACAGCGGTTCAGTGAAGAAAGAGTACCAAGCGGAACATCAGGCTATTTGTGGAACCAGAAAGTAGCTCCGAGTAACAATAAGAACAGAGGAAAGGAGATAGGGCCGGTAAAAAATCAGGCTACCTTCTGAGTTTCAGGTAATAAAAAACCCCGCTCGATGAGCGGGGTTCTTAAATTGGGTGCCTGGCAGTGTCCTACTCTCGCATGGCGAATGCCACA
>NZ_JAAKMI010000009.1:0-166247 GCF_049170315.1 Aeromonas sp. 604443
AGCAGGATGTGCTCACGAGTCTGCGGCATCGGGCCGTCAGTCGCTGCTACTACCAGGATCGCGCCGTCCATCTGGGCTGCACCGGTGATCATGTTTTTAACGTAGTCGGCGTGACCCGGGCAGTCTACGTGTGCGTAGTGACGGGTAGCGGTGTCGTATTCTACGTGGGAGGTGTTGATGGTGATACCACGCTCACGCTCTTCCGGTGCCTTGTCGATCTGGTCGAAGGCGAAAGCTTTACCACCGAAGTGCTTGGCCAGCACGTTGGTGATAGCTGCAGTCAGGGTGGTTTTACCGTGGTCAACGTGGCCGATGGTACCCACGTTAACGTGCGGTTTATTACGCTCAAATTTTTCTTTAGACATGATCGTCCCTCTAAACTAACGCTGAGTACGCGGTGGCAAGCTAACCACAGAACAGTTTATATGATGGATTTGAATCTGGTGGGAAAGAGAGAGGTACTGATGGCTGGTTCGCTTGCCGAACTCACCCTAGGGTGCGGCTCTGCTAACGCCTGAGCCATATCAGCATCTTGGAGCGGGCAGCGGGAATCGAACCCGCATCATCAGCTTGGAAGGCTGAGGTAATAGCCATTATACGATGCCCGCATTTCTCTAACCCAAAGAACTCAAACCGCAGAGAAATATGGTGGAGGGAGAAGGATTCGAACCTTCGAAGGCAGAGCCGTCAGATTTACAGTCTGATCCCTTTGGCCGCTCGGGAACCCCTCCAGACGCCAGATTGTCACAACGGTAATTCTGCTTGCACCCGTTGTGTTTATCGCTTTTGCACGGCAAATAGACGACAGACAGTCAAGCGTCGCGCATTTTATTGTAAGGTTTTGGGGGATGCAACCATTGAACCCGGCAAAATATGCTTTATTGCTGGGAAGTTTGCAAAAAAGCGGGGGCAAACAAGCCAATCCTGCTGCGTCCCTTGTCGCTCCCCCACCCTTGGTGTATGGTCGCCGTGCCCAAGAAACAGTGATGACACCATGACGACAGAGCATAACCCCTATCTGCAATTCACCCGCGAACAATGGGCGTTATTGCGCGATTCGGTCCCCCTGACCCTGACCGAACACGATCTGCAGACCCTGCGCGGGATCAACGAGAAGGTGTCATTGCGGGAAGTGGAAGAGATCTATCTGCCTCTCTCCCGCCTGCTCAATCTCTATGTCAAAGCCAAACAGCGTCGCAGCCGGGTGCTGGAGCAGTTTCTCGGCCAGTCCCGCGGCAAGGGCACCTATATTATCAGCATTGCCGGCAGCGTGGCGGGGGGCAAAAGCACCACGGCCCGTATTCTGCAGGCCCTGTTGGAGCGCTGGCCGGAACATCCGCGGGTGGAGCTGGTCACCACCGACGGCTTCCTCTATCCCAACAAGGTACTGGAAGAGCGCGGCCTGATGCGCCGCAAGGGGTTCCCGGAATCCTACGACATCCGCCATCTGGTGGAATTTGTCGCCAACATCCGCGCTGGTCACGAGAAGGTCGAAGCGCCGGTTTACTCCCACCTTATCTACGACATCATTCCCGATGAGAAGAAGGTGGTGGAGCAGCCGGACATTCTGATCCTGGAAGGGCTCAATGTGCTGCAAAGCGGCATGGATTATCCTCAGGAGCCCCATCGGGTCTTCGTGTCGGACTTCGTCGACTTCTCCATCTATGTGGATGCCGATGCCGAACTGCTGCGCACCTGGTATATCGAACGCTTCCTGAAATTCCGCAGCGGCGCCTTCTCGGATCCCGACTCCTACTTCCATAACTACGCCAAGCTGGCGGAGAGTGAGGCGACCCAGATCGCCAGCAACATCTGGCAAGACATCAACTATCTGAATTTGCAAGAAAATATCCTGCCAACTCGTGAGCGAGCCAACCTGATCATGACCAAGGGCCATGAGCACGCCATCGAACAGATCAAGCTGCGCAAATGATGACTACAGTTGCCGGATAACGAAGAGGGGGCCCGCGGGCCCCCTCTTCTTGTTTGGTATCATGAGCGGCCTTGCTGACCCTCAGTCGCCCCGGCGCAGGGAGAGTTCACCACCCAGATAGAACTTGGTGCCCTCCTCCGTATCCAGTCGCAGGGCGCCGCGATCGTCGATGCCACGAGCGATGCCGCGGATCTCCTGATCTCCCATCAGCAGGCGCACCGGGCGACTGGCAAAGTGATCGAGCCGGTTCCACTCATCGACAAAGCTTGCCAGCCCCTGCTGCTCAAAGGTATGCAACGCCCGCTGCAGATGGACGATCATCCGGGCCGCCAACTGATTGCGATCGACCAGCTCGGGATTGATGTGGCGCAGCTCGGCCCAGGCCTGATCAATCTTCTCACCTTCGCGGGCAGGCATCGCCAGATTGAGACCGATGCCGATCACCAGATGACAGCTGGCCCCGGCACTGCCACTCATCTCCACCAGTATTCCCGCCAACTTGCGGCCCTGATAGTAGAGGTCGTTCGGCCACTTGAGCTCAACACCTTGATAACCAAGGCTCTCCAGCGCTTCAACCACTGCCACGCCGACCGCCAGACTCAGCCCCATGGCCGCCGCCATGCCTTGTTCGAGTCGCCAGTACATGCTGAGGATCAGCTGGCAACCAAACGGCGAAATCCAGGGTTTGCCACGACGACCGCGCCCGGCTGTCTGACACTCGGCCAGACAGCTCTCGCCAGAGCGCAGCTCATTGACCCGATCCAGCAGGTGTTGATTGGTCGAGCCAATGACCGGAAAACAGTGCACCGGTGCCATCGGGGCCAGTGCCTGCAAGGTAGCCTGATCATAGAGCGCCATCGGCACCGCCAACCGGTAGCCCTTGCCGGTCAGGCTAAAGAGATCCAACCCCAGCTCCTTGAGCGCCGCCATGTGTTTGCTCACCGCCGCCCGGCTGATGCCGAGCTGCTCACCCAGCTGTTCGCCGGAGTGAAACTGGCCGTCGCTAAGCAGGGTGATCAGGGTCTGTCTGATGGGAGTCAACGTCATGAGAGCACCTCGTCGAGCCAGGTTTCACCATGCGCACCCATAAAGCGCACCTCGTGCTCCAGCACCACGCCAAACGTCTGCTCCACGCTGTCGCGGACATGAGCCGCCAGCGCGATCAGCTCCATGGCACTGGCGCCCCCCAGATTGACCAGCACCAGCGCCTGCTCCTGATGAACAGCGGCACGGCCAATGGCGAAACCTTTCAAACCGCACTGATCGATGAGCCAGCCCGCCGCCAGCTTGGCCTGCCCTTCTCCAGCCGGATAGCAGGGCATCTGCGGATAGCGCGCCTTGAGATTCTCCGCCAGCGCGGCAGGCACCACCGGATTCTTGAAGAAGCTGCCCGCATTGCCGAGCACCGCAGGATCCGGCAGCTTGGCCATGCGGGTGGCACAGACGGTATCGAAGATGGCCTGCGCCGAAGGCGCGTCACCGAGCGCAGCCAGTGGGCCATAGCCCTGCACCGGTTGCCACGCCTTGGGCAGTTTGAGCCCGACGGCGGTGATCAGGTGGGAATCCTGATACTCGTGTTTGAAGATGCTGTCGCGATAACCGAAGCGGCACTCTGCCGCCGCGATCCGTTCAATCTCGCCACTCTGCCAGTTGAACGCCTCGACATAGGCGCAGAAGTCGGCCAGCTCAACGCCATAGGCACCGATGTTCTGCACCGGCGCGGCACCGACCGTACCGGGAATGAGCGCCAGATTCTCTAGCCCGAACCAGCCCTGTTGCAAGGTATGGCGCACCAGCTGATGCCAATCTTCACCGGCCGCCACATGGAGCAACCAGTGATCGCCACCATCTTCAGCGGTAATCCCCTTGAGCCGGTTGAGCACCACCAGACCGAGAAAATCGGTGGTGAAGAGCATATTGCTGCCGCCGCCCAGATTGAGGCGAGGCAACTGGTTGAGTTGTGGATCAGCACGCAGGGTCGCCAGATCGGCAACCTGCTCCACCTCGGCCAGCCAGAGGCAATACGCATCGAGGGCAAGGGTGTTGAGCTTCAACAAGGAGGCGTTGGCATTCAGTTTCATCGGTCTATCCCGGCTTGGTGCAAGGGCGCAGTCTACCTCAAGTTGCCCCATGACGAAAAACCCGAGCCCTTTTCGGGGGAATAGCAGTGGTTTAGAGTAGGCGACTTCAACTGCTGAGGAATAACTCATGAACAACCAGTTTGCCGTCATCGGCCTGGGCCTGTTTGGCAGCGCGCTGTGCGAAGAGCTGCAACGGCAAGATGCCGAAGTACTGGCCATCGATATCGACGAGAGCAAGACCCGGCAAATCGCCGCCCTCTGCAATCACGTTATCGTGGCGGATGCCACCGATGAGGCCACCGTGGCCGAGCTGGGACTGGCCAATTTCGATATCGTCTTCGTTGCCATCGGTGACAACCTGGAGACCAGCATCCTCACCACCCTCGTCTTGAAAGAGGCAGGTGTGAAGAAGGTGTGGGTCAAGGCGCGCGACAAGTTCCACGCCAAGATCCTGCAGAAAGTGGGCGCCGACAAGGTGATCAACCCGGAGTGGGACATGGGCCGCCGGGTCGCCCAGAGCATGCTGGACAACCGGCTGTTCGACTATCTGGAGCTGGGTCACGACATGGTGCTGACCGAGTTCGTGATTGGCCTGCAACAGAACGGCCGGGAACTAGGCGACTTCCACCTGCTGCAACAGAGCGATTTCCAGCTGCTCGCCATCAAGCGTGGTGATGTGCTGCACAACGTACTAACCGGCAAAATGGAGCTGCAACTGGGCGACATCCTGATCCTGGCGGGCAACAAGCACGCCATCGACCACTGGCTCGAAACCCTATGATCAACTGGCGCAGCAGCTACGCCTTCGCCCTCCATCGGGAGCAGGACTCTCGCTGGAGCGAAGCCCGGCTGATCCTCGGTAGCTTTCTGATCATTCTGCTGATTGGCACCATCTTTCTGGTGCAACCCTCCAGCCACAATGGCGAGGTCACCTTCGTCAACGCCCTGTTTACCGCCACTTCGGCCATCAGCGTGACAGGTCTTGGCGTGGTGGATACCGGCACCGCCTTCACCCTGCAGGGGCAGATTTTCCTGCTGATGCTGATGGAGATCGGCGGTCTGGGCCAGATGACCATGACCCTGCTGCTGATCGCCATCTTCAGCAAGCGGGTCGGTCTGCGCCAACAGGTACTGGCCAAGGAGGCGCTGGGACAGGAGGGCTCGGTCAACATCATTCAGCTGGTCAAACGGATCGTGCTGTTCGCCTTTATCGCCCAATTGATCGGTACCGGCATCATGGCGATCCGCTGGGTGCCCGAGATGGGTTGGGTGCACGGCCTCTATGTCAGCTTCTTCCACGCGGTATCAGCCTTCAACAACGCCGGGTTTTCGCTGTTTGCCAACAACCTCATGGACTACAGGGACGACCCCATCATCAGCCTGACCATCGCCGGCCTGCTGATCCTCGGGGGGATCGGCTTTACCGTCATCGTCGATCTGGTGCGCAACCGCCGCTGGCGCAAGCTGAAGCTGCACAGCAAGCTGATGCTGCTGATGACCCCGGCGCTGCTGCTGGCCGGTACCCTGATGTTCTGGCTACTGGAACACAACAACCCCGGCACCCTCGGTAAGGCCGGTATCGGTGGCCAGCTGCTGGCGGCCTTCTTCCAGTCTGCCAGCGCCCGTACCGCCGGTTTCAATACCATAGATATCGGGCTGATGACCCCGGCGGCGTTGCTGTTCCTGATGATGCTGATGTTTATCGGTGCCGGTGCCACCTCAACCGGTGGTGGTATCAAAGTCACCACCTTCGCAGTCGTGCTGCTGGCGACCAAGGCATTTCTGACCAAACGGCCCCATGTCACCGCTTTTGGCCGCACCCTGTCGCCCCAGATCGTGACCCGATCGCTGGCCATCATCATCGTCAGCACCATGGTGCTGATGCTGGCGATGTTCCTGCTGATGGTGACCGAGGATCTGCCGTTCGACAAAATCATGTTCGAGACCATCTCGGCATTTGCCACCGTCGGCCTCTCCACCGGCATCACCGCCTCCCTGAGCGAGCCGGGCAAGCTGATCCTGGTGCTGGTGATGATCTGCGGCCGTCTCGGCCCCCTGACCCTGGCCTTTATGCTGGCCCGCCCGGTCGAGACCCGCATCCGCTATCCGGAAGAGAACGTCTATACCGGCTGACCAGCCATGAACACGGGGCAGCCACTGGCTGCCCCGTTTTTTTATTCGGCTTGTTGCTGCGCCTTGAGCCAGCGCCCCGGGCTCACCCCCAGCTCCCGCTCGAATGCCCGACCAAAGGCAACACTGCTGCTATACCCCGCCCCCAACGCCACCTGCACTATGGGCTCCCCCGCCAGCAGTTGCTGGCAGGCGCGCGCCATGCGCCAGCGGGTCAGATAACCAAGCGGCGCTTGACCGACCCGCTCCTGAAACCTCGCGGCAAAGCGGGCCCGCGACATGCCGGCCTCCCGCGCCAGCGTGGCCACCGTCCAGGGTTCATCCCCACGCTGATGCATCACCGAGATCGCCTTGGCCAACTGGGGATCGGAAATGCCTGCCAACATCCCCTGCTGACACACCCCTTGCTCGACCAGATGACGCAGCAGCAGGATCAACAGTATCTCCAGCAAGCGGGAGATCAGCGGATCCTGCCCGTAGCGGGGGTGAAACGCTTCGTCAAACAGCTGACTCAGCACCGGTGTCAGGACAGGCAACTCACGTAGCGGCAGCACCAGCGAGCCCGGTAATGCCAGTTGCAACGGCGATGCGCCCCCCTTGCCGAATGCGACATTGGCACATACCAGATCGCAACCCCCCAACGTTCTGGGTTCAAGCTTGTGAGGACGTCCCCGAGGGAACAGGATCAGGGTCGGCTCCTCGAGCAGCAAGCTGGCTCCCCCCTCTTCACGCAGCATGACGGCACCGCTGCGCAGCAGATGAAGATGTCCGCCACTCGGATAATCATCACTGGAGGAGTTCTGGCACAGGTTGCCGGCGAAGAAGATCTTGGCTTCGGGGGAGGCATGAACCAACAGGGCAGAGAGCGGATCCATATTTGAGACGAATGGTATTTATTTGCAGACGATGAGTGATAAACCGTATCACGAATGACGGCACACTGTCTCCCGTACCTTCACTACCACAGGAGAAGATCATGAGCCGTATCCAACCAGTATCCCAACCGCAACCCGCAGCCGCCCAGACCCTGACCACCCTGCGCCGCAATCTGGGCATGGTGCCCAACCTCTACGCCACCCTGGCCCACTCGCCAGCCCTGCTCAATGGCTTTCTGGCCTTTGCCGAGGCGCTTGGCAAGGGGCGCCTCACTGCCCCACAACGGGAGTTGCTGGCACTGGCCATAGGTCAAGCCAACGCCTGCCAATACTGTTTGTCTGCCCACACACTACTGGCGGGCAAGGCCGGATTCTCGGCCCAGGAGATCCGGGCTGCCCGGCTCGGCCAGGCCTCGGCTCCCCTTGATCACGCCCTGCTGCAACTGGCAACGGCGCTGGTCAGTCAGCGCGGAGTGATCAGTGACGAGCAGCTTGCTAGCGCCCGGGCCGCAGGCGTAGATGACGAGCTGCTGCTGGAGGTGCTCGGCCAGGTGGTCGTCAATACCCTGACCAACTATGGCAACCACCTGGCAGCGACCGAGATCGACTTCCCGCCCGTCACTCTGACCCCTTAAACAAGGAGCCCCCCATGCAGCAACATGACAAAGGCTTTCTGGTCGCCCTGGCGGGCGTGGTATTGACCCTGCTCTGGATCGGCGTCTTCAAGTTTACCCCGACAGAGGCAGCCGCCATCAAACCACTGGTAGCCAGCCACCCCTTGATGAGCTGGCTCTATGGCCCCCTGTCGGAACAGAGCGTATCGAACCTGATCGGGGTGGTCGAGATAGTGATCGCCATCGGGCTGGTCGTGGGTCTGTGGCAACCCCGCATCGGTTACTGGTGCAGCATGGGGGCTATCGTCACCTTCCTGGCGACGCTGAGCTTCCTGCTGACCCTGACAGGTGTCTGGAAAGTGGTTGATGGCGTGCCAGTCACCGAGTTCTTCCTGTTCAAGGATCTGGTGTTTCTCGGTGTGGTTCTGCACTACCAGCACAGGATCCGTGCCAGCTTGCCCACTCAGGCAGCCTGACAACAATGCCTTTGGCGCCCAGGATGGGCGCCTTTTTTCGTTATGCAGCCCCGGTCTGGCGCTTGCTGGCCGTCTTGCGCGGTCGGGGCCCGCCAGTCGTGCTGGCCGCCGGACTCTTGCGCCTGGTAAAACGCCGCTTGCCGGCACCCGGCGCCTCCTTGGGTAGGGCGCTGAAGCTGGCGCCGGAGTCCTGCCGCGCCCCTTCAATCAGGCCGTTGAGCTGCTCGGTGAGCGGCCCCATGAACTGCTGGTAGCTGCCGTGGCGCTCGGCGATCTGGCCGAGGCTCTGCTCCCACAGCGCCGTCATATCCGGCGTGGTGGCAGTAGCAGGCAGCGCCTGCACCAGCGCCCGCCCGGTCGGGGTCGCCTTGATGCTCTTGCCCTGACGCACCAGAAAGCGACGCTTGAACAGCAGGTCGATAATGCCCGCCCGGGTCGCTTCTGTGCCGAGACCATCGGTGTCGCGCAGGGTCTTGCGGATCTCGGGATCCTGCACATAGCGGGCGATGCCGGTCATGGCCGCCAGCAGGGTGGCATCGGTGAACGACTTGGGCGGCTGGGTCATTTTCTCCTGCAGTTCGCCCCGCTCGCAGAGCAGTTGCTCTCCCTCTTTCAGGGCAGGCAACGTGCCCGCTTTCTCTTCGTCGTCATCCTCTTCCACCCCGAGCAGTGCCTTCCAGCCTGCCTTGAGAATGCGCCGCGCCTTGGCCTGAAACAGACCACCGGCGATGCGCAGCAGCACCTTGCTGTCGTTGTATTCGAACGGGGGATAGAACTGCAGCAGATACTGGCGGGCAATCAGGCCATAGAGCTTCGCCTCGTCGGCCCCCAGCGTGGCGGGGTTGCCCTGCTTCTCGGTGGGGATGATGGCGTGGTGGGCATCCACCTTGCTGTCGTTCCACGCCTTGCTGCGGATCTTGCCGTCTGCCTCGCTCACCGCCTTGGCCAACGCAGGCGCTGTGGCGGCGATGGCACCGCGCACCTGTTCGGCCCGCTTGAAGTGGTCGGTCGGCAGATAGCGGCTATCGGAGCGCGGGTAGGTGATGAGCTTGTGGCGCTCGTAGAGGCTCTGGCAGATGTCGAGCACCCGCTTGGCATCCATGCCGAAGCGCTTGGCGGCATCGATCTGCAGGCTGGAGAGGTTGTAGGGCAGCGGCGCCGCCTGCTTGCGGGCCTGCTCCTCCACCGATTCGACCTGTGCAGGCTGGCCGTTGATCCGGCTCACCACCTTGTCGGCCAGCGCCCGGTTGAGCACCCGCCCCTCCTCATCCTGCCACGGCAGACAGGCTTCCGATGGCAGCCACTTGGCGGTGAAACGCTCGTTGCTATCGGTCAACAGATGGGCCAGCACCTCGTAGAAGGGTTTGGGCACGAAGGCCTCGATCTCGAGATCCCGCCGCACCACCAGCCCCAGCAGCGGGGTCTGCACCCGACCAACCGAGAGCAGCTCGCTGCAACCTGCCTTGCGCCCGAGCAAGGTATAGGCGCGGGTCATGTTGATGCCGTAGAGCCAGTCGGCCCGACTGCGGGCCAGCGCCGAGACCGCCAGCGGCACGAACTCCTTGTTGTCCCGCAGCTTCTCGAGGGCACGGCGCACCGCAGGCGGGTTGAGATCGCTGATGAGGCAGCGCTGCACCGGCTTGGTTTTCGGGTAGCCGAGAAAGTCGATCACCTCGTCCACCAGCAACTGCCCTTCCCGGTCCGGGTCACCGGCGTTGACCACGCAGTCCGCCTGCTTGATCAGCCGCTTGATGACGGTGAGCTGGGTTTTGGTCTTGGGTTTGGCCACCAGCTGCCACTGGGCGGGGATGATGGGGAGATGCTCCATCCGCCACTGCTTGAAGGCGGCGTCATAGGCATCGGGCTCGGCCTGCTCCAGCAGATGGCCGATACACCAGGTGACCACATCCCCTTGGGCTGTTTCGATAAAACCGTCGCCCTTCTTGTGGGGCTTGGGCAGGGCATCGGCAATGGCGCGGCCCAGCGTGGGCTTCTCGGCGATAAAGAGTCGCATCGGTGGCTACCTGCAATACTGTATATGCAGACAGTATACAACTGCCACCGCGAAAGCCCAACTGCCCCTACTCGTCGAACGGGTGATCGTGGATGGCGGCAAACAGCCGCGCCTGATTGAGCAGCGGCGCATAGTGGAAGGCATTTTCGCCATCTTCTGCCAGCAGGTAGTCGGTCAGCTGTTCGCGCACCGCCTCTTGCAGGGTCTCCAGCTTCCACGGCTTGGCGAGGTAGTAGTGCAACCCGCCGCGATTGACCGCTTCGACGGTGGCCTCCAGCCCCGCTTGTCCGGTCAGCAGCAATTTGCGGCTGGCGCGGGTGGTGGCACGCGCCTCATCGACACTCTCGGCGGCTTCCAGTTCGAAGTGGGAACGGAACGGGGCGAGATCATGGATCACCGCATCCAGCACCTCACGCTCATCGTCCACACACAGGATCAGATAGTGTTTGTTCATTGCTCCTCCTTGGCGACATGGTTTGGCACGCCGCGCGATTGATGCTGGCGACGGCTCAGGCCGCATGCTCCTTGTTGTGATGAGGTTCGCCCCCGTAACCGGCCTGCCCCATGCCGTCCAGCGGCAGACAGACCCGCATCCGGGTGTAACGGCCCGGTTCGGAGGCCACCTCGATCCGGCCGTGGTGCTGCTGAACTATCTGCAGCGAAACGCTCAGACCAATCCCGAGGCCGAAATGTCCCTCCCGCTTGGTGGTGAAGTTGAGATCGAAGATCCGCTGCCACAGCTCGGGCTCGATGCCGCAACCGCTATCCTCTATCTCCACCATGACCCACTCGGGATCCAGCAATCCGGTACGGATGGTGAGTCGCCCCGGGCCGCTCATAGCATCCAGACTGTTGGCGATCAGGTTGGTCCACACCTGTTGCAGGGCGATGGGGTGACAGCGCACCAGCGGCAACGGCTGGTACTCCTTGCAGAGCTCATGATGCTTGAGGCGGTTTTCGAAAATCATCAGGGTATCTTCCAGCCCCTCGTGCAGGTCCACCAGCGAGGGTTCGAGCCGATCCTGACGGGCATACTGCTTGAGGCTCTTGACCAGATCGCCGATGCGACGGGCACACACCTCGATATTGCGCAGGAAGCTGCCGGTCTGCTGGAACAGCTCCAGCCGGGAGAGCAGCGCCTCCCGCTCGTCGGCAGTGCGGCTGGCAAACCAGCGCTGCCAGTTCAGCTCGTCATCCAGATTCATCTGCACCGCCAGCCGCGCCTGCTGGCGATCACCAAAGCGCCCCTCCGCCAGCCGGGTCTTGTCACGGATCTCGCTGGTCGAGACCGGCTGTGAGGAGAGCGCCTGACAGAGGGTCTGGTTGCCCAGCCCCTTGATGGTTGCTGGCAGCTCGAGATTGACCAGATCGGGGATGGCGGCCCGCAGGGTCTCGCTGCCACGGATAATGGCCGCCACCGGGTTGTTCAGCTCGTGGGCGACACCGGCCACCAGTTGACCCAGCATCGCCATTTTTTCGCTCTCCACCAGCTGGGCGTGAGCGGCATCGAGTGAGTTGAGGGTCTGTTGCAGCCGCATCTCGGTGCGGATGCTGTTTTGCAGACGGCGGTTGAAGTGGCGCAGCAGCAGGTTGGTAAAGGAGGGGAGCAGTTCGCTGCGCGCCTGCATCACCCGAGAGAATTGCAGCTTGTCGAGCTTGATCACCTCGGCACCGGTCAGAGTCACGCCGGTGGTGAAGGCGGGTTCGCCGGTCACGAAGGACATCCCCCCCACCAGCGAGCCGGTGCGGTAGTGCACCACCTCCTGATCGATCCCCTGCTCGTCCCGCTTGCGCAGCACCACCTCCCCCTTGGCGATAAACCAGAGGAAGCTGTTGGGCTCCCCCTCGCGAGTCAGCACATGGCCCGGACTGTAGTGGCGGCAGACCCGCTCCTCGTCATTGCCCTCGAAAAACTGGTAGAGGCCGTCGATCACCACCCGGGAGAGTTCTTCATCGCTGCAGTGGGTGTAATCCATAAAGCCCTGCCGATAGGCAGCCAACTGACGATCGACGTGGGCTCGCAGCAGCTTCTGGTTGTCGAGCACGGCGGCATAGCTCAGCAGGTCCGCCTCGGGACGCTGCAATACAAAGTGGCTGGCCTGCTCGATCACCGCCCGACGCAGGCTGCCATCGCGCCAGGGGCGTTGCAGGTAGTAGTCGAGACGACCGAGGTTTACCGCCTCGATGATCGATTTCATCTCCGGCTGGCTGCCCAGCAGGATCTTGCGGCACGCCTCGTGACGGCTGCCGAGACGGATCAGAAAATCGGCCCCTCGCCCATCCCCCAGCTCGCTGTCACACACCACCACGGCGGGTGGCTGCTCCTTGCGATCCAGCTCGTCCAAGGCCAGCTCCGCCGACCCCTGACCGACCACCACCACCAACGCGAAATGGCCGAGCAGCGGAGCCAACTCCTGTTCGAATTCGGCCAGCAGTTGCACGTTGGCGGCGACACACAGCAGTGAGAAAGGGCTCATCAGCGACACTCCGTTGAGGCTCACTGCTCACTATATCAACGAATCTTGTGGGGTTTTGCGAGGGGGCTAACAGCTGTCGCGGAAAGTGCACAAATAGATTAAACAGAAAACAACTGAATTTAATTCGACAATTAAATCAATAACAAAACAAAAGACAGAATGTGACAACAATCAAAAATATAAACCATGATGGAGGTCAACGCCTTATCCCTGTCATTACTACTACTATTGGACTAGTACTATGTAGGTAATTATTGACCGTAGGAAAACGCCGCCATGATTGGAAAACTGATAAGAAAAACCTGGTTCTGGCTCCTGCTGCTCGGGGCCCTGCTGGGTGTCGCGGCACTGGGTGTCACCGTGACCGTGCTGCACAAGACCAGCTCCACCGAATTCTGCGTCTCCTGCCACTCCATGCAGACTCCGCTCGCCGAGTATCAGGGCAGTGTCCACTTCCAGAACACCAAGGGGATCCGCGCCGAGTGCGCCGACTGCCACATCCCGGGCGACCCCACCTCCTACCTGTGGACCAAGATCCGCGCAGTGAAGGATATCTATCACGAGGCGATCGGCACGCTCGACACCCCGGAAAAGTATGAAGCCCACAAGCTGCGGATGGCCCAATCCGTCTGGGACGAGCTGAAAGCCAACGACTCCGCCACCTGCCGCAGCTGCCACAGCTATGAGGCGATGGACATTCTGGCCCAGCGCCCCAATGCCCGCGCCGAGCACCCGGTCGCCATCAAGGAGGGTCAGACCTGTATCGACTGCCACCGCGGTGTCGCCCACATCATGCCTGACATGAGCGGCCTGGCTGCCGCCGGTGCCAGCGAGCTGGCGCAGGCTGCGGCCCAGACCCCGGCCAACGTCACCACCCGTTACGCCATCGCTACCACCCCGCTGTTCCTCGATGCTGCCGCCAAGACCGACGAAGGCACCCTGATGCCCTCCACCAAGGTGGAAGTGCTGGCCAACGAAAACGGCCGCGCCAAGGTGCAGATCGAAGGCTGGCAACAGGATGGTGTGAGCGAAGTGTTCTACGCCGCACCGGGCAAACGGATCCTCAGCGTACTGGTCGGCGATGCCGCCAAGAAAGCACTGGTCACCGGCCAGAGCGAAACCGACAGCGCCACCAACCTCACCTGGCATCAGGTCAAGCTGACCGCCTGGGTCGACCAAAGCCAGCTCATCGGCGATCAGGGCAAGCTGTGGCAATACGCCTCCACCCTGATGTCCAACAACTGTACCGGCTGCCACGGCCTCACCGCGCTGGATCACTTCAATGCCAACCAGTGGATCGGCGTCATCAAGGGGATGGAATCTCGTACCTCCCTGACCCCGGAACAGGCTCGCATGTTGACCCAGTATGTCCAGAAACACGCCAGTGACATGAGCGCGGCCCACTAAGGCTGGCACAGAGGAAAACCGTTATGACTTTTTTCAATGACAAGAAGACCAATCTGTCCCGCCGCAACCTGCTCAAGGGGCTCGGCGCCTGCGCAGCCCTGCCCCTGCTCGGCGGCATTTTTCCCAAGAGTGCGCTGGCGAAAGCCATCAGCACCGCATTGAGTCAGTTCCCGACCCTGGTGCCCGCCCAGAAGGGCATTCTGACTGGCGCCCACTGGGGTGCTTTCGAGGCGATCGTCGAAGATGGCCGCATGGTGCGCGTCCAGCCGGTGGCCGATGATCCGGCGCCAAACGATCTCATCGACATGGCGCCGTTCCAGGTCCACGCCAAGAACCGCATCAAATACCCCATGGTACGCAAGAGTTGGCTGGAGCACGGCCCGGGCGCCAAGCCGGAGCTGCGCGGCGCCGACGAGTGGGTGCGGGTGAGCTGGGAGAAAGCCATCGAACTGGTGGCCGGTGAAATCCAGCGCGTCCAGTCTGACTTCGGCCCGCAGGCGATCCACGCCGGTTCCTACGGCTGGAAGAGTGTCGGCATGTTCCACAACAGCCGCACCCTGCTGCACCGCCTGATGAACCTCTCCGGCGGCTTCACCGGTTATGCCGGTGACTACTCCACCGGTGCGGCTCAGGTGATCATGTCCCACGTGATGGGCTCCATCGAGGTGTACGAGCAGCAGACCGCCTGGCCCAACGTGGTGGAAAACGCCGAACTGGTGGTGCTGTGGGGGGTCAATGCTCAGGTCACCCTGAAGAACAGCTGGAACATGCCGGATCACGAAGGTCAGGCTGGCTTCAAGGCGCTAAAAGAAAAAGGCACCCGCGTCATCAGCATCGATCCGGTCTACAACGAGACCGCCAAGCTGGTCGGCGCCGAGTGGATTGCCCCGAACGCCTACACCGACGTGGCCATGATGCTGGGTGTGGCCCACACCCTCTACAGCGAGAAGAAGCACGATCAGGCCTTCCTCGATCGCTACACCGTCGGCTTCGACAAGTTCCTCGCCTATCTGCTCGGCAAGGATGACGGTCAGCCGAAGAGCGCCGAGTGGGCGAGCACTGTATGCGGCGTCGATGCCAAGGTGATCCGCCAGCTGGCTCTCGACATGGCCGCCAAGCGCACCATGATCATGGCCGGTTGGGGCATGCAGCGTCAGCAGCACGGCGAACAGCCCAACTGGATGCTGGTCACTCTGGCCTCCATGCTGGGCCAGATCGGCCTGCCGGGCGGCGGCTACGGCTTCAGCTACCACTACTCCTCCGGTGGCAGCCCCACCGCCAAAGGCGGCATTCTGGCGGGCATCTCCGCCGGCAACGCACCGAAGAACAGCCCGGCCCCGATCCCGGTGGCCCGCATTGCCGACTGTCTCGCCAACCCGGGCAAGACCATCGACTTCAACGGCCGCAAGGTGACCTATCCGGACATCAAGCTGGTCTACGTGGCGGGCGGCAACCCCTTCCACCACCATCAGGACACCAACAACCTGCTGCAGGCGTGGCGCAAGCCGCAGACCGTGATCGTCCACGAGCCTTACTGGACTGCCACCGCCAAGCACGCCGATATCGTGCTGCCGGTCACCACCAGCTACGAGCGCAATGATCTGGAGATGGGTGGCGACTACTCCCAGCGCTATGTGTTCCCGATGCACCAGTGCGTGCCGCCCCAGTTTGAAGCCCGCAACGACTTCGATATCTTCAGCGCCATCGCCGCCAAACTGGGCGTGCAGGAGCAGTACACCGAAGGGAAGGATGAGATGCTGTGGCTCAAGCAGATGTACGACGGCATGGCGGCGCAGGCCCGTGGTGCCCGCGTGGCGCTGCCGCCGTTCAACATGTTCTGGGAATCCAACAACTACATCCGCTTCCCGATCCCGGAGGCCAACCGCCAGTGGATCCGTCACGCCGATTTTCGCGAGAACCCGCTGCTCAACCCGCTCGGTACCCCGTCCGGCAAGATCGAGATCTTCTCCAACACGGTGGCGGGGATGGGTTACGCCGACTGCGCCGGCCATCCCAAGTGGTATGAGCCCAGGGAGTGGGTGAAGAGTGAAGTGGCGGCGCGCTATCCGCTGTCGCTCAACACCTCCCACCCGACCCAGCGGCTGCACTCCCAACTCGACAACACCCCGCTGCGAGACAAGTTCGCCATCGCCGACCGCGAGGCGATCATGATCCATCCGCTGGATGCCAAGGCTCGTGGCATCGCCCAGGGGGATCTGGTGCGTGCCTTCAACGAGCGCGGCCAGATCCTGGTGGGCGCCCTGCTATCCGAGGATGTGCGCCAAGGCGTGGTGCGGATCTGCGAAGGGGCCTGGTATGACCCGGCCAAGCCGGGCGAAGCGGGCAGCATCTGCAAGAACGGCAACGTCAACTGCCTCACCTTCGACGAAGGCTCGTCCAGTCTGGCGCAGGGCAACTGCGGCCACATGGCCCAGCTGCAGATCGAGAAGTACACAGGCCCGGTGCTGGCCAACACCGCCCACGCGGTACCGGCCAACGGCTAAGGCGATTGCCACCCAATAAAAACGGCGCCATCAAGGCGCCGTTTCTTTATCTGTCTGCCAAAGAGCACACATAGTCCGGACGGATTTAAAAATCCCCCTCTTCCATATACTCCTGCGCGCACTCCACCAGCTGCGGCCACAGCTCTTCCGGCACCCAGGCGTCCGGGTCATCTTCATCCCCGTCGTACTGGCTCCAGAAATAGCGGCGCAGGCCGGAGGCAAACTCGTCGCTGATCTCGGCCAGCTCCGAGAGCGGCCCCAACCAGGCGATGCGGCGCAGGCCGGAGGCGAGATCGTTGATGGCATCCATCAGGGTGCGATCGTCGAAGCTCTGCTCCACCAGCAGGGTGAAGCGCTCGCGCGCCTGCTCGGTCTGCTCCTCGTCCAGCTCGCCCACATCGGCCAGCAAGTCGACAAAATCTTCCAGCAGGAACGCGATCAGGCCATCCCTGTCTTCAAACCACTGGATCTGGGCGCCCTTGACCCCCAGTACAGAGGCATCGAATGAATCGTCAAGATGGCACAGGGCCCACGGATCGTCGGTCATGGTTCTCTTCCTCAGGCTAAAACAAATGCCATATCTTATGCCTAGCTCTCGACCCTTGCCACCTTGGGCAACGAGAGGGAGGCGGCCAGCCCGCCCAGTTCGGCGCGGCCCATAATAAAGCTGCCGCGATAGGCTTCCGCCAGATCGGAGACGATGTTGAGACCCAAGCCCGAGCCCGGCACCTTCTCGTCGAGCCGCACCCCGCGCAGCACCGCCTTGGCGATCTGATCCTCGCTCATGCCGGGGCCGTCATCCTCGATACGCAGGGTGATCCAGCCCCCCAGCTCGGCGCTGGAGATACGCAGCTCGCTGGCGGACCATTTGAAGGCGTTCTCCAGCAAATTGCCCACCATCTCGTCGAAGTCCTGCTCCTCCACCCCGACCGCCAGATTGGCGGGCACTTGCAGATCCACCGTCTTGCCCGGATAGAGGCGGGAGAAGGCGCGGCAGATATACTCCACCCGCGCCCGCACCGGGGTCGACACCCCGAGGATCTTGGCGGCGCCGGTCACCCGCGCCTTACCGAGGTGATAGTCGATATGGCGCTGGATCTGGTCGAGCTGCTCGCCGATGGCGGCCTGATCCTCCGGCGGCAACTGGGCAACCTGATTGCGCATGATGCTGAGCGGCGTCTTGAGGGCGTGAGCCAGATTGCCGGTGTGGGCACGGGCACGCTGCAGCAGCTCGCCGTAGTGGTGCAGCAGCCGGTTGATATCCTCAACCAGCGGCTGGATCTCCAGCGGATAGCGCAGCCGGAATCCCTCCTGATGACCCTCGTGAACCCGCCCCAGTTCACGGCGCAGCAGATGCAGCGGCCGCAAACCATAGACGATCTGGAACATGAAGCCGAGCACCAGACCGGCGGCGGCAAAGCCGAGACCGAGGAACAGGCTGATGCGAGTTTTCTTCAGGGTCTGGATCAGGGTGCTGCTGTCCTTGGCCATCACCAGGGTAAAGACCCGATCCGAACCGGGCAACAGCACGGTGCGGGTCATGATCAGCAGCGGCTCCTTGTTGGGGCCCTTGCCAAAAAAGAGGTCAGGATCGCCAAAGGCAGACTTGAGGCCACGGCTCACCAGATGGGTGTCCCACAGGGATCGGGAGCGGCCCACCACATTTTCCCCCAGTTCCAACTGCCAGTAGTAGCCGGAGTAAGGTTGGCTGAAACGGGGATCGGCCATCGGTTCGATCACCACAGGTAGACCACTCTTCTCCACCTCCAGCCGGGAGAGCAGATCATAGAGCTGCAGGCGAAGGCCGTCGGCCTCCGCCTCCTGCCAGTAGTTGCGCATCATGGTCTGCAGGCTGAAGCCGGTGGCGAACAGAAACAGCCCGCACCACACCAGCGCAATGGCAAGCAGCCGCCCCCGCAGGGTTCGGACCAGCCTCATTCGTTGATCCGGTATCCGAGACCACGCACTGTCTCAATCAAGTCGGGATGGGTCTTCTTGCGGATCCGGCCGATGAACACCTCTACTGTGTTGGAGTCACGGTCGAAATCCTGAGCGTAGATGTGATCGATCAGCTCGCTGCGCGACACCACCTTGCCCCGATGCTGCATCAGGTAACCCAGCACCCGGAACTCGTGGGCGGTCAGCTTGATGGGGGTCCCTTCGTACCACACCTGGGAAGCCGCCATATCGAGCCGTACCCCGCCAATCTCCAGAACGGAGCTGGCGTTGCCTGCCGCCCGGCGCACCAGCGCATGCACCCGCGCCACCAGCTCGGCCACCTGGAACGGCTTGGTGAGGTAGTCATCGGCACCGGCATTGAGCCCCTCGATCTTCTCGTGCAGTTGGCCACGGGCGGTCAGTACCAGCACCGGGGTATCGATTCCCTTGCTGCGCCACTCCTTCAACACGCTCAGGCCATCGCGCCCAGGCAGGCCGAGGTCGAGAATGATGGCGTCATAGGGTTCGGTCTCACCGAGGAAACCGGCCTCGTTGCCGTCGTGGCAGAGGTCGGTGACAAAGCCGGAGAGGCGCAGCTGTTCGGCCAGCTGACCAGCCAGAATTTTTTCGTCTTCAACAATCAGAATTCGCATGAACAGGCTTCCACACAGGGGTTATTCATCATCCTCGACCGGGGGCTTTGGTGGTTCGAACAACCGCTCCAGATGGTGGCCCTTGGCCCACACCAGCTCAAGGTTGTCGGCCCGATAGGCTACCTTGATCACGCTGTTTTCCCGATCGATGACTCGCAGTTCATAGAGCCAGATACCATCCTCTTCTCCCAGATCCACCCGCAACACCCGCACCGGCAATCTGGCCGCCACCTCCATCATTTCATGGAAGGGCCGAACCCGTCCCTCATGGACAGCTTGCTGCAGCATGGCTTCATCAGGCGTGACCGCCTGTGCCAGCAACGGCAGCAATAACCCAAGCAGAGGGAGCGCTCTATTCATGGATGATTCATCTCCAAAAACCTAACATAATGGCGTTTATAGTCTGCCAGCCATGAATCCGGAATGAATATGATCCCGCGCAGTTTCCTGCTGATCCTTTGCCTGTTGAGTGCCACAAGCTGGGCGGCCCAGAGCCGTCTCGACATGGCCGGGCTGGTCAAACTCCTGCTGGCGCAAGGGTATCACGACATTCGGGAAGTGGAGCTGGAAGGGGACAAATTCGAGGTCAAAACCCTCAATCGCCAGGATCAGAAGGTGCATCTCATCGTCGATGCCTACACTGGCGAGATCAAACAACAAGAGGCCGATTAGGCCTCTTTTGCATTCCAGCGTCCCCGCATGGGGCGCAGCAGCTTCTCCCGCCTCGGCCAGAGCAGGGCGCAGGCCAGCAGCAGGTAGATGAGGGGCTCCCCCCAACCGCTCTTGAGCGACCACCAGTAGTGCACCGGCACCAGCAGGGCGATGGCATAGACCCAGTTGTGCAGCTTCTGCCATGCAGCGCCCATGCTGCGCTGCAATGCGGGCAGCGAAGTGATGCTGAGGGCGGCCAGCAGCAGCAGGGCCACCATCCCCACCACTATGTAGCTGCGCTTGACCAGCTCGCCGCCAATCAGCCCCCAGTCAAACTGCAGATCCAGCCCCAGCCACGCCATGAAGTGGAGCAGCGCCCAGGCAAAACACCAGAGCCCGAGGGGGCGGCGCAGCTTGATGAGCTGCCCCTGCCGCCAGCGCTTGGCCAGCGGCGAGACCAACAGGGTGAGCAGCAGCAGATTGAGCGCTCCCTTGCCGAGGTAGTGGATGAGCTCGGGCACCGGATCGCCCCCCAGCAGGCCTGCCGGGATGGCAAAAACCAGCCAGAGCAGGAAGCCGAGGGAGCACAGATGCACCAGCGCCCGCAAGCCGCTGATATGGGCCGGTTTCAATCTCAGTACCATTGGCGCAGATCCATCCCCTGATAGAGCGAGGCGACTTCGTCACCATAGCCGTTGAACATCAGGGTCGGCTGACGCTTGGCGCCAAACACTCCTCCCTCGCCGATGAAACGCTCGCTTGCCTGGCTCCAGCGCGGGTGATCCACCTGCGGGTTGACGTTGGCGTAGAAGCCATATTCGTTGGGAGCCAGCAGGTTCCAGGTGGTGGGCGGCATCTCCTCTACCAGCCGGATCGAGACGATGCTCTTGATGCTCTTGAAGCCATACTTCCACGGCACTACCAGCCGGATCGGCGCGCCATTCTGGGCGGGCAGGGTCTTGCCGTAGAGCCCCATCGCAAGGAATGAGAGAGGGTGCATCGCCTCGTCGATACGCAGCCCCTCCACATAGGGATACTCGATGCCGCCCCCCAAACTGGAGGCCTGCCCCGGCAGCGGTTTCGGATCAAACAGGGTTTCGAAGGCGACAAACTTGGCGCGACTGGTGGGCTCGGCACGGCGGATAATCTCCGCCAGCGAGATGCCGTTCCAGGGCAGTACCATGGACCAGGCTTCAACGCAGCGCAGCCGGTAGATCCGCTCCTCCAGCTCGCTTTTGTTGATGAGGTCCCACACATCGAGGGTAAAGGGCTTGGCCACCTCCCCCTCCACCTTGAGGGTCCAGGGTTCGGGCTTGAGGTAATGTGCGTTGCGAGCCGGGTCGGACTTGTCGGTGCCGAGCTCATAGAAGTTGTTGTAACTGGTGGCCTTCTCTTCCGGTGTCAGCACCAGATTGGCCGGGCGCTCCGCAGGCTTGCTGTTGAGCGGTTTGGTAGCTAATTGGGGGGCATCCTCTTTACCGCGCAGCAGGTCGAGCACTCCGGCCTGAGTGGGGAACGCCAGGGTGGCTGCGCCCAGACCCAGCCCCTTGAGAATAAGGCGGCGGTCCTGATAGACGGCTTCCGGGGTAACATCCTGTTCGGTGAGGGGGTGGGCGGTACGACGCTTGATCAACATTAAAAACTCCCGGGGCTGAGTGAGGCAGTATGGATAAGACCCGCCCCGGCAGATTTTTATTTCACACAAATTTACATCATGTGGTGCAGGGGCAGTGCCTTGGCCATGGTGCCGACCAGAAACAGGACTACGAACACCAGCAGGGGAACGATCACATTTGGCGCCATCAGACTCACTCCATGAGCAGGACAGGGCCTCTAACTATGGCCGACTGTCAGGCCGGTCACCAATGAATTTTTTTCGCGAGCGCAAGCGTATTCCTGAGTTGAAAAGGGTGATGAAGATCACACACAATTCGGCCCCCGCTTGCCGCCCCAATTGCCGGGGGTAGGCTGCCCATTTTGCGAAGCCAACTGAAGAGTCGCCCCCATGAGCCCACTGATCGCCATCGCCATCACTACTGGAATTCTCTCCGCCGTCTGGGGCTGGATTGCCGTCGCGTTCGGCCTTATCTCCTGGGTCGGCTTTCTCGGCTGCACCAGCTATTTCGCGTCAAGCGGCGGCTACAAGGCGCTGCTGCAGACCATCTTCTGCAACACCAGCGGCATGCTGTGGGCACTGCTGCTGATCCATGGCGACAGTCTGTGGGGAGCGGGTGTGGCGGGTTACGTGATGACGGGGGTGGTCGCAACCCTGATGTGCGTACAGGCCAAGCAGCAGTGGCTCGGCTACATTCCCGGCACCTTTGCCGGTTGCTGTGCCACCTTCGGGGCGGCTGGCGAGTGGCGGCTGATCCTGCCCTCCCTCATCATTGGCGCCTTGTTCGGTTACCTGATGAAGGCGAGCGGCCTCTGGCTCTCCCATAAAACCCAAAAAGCCGATGCCGCTCCGGCTGTGGTTGATCCCGCCTGATTTATCCCTTCGATTTGAAGTTTGCTGCTTCGATACCGTGCCGATTCAATAACTTGTAAAAATCGGTGCGGTTTCTACCCGCCAGGTTGGCCGCCAGAGTCACGTTGCCCTCGGTAGTGCGCAGCAAACGGATCAGATATTCCTTCTCGAATTCGGCACGAGCCTCATTGAAGGAAGGGATGCCACCACCGCCGCCGCTCAGGGCGGACTCAACCATGGAGACCCCGATCACCGGGCTGCAACAGAGGCTGGCGAGTTGCTCCACCAGATTGCAGAGCTGACGCACGTTACCGGGCCAGGCAGCTGCGGCCAACATCGCCAGCGCCTCCGGCGAGAAGCCCATCGCGGCGCAGTCGCTGTGGCGGCAGCGATAATCATCCAGCGCCTGTCTGGCCAGCAGCGGAATGTCTTCACTGCGGGCACTGAGAGACGGTAAGGTGATATTGGCGACGTTGAGACGATAGAAGAGATCTTCCCGAAAGCGTCCCTCCTCCATCGCCTTGACCAGATCCTGATGGCTGGAGCTGAGCACACGCACCTCCGGCGTGCCCTGGCCATACTCCTCCATCACCTGCAGCAGCTTGGCCTGCAAGGATTCCGACAGGCTGCCAATTTCGTCGAGAAACAGGGTCGCCCCCTTGGCCTGCTCGAACAGCCCGGACTGACCATCTTCACCAAACAGCTGCAAGTCGAGTGACGCCCACGGAATGGCGGCGCAGTTGATGGTATGGAGCGGCTTGTCGCGGCGCTGGCTGGCCTGGTGCAGCGCCTGCGCCATCGCCCCCTTGCCGGAGCCTGACGGCCCCATGATCAGTACTGGCACCTCCATGGTGGCGATGCTGTGAGCCTGGATCAGTAACTGTTCCAACTGGGGATTGCGGGTCAGGATCAGTGACTGCCACTCCTGCTGCTGTTTCGGCCGGGTCAGGCTGAGAGCATGCTCTATGGTGGCCAGCAGCTCATCCTTGTCAATGGGCTTGGTCAAAAAGCTGAAGACGCCGGAGCGGGTCGCCTGAATGGCATCCGGGATGGTGCCGTGGGCGGTCATGATGATCACCGGCAGCCCCAGCCACTGGGCCTGGATCCGCTCGAACAGCGCCAGACCGTCCATGCCCCCCATCCGCAGATCGCTCAGCACCAGATCGGCCCGCTGCTGGCGCAGCAGGTCGAGGGCCCCTTCCGCACTGTCGGCAGTATCCACCTCATAACCCTGACTGCGCAGCCGCATGCTCATCAGCTTGAGCAGACTGACGTCATCATCCACCAGCAAGATCCGGCTCATGGTATTACCTCACGATGCTCGTTGAGCTTGCGCTGGTTGAGCTGGTCATCGATGGCGGTCAGCTGTTCGATCTGGCGACGCAACCGCTGGATCTCCTGACTTTGATCATCGCGTCGGCTGTCGCGAGCCAGCAGCTGTTCGCCGAGGGCGATCCAGCTGCGCAAAAATGCCTGCGCATCGAGACCCAGCTCGGGCAGCATCTGCTTCAGGCGCGCCAGCCCGGCGGTACGATTGGCCACCGATTCGGCCGGGTGGGAATCCACCATCGCCAGACTGACCCGGCTCTCCAGATCATCCGCCCCTTTCAGGCGTTGACGCTCCTGCATCCGCTGCTGGGGGTGACTGGCCAGCAACCAGTCGGAGTATTGCAGACGTACCTGCATCTCCTTGTTGGCAAACTCCATCCGCTTGGCAAAAGCGATATCGGTGGAGTTCTGCTGTTCGTGCTGTGGCAGCAGGGCGCAACCCGCGAGCAACCCCATCATCAGGGCTGGAAATACGCGCTGTATCTTCATAGTTCTCTTTTCAACGTCAACCTGAAGCAGACATCCGCCTGTTCATCTTTCACCAGAACCAACTCACCTCCGAGACTATGGGCAGACTCCCGTGCGATAGAGAGGCCCATACCAGAGCCTTTCAATACACCTTGTCGCACTGTACTGCCTTGTTCGAAGGGTTCAAAAATACGTTGCTGATCGGCAGCGGGGATCTCTGGCCCCTCGTTGGCTACCTCCAGCCAGCTTGTCTGTTCATCCTGCCCTGCCCTGATCCAGATATTGCCCCCGCTGGCGCCGTAACTGACAGCGTTGGAGAAGAGGTTATCGAGGATCAGTCTCAACCGGTAGGGCTCCGCCCACAGGGTAACCGGCCCGATCGGCAAGTGTACACGGATCTGCTTGGACTCCAATGCCAACCGGTACTCGATGGTGAGTTCTGACAGCATGGGCAGCAGGGGGACAGATTCCAGCTCAAATGCCTCCTGCTGGGTGAGTCGATTGAAGTCGAGCAACCGCTCGATCAGGGTTTGCAAACGGCGACTGCTCTCGTCCAGCATCTGGCAGATCTCCAGCTGATCCGGCGTCAACGGCCCGACCAGCTGCTCGCAGAGCAGATCCGACCCCTCCCGCAGCACCGCTAGCGGGGTCTTGAGCTCGTGGGAAACATGACGCAGAAACTGGTACTTTTGCTGCTCCAGCTCCTTGAGCTTGTCGTAAAGCCAGAGGATCCGCTCCCCCAGCAACACCAGCTCGGCGGGGCCATCTACCGGCCTTGGATCCGGCTCGACCCCCGCCCCCAGGCTCAAGATGCGCGACTCAATCTGTCGTACCGGGTGGATGATCAGGTAGGTGAAGATAAAGACCATCAGCAGGCTGAGCGCCGCTACAGCGCCGCTCACCCACCAGAGCTCCCTGGTCAGTCCGGCGATGGTGAGTCGCACCCGATCCATGTGTTCGTCAACCCGGCTGCGGGTGACCATCTCAAGCTGCTTGTTGGCATCGTTAAACAGCTCTAGCTTGTCCCCCGCCACCGCAGCCTGGGCCAGCGCGGCATCCTGCAAGCTGTCGAGCCAAGCCAGCCCCTGATCGAGCCCCCTGTAGAGCTGACCGTCGGAGATAGAGCTGCGATGTTCTGCCAGCAACACCCGATACCCGTCGAGTTGCTGCTGGTAGCTGGTGAGGCTGCGGCGATCCCCCAGCACCGCGAAGCGGCGCAAGGTGCGTTCGATATCGATGGCTTGCGCCGTCAGCAGGGTGGCGCGGCGGGTATCCTTGACCGCCCGCTCCATCTCGTCGCTGGTGAGTTGGCTGAGGTGGGCAAGGGAGGTGCTGTTGTGCCAGATCATGCCGCCCAGCGGCATCAATACCAGCACGAATCCCATCAATACCACCTGCAGCAGGGAGCGTGGGCGAACCTTGGTCATCATCTCTTCTCTTGCGTTCTCACCGGTGCGCCAGCATAGCTGCACCGCCCAGAAAAACAAAACCGGCCAACAGGCCGGTTTGGATTATCTGGATTGTGGTGATTCACGCCAACGCGACAGAGGCCAGACAGATAATCATGATCAGCGCCAGCGCACCCGAAGCGGTCAACAGCGCCCATTTCAGCTCCACACTCATGCAAACCTCCTTTCTGCCAATCAGTGCCGGATCACAATAGATAAGACAATGTTAAGCCATAGTTAATCCGATAACCGTGAGCTGCGTATACATTTCAGATGAGCCCAACCCCGGGAAGGTCAGCATGTTCTATCTGTGTAGCATTGGTTCCAATATTGACCCGCATATCCATGTCAGCCGCGCGCTGGCCGAGCTGTTTGAGAACGTCGGTCCCCTTCGGCTGAGTTCGGTGATCCGCACCAAGCCGGTGGGAATGCACTCCAGCCACGACTTTCTCAACTGCCTGCTGGTGGTGGAGAGCCCGCTCGATGCCGCCCGCCTCAAGCAGCACTTTGTCGCCCTCGAGGTGGCTCACGGCCGTGATCGCAGCGATCCGCTCTGCAAGGTGCACGACCGGCCACTCGACATCGATATTCTGGCCAGCAACAGGAGCGGTGACTTTGCCTCGGCAGAGGTCGATTCCTATCTGGCGGAGCTGCTGGCAGAGCTCTACGGCCATGGCGAGGTGCATGACCCCAAGGTGGCGCTGCAAGTGACGCTCCCCGCCCAGTCGGGCAAGCTCAAACCCGGCAAGGGCTTGCTGACCCGGCAGGTCGGGCTGGGGCCGCTGGTGCTCGGCAACCCCTCAGAGGTTGGCCAGCGCGCGTCCGCCATCTACCTTGATGCTGGCACCCGTCATATAACTGTTCCCCATCAGTAACTGCACCGCCTGCCAGATGGGCTCAAGTCCCCCCTCCCGCGCCAGCGGTGTTTTCGCCAACACCTGCTGGCGCCATGCCTCGTCATGCTCGTCGAGAAACAGGATCGGCCCCGGCTCTATGGTGTTGACCCGCACCGCAGGCGCCAGCTCGCGGGCAAAGCTCATGGCCAGCGAATGGGCTCCCGCCTTGGTCGCCACATAGCTGGCAAAACGGGGGGCCGGGGCATGGATATAGATATCGGTGATGTGAATGATGCTGGCGTTGGGATTGCTGGCCAGCTGGGGGGCCAACGCCCGGTTTAGCTGGAAGGGGGCCGCCATGTGTACCCGGTAAAACTGCTCGAATTGGGCCAGTTGCGCCGCCGGATCAGTTGCCTGCGGCTCGAAGGCCGAGGCGTTGTGGATCACCAGCGCCAGATCCTGATGGGCAGCCAGCACATCGATCAGCTTGCCAACGTCCTCTTCCCGACCAAAATCCGCCAGCACCAGTTCGACCCCCAGTGCTGCCAGCGTGGCCAGCTCCGGCCGCTCGCTGCGATAGCTGCCCGTCACCTGCCAACCCGCTGCCACCAGCTGTTCACAGAGATAAAATCCGAGTCGACGGCCGCAGCCCGTAACCAATGCACGCATACGATCTCCTTTCCCTTTCATGGTCTTGCATGAACGAAGCCCGCCTGCCAGCGGATCACCGCCGATGGCTTGTGCCTATCAATCCCTGCGGCACAAGCCATTGGTCGCGAGCTACCCGCCCGCGTCATAGTGGCGGCATCCCCCTCTTGCGGAGTTACCACCATGCTGAAAGTACACCACCACATGGGTCGCCTGACCCACTCCCTGACTGCCGGACTCGGCCTGGCCGAGGCGCTGGATCGCCTGCATCAATCGGGTCTTGGCGGCCTGCCGGTGCTGGATGAGCAGAAACGGCTGATCGGCTTTCTTTCCGAACAAGATTGCATTCCCAGCCTGCTCACCGGCAGCTACCACTGCGATACCCGCACCCGGGTGGAGGATCTGATGAACCGTTCGCCCCTCTCGGTCGGGCCGGATGACAGTATTCTGGAGCTGGCCCGCCAGATGGCTGACGCCAAGCCCAAGATCTACCCGGTGCAGCAACAGGGCAAGGTGGTCGGCATCATCAGCCGCCGTCAGGTGATGCAGGCCCTCAACCAGCAGATGAAGGTGTGCCAGCAGACCTAGATCTGGTAACGCCCCTTGTCACCGATATCGAAGTGCAGGGGCATCCGCCACTTGGCCAGCGCCAGCAAGGTCAACAGGGCCCCGCAGGCCAGCGCCACCAGTGCGGCGGCCCACTCCACCCGCAACCACTCCAGCAGCCATAACGCCGGCAGCAATACGGGCACCAGCTTGATGCCGGGAATGGCGAAGCAAAACTGCTCCTTGAACGCCAGCCCGGAGAGGGTCGCCAACGCCGCCCCCAGCACCAACGCATCCGGAGCCCCCACCGCTGCCAGGGCCAGTGCACCCCAACCAAATCCCTGCAGAATCAGGCGAATCCGCTTGTCGTAGATATGCAGCGAGAAGCCGCAGATTGCGCTTGCCACTGCCAGCGACATCAACCATTGTGCCGACGGGAGCAGTGCCATCCCGCTCAGCAGCGCCGCACCGCGGCAAAGCAGCAACAGGGCTGCCGCACTCAAGCCAAGGCGGTAGAGCGAGACGGTCAACTTGTCGATCCCGTCTAGCGGGCTCTCGATTTCAGGATTTGCCATAAACAGTCGCTTCTAACGGATCAGGTGCCATCCAATATACTGGAATCAGGTCTTGGAATATCTTCAAACGGGCTCAGGAGACGTAGTTTGCGTGTGATCCCCCTGTTTTGGTTGCTGTTTCCACTCGGATTGCCCGCCAAAGAGCTGGTGATCTGCGGCACCATGGAGCCCCCGCTCAAGTATCTCGATGCCGATCAGAAACCCCGCGGACTCGATATAGACATAGTCACCACCATCTTCGACAAGCTGGAGACGCCCTTTCGGATCGAGCTGGCCGATTCCGGTGCCCGCCTCACCCGCAATGCCGAAACCGGCGCCTGCGATCTGGTGATGACCCACTCCTACAAGGCAGAGCGGGAGAGTTATCTCATCTATCCCCAACAGGCCCATCTTCGCCACAGCTGGCACTTCTTCGTGCGCAAGGCGGACCTGATGAAGATCCGCTACGAAACGCTGGCCGATCTCAAACCCTGGCGCATCGGCGTGACCAAGGATTTCTCCTACACCCCTGAACTGGCAGCGGCCATGACCGACCCTGCCTATCAGTTCCAGGAGATCACCATGAACCAGCTGCAACTGCGCAAACTGCTGGCCGGACGGATCGATACCGTGCCCATGCCGCTGGTCACCGCCTTCACCCAGATCAAGGAGGAGGGGCTGACGGGCAAGGTCGATTACCTGCCAAAACCGCTCAAGAGCAGCCCCTACTTCAACACCTGGGCCCGCGCACGAGCGGATGCACAGACCCCCGCCCTGATGGCGGCCTACGATGCCGAACTGCTGCGCATGAAGCGCAACGGCAGCCTCAAGACCCTCTACGACAAGTACGCCATCCCCTATCTCGAACCCTGATCAAGGGGTCAGGGTTTCGCACGGGAGCTGGATCTCTACGCCCTCCCCCTTATGCACACCGACTCAAGGTTTCACGTCCCGCAGGATCGGATTCTGCAGCGAAATCAGGGTTTCAGTGGATTGGATCTCGTCGATGGTCTGGATCTTGTTGATCAGCACTATCTGCAGCTCGTCGATGGAGCGGGTCATCACCTTCATGAAGATGCTGTAGTGGCCGGTGGTGTAGTAGGCCTCCACCACCTCGTCCAGCGCCTGCAGCTTGGCCAGTGCCGAGGGGTAATCCTTGGCGCTCTTCAGATTGATCCCGATAAAGCAGCAGACGTCGTAACCCAGCTTCTTGGGGTTAACCTGCACCCGTGTCCCCTCGATGATCCCCGCCTGTTTCATCTTCTCCACCCGCACATGGATGGTGCCCGGGCTGACCGCCAGTTGTTTCGCAAGTTCTGCGTAAGGGATCCGCGCATTCTCCATCAGAGCGGTGAGGATGGCCTGATCGAGATTATCGATTCGGTAATTTTCCGGCATTTTTTTGCACCTCCGTTGACGATACTTCATTAAATGACGGCTTATTTTGAATAAAAAAATACACAAAGCCTATTTCTATTATCGAATATTGAATTTAGTTGGCATTCCGTTGAAGAATCACCTCATCCACCGGGGTTTGAAACAGGAATTCAGCATGAAACAGCACTACATTCGCAGCCAACAGCAGATCAGCTTCGTCAAAGAGATGTTCTCCCGCCAACTCGCCCAACAACTGGGTTTGATGGAGGTGCAAGCCCCCATTCTGAGCCGAGTCGGTGATGGCACTCAGGACAACCTCTCTGGCCACGAGAATGCAGTGCAGGTCAAAGTGAAGACCCTGCCGGAGCACAGCTACGAAGTGGTCCATTCACTGGCCAAATGGAAGCGCCAGACCCTGGGTCGCTTCGGCTTCGGCCCGGGCGAAGGGATCTACACCCACATGAAGGCGCTGCGTCCGGACGAGGATCGCCTCACCCCCATCCACTCCGTCTACGTGGATCAGTGGGACTGGGAGAAGGTGATGCCGAGCGAGCGCCGCGATCTCGCCTATCTGCAAGAAACCGTGCGCGGCATCTGGGCCGCCATCAAGGCCACCGAGCGCGCAGTCTGCGCCGAACATGAGCTGACCCCCTTCCTGCCAGCCGAGATCCAGTTCCTGCACAGCGAAGAGCTGCTGGCCCGTTACCCGGACCTCGATGCCAAGGGGCGCGAGCGTGCCATCGCCAAAGAGCTGGGGGCCGTGTTCCTGATCGGCATCGGCGGTGCCCTCTCCCACGGTGAGCGTCACGATGTGCGCGCCCCGGACTATGACGACTGGAGCAGCCACAACGAGCTGGGTCTGGCAGGTCTGAACGGCGACATTCTGGTGTGGAACCCGGTGCTGCAAGACAGCTTCGAGATCTCCTCCATGGGGATCCGGGTCGACGCCGAGGCGTTGCGCCGCCAGCTGGCCATCACCGGCGATGAAGATCGCCTGCAGTACGACTGGCATCAGGATCTGCTGGCCGCACGGATGCCGCAGACCATCGGCGGCGGCATCGGCCAATCTCGTCTGGCCATGCTGTTGCTGCAAAAAGAGCATATCGGTCAGGTACAGGTTGGCGTCTGGCCAGCCGAGATGAAAGCTGCCGTGCAAGGCATGCTGTAACGAATGAAGGCCATGCCGGCGACATCTCAGCCGGCATGGCAACAGGCAGGTGGCCGTCGGGGTTGAGCGAGCGCATCCCCGGCAGGCTGTAAGACGCAAGGCCGTTAGCGGTTTTGTTTCGAAATCGGGGCTTGCCCCTGCGACCCGCTCAACCCACGTCAGGTCGCTTCACTACATTCCTCCCGGCAATCTTCGGATTGCCGTTTTTTTAGGCCGAAAAACTGTGATCGAACCCGGCCCCGATCTGGCGCTGGCGCGGCAACCTCGCCTTTCTGCTGCCGGTGCAGTGGCAGGCAAACAACTGATCCACCGCCTCTTCCTGCAGATAGGTGCCGAGCGCCACCACCCGCTCTGGGCTGGAAAACTTCAGGTGCAGGCCGCCGATGACGGCGTGGATCCGCTCGTCGCCACACACCTCCTTGGCCCGCGCGATGATGTTCTCGACCCCGGCGTGACCGCAGCCGATAAAGACGATGAGCCCCTGCTCGCTCTTGTAGGCCAGCGCCGAGTCGTCACTGATAAGATCCTTCTCCACCCGCCCACCCCGCACTATGTAGCCGAGCAGCGAAGGCGCAGCCCGGTCGCGCCGCACAATGCTGCCGAGGAACACCAGATGATCCGAGAGCCACACCGGCTCGGCCGAGCAGTGGGGAAGCAAGCCCTTGGCCGGCAGCGACTCCCGAGCCAGCTCCCCCGACAGGCGATAGAGGTTGCGCCGCCAGAAGGGCAGCGACAGGAAGTAGCCCCGCTCGCAAAACACATCCGGACAGGCGATGAGCGGGATGGGTCTTGGATAGGCAGGCAGCGAGCCGACCCCGCCCACGTGGTCGTAATGACCGTGGGAGAGCACCACATGGGTGAGCGAGGCGAGATCGATCCCCATCACGGCGGCGTTGTGGCGCAGCACCCGGCCACGGCCGCTGTCAAACAGCACCCTGAGGCCGTCACACTCCAGCAGCAACGCCAACCCTCGCTCGGGCAGACAGCCAGGCAGATGAACGTCATCATCCACCAGCACGGAAAACTTCAGCATCTCGCTCCCCCTGAAAACAAAACGCAGGCACGAGGCCTGCGTTTTTCATCGACAATCCCATTACTGGGTCATGGTGAGGCCGTTGCTGTCGGCCCCCAGCACCAGTTTTTTGCCCGGCACGATGCGGCCGGAGAGCAGCGCCTGCGCCAGCGGGTTCTCCACCTTCTGCTGGATCGCCCGCTTGAGGGGACGCGCCCCGTAGACGGGGTCGAACCCGGCATGCACCAGCTTCTCGAGCAGCGCTTCGCTCACCTCCACCTCGTAACCCTGAGCCTCAAGACGGCCCATCAGGCTCTTGAGCTGGATCCGAGCGATGGACTTGATGTGCTCCTCGCCGAGGGGATGGAACACCACCGTCTCGTCGATCCGGTTGATAAACTCCGGCCGGAAACTGCGGGTCAGCACATCCATCAGCATGGCCTTCATCTCGTCGTAATCCTTCTCGGAGTGGTGCTCCTGAATGAGATCCGACCCGAGGTTGGAGGTCATGATCACCACCGAGTTGCGGAAATCGACGGTCCGACCCTGACCATCGGTCAGGCGGCCATCGTCCAGCACCTGCAACAGGATGTTGAACACATCCGGATGCGCCTTCTCCACCTCGTCCAGCAGGATCACCGAGTAGGGACGACGGCGCACCGCCTCGGTCAGATAACCACCCTCTTCATAACCCACGTATCCGGGAGGCGCCCCCACCAGACGGGCCACGCTGTGTTTCTCCATGAACTCCGACATGTCGATCCGCACCATGGCATCCTGGGTATCGAACAGGAACTCGGCCAGCGCCTTGCACAGCTCGGTCTTGCCCACCCCGGTGGGCCCCAGGAACAGGAAGGAGCCGATGGGGCGGTTAGGGTCGGAGAGACCGGCACGGGAGCGACGAATGGCGTTGGAGACCGCATCGACCGCCTCCTCCTGACCAATCACCCGGCTGTGCAGCTGATCTTCCATCCGCAGCAGCTTGTCGCGCTCCCCTTCCAGCATGCGGGCGACCGGAATACCGGTCCAGCGGGCCAGGACGTCTGCGATCTCCACATCGGTGACCCGGTTGCGCAGCAGGCTGGTCTCCTGCATCTCGGCCTGAGTGGCGAGATCCAGCTGTTTCTCCAGCTCCGGAATGCGGCCATATTGCAGCTCGGACATCCGACCCAGGTCGCCTGCGCGGCGCGCCACATCGAGATCCTGACGGGCCTGCTCCAGCGCAGCCTTGATATGCTGGGTGCCGGCGAGAGCGGCTTTCTCGGCCTTCCACACTTCGTCCAGCTCGTTGTATTCCCGATCTTTTTCGCCAATCTCCTGATTGATCAGCTCCAGTCGTTTGCGGCTGGCATCGTCGTCCTCCTTCATCAGCGCCTGCTGCTCCAGCTTGAGCTGGATGATGCGCCGCTCGAGGCGATCGAGCGCTTCCGGCTTGGAGTCGATCTGCAACCGGATGCTGGCTGCTGCCTCGTCGATGAGGTCGATGGCCTTGTCCGGCAGCTGGCGATCCGCGATGTAGCGGTGGGACAGCTGGGCCGCCGCCACGATGGCAGGATCGGTGATCTGCACATGGTGGTGCAGCTCGTAACGCTCTTTCAGGCCGCGCAGAATGGCGATGGTGTCCTCCACGCTCGGCTCTTCCACCAGCACCTTCTGGAAACGGCGCTCCAGCGCGGCATCTTTCTCGATGTACTGACGGTACTCATCCAAGGTGGTGGCGCCGACGCAGTGCAGGTCGCCACGGGCCAGCGCAGGTTTCAGCATGTTGCCCGCGTCCATGGCCCCTTCGCCCTTGCCGGCGCCGACCATGGTGTGCAACTCGTCGATAAAGAGGATGACATTGCCCTCCTCCTTGGCGAGATCGGTCAGTACAGCCTTGAGCCGCTCTTCAAACTCGCCGCGATACTTGGCACCGGCCACCAGCGCCCCCATGTCCAGCGACAGCACCCGCTTGTTCTTGAGCCCTTCCGGTACTTCGCCATTGATGATGCGCTGGGCCAGTCCCTCGACGATGGCGGTTTTACCGACACCGGGAGCCCCGATCAGCACGGGGTTGTTCTTGGTGCGGCGTTGCAGCACCTGAATGGTACGGCGGATCTCGTCATCACGGCCGATCACCGGGTCGAGTTTGCCGATTTCGGCCCGCTCGGTCAGATCGATGGTGTACTTCTCCAGCGCCTGACGGTTCTCCTCGGCGTTGGCATCTTCCACCTTCTTGCCGCCACGCACCTTGTCGATGGCCGCTTCGAGTTTTTCCTTGGTCAGCCCCTGGGCGCGCAACAGCTCGCCCAGCGTTCCCTTGTCGTCGAGGGCAGCCAGCACGAACAGTTCGGAGGAGATGAACTGATCCTTGCGCTGCTGGGCCAGTTTGTCGCAGACGTTGAGCAGGCGGCCGAGGCCGTTGGAGAGCTGCACGTCCCCTTCCACGCCGCTGACGCGCGGCAGGCGATCCAGCTCCTCACCGAGACGGGAGCGCAGGGCGTTGATATCCATCCCGGTCAGGGTGAGCAACGGACGGATGGAGCCGCCATCCTGATTGACCAGTGCGGTCATCAGATGGACGGGTTCGATAAATTGGTGGTCACGACCCAGCGCAAGAGACTGGGCATCGGAAATAGCAATCTGGAATTTGCTGGTCAGGCGATCGAGGCGCATTGCACTCCCCCTTTCAAGACGGACGCCGCTTGCGCGGCAAACAACATAACTTTCTGAGATGAAAGATGAGGCCCGTACGGGCTATTTCAAGGGCTGTGACTGGTTATTTTTTCTGCAAGACGGGACAAGAACAGGATCCCCGCCTCTCTCATACGGATCTGTTCTTGAGAGAGACGGGCTATTAGTTGGCGGGGGATTGCTTAGCGGGCCAACCAGATGAGGGAGGCCATCCGGCCGGTCTGGCCGTCGCGACGATAGGAGTAGAACTGCTCGCTGTCGCTGAAGGTGCAGTATTCGCCGCCATAGACGGCGGTAACGCCAGCGCGGGCGAGGCGCAACCGCGCCAGCTGGTAGATATCTGCCAGCCATTTCCCCTCATTGGACGAAGGGACGAACGCCGCGACCGCTTCAGCCTGCTCAGCCATAAAGGCCTCGCGCACCTCTCCCCCCACTTCAAATGCGGCAGGGCCAATTGCCGGGCCCATCCAGGCCAGGAGCTCGCCCGGCTCGCAGCCCATGGCGGCGATGCTCGCCTCCAGCACGCCCTCTTTCAGTCCACGCCAGCCTGCGTGGGCCGCTGCGACCACGGTACCTGCCCGATCGCAGAACAGCACCGGCAGACAGTCAGCAGTCATCACGATGCAGGCCTGCTCCGCCTCATGGGCGCAGGCAGCATCAGCATCCGGCGCCTGCTGATAATGGCTGCTGACCTGATGAACCACGGTGCCGTGCACCTGATTAAGCCAGTTGAGGGGCCCCGGGATGGCAGCCGCCTGCTGCAGCCGGGCCCGATTGGCCTCGACTCGCACCGGTTCGTCACCCACGTGGGCCCCCAGATTGAGGCCGGTAAAGACCCCTTCACTTACTCCGCCATCCCGGGTGGTCGAAAGGGCACGGACGCACGCTGGTGCCGGCCAGTCGGGTTCAAGCCATTTCATTGCTCACTCCTTCACGCTCTATCGTTCAAATGGAAACGGGGCGCTTGGCTGCAACCAGTCAAGACGCCCCGTTTCAAGGTTCTGTGTGCTACGCGCTGTATCGGCGGGTTACGGCAGAAGTTGTCGCAATACCGCCAGATTCATCACCCTTTCCAGAGCAGCTCGTCCAAGTTGGCGAGGGCTATTCAGGAGTGCAGTGCCTCAATCAAGCACTATTTCCAGACCAATTCATCCGGATTGGCGAGGGTGTCGGCACGCAGCACCTCCATCAGCGCCACCATGTCTTGCGGCGTGGGGGAGTGCCACTGCATCACTTCACCCGTGATGGGATGAGCCAGCTGCAGCATGGTGGCGTGCAGCGCCTGACGATGGAAGTTGCGCAGCGCCTCGGTCAGCTCGGGGGTCGCGTTGCGCAGCGGGCGCAGACGGCCACCGTAGGCGGGATCCCCCACCAGCGGGTGTTTGATGTGCGCCATGTGGACACGGATCTGGTGGGTACGGCCGGTTTCCAGACGCAGACGCAGACGGGTGTGGCCACGGAACTTCTCGTGCACCCGGTAGTGGGTCACAGAGGGGCGGCCATTGGGCACCACGGCCATATGGGTACGCTGGGTCGGGTGACGGCCTATGGGCGCATCAACCGTACCACCTGCGGTCATGTGACCGATGGCGATCGCTTCGTACTCACGGGTGATCTGGCGCGCCTGCAACGCTTCCACCAGATGGGTCTGGGCGGGTACGGTTTTGGCAACCACCATCAAACCTGTGGTGTCTTTATCCAGACGATGCACGATACCGGCGCGGGGTACCTCGGCAATGCCGGGGTAGCGGTGCAGCAGGGCGTTGAGGATGGTGCCATCCGGCGTGCCTGCGCCCGGGTGAACCACCAGACCGGCTGGTTTGTCGATCACCAGAATGTGTTCATCTTCATAAACGATGTTGAGCTCGATATCCTGGGCATCCCAGCGAGTATCATCTTCCAGCTCGACATTCACATGCACCTGCTGCCCGGCCAAAATCTTCTCGCGCGGGGTGTTGGCAACCTGACCGTCCAGGGTCACTCTGTCCTGTAAAATCCACTCCTTGATGCGGGTGCGGGAGTAGTCTGGAAACAATTCGGCCAGGGCCTGGTCGAGTCGCTGCCCGAATTGGTGATCCTGGAATTCGCCTGTCAGTTCAATATGCTGGCTCATGTATGGTCTCTTGAGCGGGGGGTATCAATTCGAAATAATCCGGGTATTCTAGCTTTTCTTTTAGCCAAGCATAACGGATACTTTGCCAATTTCGTGGAAATGGACCGGATGTTGTTGATGGGAAAGAAGTCTCACCTGCTGATGTCGCTCGCCTTGGTCGCTACCTTGATCACAGGCTGTTCCAGCACCAAACCCAAGGTACCCGACGAACCGCCGGAGACCCTGTACCAGAAAGCACGCCTCAAACTGGACGTTGGCAATTACGTGCAAGCCACTGAATTACTTGAGGCTTTGGACTCTCGCTACCCGTTCGGCGCCTACTCTAACCAGGTACAGCTTGACCTCATCTATGCCTACTACAAGCAGGATGATACCGCTCAGGCGATCGCCAATATCGACCGTTTTATCCGCCTCAATCCGGCGCATAAAAATATCGATTACGTATTCTATATGCGCGGCCTGACCAACATGGCGGCGGATTACAACTTCTTCCAGAGCCTGTTCGGTATCGGTCGTGACGACAAAGACCCGGCTTATGCCCGTCAGGCATTCCAGGATTTCAAGACCCTGCTGCAAAACTACCCCAACAGCGTCTATGCCGCCGATGCCCGCGCTCGCATGATTGGCCTGAAGAATCGTCTGGCCCGATATGACCTGAGCGTGGCCGAGTATTACGTGAAGCGTGATGCACTGGTCGCGGCCGCCAACCGGGCCAAGCTGATTGTCGAGACCTACCCCGACACAGCCGAAACCGAGAAGGCACTGGAGATCATGGTCGAGTCTTACGACGCCCTGAAGATGCCGCAGCTGGCCAAGCATGCCCGCGAAGTGCTGGCCAAGAACTACCCGGAGAACCGCCTCGGCCGTGGCTGAGTGATACGGATAAACCGGTAATAAAAAAACCGATGCCAAGGCATCGGTTTTTTTATTTTTGCAATCCACCAATCCGGCTGGGTGAAGTTCCTGCAACCCATAGCGGTCGCGGCCCCTCACACCCCATCTATCCCATTCATTAGCCACCTGCGAGATGGCCGCATCGTGAAGTTCGCTTATCACCAAGGGTTGCAAACCCGCTGTCAGCCCGACGCCAGGCCGGGAAGAGCGGAACCGTCACCACATGGCCATATTGCCTCATACAGTGCCCCTGAATGGGAATAGATGGCTTAATGGCACTGTAATCCTGTCACCAGAGTCAGTAGTTGCCCCTTGTCCGAGCGCAGAGCGGTCTGGGCCAGCAACTGATAGGGAATCCCCTCCAGCAGCTTGACCCTCTCCCCGGCCGTACCATTGACCAACACGGCATCAAACCGGGTATCACGACAGGCAACCACATCCCTCACTTTCTCCCTGTCCAGATTAGCTACCCGCATCTCTTCATAGGCAGAGAGCAGACCAAGCTCCGTCTCCCCCAATTGCCAGCCGGCGATGCGATCCCGCTTCTCGAGCGGTATTCCCTCAAGCAACCGGGCCATCTTTCCCGATACTCCCTTGGCGGCATCGATCAAGGGGTAAACCAGTGTAAAGGTGAGCAGAAACATGATGGCCACCGAGCTGGCAACATGAGTAGCGCCATGCACCTCCTTGCGCCGCAACAACAGCGCCAGCGCAATCACGAAGAGCATACTGGCGGGGATATAACGCCACCCCAGCTTGCTGGCGACCTGTAGCACGTCTGCCGGAACATGACTGGCCACCGGTAGTGAAGGGCCCAGCAGAGGTAGCCCTATGACCACGACACAGAACAGCAGCATGAAACAGAGCCATCCCCGACCATAGCGAGCCGTCCATCCCGGCCAGTTCAGGCTGACCTGACCCAGCATGATGGCAAATACCGGCAACAACGGAAAAAGATAGAGGGTGCGCTTGGTGGATGAGAGGGTTAACAGCAAAAGGGTGCCCACTGCCCAGCACAACAGAAATAACCTCTCACGACTCCAGCGTCGCTGTTTGATGGTTTGCCAACCCCAATAGAAAATGAATGGCAACCAGGGGATGGTATATTCAGCCATCCCCAATAAATAATAGAGATAGGCCCCTTTCTTGATATGGCCGAGTTCGGTCGAGGTGCCTGTCAGGCGGCCTACCTGATTCTGCCAGAACCACTCATTCCATAAAGCATCGCCATCGACATGATTAATTAATTCACGAATCCACGCTGCCACTGGCAATATAAAACAGAGCAGCATCAGCAGATGCTGCCAGATAAATCCTGGCAGTTTTTTGTCGATGGCGGCACATCTTGCAGCGAAGAAGAATAGCGGGAACCAGCCAAAAAAAACTGTCAGTGGCCCAATAGGACCTTTTGCCATAAAACAGCCCGCCAACCCTATTCCGGCCAGTATCGCCATCCACCGACGGCTTACAAGGTAATATTCTGAAAATGCCCAAAGGGTAAATATGACAAAGAAGGCAAGCGCACTGTCCGTTCTGATCCAGTGCGTGTTGATGATAAATCCTTCCATGGTGCCCAGTGCGATCACCGACCAGATCGCGGCCGATCTATTGCCAAGCAGGCGATAGGCCAGCAGGCCGGTAAAGAGCAGCATACCCGCCGCCCAGACCACGCCCGCCAACCGCAGGCTATTGGTCACCCCCAGCCAGGATTCAAACCCATCAAGAAACGGCAGAGCGGCCATATAGAAGAGCGGCGGCTTCTCGATAAAGCTGTGCCCGCCAAGGGTCGGTACCACCCAATCGCCATTGCGGTACATCTCGAGTGCAATAGCCGCTTCGCGAGGTTCATCAGGCGTCCAGAGCTGATGGTCAAACTGGCCAAACAGCAGCACCAGCGTAACCAGCAGCAACATCCAGCAGAGCGTGCGCTCCGAAATATCAGCACTCTGCATGGCTCATACCTTCTGTAATGGTCTCCCCACGCCCGATGGCATAGTAGGAAAAGCCCAGCCCCTTCATCTTGAGCGGATCGTAGAGATTGCGACCATCGACGATGAGGGGGTGCGCCAGCATCTTCCTGATCTGGGCAAAATCGGGCGCCTTGAACTCGTTCCACTCGGTACAGATGACCAACGCATCCGCCCCCGCCAGCGCTGCCTCCCTGGTCCCCATCAGCGACAGCTCGGGCTGGCAACCATAGATACGCTGTGCCTCCTTCATCGCCACCGGATCGAAGGCCTGCACCCGGGCCCCCTCCTGCCAGAGCGCCTCCATCAACACCCGGCTCGGCGCTTCGCGCATGTCATCCGTATTGGGCTTGAAGGCGAGTCCCCAGATGGCGATGGTCTTGCCCGCCAGCGACTCGCCTCGCTCGTGAAAGTGGCAGGCCAGGGTGTCGAAGAGCTTGAACTTCTGCCGCTCGTTGACCCGCTCCACCGCACGAATAAGCGGCGTGTCGTAGTCGAGGGCCGCTGCAGTCGCCAGAAATGCCCTCACATCCTTGGGGAAACAGGATCCGCCATAACCACAACCGGGATAGATAAACTGGTAGCCGATGCGCTGGTCGGCACCAATCCCCTGCCGCACCAGCTCGATATCGGCACCGACCCGCTCGGCCAGCCCGGCCATCTCGTTGATAAAGCTGATCTTGGTGGCCAGCATGCAGTTGGCGGCGTACTTGGTCAGCTCGGCACTGCGAACATCCATAAACAGAATGCGGTCGTGATTGCGATTAAATGGCTCATACAACTCGCGCATCACGGCTCTGGAACGCTCCTTGCTGGTGCCGATAACAATGCGATCCGGGCGCTGGCAATCCCTGACGGCCGCCCCCTCTTTCAGAAATTCCGGATTGGAGACCACATCGAATTCAAACTGCTTGCCAAGTTCGGCCTGCTGCTCCCTGACCCAGTAAAACACCTTGTCTGCCGTACCAACCGGCACGGTGGATTTGTTGACGATGATCACCTCATCTGCGCGATGCTGGGCAATCGATCTCGCCACCGCCCTGACGGCGCTCAGATCGGCCGAACCATCCTCATCAGGGGGCGTACCGACGGCGATAAATTGCACGTCACCATGGGTAACCGCCATGGGAATATCCGTGGTGAATGTCAGCGAGCCATTTTGCAATGTCTGGTGTAATAACACATCCAGTCCCGGCTCATATATTGGTAATTCGCCATGGGATAATCTATTTATTTTATCTGCATCGAGATCGATACAAACAACCTGGTGCCCTACATCTGCCAATACAATTGCCTGTACCAGTCCGACATAGCCACTGCCAAACACTGTGATATTCATAACGATTTTTCCATAATGCGTAATGATGGAAACTTTACATCCTTTACTCAATTGCACTACGGGCAATTTGTAACAAGCAATGTCAATTCTGAATGACACCAAACCTGTTGAGCAATAGCAGATGATTTAGATGGCGACAGTCAAAAAAGTGACTAAACACCAACCTAAAATAAAGCCAAGCGATTTTTTGTTACGAGATATTTCCATATTAAGCCACGCCATCAAAACGGCAGTAATTGTTACCAAGTGTTGCTGTGTGCTTGAATAAAAACTCGTTATTCAGCTACTTTCAAAATATATCGAGCAACCTCGACACTTTCCCCAGGCATATTTCCAGTGAAAATCAGCAATGCAGATTTTCATCGTCATTTTATTTTTTGCGACATTAAGACCGGAGTCGTATGAAAGACTTTCTGCCATTCTCAAAGCCTGCCATGGGCGAGGCCGAGATCCGTGCCGTCAGCGAGGTGTTGCAATCGGGATGGATCACCACGGGCCCGAAAAATCATGAGCTGGAGCAGCGTTTCTGCGAGACCTTTGGCTGCCAGCATGCTGTTGCGCTCTGCTCCGCGACCGCGGGCATGCATGTCACCCTGATGGCGCTGGGGATTGGCCCGGGTGACGAGGTGATTACCCCCTCCCAGACCTGGGTCTCCACCATCAACATCATCACCCTGCTGGGGGCCACCCCGGTCTTTGTCGATGTGGACAGGGATACTCTGATGGTCAGCGCCGACCAGATAGCGCCGCTCATCACCCCCAACACCCGGGCCATCATCCCGGTCCACTACGCAGGGGCACCAGTCGACCTCGACCCCATCCTCGCCCTGGGTCGCCAGCACGATATTCCAGTCATCGAAGATGCCGCCCATGCAGTCGGCACCCGCTATCGCGCGCGCTGGGTCGGGGAAACCGGCACCGCCATCTTCTCTTTCCACGCCATCAAAAATCTTACCTGTGCCGAGGGAGGCATGCTGGTGACCGATGACAAGGCGCTGGCCGACAAGGCTCGCATGCTGAAATTCCACGGCCTGGGAGTCGATGCCTTCGACCGCATGACGCAGGGACGCAAGCCGCAGGCGGAGGTGATCATGCCGGGCTTCAAATACAACCTGGCCGACATCAACGCCGCCATCGCCCTGGTGCAGCTGGCCCGCCTGCCCGAGCTCAATGCCAAGCGGGTCGAACTGGTGTCTCGCTACCATGAACGTCTGGCCAACCTGCCGCTGGCACCGCTGGCCATCCCCACCTACCCCCATCTGCATGCCTGGCACCTCTTCATGGTGCGGGTCGACCCCGAGCAGTGCGGCCTCGATCGCGATCAGCTGATGCAGGCGCTGCAGGAGCGAGGCATCGGCAGTGGCCTGCATTTTCGCGCCGCCCACACCCAGAAGTACTACCGGGAGCGCTATCCGGATCTTTCGCTACCCAACACAGAGTGGAACTCGTCACGGCTCTGCACCCTGCCCCTCTTCCCCGACATGACGCTCTCCGACGTGGATCGGGTTGTGGCAGCCCTGACCGACATACTGGAGTAACAATACGTGAACCATAACGATATCAAACGGGTCTCAGTCATCATCCCCGTCTACAACGAGGAGGCGAGCCTGCCGGAACTGCTGCAACGGGTGACCGACACCTGCGAGCAGCTGAGCCAGGATTACGAAGTGATCCTGATCGACGACGGCAGCAACGACCGATCCGCCACCATCATCAGCGAAGCCGCCAATCGCGAAGGGAGCAAGCTGGTCGCCGTGCTGCTCAACCGCAACTATGGCCAGCATGCCGCCATCATGGCCGGCTTCGAGACGGCAACAGGGGATCTGGTGATCACCCTGGATGCCGATCTGCAGAACCCGCCGGAAGAGATCCCGCGGCTGGTCGCCACCGCCATGGAAGGGTATGACGTGGTCGGCACCATCCGCCGCAACCGGCAGGATTCATGGTTTCGCAAAACAGCCTCACGCTTTATCAACAAGTCGGTACAGCGGGCCACCGGCGTCCAGATGAGCGACTACGGCTGCATGCTGCGTGCCTATCGCCGCCACATCATCGACGCCATGCTCTGCTGTCAGGAGCGCAGCACCTTCATCCCCATCCTGGCCAACAGCTTTGCCCGCCGCACCACCGAGCTGGAGGTGGGCCACGCCGAGCGGGCCCACGGCGAATCCAAATATGGCCTGATGCACCTTATCAACCTGATGTACGACCTGGTCACCTGCATGACCACGGCCCCGCTGCGCCTGCTCAGCATCGTTGGCAGCCTGGTGGCGGGGATCGGCTTCACCTTCTCGATCCTGCTGCTGCTGCTGCGTCTGTTACTGGGCGCCGACTGGGCAGCAGATGGCGTCTTCACCCTGTTTGCCATTCTCTTCACCTTTGTCGGCGTACAGCTGATCGGGATGGGGCTGCTGGGTGAGTACATAGGCCGCATGTATACCGATGTGCGCGCCCGCCCCCGCTACTTCATTCACCAAATCGTTCGCTCCACACCGGATGCTTCGCAACAGGAAACTCAATCATGAACGTTGTCGTCTTTGCCTATCACGATATCGGCTGCACCGGTATCGAGTCACTGCTTCAGGCCGGTTATCAGATCCAGGCGGTCTTCACCCACGCCGATGATCCGGGCGAGAACCGCTTCTTCGGTTCGGTGGCCCAGCTCTGCGCCGAACATGACCTGCCGGTCTACTCTCCCGAAGACGTGAACCACCCGCTCTGGGTCGAGCGTATCCGCGAACTGGCGCCCGAGGCCATCTTCTCCTTCTACTACCGCAACCTGCTCAAGCAGGAACTCCTCGATATCCCGACCGTCGGGGCCTTCAATCTGCATGGATCCCTGCTGCCTGCCTATCGTGGCCGGGCGCCCATCAACTGGTGTCTGGTCAACGGCGAGCGCGAAACCGGCATGACCCTGCACCGGATGACAGCCCGTGCCGATGCCGGCGATATCCTTGCCCAGCAGGCAGTAAGCATTGCCCACGATGACACCGCACTGACCCTGCATGGCAAGATGCGCCAGGCAGCCCACGCCCTGCTGGAAGGGGAGCTGGTCAAACTCAAGCGCGGTGACGCCACCTTCACCCCGCAGGACGAGAGCAAGGCAAGCTACTATGGTCGCCGCACCCCGGCCGATGGCGAGCTGCGCTGGGATAAGCCCGCCAGGGATCTCTATAACCTGGTACGTGCCGTTACCCAGCCCTACCCGGGGGCCTTCAGCTTCGCCGGTGATCGCAAGCTGACGGTCTGGCAGGCAAAGCCGCTGGCGATCCAGAGCGACCAGCAGCCGGGCACCATTCTCTCCCACGACCCGCTGCAGGTGGCCTGTGGTGAAGGGGTGCTGGAGATCCTGACAGGCCAGGCCGAAGGAGGGCTCTATGTACGCGGCGCCCAACTTGCCCGCGAGCTGGGGCTGATGGAAGGGATGAAGATCGGCGACAAGGCGAGCAAGGCCATGCGCAAGGCACGGCTGACCCGGGTGTTGATCCTCGGCGTCAACGGCTTTATCGGCAACCACCTCACCGAGCGTCTGCTCAAGGATGGCGGCTACGAGGTCTATGGCCTCGATATTGGCTCCAGCGCAGTGGAACGCTTCATCGGCCACCCCCACTTCCACTTCGTGGAGGGGGACATCAGCATCCACACCGAGTGGATCGAGTACCACATCAAGAAGTGCGACGTGATCCTGCCGCTGGTGGCCATCGCCACCCCCATCGAGTACACCCGCAACCCGCTGCGGGTGTTCGAACTCGACTTTGAAGAGAACCTCAAGATCGTCCGCTACTGCGTCAAGTACCACAAGCGCATCATCTTCCCCTCCACCTCCGAGGTGTACGGGATGTGCGACGACCACAGCTTCGACGAAGATGAATCCCGCCTCATCGTCGGCCCCATCAACAAGCAGCGCTGGATCTACTCGGTCTCCAAGCAGCTGCTGGATAGGGTGATCTGGGCCTACGGCAAAAAAGAGGGGCTCAACTTCACACTGTTCCGTCCCTTCAACTGGATGGGCCCACGCCTCGACAGCCTGGACTCTGCCCGCATCGGCAGTTCCCGCGCCATCACCCAACTGATCCTCAATCTGGTGGACGGCACCCCGATCCAGCTGGTGGATGGCGGCGCCCAGAAACGCTGCTTCACCGATATCGAGGATGGCATTGAAGCCCTGTTCCGCATCGTCGAAAACAGGGGCAATCGCTGCAACGGCCAGATCATCAACATCGGCAACCCGGATAACGAGGCGAGCATTCGCGAGATGGGCGAGGTGCTGCTCGCCAAGTTCGAGGCCCACCCGTTGCGCCACCACTTCCCGCCATTTGCCGGCTTCAATCTGGTGGAGAGCAAGTCCTTCTACGGCGACGGCTATCAGGATGTCTCCCACCGCCGCCCGAGCATCCGTAATGCCCGCAAGCTGATCGACTGGGAACCGACCATCGAGATGGAAGAGACCATCGGCAAGACGCTGGACTTCTTCCTGCAGGGGGCGGTCACGACGGGAGTCGAGCATGACTGAAGTGGGTCTGCGGATCGACGTCGATACCTTCAGGGGAACCCGTGACGGGGTTCCCCGCCTGCTGCAACTGCTCGACAAGCATCAGGTGAAGGGGAGTTTCTTCTTCTCGGTCGGTCCGGACAACATGGGGCGCCACCTGTGGCGTCTGCTAAAACCCCGCTTCCTGCTCAAGATGCTGCGTTCCAACGCCGCATCCCTCTATGGGCTCGATATCCTGCTGGCTGGCACCGCCTGGCCCGGCAAGTCCATCGGCAGAGAGCTGGGTTCCCTGATGCGCGACACCGATAAGGCGCACCATGAGGTGGGGCTGCATGCCTGGGATCACCACGGCTGGCAGGCCAATACCGGTCGCTGGGACGAAGCCGAACTGATCCGCCAGACCCGGCTCGGAGTCGATGCCCTGAGCGAGATCCTGGGGCGCGAAGTGGATTGCTCCGCCGCCGCCGGCTGGCGAGCCGATCCCCTCACCACCCAGGCCAAGGAGCAGTTCGGCTTTCGTTACAACAGTGACTGCCGTGGCTGCGGCCTGTTCCGTCCCATTCTGGAGGATGGTCGGCCCGGCACCCCGCAGATCCCGGTCAACCTGCCCACCTTTGACGAGGTGATTGGCAGCCAGGTGACGGCCGAGCGCTTCAACCACTTCCTGCTGGAGCAGCTGACTGCGGCACCGCAACCGGGCCCCCATGTCTACACCATCCACGCCGAGGTGGAGGGGATCGTCATGGCCGAGCAGTTCGATCTCCTGCTCGATGAAGCCAGGTCGCGCGGCATCCACTTCATCCCCCTTGGCAACCTGCTTCCCCCCGACCCAGCCCTCTTGCCGACCAGCCATCTGCTGCGCGGCTCCCTGCCAGGACGCGAAGGGTGGCTCGGTTGCAAGATGACGCCATGAACCCGCTCGCCAGATTGCAACAGAGAATCTCATGAAGATGACCCGATGGGCCCTGCCCCTTTTCTTCCTCGCCTTTTACCTGCTGCCACTCAACCAGCGGATGCTGTGGAGCCCGGACGAAAACCGTTACGCCGAGATCAGCCGGGAGATGATCACCACGGGTGACTGGGTGGTGCCCCACTTCCTTGGCCTGCGCTACTTCGAGAAACCCATCGCCGGTTACTGGTTCAACAGCCTCAGCCAGCTGCTGTTTGGCGAGAGCAACTTTGCGGTCCGCTTCGCCTCGGCCGCAGCCACCGGCCTGAGCGCCCTGCTGATCTTCTGGTTCGCTCTGCAGCTGTGGCAGTGCCGGCGTAAAGCGTGGTTCGCCAGCCTGATCTATCTCTCGACCCTGATCGTCTACGGCATCGGCACCTACAGCGTGCTGGATGCCATGGTCACCCTCTGGCTCAATGCCGCCATGGTGAGCTTCTACCTCATCCGGCAAGAAGGGCCGCCCGGTCGCAGAGTGGCAGGCTATCTGCTGTTCGGCCTCGCCTGTGGCATGGGCTTTCTCACCAAAGGCTTTATCGCACTAGCGGTACCCGTGGTAGCCATCATGCCCTACGCCATCTATCAGCGCCGCCTGCGCGAGCTGGTATGTTTCGGGCCGCTGGCCATCCTTAGCGCGGCTCTGCTGGTCGCCCCCTGGGCCATCGCCGTACACCTGCGCGAGCCGGACTACTGGCACTACTTCTTCTGGATTGAGCACATCCAGCGCTTCGCCTCGGAAGATGCGCAGCACAAGGCGCCATTCTGGTACTACCTGCCGATGGGGCTGCTCGGCACCCTGCCCTGGCTCGGCCTGCTGCCGGGGGCACTGAAGCAAGGATGGCAAGCGCGCAAGAACAGCCCGGAAACCCTCTATCTGTTGGCCTGGGTGGTGTTGCCGCTGCTCTTCTTCAGCATTGCCAAAGGCAAGCTGCTCACCTATATCCTGCCCTGTTTCGCCCCGCTGGCCATGCTGATGGCCACCAGCGCCGTGGACAAAATCAAGGAAGGTAAAGAGCGGGCCTTCAAACTCAACGCCTGGCTGAACGGCCTGTTCGGCCTCATCGGACTGGTAGTGCTGACCGTGCTGGCTTTATCCCGCGACCAAGCCATCTACGGTGAAGAGGATCACGGGGCACTGTCGGTGGCCATGGCCATCTTTATCGGCTGGTCCCTGCTCGGACTCATCCAGTTGCAGGCGGTCAGTCGCCGCTGGGTCCTGAGCGCGCTCTGCCCCATGATACTGGCCATCGGCCTGCCCTGGGCGCTGCCGCAATCACTGATCGACTCAAAGCTGCCAGAGCGTTTCATCAAGACCAATCAGGCCGTGCTGCAGGGTTCAGAGACTCTGCTGGCCAGCGATCCGGGACTGGCATCCGCTCTCGCCCGGAGCACCCGGCGCGGCGAGATCATGCTGTTCGACGACAAAGGAGAGCTAGCTTACGGCCTGGGCTATCCGGATGCCAAGGGCCGCTATGTTGCCCGTGCAGAGTTCCCGAGATGGTTGGCACAAGCGCGTGAGAAGGGGCAAGTTGCCCTGCTGATGAAGACCGATCACGACGGAGAGACCGGCCCTCTGCCCCCTGCCGACGAGACCCTCGTCAGCCACCGGCTGACCCTGCTCATCTACCATGGAGTACGCTGATGGATATAGTGCTGCTATTACTGGTGTGCCTGCTGACCAGCAGCGGCCAGATGCTGCAAAAGCAGGCCGTTATCTGCTGGCAGCGTAACCCCTGTAACCACCTGCAAAAGCTGCGTTCCCCCTGGCTTGTTGCCAGCGTGGCAGCACTTGGCAGTGGCATGCTGCTCTGGATTTATCTGTTGCAACGACTGCCGCTGAGCATGGCCTACCCCATGCTCAGCATTAATCTGGTGCTGGTGCTGCTCGGCTCACGCCTCTTTTTCCACGAGCCGGTGAGCAGCAACAACTGGCTGGGGGCTGCCACCATCATCGTCGGCGCCCTGCTGCTGGGAGGCCTGCGATGAAGGGCTATCTCTACGTGTTAGGCAGCATAGTGCTGGTGACGGTGGCGCAGCTCTGCATGAAGTGGGGAGCGATCAGCCTCCCTGCATGGCAGGCCGATCCCGCCGTGATGCTGGCTCACCCCCTGCCACTCCTCACCATCGTCATCGGCATCCTCTGCTACGGGCTATCGCTGCTCTGCTGGCTGGCCGCGCTGCACTCCACACCGCTCAATATCGCCTACCCACTGCTCAGCACCAGTTACGGGCTGGTCTATCTGCTGGCGGTGAGCATGCCGGTCTTTGCCGAACCGCTGGTGGCAAGCAAGGCGGCAGGTGTTGCGCTTATCTTCTTCGGCGCCGTGCTGGTCGGCAGCAAACCGGCGACAGGCAAGCCGGAGCGGCAAGATCCCCCTGCCAATCCCTGAGGCAGCTTTAAACAAAAAGAAGAGGCGGCCCCCTGTGCCGCCTCTTCTCATTTTCCGCCTGACCAGCGCCTGTTACTTCGCGACGTTGCCCGCCACGTTCAGGGCATCCCAGGTGCGGGAGAAGGGCGGCGCATAGGCAAAGTCCAGCATGCCGAGCTGTTCGGTGGTCACTCCCATGGTGATGGCCACCGCCAGCGCGTCGATACGGTGGACCGCCCCCTTGCGACCGAGGATCTGGCCACCCAGCAGCCGCTTGCTGCCCGCCTCATAGACCAGCTTGACGTGAATGTCTGACTGACCCGGGCAGTAGTTGGTGTGGCACTTGTCCTTGATCACCACGGTGCGATAGTCGATGCCCATCGCCCTGGCTTCCTGCTCGGAGAGGCCGGTACGGCCCGCCTCCAGCCCCAACACCTTGAGCGCCGCAGAACCGAGGGTACCCGGGAACTCCTGCTCGGCCCCGGCCAGGTTCTCACCCACCATGCGCCCCAGCTTGTTGGCGATGGTGGCGAGCGGTACATAGACCTGCTGCTGCTTTACGCTGTGCCAGACGCTGGCACAGTCGCCGGCCGACCAGACGTTGGCCAGCGAGCTGCGCCCCTGACGGTCCACCTTGATGGCACCATTGCCGAGCCGCTCGATGCCGGTATTAGCCAGAAACTCGGTGTTGGGCTTCACCCCGGTGCAGACCACCACGATATCGGCCTCGTACTCGCCCTGGCTGGTGCGCACGCCGGTCACCCGACCATCCCCCAGCAGTGCTTCAACTCGCTCACCCAGATGGAGAGATACCCCCTGCTCGCGCAGTTCTGTTTCGATGTGCTGGGTGATCTCGCCATCAAACGCATCGGGGATGACTCGATCCGCCAGTTCGATGAGACGCACCTCTTTACCCTGATGGACCAGCGCCTCGACCACTTCCAGCCCGATAAAGCCGGAGCCGATCACCACGGCGCGGCGATTGTTCTTGTCTTGCACCGCCGCCTTCAATGCCAACCCATCGGCCATCCGGCGCAGACCGAATACCCCTTGCTGCTGCAAACCGGGGATGGGGGGCATCACTTCGCGGGCACCGGTGGCGATCATCAGCCGGTCGTAGCGATCGGTGAAGGTGTCGCCGTTATGCTCCACCACCAAGGTCTGGGCAGTTGCGTCAACGCTCAGCACCCGATGGCCAATCTTGACCTCGATCCCCTTGGCGGCGAACTGCTCGGGGGTGAACTCGGCCATGTAACCGGGCTCCTGAAACTCGTCACCGACGAAGTAAGGCAGGCCGCAGGCACCAAAGGAGATCACCTCGGAGGCCTCATACACCACGATTTCGGCATCGATGGCCAGACGGCGTGCCTTGGCCGCCGCACTCATACCGGCGGCTTCGCCACCGATGATCAGAATTCTCATAGTTTTTCCTCTCGATGGCGCAGGGAGGGCATGCCCTCCCTGCGGTCTATGACGGGAAAGAGTCACCCCTTTCCACGGGCAGATCAACCGACAGCAAATCAGACGGTGGACTCTTCGCCGTCCAGACTCACTTCGTGATCGCTGTTGAACACATGCATGTCGGTCTCGCCCATCAGGCGGCTGGTGACCGTCCCTGCGGTGATGGAGCCGGAAACGTTGAGCGCGGTACGGCCCATGTCGATCAGCGGCTCGATGGAGATAAGCAGACCGGCCAGCGCCACCGGGAAGTCCAGCGCGGAGAGCACGATCAGCGCGGCAAAGGTGGCGCCACCGCCAATCCCGGCCACCCCGAAGGAGCTGACTGTGATGATGGCGATCAGGGTCATGATAAAGCCGGGATCCATCGGGTTAACCCCGACGGTCGGCGCAATCATCACGGCCAGCATGGCCGGATAGATACCGGCGCAGCCGTTCTGGCCGATGGTGGAACCGAAGGAGGCGGCGAAGTTGGCGATCCCCTCAGGAATACCCAGCGACTTGGTCTGGGTCTGCACGTTCATCGGGATGGAGCCCGCACTGGTGCGCGAGGTGAAGGCAAACGCCAGCACCGGCGTGATCTTCTTGAGGAAGCGCAGCGGGTTGATGCCGACCATGCTCACCAGCAGCAGGTGCACGACAAACATGATGGCGATAGCGCCGTAAGAGGCCATCACAAAGCTGAGCAGGTTGAGGATGTCAGCATAGTTGGAGCCGGAGACCACCTTGGTCATCAGCGCCAGTACGCCAAACGGGGTCAGGCGCAGCACCAGGGTCACCATTCGCATCACGATGGCATGAGCCACGGCCACGAAGTGGCTGAAGCTGGCGAAGATCTCCGCCTTCTTGCGGGCGATGCCGGTAGCTGAGAGGCCAATGAAGATGGAGAAGATCACCACGGCGATGGTGGAGGTCTTGCGCGCCCCGGTCATGTCGAGGAAGGGGTTGGCGGGAATGAACTCCAGCATCATCTTGGCGAAAGACATGCTCTCGACGCTGCCGAGGGTGGTCTGCAGCGCGGCGCCCCGGGCGCTCTCGGCGGCACCGGAGGTGAGCCCTTCAGCAGTCAGGCCAAACAGGTTGGACATCAGGATGCCCGCCCCGGCGGCGATGGCGGTGGTGAAGATTAGCACGCCTATGGTCATGGCGCTGATCTTGCCCAGCGCAGTGCCACCATTGAGCTTCAAGATAGCGCTGATGATGGAGACCATGATCAGCGGGATGATGATCATCTGCAGCAGCTTCACATAGCCGCTACCCACGATATCCAGATAGTCGATGGTCTGAACAATGACGGGCGAACCTGCACCGTAAAGCAGTTGCAACGCGGCGCCGAACAGAATACCGAGCCCCAGACCGGCAAATACCCGGCGGGTGAAGCTCACATGTTTTTCCTGTAACCGGTAGAGAAAGAACAGCAAGATGGCGGCGATGGCCAGATTGCCGATAACGCTAAATGTCATGGTATGACTCCCCAAAAAGCGGGCTTGCGCCCGAGAAACAAGAGCAAGCGCCATGCTTGCCCTGGCAACCGTGTCAGACGGTCTGCGCCGTCGTGACAAGAACAAGGGGGTCTATCGCCCCCTTGTCACAGATTCACTGCTTCTGCTGTTTCGCTCGCATGATGTTGATGATTTCGATGTCGGTATCCAGCATCCCCTCTTTGGAGAGGCGGCCCAGATTGGCGATGGTCTGGTCCACATCGTCGGAGACGATCCCCTCGCTCTGGGGCACATGCAGATTGTTGATGGCCATCAGGGAGGATTTCACCGCCGCCGAGGTGGAGGTAGAGACCTTCATGGAGCAGGCGCTGCCGGCGCCGTCACAGATGATGCCGGAGACATCGCCAATCATGTTGTTGATGCAGTGGCTGATCTGCTGATACTGGCCGCCCAGCAGCCAGGTGATGGCGGCACCGGCCCCCATGGCGGCGGTACTGGCGGCACAGAGGGCCGACAGCTTGTTCTGATAGGTCTTGATGTAGATGGCCACCAGATGGCTCATCACCAGTGCCCGGGTCAGCTGCTCGTCGCTCGCCTTGAGGAAGCGGGCAGCCGCGACCACCGGCATGGTGGCGGCAATGCCCTGATTGCCGGAACCGGAGTTGGACATGGCGGGCAGCATGGCGCCATCCATCCGCGCATCGGAGGCAGCGGAGGAGAGGCGCATCGCCAGGGTCATCAGGTCATCGGAGAGCAGCTTGCGCTCCACCTGCTCGGTGAGGATCTTGCCGATCTTCAGGCCGTAACCCTGCAACCCTTCGTCCGCCAGCGCCTGATTCATGGTGGCGGCCTCGCGGATAAAGTCGATCTCCGCCAGCGGCACTTCCAATGCAAAATCGACGATCTCCCGCAGGGTCATGGCCGGTTTGGCGGATTTGGCTGGCTGGATCTGCACGCCGGGGGCACTGGCCTGCTCCATCAGAACCTCGCCATCCTTCTCCATCAGGATGATGCGAGTGTGGTCGGTACAGATCACCACCCGGGCACTGTGCCCTTCAACTTCGGCCAGCACCTCGGCGTAGAGCACGTCCGGCACATCCTTCACATCCACCTTGATGACCGGCAGCAACGTCTTGGCCGCTTCCACCTGTTCTGGTGTAAGGGTCTTGAGCACCTCCAGCCCGGCATCGGGGTTGCCCCCTGTGATGCCGACCGCAGCGGCCACCGGCAGACCGATCATGCCGGTGCCCGGCACCCCGACGCCCATGCCGTTCTTGAACAGATTGCCACTGACCCAGACGCTGATGCGGGTCGGGGTCTCCCCCAGCAGCTTGCGGCAGTTGGCCGCTGCCAGCGCCACCGACATCGGCTCGGTACAGCCCAGGGCCGGCACCACTTCACGCTTGAGCAGGGTAATAAAGTCGGTCCATTGTGGTTTCATCTGTGCATTCTCATCTTGGTGGCGCAATGCCTGTCATCGCCACAGGCAACAGCATGGCAAAAAAGGGTGACACGGGATCAACATCAAGCAGGAGCGCGTCGCCAAGGCGTCGCGAGAGAGGTGGCCGTCTGATGACTGCCCCATGCAAATCAACTTAATTTGATTCTAATATCAATAAAATCAAATTAAGTTGCGCAACATCGCTTTTTTAGCGCCATTATGCCCGTCTTTTAACAAAGCGCGACAATTTGTGATGCAACGCACAGACGATGGAGTCACCTAGAGATGATAGCGGGCCAGCAGCTGCTGGTAGGCCGGGGTCTGCTTGAACTGTTTCAAGGCGGCCGAGAAGCGCCTCGCCAACTGGTCATGGCCGGGCTTGTGGGTAAATCCGAGAAAGTTGCGGTTATCGTCGGTCAGCAGGCGGCGACCATTGACCACCTGATCCTGCAGCCCCTGGGTACGCAGCAGATAACGACCAACTTGTTCATTGAGCACGACACCATCCAGTCGGCCGGCCATCATCAGATGCAACTGCTTGACCATCTTGCCATCGCCCGTCATGGCGACCCTGATCACCCCTTCATCGGCCAGAAAATCGGGGCTGTAGGCATAGTCGGCCTGAATGCCGATCCGCAACCCCTTGAGGTCGGATAATTGCTCGAATTTCACCGGACGATCCACCGGATAGAAGAGCACTTCGCCACTACGAGAGAGCGGCTCTTCGGGATAGTGGAGCCACTCTTGGCGATCCTTGTTATAGAAGACGTCGAGTACCGCATCCCCCTGCCCGAGGCGGGCCTGTTGCAACACCCGCTTCCATGGCAGCACCTTCACCTCGGTGCGATAGCCGAGCTGCTGCAGCACGGTGCGAGCCAGCTCGAGATCTGCGCCCACCAGCTCCCCCTTGTCGCTGTGCATCACATAGGGGGGCCACAGTTCTGTCAATATGGTCAGGGTCGGCTTGTCATGAGCCATAGCCATGCCACCGACGAGAAGAGATGCCAGCAGCCAGCCGTACAACCCGATCCTTCGCCAACCCTGACACCACATCATGGAGATCCCTCATGGTCCGTATGGATTGAGGATATACAAGGGATGAGCAATAAAAAAGGAGGCCGAAGCCTCCTTGCTATTCACTCTCTGAATGGCACTTACAGTGCTTTCAGGATTGCCTCGACGCTGGCCTTGGCATCGCCAAACAGCATCTGGGTATTTTCCTTGAAGAACAGCGGGTTCTGGACACCGGCGTAGCCAGTGTTCATGGAACGCTTGAAGCCGATGACGTTCTGCGCTTTCCACACTTCCAGCACCGGCATACCGGCGATCGGGCTGCCCGGATCTTCCATCGCAGCCGGGTTGACGGTGTCGTTGGCACCGATCACCAGCACGGTATCGGTATCGGCGAAGTCGTCGTTGATCTCGTCCATTTCCAGCACGATGTCATACGGGACCTTCGCTTCCGCCAGCAGCACGTTCATGTGGCCAGGCAGACGACCGGCAACCGGGTGGATACCGAAGCGCACCTTGACGCCACGATCACGCAGCTTCTGGGTGATTTCAGCCACCGGATACTGGGCCTGCGCCACCGCCATGCCGTAGCCCGGGGTGATGATGACGGAGCTGGAGTTCTTCAGCAGGTCAGCCACTTCCTCGGCGCTGGTTTCGCGGTATTCGCCCATCTCCTGATCAGCCGTAGAGGCTACGCCGTCGGAGCCGAAGCCACCGGCGATCACGGAGATGAAGGAGCGGTTCATCGCCTTGCACATGATGTAAGAGAGGATCGCACCGGAGGAACCCACCAGGGCACCGGTGACGATCAGCAGGTCGTTGGAGAGCATGAAGCCCGCCGCCGCTGCCGCCCAACCGGAGTAGGAGTTCAGCATGGAGACCACGACCGGCATGTCTGCGCCACCGATGGAGGCAACCAGATGCCAGCCGAAGGCGAAGGCGATCAGGGTCATCACCAGCAGGGCGAAGGTAGAGCCGCCCGCGTTGACGAAGTAGACCATCAGCGCCAACGAGGCGACCACGGCCAGCAGGTTCAGCTTGTGGCGGTGCGGCAGCATCAGCGGCTTGGAGGAGATGAGACCACGCAGTTTGCCGAAGGCAACCACGGAACCGGTGAAGGTTACGGCACCGATGAAGACGCCCAAGAAGATCTCGACCAGATGAATGTTCAGCATAGCGCCGGTCAGGTGCTCGACCTGAGCAACGCTGTTGGCCTGCTCGAACGCCGCACGAGCGGCTGCCAGAGTGGCATCCAGGTTGGAACCGACGGAGACGACCACCTCAGCAGGTGCAGAGGGGTGCAGATCGATGAAGCTGTTGAAGCCCACCAGCACTGCCGCCATACCCACGAAGCTGTGCAGCACGGCCACCAGCTCGGGCATCTCGGTCATCTCGACCTTGAGTGCCAGACGCACGCCGATGGCACCGCCAATCACCATGGCCAGGATGATCCAGTGAACGCCACTGGTCTCCGGGTTGAATACGGTGGCGAGCAGGGCGATAGCCATACCCGCGATACCGAACAGGTTGCCATGCTTGGCCGTTTCTTGCTTCGACAGTCCCGCGAGACTGAGGATGAAGAGCACGGCGGCAACGATATAGGATGCTGTTACCAGTCCTTGAGACACGTTAAACCCCCTTAATCCTTACGGAACATCTTCAGCATGCGCTGAGTGACGGTGAAGCCGCCGAAGATGTTGATACTGGCAATCAGCACGGCGATGAACGCCAGCGCGGTGACCAGGGTCGACCCTTGCCCGATCTGCAGCAGGGCACCGACCACGATAATGCCGGAGATGGCATTGGTGACCGACATCAGCGGCGTGTGCAGAGCGTGAGAGACGTTCCACACCACGTAGTAACCGACCACACAGGCCAGGATGAATACGGTGAAGTGGGAGAGGAAGGCTGCCGGGGCAACGGAGGCGATCCAGCCGAAGGCGGCGATGCCGAGGGCACCGAACACGAACTTCTTGTTGGAAGGCTTGGCCTCTTCCTTCTTGGCTGCCGGTTTGGCGGCGGCCGGTTTCTGCGGGGCAGCAGAGACGGAGATGGCGGGCGGCGGGAAGGTCACTTCACCGGCCTGGATCACCGTCATGTTGCGCTGAACCACATCTTCGAAGTCGATGGCAACGTTGCCGTCCTTCTCCTTGCACATCAGCTTCATCAGGTTGACCAGGTTGGTACCGTAGAGCTGGGAGGATTGGGCAGGCAGACGACCCGGCAGATCGGTGTAACCAATCACCTTGACGCCGTTGGCAGTGACATGCAGCTCACCCGGCACTGTGTATTCACAGTTACCGCCAGCCTGAGCGGCCATGTCCACGATGACGGAGCCCGGCTTCATGCTGTCCACCATCTCTTTGGTGATCAGCTTCGGAGCCGGCTTGCCCGGGATCAGGGCGGTGGTGATGATGATATCCACCTCTTTGGCCTGCTGGGCGAACAGCTCCATCTCGGCCTTGATGAACTCATCGGACATGACTTTGGCGTAACCATCGCTGGATGCACCGTCTTCGCCACCGAAGTCCAGCTTGAGGAATTCCCCCCCCATGGATTCGATCTGCTCGGCCACTTCCAGACGGGTATCGAACGCACGCACGATGGCACCGAGGGAACCGGCCGTACCAATGGCGGCCAGACCGGCCACACCGGCACCGATCACCAGTACCTTGGCAGGCGGCACTTTACCGGCTGCAGTGATTTGACCGGTGAAGAAGCGACCGAACTGGTGCGCAGCTTCAACCACGGCACGATAGCCACCGATGTTGGCCATGGAGGAGAGGGCATCGAGGGACTGGGCACGGGAGATCCGCGGCACCATATCCATCGCCATCACATTGATGTTTCGCTCGGACAGCTTCTTGACCAGCTCAGGGTTCTGGGCAGGCCAGATGAAGCTCACCAGAGTGGCGCCATCTTTAATTTGTGCGATCTCGGCATCGGTCGGCGCATTGACCTTGAAGATAAGGTCGGCTTGCCAGACATTCGGCACCACGCTGGCACCGGCAGCCTCGAAGGCGGCATCATCGAAGCTGGCCGACAGGCCTGCGCCGGTCTCGATGGCGACCTCGAAGCCGAGCTTTTTCAGCTGCTCGACGGTAGCCGGGGTCGCTGCGACCCGGGTCTCACCGGCGAGACTCTCTCTCGGTATTCCAATCTGCATGACTATTCCCTGATGGTTAATAAACAATCGCTGCCCAGTGTCTCACTTCTGACGAAACAAGACATGACCAAAGTGCAGGTCCAGGGCTCTTTGTTATGAAAATCAGTAGGCTTTACCTCAACCTCCTGTCATGGTCAGGCCCCCGCTTTTCAGGCGCGAAGGTGATTAGTATCAAATTTTGGAGTTTTATTACAACCGCAGTCCCGACGGCACTCGTACAGAATTCAGCCCATCCCTGGCTACGATTAAAAAAAACAAACCAAATTAGAGGCTTATACCAGTAAAAACGGCTGAAAAAAGTGATCCAACCAGTCAAAAAAAATGTTTTACCGGCCCTCTATCTTAGCGTTTTTTGTTCTTACGAAATCCGCTTTCGTCTCACTTCACGCAGCAAAACGCCGAAAAGTAACATTTTCCCAACAAAAGCGGGGCCGCTCAGCCGCCATATGGCGGGAGATGGCCCCGGCAATTCAATCGTTTCGCCCGTTTGGCACCGATTGGCGGCCCTTACCAGGCCGCTTCATAAATATGCTGGCTCTGCACCAGATCGATGTCGCCGTGCTCGCCCAGACGGGTCATGCCGTGCTCACCCAGCTTGCCGATCAGGGTGTCGATACCCAGATCTTTCAGACCGTAGTCGCGCAGTCGGGTCTTGACCCCCATCCGCTCGAAGAAGTCGCGGGTCGCGGCGATGGCATCGTCGATGCGCTCCGCTTCGCTGCCGCTGTTCAAGCCCCACACCCGCTCTGCGTATTGCAGCAGCTTGGCATGTTTCTGTTTGCGCTTGGCCTGCAGCAGGGCAGGCAGCACCACCGCCAGAGTCTGGGCGTGGTCGAGGCCGTGCAGGGCAGTCAGCTCGTGACCCAGCATATGGGTGGCCCAATCCTGCGGCACACCGGCACCGATCAGGCCGTTCAGCGCCATGGTGGCGCTCCACATGATGTTGGCGCGCACCTCGTAATTGTGCGGCTCGGCCAGCGCCTTGGGGCCCTCTTCGATCAGGGTCAGCAGCAAGCCTTCAGCGAAGCGATCCTGCACCTTGGCATTGACCGGATAGGTGAGGTACTGCTCCACGATGTGGACGAAAGCATCCACCACCCCGTTCGCCACCTGACGCTCGGGTAGGGTGTAGGTGAGCACCGGATCCAGCACGGCGAAGCGCGGCATCACGAACGGCGAGAAGAAGTGCACCTTGTCGCCACTGCTGCGACGAGTGATGACGGCGCCCATGTTCATTTCGGAACCGGTCGCCGGCAGGGTCAGCACGGAACCGAGCGGGATGGCGGAGCGCACTTCGCTGCCGACGGTCTCGAGAATGTGCCAGGGATCCTTGGCCAGATCGTAGTGCGCAGCAGCGGCGATAAACTTGGTGCCATCGAGCACGGAGCCACCGCCAACGGCGAGCAGGAAGTCGACCCGCTCGGCACGGGCCAGCTCCACGGCGCCCATCAGGGTCTCGTAGGCCGGGTTCGGCTCGATGCCGCCAAATTCAAACAGAGTCATGCCAGCCAGCTCGTTGCGGATCTGTTCCAGCAGGCCGCTGCGTACCACGCTGCCGCCACCGTAGGTGATCATGACGCGGGCATCGCTCGGAAGCTGCTCGCGCAGCTGGGCGATCTGCCCTTGGCCGAACAGGATTTTGGTCGGGGTATGGAGAGTAAAGTTGTTCATCGACATTGCCTTCTTCTGATAGTCAGGGCGGCCTGGCCGCGAAATCGTGATTGCATTTTTCTCCAGAACCACCCTACCATCAAGACAACATCCTGCTTTATTCTTGCCTATTTCTACAAAGCAGCGAAAACCGGAACTGTCGAATCAAAGAGCGCCCATGCAAAACCGTTACAGCGACCTCGCAACCAGATTGACCCGCCACGTCACCGCCCCCGGCATCACCCCATCACCGGTGAAACAGGTCAACCTCATCTATACCACCGAGCACCATGGCCGCACCCCGGTGCTCTACCAACCGCGGATGATCGTTATCCTGCAGGGACACAAGGTGGGTTATCTGGCGGATCAGGTATTTCGCTACGACCCCAACCACTACCTGCTGATGACCCTGCCGCTGCCCTGCGAGTGCGAGTGTTTCGCCTCCCCCGAGCAGCCCCTGATCGGTTTCTCCATCGAGATCGATCTGGTCATCCTGCAGGAGCTGTTGCTGGAGCTGGGCGATGCCCTGCCCGCCCCCGCGCCGCAAAAGAGCGGCGTCCACTCGGTCCCCCTGTCGGAAACCATGTTCTGCGCCGCCGAGCGACTGATCGAGCTGATGGACAACCCGCTGCACGCCAGGGTGCTGGGGCCGCAGACGGTGCGGGAGATGCTGTTCCACGCCCTCACCGAGGGGGGCGGCCCGGCGCTGCAGGCGCTCGCCAATCGCCACAACCATGTGGGCCAGATCGCCCGGGTGCTGCGTATGATAGAGTCCCGTTATGCCGACAACCTCACCATGGAGGAGCTGGCGCGGGAGGTGAACATGAGCGTCTCCGCCTTTCACCACCACTTCAAGGCGGTCACCGCTACCTCGCCGCTGCAGTACATCAAGTCGTTTCGCCTGCACAAGGCGCGGATGATGATGTTGCACGACGGCATCAAGGCGGGCACCGCGGCGGCCAGAGTCGGTTACGAGAGCAACTCCCAGTTCAGTCGGGAGTACAAGCGCTTCTTCGGCAGCACGCCGACGGATCAGGCCTCCCGCTTTCGGGATGGCCAGCTGCGCATCATCGAGGGATAACAAGAGAGGGATTACTTATGCGTTCACTGCTTTGCCTGTTCACCGCTTTGCTGCTGACGGCCTGTACCGGGATTGCCGATGGCATCCGCCCCGTTACCGGCTTCCAGCTCGATCGTTATCTTGGCACCTGGTACGAAATCGCCCGCCTCGACCACAGCTTCGAACGGGGGCTGGAGCAGGTGAGCGCCACCTACAGCCTGCGCGATGACGGCGGCGTCAAGGTGCTCAACCGCGGCAAGCAGAGCGATGGCAGCTGGCGTGAGGCGGAGGGCAAGGCCTACTTCGTCGGCAACCCTGACGAGGCGCGGCTCAAGGTGAGCTTCTTCGGCCCCTTCTACGGCGGCTACAACGTAATCGACCTCGACCCCGATTACCAGCTCTCGCTGGTGACCAGCTACAACCACGACTACCTCTGGATCCTCTCCCGCTCACCCAACCCGCCCAAGGCGAAAGTGGATGCGCTGGTCGCCAAAGCGAAGTCGCTGGGCTTTGCCACCGATCAGCTGATTTGGGTCAAGCAGATCCCCTGAGACAGCACCGGTGGCGATGCCGTCGCCACCGGTTCTCTTCGCCTCTCCCTTTCACTTTCCTCACCCCAGCTCCGCACAACCACAGTCATACCCAGCCATTCGCTGACGGTTGCCAGATAGACATTGCGCAACAATCCCCATCACCCACCAACGGAAGAGAATAGCGATCATATTGTCAGCCCAATATTGTCGCCAGGCACCCCAAAATAATCTGAATGACTGATTAGGGGGCAAAAAATAGCCTGGACGGTGCAGGACTCACCATTTACCAGCGAACAATAAACCGGCAAAAACCCCCAATAGAAAACCAATCGAATCCCTTTTTGGGGATTTTTTGTTGCCATCGCAGTAACCAGATGATAAACAGCTCGGCCACCCCAAAATGCATATAAATATTCACTTTAACGAGGTGATTAATTGGAATTTATTAAATTAAGCGGAATTCTTATTATTTTATTGGGATTTTATTTCAAACTCGACACTCTGGCCGTCGTACTGGTGGCCGCCGTCACCACGGCGCTGGTCTCCGGTCTCTCCATGACCGATTGCCTCTCCCTGCTGGGGGAAGCCTTCGTCTCCAACCGCATGGTGACACTGTTTCTGCTGACCCTGCCGATGATCGGCATCTGTGAACGCTACGGCCTCAAACAGCAGGCGGTCACCCTGATCGAACGGATCAAGAAGCTCACCCCGGGCAAGTTCATGACCCTCTATATGTTTATCCGCGAACTGGCCGGTCTCTTCTCGGTGCGGGTTCAGGGTCACACCCAATTTATTCGTCCGCTGGTCAACCCCATGACTCAGGCAGCCGCCACCAAGGTGCACGGCAAATTAAGCGAAGAGGACGAGGAATATATCAAGGCGCGGGTTTCCGCCACCGAAAACTACGGCAACTTCTTTGCCCAGAATACCTTCGTCGCCTCAGCCGGGGTATTGCTGATCGTCGGCACATTTGAATCTCTTGGATATAGCGTCTCTGCCGTCGATATTGCCAAGGCATCCATGCCGATCGCCATTATCGCCCTGCTGATGGTGGCTATTTCCAATATGTGGTTTGACCGTCAGATGGCCAAGACATATACCGTGAGCAGCGACAAGGAGGGGCAACAATAATGGCGACCCTCATCCCCAACATGCTCGAATTCTTTTATGTGCTGATCGGCGTCATCCTGTTCAGCAGCGCCTGGCGCGTCCTGCGTGACCCCAGCCACCCGGCCAAAATCGGTACCGCCCTGTTCTGGACCATTCTGGGTGTACTGTTTGCCTTCGGCAGCTATATCCCCAATGTCATCAATGGCGTGCTGATCCTCGCCATGGGGGTCATCACCCTGCTCAAGCAGGTGAAGATCGGCAAGCTGGAGCAGGCGAGCGAGGAGGAGTCCCAGCGCCACGCCAGCCGCATCGGCAACCGGATCTTCCTCCCCTGCATCCTGCTGGCCGTGCTGGCGGTGGTGATCGCCCAGTTCACCCCCCTTGGCGGTCAGGTCGGTATCGGTCTGGCGGCGGTCATCGCCTTCGTCATCACGGTACTGCTGACTCGTGCCACCCCCTCTACCGTAGTGGGTGACTCCGACCGGATGATCCAGCAGGTCGGCATTACCGGCATTCTGCCGCAACTGCTGGCCGCGCTCGGGGTGATCTTCAACAAGTCCGGCGTCGGCGATGTCATCTCCCACGGCATCTCCACCGTAGTGCCGGTCGGCAGCCCCTTCGTCGGGGTGGTGGCCTACTGCCTCGGCATGATGGTCTTCACCATGATCATGGGCAACGCCTATGCCGCCTTCACGGTCATCACCGCCGGCATCGGCATCCCCTTCGTCATCGCCCAGGGCGGTGACCCGGTGGTGGCCGGTGCGCTGGCGATGACCGCCGGCTTCTGCGGCACCCTGATGACCCCCATGGCCGCCAACTTCAACGCCCTGCCCGCCGCCCTGCTGGAGATGAAGGATCTCAACAAGGTGATCAAGGTGCAGGTACCGATGGCGCTGACGCTGGTGCTGATCCATATCGCCCTCATGTATTTCTGGGCATTCTGACCATTCGGGAGAAGATGATGAAAGTACTGATTACCGGTTTTGACCCCTTCGGCGGCGAGCCCATCAACCCGGCATGGGAGGCGGTCAAACGCCTGCCAGAGACCATTCTGGACGCCACCGTGATCAAGGCGCAGCTCCCCACCGTCTTTGGCAAGTCAGCCACCCTGCTGGCGGAGCTGATGCGTCAGCACCAGCCCGACGTGGTGATCAACGTCGGACAGGCGGGCGGTCGCTTCGCCATTACCCCGGAGCGCATCGCCATCAACATCGACGATGCCCGTATCCCCGACAACGAGCAGCAGCAGCCCATCGACGAAGTGATTCAGGCCGATGGCGCACCGGCCTACTTCTCCCGTCTGCCCCTCAAGGGGATGGTGCAGCGCATCAAGGAGAACGGCATTCCGGCGGCGGTTTCCAACACCGCCGGCACCTTCGTCTGCAACCACATCATGTACCAGCTGCACTACCTGATTGAGAAAGAGTTCCCGGCGGTGCGCGGTGGCTTTATCCACGTTCCCTACATCACCGAGCAGGTAGCGGACAAGGTGAACCAGCCCTGCCTCGCCATGAGCGAGATTACCCGCGCGCTGGCGCTGGCCATCGAGGCGGTGGTGCTGCAGCAGGATGGCGATATCAAGGTCGTGGGCGGCGAGATCTCATGAGCCTTTGCCAGCCACGCCCGCTGTTCGTCTACGGCAGCCTGATGGACGGGCTGTTCAACTACCGCCGCTATCTGGCTCACCACGTGAGCCAGACGCCCCGGCGCGCCCGGGTGCGCGGCGCTCTCTATCACCTGCAGCACAAGGGCTACCCCGCCCTGCTGCAGGGGGATGACTGGGTCTATGGCGAGCTGTTTGTGCTGGACGACTTCCCTGCCGCCATCGCGGCGCTCGACGAGATGGAGAACTTCCACGGCGAGGATGATCCCCAGAGCGAATATCTGCGCCAGCTCATCGAGGTGGAGATCTTCGACCCGGCGCAGGGGCGTTATGTCGGCCAACAGCAGGCCTACCACTACCGCTACGTAGTGCAGCACGATCCCAAGTGGCAACAGGGCAAGCACTACCTGCCCGACGGCAACTGGCGCGCTTTCCATCTGGCGCAACTGGAGAGCGCCGCCTGACGGTCAGCGACAATAACAAAGGGCAGCCCGCGGGCTGCCCTTTTTCATGGAAGATGGCCTGAGGATCAGAGCCGGAAGCGCCCGATCTCCTGCTCCAGCCGCTCGGTCAGCGACTTGAGTTCGGCCGCCTGCGCCGCCTCGTCGCCCGCCTGCTCGGCCAGCTCTTGCGAGACGTGGCGGATATTCTCGGTATTGCGGCTGATCTCGCCGGTCACCGAAGTCTGCTCCTCGGCCGCTGCGGCGATCTGGGTCGCCATGTCGCTGATGGAGCCGATCGCCTCGTTGATCCGGGCAAGGCTCTGGTTGGCCGCTTCCGCATCCTCGACGCTGGTACCCGCCAACTGACGGCTGGTCTCCATGCCGCCCACGGCGCGACGAGTGGTCTGCTGCAGGGTCTCGATCATCTGCTGGATCTCGTCGGTGGAGTCGTGGGTACGGCGCGACAGCACCCGCACCTCGTCCGCGACTACCGCAAAACCGCGTCCCTGCTCACCGGCCCGGGCCGCCTCGATGGCGGCGTTGAGCGCCAGCAGGTTGGTCTGCTCGGCGATGCCGCTGATGGTCGCCAGAATGCCGCTGATCTTCTGGGCATGGCTGTCGAGCTCATTGATGATCTGGCTGGCATCGGCCACTTCGTCCGCCAGACCGGTAATGCTGCGCTGACTCTGGCCAACCTGGGATTGACCGGCGACCGCCAGTGCAACCGCATCGGTGGCGGTGGTGGCGGCAAACTCGGCGTTGCCGGCGATCTCCTGGGTAGCGGAAGCCATCTCGGTCACCGCGGTCGCCACCATCACGATCTCGTCCTGCTGCTGGCGTACCCGCTGACTGCGAGCCTGCGCCCCGGCCGCCTGGGCACGGGACTGTGCCGCCAGCTCGATGGTCACATCCCGCAACCGACTGACGATGCCATGCAGCCGCGCCACGAACTGGTTGAAGTTCTGGGCCAGCTGGCCCACCTCATCCTTGCTGTGGGTGTTGATGTGAACGGTGAGATCCCCCTCGCCGTGGGCAATGTCGTGCAGGGCGTGCGCGACCCGGCCTAGATCGGCGAACAGGTATTTGAAGGTAGCGGTGAGCAGGGCGCTGAACACCAGCATCAGCACCAGGGTCAGCCCCACCAGCTCCCACAGCAGGCTGCTGAGCGGCGCTTCCAGCACATCGCGATACATCACCATGGCCAGCAGCCAGTCGGTGCCCGGTACCGGTTGTACCGCCAGCAGCACATCCCGCCCGTCGAGGGTGGCGGCGTGCAGCTCGCTGTTTTCGCGGCCCCACTGCTGGAAGGTGGCGGCAGAGAGTCCCGGCGCCAGCTCGGCGATGGGCTTGAGCGCCAAATCCTTCTGCGGATGGCCGACGATGAGGCCGCTGCTGTCGAGCAGCATGGCGTAGCCCTCACCCTGCACCTTCATCGCCAGTACTTCATCGATCAGCTTGTCGAGCGCCAGGTTGGCCCCCACGGCGCCGACCAGCTCGCCCTGATGGCGCACCGGCTCGGAGAGAGTAACCACCAGCTTCTGCATGGTGACGCTGACATAGGGGGCAGTGACGATCAGCTGCCCCGCCTTCACCGCATCCTGATACCAGGGGCGCTCGCGCGGGTCATAGTTGCCGGTGTTGAGGGAGGGATCCTGCCGGGTCATCACCCCCTGCGCGGAGCCAAAATAGGTGAGGCCGAAGCCGCCGGAGGTGTAGGCCTGCTTCAGGTGCGGCACCAGCTCGGCTTGGGGGTTATCGCTGATCAGGTTGACCAGCGCATGGACGGTGTTCTTGCGATCCGTCATCCATTCGCCGATGGCGACCGAGTAGGCGTGGCCATAGTTGACCGCCTCGCTCTGGATGGCGCTCATGGTGCGGGATTTTAGGGTGTGAAAGGCAACGATGCCGAGCAGTGATGCCATCAGCAGCACTACGCCAAGACTGGTGGCCAGCAGCTTGCCGCGCAGAGAGAGGGTCATGACGACGAATCCTTGTTGTTGTGTCAGGCAGGGAAAACCCTGATGTATCAAAGGCTATCGGCCGCAATATGAACAGACTTTAGTGAATCTGTATATTTTCCCATCTATCAACAACAGAACGCGCTATTCGTGTGAACCAGATCGCTATTCCATGCTACTGACTCTTGTAACAACAAAGCAGCAGGCCGCCCTAAGGCGGCCTGTTACTTACCCCTGATATGCACCGGCGGAGTAGGTCAGCTCATAGCTGTGGCTGTAGATCTCGACGATATTGCCGAAGGGATCTTCCATGTAGACCATGCGGTAGGGCTTCTCGCCCGGGTAGTACTCGCGCACCGGCATCCGCTGCTTGCCGCCCGCCGCGACGATGCGCGCCGCCAGCCCCTCGACATCCGGATCCTGCACGCTGAAGTGGAACACTCCGGTCTTCCAGAATTCGAAGTTGTTCTCACGGCGCTCGCTGTTGGGAAACTCGAACAGCTCGATGCCGATCTTGTCGCCGGTGGAGAGGTGGGCGATGCGGAAGGAGCCCCAACCCGGGCCAAACACGTCGTTGCACATCACGCCGATGGCGGAGTCATCCTCGGTGATGGTGGTCGCCGGCATGATGAGATACCAGCCCATCACCTTGGTATAGAACTCGACCGCTTTGTCGAGGTCAGTCACCGTGATGCCGATGTGGGAGAAGTTGCGTGGGTAAGTCATAAGTCACCTTGAAATTGTGTGTGGGAAACAGGTGACATGATAGGAAGGAGAGCCATAATGAAAAATAAGGTCAAACTAATGGAAGGCATAAATTAAATTTATGGTTAATCCACTCTGGCTCCACACCCTGGTGGTGGTGCATGAAACCGGCAGTTTTACCCGTGCCGCCGATCGGCTGGATCTCACTCAGGCCGCCGTCAGTCAGCATATCTCGCGCCTCGAGGCCGAATTTGGCCCCCTGCTGCTGCGCAAGCCTCGTCTGCTGGAGCTCACCCCGCGCGGGCTGGTGCTGCTCGACTTCGCCCGCCAGCAGGAGCAGGCCGCCGAACAGCTGCGGGCACGCCTCTCGGACGACGACCCTCACCACGGCGCCATCACCCTGTCCACCCCGGGTAGCATTGGTCTGCTGCTCTATCCCCTGCTGCTCGACCAGCAACAAGAGCACCCCGGACTCACCATCCAGCACCGCTTTGCCCCCACCCCCGACATAGTGCAGGCGGTACTGGCGGGGCGCAGCGATCTGGGACTGGTGGATCAGCCGCCTGAACACCTCAGCATCGCCGCCGAGCCCTTCGCCCGCGAACCCCTCTGTCTGGTGGTGCCCAACGATGGCAAGGAGCCGAGCTGGCAGTACCTCTGTCAGCTCGGCTTTATCGACCACCCGGATGGCCGCAGCATGGCACAACGCCTGTTGGGACGACGCTACCCCGGCCAGCGCGTTGACGAGATCCCGCAGCGCGGCTTTACCAACCAGATCGGCCTGATCCTGGAGCCGGTCGCCCGCGGCCTCGGCTTTACCGTGCTGCCCCGCTTCGCCGTCACCGCCTTTGCCCAACAGGAGAAAATCCGGGTGATCCAGAGCAGTATTGAGGTGATCGACACCCTCTGGCTGATCTACCGCGCCGAGTGGCCGCTCCCCGCCCGCCACCAGCGGCTGGTCACCGTCCTGAAACAGCGGGTTGCTGCACATTGAACGCTCTTGCGGCAGACATAGAGATCAATGTGGCCACAGTCACCGAGAGCTAGCGGCAAGAAGGAGAAGAGAAAGGAGAGAGGGATAAATTGGCGAACGCCGGAAATGCGAAAGGCCAGCTCAATGAGCTGGCCTTTCTGAAAATGGCAGGGGCGGCAGGACTCGAACCCGCAACCATCGGTTTTGGAGACCGCTGTTCTACCAATTGGAACTACGCCCCTGCAACAAACGAGGCGTAGTATACAAAGCGGGTTTCAAAGGTAAAGGCTTTTTTCACACTTTTAATGCGATTGCACAAATCCCGAACAAGTCGCGCCGATTTGTGCAGCAACGAGGGGTAACTTGCTGTATTTCCAGACTCAGCGGGGTAGGAATGGGGCATAAATGGGGGTAGGGTGAAATCAGGTACCGGGAGGCCACTTATGCTCAATTACCGACTGCTCCAACAACTTGCGCCCCTCAACTTCAGGGACGAACGCAAAACAGAGTCCCTGCCCGACTACCTGGCCCGGGTCGCCCCGCTGGTGCCCTTCATCCCCGAAAATGTGCTTTCCCAGTGGATTTACCGTCATTGGCGCGGTTTTGAGTCCAACTGGAGCTTTATCGATCTCGCCAGCCACCAGTTCGCATGCGAAAGCTGGCCCACCGCGCAGATTATCGAGCAGATAGACTCCCGCCATATGGAGGTGATCGAGCGCTGGGGCGAGATGCTGCGCAGCAACCGCTATGTCCGCCGCTCCTGGCTCGGCGAGAAGATGCTAAACGACGGCACCTGGCCCGAACCTGTCATCGTGCTGGTGCCGGAAGAGGGAGCCAGCTACCCGAACGGTCATCCCCTACCCCGCCCCTACTGCCTGCTGGAAGGACACCACAGACTCGGTTATTTGCGCGCCATGGCCCGCGATGGGGAATCGCTGCAAGAGACGCACAAGGTGTGGATTTGTCGTCATGTTTCCGTCACTTAAACGTTTTTCATGCTGAAATTGGCATCGTAAATAAAATTTTGACAATTAAAAAAGCGGCCCTATAATCTGTCCGGTTTTGAAAAAGGTCGGGACGAAACGATGCAGTTTTTGATTCAGAAAACAGCCTTGCAGACGGGTGGTGCGCACCAGAGCGGCCCCGTTGTTTCCGGTTCCCACCCCAAAGATCCCCAGTTATTTTTAAAAAAAGCCCCTGTTTCAGGGGCTTTTTTTTGTGCCCGAAAAACCTCCAATGATGTCAAAGGGAATGCAGACGATGACCAATCCACTCTATAAGAAACATGTCATCTCCATTTCGGACCTGACCCGGTCAGAAATGGAACTGGTAGTCTCAACCGCACAACGGTTGAAGGCTGAACCTGACACCAGCCTGTTGAAAGACAAGCTGGTTGCCAGCTGCTTCTTCGAAGCCTCCACCCGCACCCGCCTCTCCTTCGAGACCGCGGTACAGCGCCTTGGCGGCAACATCATCGGCTTCGCCGACGGTGGCAACACCAGCGCCAAGAAGGGCGAGACGCTGGCTGACTCCATCAAGATCATCGGCTCCTACTCGGATGCGGTGGTGATGCGCCACCCGAAAGAGGGTGCGGCCCGTCTAGCCTCCGAATTCTCCCGCGTGCCGGTCATCAACGGCGGCGACGGCTCCAACCAGCATCCGAGCCAGACCCTGCTCGACCTGTTCACCATCCATGAGACCCAGGGTCGTCTGGACAACCTCAACGTCGCCTTCGTCGGTGACCTGAAATATGGCCGCACCGTGCACTCGCTGGCCCAGGCCCTCAGCCTGTTCAACTGCCGCTTCTTCTTCATCTCCCCGGAAGCGCTGGCGATGCCGGACTACATCTGCGAAGAGCTGGAAGAGAAGGGTATCCAGTTCAGCGTCCACCAGACCATGGAAGAGGTGATGCCGGAGCTGGACATCCTCTACATGACCCGCGTCCAGAAAGAGCGCTTCGACGAGACCGAATACAAGCACATGGCCGCCAAGTTCATTCTGGAGCTGGCAACCCTGGAAGGGGCCAAGCCCACCATGAAGATCCTGCATCCCCTGCCCCGCGTCGACGAGATCGATGTGGCGGTCGACAAGACTCCCCACGCTTGCTACTTCCAGCAGGCGGAGAACGGGGTCTATGCACGCCAGGCGCTGCTGGCACTGGTACTGAACGAAACTGTCTGAGCTTAGGGGAATATCATGTCTGACAAGAACCAACTGCAAGTCGAAGCCATCCGTCACGGCTCCGTCATCGATCACATCCCCGCTGGCCAGGGCATCAAGATCCTCAAGCTGTTCCAGCTGGTCGAAACCCAGGAGCGGATCACCGTCGGCTTCAACCTGAAATCCGGCGCACTGGGCAAGAAGGATCTCATCAAGATTGAGAACACCCGCCTGACCGAGCAACAAGCCAACCAGCTTGCGCTGTTCGCCCCTAAAGCGACCGTCAACATCATCGAAGACTTCAATGTGGTGAAGAAGCACCAGCTGGAGCTGCCGGAGTTCATCGCCGGGGTGTTCCACTGCCCCAACTCCAACTGCATCTCCCACAACGAGCCGGTGGACAGCTACTTCCGGGTGCGCGAAGTGAAAGGCGTGGTGCGGATGAAGTGCAAATATTGCGAGAAGTCCTTCACTCAGGACATCGTCAGCGAGCGTTACTGATATCTGATTGGGCCCCGCGGGGCCCATTTTTGAACCCTGTCACATCACCGAATTTCCAGTCAGCTATAATTTGCCATCGCAAGATGGTAATGCCCGCTCATTCCCTGCATATAGATGGATTATCAGTGTTTTTACCTGATAACTGACTGCTATGGCAGATATCGCGCGTTTACCTCCGGTCATCATCAAAGGAATTCGCCGTGGTCAAAACCCTCAGTCGTCCCGTTGCCCAAGAGCCCGATCTGGCCCAGCTGGATGCCTGTCGCCAGATCATCGGTCAGCACTGCTACAGCACCCAGGAAGAGATCCGTCGCGAGCTGTCGGAGCGCGGCTTTGCCGACATCAGCCAGTCCACCATCTCCCGTCTGTTGCGCCGCCTCGGCGTCGCCAAGGCGCAGAATGCCAACGGCAAGAAGGTCTACACCCTGGTCGATGAGCAGCTGGAACCCGCCGGCAGTACCCGCTCGATCCACGACATGGTGCGCGAAGTGGTACACAACCAGCAGATGGTGCTGATCCACACCACCCCGGGAGCCGCCACCGTGGTGGCCCGCCTGCTGGATCGCAACGCCAATCCCGAGATCATGGGCGCCGTCGCGGGCAATGACGTGGTGCTGGTCGCGCCGCGCCATATCAGCCGCACCCGTCAGGCCCATGCCGCCGTGGTGCGCACCCTGGCGCAGGCCCGCTAAGCTCTCTCCCCCAAATGCACTGAGGCGACCCGCGGGTCGCCTTTTTGTTGCCTGCGACTTTGTGTCCATCACTTCTTGCGCTCATAAAAAACGGGAGCCCGCAGGCTCCCGTTTCATCTTGCTTGTCATCCTCAGGAGAGCACGGCACCCAGGCTCAGGCAGACCACGATCAGCACGGTCAGGATACCGAGCAGCGGAGCCACCCACTTCAGCCAGCGCACATAAGGCACCTTGGCAATAGCCAGGCCGCCCATGACCACGGCGGAGGTCGGGGTCACCAGATTCACCAGACCGGAGGCAGACTGGTAAGCAGTCACCACCAGATCGCGACCCACGTTGGCAAAGTCGGCCAGCGGCGCCATGATCGGCATGGTCAGTACGGCCAGACCGGAGGAGGACGGCACCAGGAAGGAGAGCACCACTTCCAGCACGAACATAACGTTGATAAAGACGATGGTGGAGAGGCCAGTCACTATCCCTTCTGCACTGTGCAAAATGGTGTGAGTGATCATGCCGTTATCCATTACCACCACGATACCGCGGGCGATACCGATGATCAGCGCCACACCCAGCAGGTCGCGGGCACCGTCGATAAAGTTGGAGGTCAGCTCCTCTTCGCTCATGCGGGAGATGACACCGACTATGATGGCGGCAGCCAGGAACACGCCGGAGATCTGCGCCATCCACCAGCCCAGCACGGCCACACCATAGATCATCACGGCAAAGGCGGCGACGAAGATACCCAGCACGATTTTACGGGTCAGGGTGAACTCCAGCATCTGGTCGCTCTTGTTGCCGAGGAAGTGGGCACGGTTCTCTTCCCACTTGTCAGCCACCAGAGATTTGCTCGGATCGCTGCGCACCATCTTGGCGTAACGCATGACGTAGGCAACACAGAGCAGCCAACCGGCGACCAGCATGGCAACGCGCAACCAGATACCGTCGGTGAAGGAGATACCGGCGGCGTTGGCGGCAATAACAGTCGCAAACGGGTTGATGGTGGAACCCAGAGTACCGATACCGGCGCCCAGCAATACGGTTGCCGCTGCCACCACTGGGTCGAAGCGGGCGGCCATCATCACCGGCACCAGCAGGGTGTAGAACGGCAGCGACTCTTCGGCCATCCCGTAGATGGTGCCCCCTGCGGCGAACAGCGCCATCAGGATCGGGATCATCCACTCTTCCCGGCCGCGCAGGCGGTCGGTCACACGTTCAATACCGGCATCGATGGCACCTGTCTTGGTCACAATGCCAAGAAAACCACCGATGATCAGGATAAAGAGGGAGACGTCGATGGCGCCTGCCTCATAGGTGTCATGGTTGTAGAGGCCATCGATAGGTGCCAGCAGCACGTCGACGATCCCCTGGGGATTCCCCTCCACCAGTTTGTAGGTACCCGCCACCGGCACTTCTTTGCCGAGGGCTTCGTTCATGGTCATCTCATATTTGCCGGCCGGCACTATCCAGCTCAGGGCGGCCACCAGGGCGATCAGCACAAACAGTATCGTGTAGGCTGACGGGAACTTGAATTTGGTCATGGTCCAGCTTCCTTCTGTGGGTGTGGTATCCATGCAGGCTGCGGGTTGTAGGGTTAGAGGTATTATGCCGCTGTCACATGGTCGAAAAGCCGGGGGTCGCCCCCCGGCACCACTACTGCGACCTTAGTCGCCCAGCGTAGCAACCATCACTGCCTTGATGGTGTGCATCCGGTTTTCGGCCTCGTCGAACACGATGCTGTGCTCGGATTCGAACACGTCCTCGGTCACTTCCAGGCCTTTCATGCCATATTTGTCAGCCACTTCCTTGCCCATGGTGGTCTCGTCGTTGTGGAACGCCGGCAGGCAGTGCATGAATTTCACATCCGGGTTCTTGGTGGCGTTGATGACATCCATGTTGACCTGATACGGAGTCATCAGTTTGACGCGCTGATCCCATGCTTCTTTCGCTTCACCCATGGATACCCAGACGTCGGTGTAGAGGAAGTCAGCACCCAGCACACCCTCTTTCACATCTTCGGTCAGGGTGATGCGTGCGCCGGTCTCTTCGGCGATCAGGCGGCACTTGGCAACCAACTCCTCTTCCGGCCAGAAGGCTTTCGGCGCGACCAGACGGATGTCCATGCCCATTTTGGCGGCGCCGACCATCAGGGAGTTACCCATGTTGTTGCGGGCATCACCCAGGTAGGCGAACTTGATTTGATCCAGACGCTTGCCCTTGCCGTGCTCCAGCATGGTCATGAAGTCAGCCAGGATCTGGGTCGGGTGGAATTCGTTGGTCAGGCCGTTCCAGACCGGAACACCGGCGTAGGCGCCCAGCTCTTCCACGATCTCCTGACCGTAGCCGCGGTATTCGATACCGTCATACATGCGACCCAGTACACGGGCGGTGTCCTTCATGGACTCCTTGTGACCGATTTGGGAACCGCTTGGGCCAAGGTAGGAGACTTGTGCGCCCTGGTCGAAGGCCGCCACTTCAAATGCACAACGGGTGCGGGTAGAGGTCTTCTCGAAGATCAGGGCAATGTTTTTGCCGGCCAGGTGTTTGCGCTCGTAGCCACCGTATTTGGCTTTCTTCAGGTCGATGGCCAGGTCAATCATGTATTGGATTTCGCGCGGGGTGAAGTCCAGCAGTTTCAGGAAGTTACGGTTACGCAGATTAAAAGCCATGATGAGTTCTCTCTATATATGTTTCAGACCAGTTCGGGCAGTAGTGTTGACTACGCATTCTCAGTACAGATATCGGTAATTACGCATGTACGGTGCGGGTGGCGACGATATTGGTGCCGGCTTCACCCTTGAGGATGGCGAGGCCATCTTCCAGCGAGCCGATGCCGACCATGCCGCCGGTCGCTTTGACAAATTCACAGGAGGCTTCGACTTTCGGTCCCATGGAACCTGCGTCGAACTTGACTCCGGCCAGCTCGTCCGGGCTGGTGACTCGCAGCGGACGCTGGGTCGGTTTACCCCAATCCAGATAGACGGCATCGGCATCAGTCAGGATCAGCAGGGCGTCGGCCTTGATCTGCTTGGCCAGGTAGGCGGCAGACATGTCCTTGTCGATGACGGCTTCGATACCGGTCAGGCTCTGGCCATCCCAGGTCACAGGGATGCCACCACCACCGGTACAGATGATGAGGTGGCCCTGGGCAATCAGAGTTTCGATGGCGTCGCCTTCAACGATGCGCTGGGGCAGCGGGGAGGGCACTACGCGGCGGAAGAACTTGCCGTCAGCCTTGACCACCCAGTGCTTCTCTTCTGCCAGGGTGCGGGCTTCAGCCTCTTCGTAGACGGGGCCGATAAATTTGGTCGGATTGGCAAACGCCGGATCCTTGGGATCGACCTGCACCTGAGTCAGCAGCGCGGTGACGTTGCGGCTCGGCATCAGGTTTTTCAGCTCCTGGATCAGCATGTAACCGATCATGCCCTGGGACTCGGCACCCAGCACATCCAGCGGATAGGGGGATACCTTGGTGTAGGCACTGTTTTGCAGGGCCAGCAGACCGACTTGCGGGCCGTTGCCATGCACCAGCACCACGTTGTACTCCTGAGCGATCAGGGCGATGGTCTTGGCCGCAGTGGCGATGTTTTTGCGCTGGATATCCGCTTCCAGTGGCTCACCACGACGGAGCAGTGCATTGCCACCCAGAGCGACGACGACAGTTGGTTTTTTCATAGTGGTTAATCTCGAGTTTGGTTCTGTGTGGCGCCAGCTTCTGCCGGCGCCACGCCGTCTCATCAGATGCTGTCGCGTTCCATCGGGCAGCTCATGCAGCGGGCGCCGCCGCGGCCACGGCCCAGTTCATCACCCGGGATGGAGAGAACTGTGATACCGGCCTTGTCATATTTCTCGTTGGTGTAGGTATTGCGCTCGTAACCCACCACCACGCCGGGACGTACGGTCAGCACGTTATTGGCGTCGTTCCACTGCTCGCGTTCGGCTTCGAAGCTGTCACCGCCAGTGGTGATGATCTTCAGCTGATCCACGCCCAGTGCTTTCTCGATAGCAGTGACGAAGTAACCCTCTTCCTTGATGTTCATGCCGGTGGCGCCGCCCGGAGTCAGGCTCCAGCACTGCACATCCTTGCGGATCACTTCCGGATAGACGGAGAAAGTATCGACATCCATATGGGTCATGACGGTATCCAGGTGCATGCAGCTGCGGTGTTTCGGCAGTTCCATGGCGATGACCTGTTTGGCCTGACCGTGTTTGAACAGGCTGCGAGCCAGATGCTCGACACCTTGCGGGGTAGTGCGCTCGGACATGCCGATCAGCACAGCGCCGCGGCCGATAACCAGTACGTCGCCACCCTCGATGGTGGAGTTGTCGTAGTCACGCTCCTCATCACCGAAGTACTTGATGAAGTCCTGACCGGCAAACATCGGGTGCCAGCGGTAGATAGCCTTCACATGGTTGGTCTCGCGGCGACGAGCTGGCTTGGCCATCGGGTTGATGGAGACGCCACCGTAAACCCAGCAGGAGGTGTCACGGGTGAAGAGGTGGTTGGGCAGCGGTTCGATGATGAAATCGGTCGGAGCGTGCATGCCAACTACCATGTTGACGCCGCTGTAGGGCATCTCGGAGTAGGTCAGGCCGCCGGAGAGAATGCGGGCCAGCTCGCGGTGCGGCATGTCAGCCAGGAAGCAGCGCACGTCGTTGGCAAAAGAAGAGCCGAGGCGGTAGTCGGAGACCTGATGTTGCAACAGCCAGGTTTTGGCTTCCGGCACATCAAGTGTTTCGGCCAGCAGATTGGTCAGCAGGAAAACTTCGACATTCTGATCGCGCAGTACCTGAGCGAATTTGTCGTGCTCCTGACCGGCACGTTCAACAGACAGGACGTCATCGAACAGCAGATCCTGGCAGTTGGAAGGAGTCAGACGCTTCAGACTGAGGTTGGGGCGGTGCAACATGACACGGCGCAATTGGCCAACTTCAGAACCTACATAAAATTTGCTCATGATTATATTCCGTCTAGCAGTGGTCCCTGCGAGTGATTGAATAGATTCCTTCTATTCATGCTCGTGGCTAAGGCGGGATATTCTTTATGTAGGGTAATCGGCTTATGTTCTATCCTGCCCTTGCCTTTCGAGACCGAGGTTAGCCCTGCGAATCACGACAAACTTAGACATTGATCACATTCACTCAGAACTGAATATATTCACCATCCAATCTATGACCCCGGTAGCAAATTGCGCATTTTCCAAACAAATAGCACCGAATAACCATGCAAAACCACCCTGCTATATTTCAGATTGATTCATTTTTTATTCATGCCAGTTCACTGGAGTGATTAAATGCAAATAACAAAAACCGTTAAAAATCAACACTTTAAATAACCTTACAAATAGAATTTGAATATTACTCCCTAGGTATTGAATACATCGCCGTGACGGGAGGAACGCGGGAGAAATAAATACTCACATCTACCACATTCACTGCATAAATCTTTTCTTGTTCCAGATCATGGCATTGATGCCAACCCCATCAGGCTCGGCCTTATAAGTCATCACCTCTTTGTGCAGTTCAACTTAATATGCACAAAGTCCGCATCAAGGTGGGCAGCCATCCTCGTCGGTCACCACAACGCCTTTTGATACTTTTTTCATTAATTGAATTTATTCACCTCACCTTGCGCTGGCGCCAACCTCGACTTAACTCAGAAAGTGATCCGGATCACACAGGAATGGCACTACCAAGGAGTTGTTATGAAGATGAAACCCATGCTGTTGCTCGCGACTTTGCTGCTCTCTGCTCTCCCCACCCTCAGTCAGGCTGAAGGAGCCCCTGCCATACCCATGGTGGTCTGCAATGTCGACAAGGCCCCCCAGATACTGGTGCCCGACTATGTCTGCCGCTGGCATGGCGGCAGTGTTCACTATTAACCTGCAGAACGAGAGGAGCATCACTCCTCTCGCCTTTCTCGCCTTGTGATGAGCCAACCCCCTCCTATACTGAAATCAGCGGTTTTCTCATGGATAGGGGAACGTCATGATCTTGTTGGTCGGTGGGGAGAAGGGTGGCAGTGGCAAGAGCTGCCTGGCGCAAAATCTGGCGGTCTACCTCAGATCCCAATTTCAGGGAGAGGTGTTACTGGTCGACTGCGACCCGCAACGCACTACCTCGGACTGGATTCAGGAACGCAATGACAACCCGGATCTGCCACAAATCAACTGCGTTCAGCTCTATGGCAATATTCGCAACGATCTGCTTAGCCTGAAAAATCGCTATGACTACGTCATCGTCGATTGCGGCGGGCAAGACAACCGGGCACTGCGCTCCACCATGGCTGTCGCCACCCACGCCCTGATCCCCTTGCGCCCGAAACGCCGCGACCTCAAGACCCTACCCCACATGGAAGATCTGATCACCACCTGCAAGATGGTCAATCCGACCCTCAATGCAGCCGTTGTATTGACCCAATGTCCATCTTTGCCCAATCAGGTAAAGCGGATTCTCGAGGCCAAAGAGGTATGTGCCTCGTTCGGAGTCGACGTACTGAATTCCATCACCTATGGCCGCAACGTCTACGACGATAGTGAGGAAAAGGGATTATCGGTGATGGAGATAGAACCGGATGGCAAATCTGCCGAAGAGATCCGGGCCATCGCCAAAGAGTTCCTGAAAGTGGGGGTATGAGATGGGCTTGGCGGACCTGAAGAAAAAGCATCAGCTGCATCACCAGAAGAAGTTCACTGTCGATGAATTTATCGAAGATGCTGAGTTCTACGCCAAGGGTAAACCCAAGGTTGTCAGCCTTGAGTTGAGTCTGCATAGGGATGAAGCCTTGTCGGCACTGGCCTTTATCGAGAGTGGTGAGCATCTGAAGCCCAGCTTTAAAAAAGCGACCTTCTCCATGAGTACAGTGGCCATCGATGAGCTGGGTAATCTGACCCAACAAGACGGCATGAACAAGTCCCTGCTACTGCGCCTCTTTACCCACTACTTCTCTTCGCTCACCCCTGAAGAGCGCCAAACCATCTATGAGCGCCTCAACCAGCACCTATAAATACCCCATTCACTGCTCTTTTCCTGCCGTCACACCCACATTGGGTGATCACCATCAGAGCACAGAATCTGTTTCCAAAGTAACCAAAATCCCGCGTAAGAGATCTGCCATTCCACATGTAAGTAAACAGCCGAAAAGATCCCCGAGATAATCGGAAGATAAGATCTTAAAACATGAAGATGATTAACTTAACCAGCTGTTTATAAATGAAAAAATCGAAACCCATAACTTTCGAAATAGCTAATGACAAAAACGTTTTCCAATCTGGCGTTGTAGCCGGTTATAAAATCCTTATAGTTACTCATGCACGGACGCAATGAAGTCGGTCAGGAAGGCTGGCTGCCAGGGTTGGGCAAATGGACTCACCACAGGATGTGGTAAAGGACACCTCCCAGGACGGAGAAAGTGCGACGGGACAGGATGACTCGTCAGGCCAAGATGGCTAAAGGACACCCCAAAGGATTGGGAAGGGGAAACCTAAAGGAAGAGGTAAACAGTCAGGGATTGCAGGGAGCAACTTCGTTCAAGGATCTGAGCGATACGACTACCGGGGGCGACGCAAGTCGCCCCCATCTTTTTATCTGCGTTTCACAGCCCTATCGCTTGCCTCAGCCCACGGCCTTCTTGCCAGAACCTTCCCGACCCGCTGCCTAAGCAAAATACATATGAAAGGGCGCCACTATGGCACCCTTTTCTGTTTTCTAATCGGCAAACAAGCTTATATCACGCGAGAGAACTGCTGCTGACGCGCCTTGTTGCGCAGGTACACGTCGAAGCACATGCAGATATTGCGGATCAGCAGCTGCCCCGTGGAGGAGACCTCCAGGCCATCCTCCGTCATACGCACCAATCCATCGTTGATGAAGGTCTGCAGCAGCTTGAGATCGTCGGCAAAATACTCTCTGAAATTGAGACCGTGCGCCTGCTCGACAGACGCAAAGTTCAGACGGAAATCACAGATAAGCCGCTTGATCACCTCACGGCGGATCAGGTCATCCTGATTGAGCGAGCAGCCTTTCCACTGGGCATGACCCAGCTCTGCAACCTGTGCGTAATAGGTCTTGAGCTCTTTCTGGTTCTGGGAGTAGGCATCACCGATCATGCTGATGGAGGAGACCCCCAGCCCCAGCAGATCGCAATCACCTTGAGTGGTATAGCCCTGGAAATTGCGGTGCAGCTTGCCCTCGCGCTGCGCCACCGCCAGCTCGTCATCGGGTTTGGCAAAATGGTCCATGCCGATGAACTGGTAACCCTGGCCAGTGAGGAAGGCAATGGTGTCCTGCAGCATGGCCAGCTTCTCCTGCGGCGCAGGCATATCAACCTCTTTCAACTTGCGCTGGGCAGCAAAGCGACTCGGCAGATGGGCATAGTTGAAGATGGAGAGGCGCGCCGGATCCGTCTTGAGCACTTCTTCCAGCGTATGGTGGAAGCTGACACGATCCTGATGCGGCAGGCCATAGATAAGGTCTAGGTTGGTCGAGCGGAAGCCTAGTTCACGGGCCCGTTCCAACATGGCTTTAATAAAGTCGTTGTCCTGCTCGCGGTTGACTGCGACCTGTACATCCTTGTTGAAGTCCTGCACCCCAAGGCTGATGCGGTTGAAGCCGACATCTCGCAGCACATCCAGCATGGTAATGGCAATCTCGCGCGGATCGACCTCGATGCTGAACTCCCCCTCTTCGGCGAAATGGAAGTGCTCACGCAGCATGGCCATCAGACGGCGCGTTTGCGCTTCATCCAGATAGGTGGGTGTACCGCCACCCCAGTGCAGCTGGGTGACCAGACGATGCTTGAAGAACGGGGCTTGCGCCTTGATCTCCTGCTCCAGGTAGTCGAGGTACTCGTCAGCCTTGTGCTGATGACGGGTAATGACCTTGTTGCAGCCGCAGTAGTAGCAGAGCTTGTGACAGAAAGGGATATGCACGTAGAGCGACAGATTGCGCTCGGGATACTGGCCAGCAGCGTGGACAAAATCCGGATAGCCGAAGCTCTCGTTGAACTCCAGCGCAGTGGGATAAGAGGTGTATCGCGGGCCACTGTAGTTATATTTTTCGATCAGGGCCTGATCCCACACAATCTGTTCTGCTTGCACGCTCGCTTCCTCTCTTGTTGTTATTGTTGGCTCACCGACCTAACTGAAAATCCTTCAGCTGGGCCACATCCTTGAGGATCTGAGCCTCCAGCTCGGCCTCGTAGCCGCTGCGTTCGAGATCCATCTTCATCACTTCATTGCGCTTGAGGGCACGTCTGGCCTCATGAGTCGGCATATCTTTCACCTTCTCATACAGCCCGTACAGACCCGGGAACTCGGCAACAAACGCCCGTCCCCCCTTGATCTGCAACGCATCCAGCAGATTGGTCAGCCGAATGGCGCCTTCGGAGTAATCACACTGCCCCTCCCGCACCGCATGGGCAATGACCCGCACGCTCTCCAGAATTCGTTCATTGCGAGCGGTAATCGCCTGCCACTGCATCGCTTGCTGTCGTCTCAGCCTGGCCAGCAGCATGCCTGCATAGATGGCCAACCCTGACAAACTCAGGCCGCCCAACAGGGCGGCCAGCATCCATCCACTCATCACTTTTTCTTCGGCTCAGGCTTGGGTTCCGGCTTGAAATCGACCTGGTTGAAACGGTCCCACAACTCCTCTTCGGAGGCTGGTTTCTGCTCGTCGAACTCGGCGTCATCGCCATCATCAAACGGCAGATCATCATCTTCATCATCGTCGTTGTCGATGATGCCCAGCTCATCCATCAGCTCCTGATAACGGTCGACGCGCTGATCAACCCAGGCCTGCTCGGCCGCTTCCAGGGTTTCACCGGCATCCAGACGATCCAGCAGATCATTCAAGCGGTCATCGTTTTCGATAGAAGCCAGTTCCTGCTCGGGCGTCATCACCAGCTTCTTCTCTTTCACCGCCTTGGGGGCTGTCGGCTTCTTCTGTTTGTCATCCACCACCAGTACCACCGGCTTGCGGGAACCGATACGCGGATCTTTGGACTGGCTGTTGCCAGACTTGCTCTTCGGCTGTTCAACTTGCTGACGAGAACCAGCCTTCAGGCCTTTGCGCTTGGCAGCCCGTTTACGCTCACGGCCTTCTTGAGCACTGACATCAGATTCTTTGCGCTTGCCAGTAGGCTTGCGAGTGGGTTGTTTGGCAGACATGAATGGCTAACTCCGAAAATAACTGGTTTGACCCGTACCCGGGATGATTTCACCCGGTGGGATACGATGCGAGGAACAGTAAGGCTGGAACAAGAGCAGGATCCCGCACCAATCAGGCCCAATCAGGCCACTGAACACCGCAGGATCGGTATCCTCTGGGCATGTTGCTGGTATTTTGACACAGAATGGCTAATCGGGTTAATGACCCAAAAGAAAAAAGGCAGCCGAAGCTGCCTTGATATGTTCATGCGTGCGCCATCCTGAATGGCAAAACAGTCTGTTTCGTCCTCTCCATGACAACTTGTCGCCGCATCATATCGTTGTGTGGTCATCCTGACCTTATATTGGTCGTTCCTGAATGTGCGTGTGCCTGTTTGACCCGTCTCGACCGCATCCTGCCATCGTGCCGGGGAGTCTGCATCCCGTAACCCCATCCCGCTCCGGAGATGGTCACCATCCTGATCCTTCAATCCTTTGCCAGCTCATCCGAGCCCATGGCATCCCGCCACGCCAGCCATCCTCTGCTCACAACACCCTGTCGTGAAACCGTCACCCAATCCGTGGGTGAATCCATTAAGCCTACTGTACCAACTCTATAAAGCGGCTCAATCCACTCAAAACATTCTCAACATGTCGAAAAATATCAATATTTATATAATTCACTGATAAATAATGATTATTTAATATTTTATGCAATTTTATGAGCCTTGGCCTGCCTTGAGAATGGGAGATCTCTTACAGAACGGGGGGATTAAACCGAGAATTATCTGAAAGCCATAAAAACAACAGGGAGCCCAGGCTCCCCGTTTCAACTCAAATCGACCGTATCGACTATATCAGTGCAGACCCGCCACATATTTGGAGAGGGCTTCGATATCCTGATCAGTCAGTTTCTTGGCAACATCCCGCATCATGCCATTCGGATCGTTGTCACGCGTCCCGGCACGGAATGCGGTGAGCTGAGCCTTGATATAGGCAGGATGCTGGCCGGACAGGTTGGGATACTTCGCCTGTTCGACACCCGAGCCACGAGGACCATGGCAAGCCGTACAAGCTGCCAGACCGCGACTCATGTCACCACCCATATAGAGAGCCTTGCCCGCTTCGACCACGTCGTCAGGGACAGCGATAGGGGTAACCTTCAGGCTGGAGAAATAAGCCGCCAGGTCATCCATGTCCTGTTCCGACAAAGGTAACGCCATCGGCCCCATCACTGGCGCAACCCGGCCAATTTGACCAGAAGCGGCAGCCTTCAGTTCAACTAACTGCTTTTTGATATATGATGCGTGCTGACCAGCAATTTTGGGGTACATATCAACCAGGCTGTTTCCGTCCGGTCCATGACAAGCCGCACAAACGGCAGCCTTGGTCTGTCCCGCAGCGGCATCGCCCTTGGCTTGTGCCATCCCCGTTACGCCAACCATCAGAGCAAGAGTAATGACTAGGTTCTTCATGGCGTTCCAACTTTTCGTTATTAGGCTTCCAGATCCCATGCCGCTGAAGGCATGTTAAAATAAACGCGTTTAAGCGACGCTATTTTACACCATTTTACAAAAAAGTAACTCTATAACCCTCTATCTCCATGGGGAATTTACGTTGGAAACACAAACTCTGAATTTCAATAAGGTGCATTTTGTGACCAGCGCACCCGACATCCGTCACCTGCCAAATGATGGGGGTGTCGAGATCGCGTTTGCCGGCCGTTCCAACGCCGGTAAGTCATCTGCATTGAACACCTTAACCAAACACAAGAACCTGGCGCGCACCAGTAAGACACCCGGTCGTACCCAGCTGATCAACCTGTTTGAGCTGGAACCGGGCAAGCGTCTGGTCGACTTGCCGGGTTATGGTTATGCGCAAGTTCCGCTCGAAATGAAGCTCAAGTGGCAAAAGTCACTGGCAGAGTATCTGCAGCGTCGTGAGTCATTGAAAGGTCTGGTGATCCTGATGGACATCCGCCACCCGCTCAAAGATACCGACATGAACATGCTGGAGTGGAGTTCACACCGTCAGTTGCCCGTCATGCTGTTGCTGACCAAGGCTGACAAACTGAGCCCAGGTCCGCGCAACAACCAGGTGATCAAGGTGCGCCAGGCTGTTGCCAACCTCGGTTCCCAGATCCAGGTTGAAGCGTTCTCCTCCCTCACCAACATCGGTGTGGAGAAGCTGGCGCAAACCCTGACCGAATGGTACGTCAGTGGTGACGATACCGACCTGCTGGACGCTGACGAACAGCAACCTGTCGAGGAGTAATCCACTCCTCGCTCTCCTTGCAATTGGCGGAGCACTCCTCCGCTGATTGAAAGGGTTTCAGATTGCCGCTTTCACCTGCCTCACGACAAATACCCCGCATTCGCCTCCCCAGTTATATCCATTACCGCTTACAGTTCATATAGATAGATCGTTAATTCATGATGGGAATTAACTTAAGGAGGCGTTGATAGCGTTTTCAAATTCGTTCTTTCAAAACGAACAGTAATTACAAAAAGAGACAAAAATGAAATTTAATTACAAAATCTAACCGAAAGGGATAAAAATGAGGCCGGACGACAGTGATGCCATCCAGCCTGAAATAATAAGTTCAAAAAATTGGGAAGAAGCTGAATCTTGAGTACCAGACGACAGGTATTCCTCAAGAAGCAGCCTCATTCTATCAAATGCATCGCCAATTTAAAGCATTTACTCTAAATGATGCGCATAAAAAAACACCCCGACGAGAACCTCATCGGGGCAGCTATTCAGCCACATTCAATTACGTGAAATAAAAGGTCTGAAAGATAGAACATCTTACCTCTGTACCCTACGCAGACAACTGTACAGCAAAGCAGCAGAAAGTGAAAGTAATTTATGTAATTTAGTTTCACAACTTACAGATTAAGAAAAAACCTTTTACTTTCATGCAGATAAAAAAATCCCCAGTACGAATACCGGGGAGTTATAAAGGTGACTAGCTAGCACTTCCTCAACTATCTAGTTAGTCAGCGCCATTTCAAAGTAGTTCCGCTACAAAACAAAAAAACTTTGAAAAATCAGAGATAGATAGCGCCATCTTCAGCAAACTCTTGTTCTTCAATGAGTTTTTCAGCCATGTCTTCAATATCAAAACGTACACTTTCGAAGGCTCTGACGATGTCATCCTCTCTCGTCAGCGCCAGACCTGTCATTCTCTCCAGTCGCCGCTGGCTGATGTAACAATCTATCAGCGCCCCCATCTGCTGGGCAGGAAAACGCACCCGCTGTTCGTCAGCCTGCCACTCCATCAGGTCGGGAAACAGAATACCCTGGTTCATATCACCCCCAAGTTACGCTTCAACTCTCTCAATACCTGTTTAGTCCCGGGACGAATTCCGCGCCACACGGTAAACGCTTCGGCGGCCTGTTCCACCAGCATGCCGAGTCCATCCATGGTTTGACGGGCCCCATGCTGTTTGGCCCAACTGATAAACGCCGTATCCGAGGCGCCATACATCATGTCGTAGATGGCAATATCAGTGTGGATCAGGGCAGGGGCCAACGGCGGCAGCTCCCCTTGCAGGCTGGCGGAGGTAGAGTTGATGACGAGATCGAATGGCCCTGCCAACTGCTCATAGGTCTGGGCAGTCACAGGCCCCAGATCGCAGAATTCGGCAGCCAACTGTTGCGCTTTTGTGTGGGTGCGGTTGGCGATCACCAGCTCGCTCGGCAGCTCTGCCAGCAGCGGCGCCAATGCACCACGAGCCGCGCCACCGGCACCCAGCAGCAGGATCCGGCTATCCGCCAGCGTCACACCATGGGACTTGAGATCGGCGACCAGACCGGCGCCATCGGTATTATCCCCCAGCAACATGCCATCATCGGTCAGCTTGATGGTATTGACCGCGCCCGCCCGCTTGGCCCTGGGGCTCAAGCGATCGACCAGAGTAAATGCCTGCTCCTTGAAGGGAACGGTGACATTGCATCCCTTGCCCCCTTGGTCAAAGAAGGTGCGCAGGGCGTGGGCAAACTCGTCGACGGCGGGTTCAGCCAGCCCATACTCCAGCTCTTGCTGGGTTTGTCTGGCAAACAGGGTGTGAATGAAGGGGGACTTGCTGTGGCGCACCGGGTGGCCAAAAACCAGATAACGATCCATCAAAGAGTTCCATCAGAGGGCAATATTCCGATTTAACGGGTTTTCGCACTCGGGAACAAGCCGAATATCGGCCAGTAAAAAGGGACCATCATGGTCCCTCGGGTCACAGCCACTCTCGCGGCGTGAGGTAATCGGTGTAGAGCAAGGCCTCAGGAGTGCCCGCCTCCGGCTGCCAGTCATACTCCCAACGTGCCAGCGGAGGCATCGACATCAGGATCGACTCGGTACGTCCGCCTGTCTGCAACCCGAACAGGGTGCCACGGTCATACACCAGATTGAACTCCACATAACGGCCGCGACGATAGAGCTGGAACTCCCGCTCCCGCTCGCCATAGGGCAGTGCCTTGCGTCGTTCGATGATCGGCAGGTAGGCATCGAGATAACCCCGACCTACCGCCTGCATAAAGGCAAAGCAGTCGGCAAAGGGCCAGCGATTCAGATCGTCGAAGAAGAGACCGCCCACCCCCCGAGTCTCGTTGCGGTGCTTGAGGAAGAAGTAGCGATCGCACCAGGATTTGAACTCGGGGTAGATCTCATCACCGAACGGCTGGCAGAGATCACGGGAGACCTGATGCCAGTGCTGCACATCCTCGGCAAACGGATAGAAGGGCGTCAAATCGAAGCCACCGCCAAACCACCAAATGGGCTCTTCGCCTTCCTTCTCGGCGATGAAGAAACGTACATTGGCGTGGCTGGTCGGCACATAGGGGTTGTGCGGATGGATCACCAGCGACACGCCCATCGCCTCGAACTTGCGACCGGCCAACTCGGGCCGATGGGCTGTAGCAGAGGCAGGCATGGCATCGCCATAGACATGGGAGAAGTTGACGCCCCCCTGCTCGATCACCGCGCCGTGGCGCAGCACACGGGTGCGCCCACCGCCACCGCCTTCACGGCTCCAGGCATCTTCTACAAAGTGTCCACTGCCGTCGGCCTGCTCCAGACCACGGCAGATATCGTCCTGCAACTGCAACAGGAAGGCCTTGACCTGGGCCACATCCGGTTTGCTCATCTTGTCTCCAGTCAGGCAGGATCGTGAACGCCCTGTCCATTTTTATAGTTAAATCAATCCGATGAGCTCACCGCTCAGCGGATTGATAGCAAATCATGACGTATCCGCCTGCTCAGGAGGGGCGAATAATGGCGCCGGTTCGGGCGTCCTTGATCTCGGATGGGTTAGCTTGACCACCCACTTCACCGGGCAGGATATAGGCTAACTTGCTTGCCAGCCGCTCACCGATATCGGCCACCCGACGGGCAGGCTCCTCACCGGTCAGGTTGGCGCTGGTAGAGACCAGCGGCTTGCCAAAGGCGCGACACAGCGCCTGCACCTGAGGATGAGCCGTCACGCGTACCGCGATGGTCTCGAACTGCCCGGTCAGCCAAGCCGGCGTCGTCCCGCGGGCAGGCATGATCCAGGTAAAAGGACCGGGCCAGCTGGCTTCAACCAGAGCCAGTTGCTCACCGCTAAGCTGACTCAGATCGATGTAATCCTGCAATTGCGCCACGTCGGCAGCAATCAGGATCAACCCCTTCTCCACCGGACGCTGTTTGATGGCCAGCAGTCGCTGCACCGCAACTTCGGAGTCGGGATCACACCCCAGACCAAACACGGCCTCGGTCGCATAAGCAATCACCCCTTCCTGCTGGAGGGCGGCAACCGCCTGTTCAAATTCATTTGGCATAGGAAAAATGCGGCAGCCTGGCTGCCGCCTCGTCACTTAGTAGCAAGTTGAATCCGTATGGCGGCGACCATGGCAAAGTGACGTGTTGCTGTTGCACAGGAAAAATACGACACATCCGGATCGCCACCTATTCACTTACTTGAGTTGAGCCTGTAGGGCGGCATCCTTGGCCATCACCTCTTCGGCATTCTTCTGGCGTTCGGCCCGAACCTTGGCCGCCAGTTCATCATCGGCTACTGCCAGCATCTGGGCTGCCAGATAACCTGCGTTCTTGGCACCGGCTTTGCCGATCGCCACGGTCGCCACCGGTACACCACCCGGCATCTGCACGGTGGAGAGCAGCGCATCCAGCCCCTTGAGCGGACCACCATCGATGGGCACCCCGATCACGGGACGAGTCGTGATGCCGGCTACGGCACCCGCCAGATGCGCAGCCAGACCGGCAGCACAGATAAAGACCTTGCAGCCACGGGCCTCGGCATCGGTCACATACTGATGGGTCGCAGCCGGCGTGCGGTGCGCGGAGGTGACTTTGACTTCCACTGCGATATCAAATGACTTGAGCACCTCGAGGGTAGTCTGCATCACGGGGAAATCAGAATCAGAGCCCATCAATACGGCAACAAAGGGTTTATTCATGGTGGGAATTTCCTTACTCCAAGTGGGGGGTTGAAGTTCACCGAAAACGTTTCAATCCGCTTGCGGCGGCGGGATTATACCTGCTCACTTTGGTGGCCGCATTTCTTTTGCGGACAGACCCAACGCAGAGTTCCCCTCACTTTTTTCTCTACCATGATGCCCCAACCACACGCGGGACAAGGCATGGGGATCGGCTTGTCGTTCACCACATATTTGCAGTGTGGATAGCCATCACAGGAGTAAAACTGCTTGCCGTAGCGGGAGGTGCGGCTCACCAGATGACCCTTGCCGCACTCGGGGCAGAGGATCTGGGTATCATCGCTCTCCTGCAGGGATTCGATGTGCTGACAGGCCGGATACTGGGTACAACCGACAAACAGACCATAACGCCCCTTCTTGATCGCCAGCGGCTCTCCGCAATCGGGACAGGCAGAGCCTTCGAGCACCTTTTCGATGTCACGGCCGGATGGCGTCAGGGAGCGAATGTAATCACAGGCAGGATAGGCAGAACAGCCGAGAAAGGGGCCATGTTTGCCCTGGCGGATCACCAGCTCGGCCCCGCACTGCGGGCACGGCTCGCGCTCGAAGGCATGTTCGTGGGCTGAAAAGAGGTGATGATCGATTTTTGACATGGGCCGCGCCTTGAAATCCAGATGGCCTGAATTCTACCAGCGCGGCACCGGACTGTCAGTGAATGACGCCGTCTGACTCATCAAACACCAGCTCTTCCATCTGCTGGTAGGCATTTTCACTGCCCGGTACGTTGAACAGCACCATCATGACGACCCACTTCAGGTCATCCAGCTCGATATCCGGCTTGTCCAGCTCGAGCAGGCGCTCGATACAGATCTCGCGGGTTTCGGCATTCAGCACCTGGGCCTGTTCCAGAAAGAGCAGGAAGCCGCGGCACTCGGTGCTGAGGCGTGCCAGCTCTTGCGGGGCATAGATACGCATCGAGCCTTGCGCGCTGGCGGCCACATAGACCTCCCGCTCGCTATCATGCAGATTGGCCAGTCGCTCCAACCAGTCGAGCGCCTTGTCGATCTCTTCCTTGTCAAAACCGGCTCGGCTCAACTCGTCGGTGAGTTCATTCTGCTCGACCATCACATCTGCATCGCTGTGGATGTAGGTCTCGAAAAGGTACATCAATACATCAAACATGATTCGCCCTCCTCGCTCTGACGTATCCACCGGCTACCGCCATCACTGCACCGGCCAGCTCCAGCTCTACCAACCTGCCCAATACCACTTCGACAGGAAGCTGGGTCCGCTCGGCAACGGTATCCACGCTCGTGGTCTCGTAATCTACGTTATCCAACAAATCAGCATAAGGCAATTCGCTATTATGCTGTTGCTCAGATGGTATGGCCGACGGATCTGGCCGTGCGAACCACTCTGGCAACTCTTCCACTATATCGGCCGCACTCAGCACAAGTTTGGCCCCCTGCTGAATTAATCTGTTGCACCCTATCGCCTGGGCGTTTTGCGGGGCGCCGGGTACCGCAAACACTTCGCGCCCCTGCTCCAGTGCATAGCGAGCGGTGATCAGCGAACCACTCTGCTCGGTCGCCTCCACCACCAGAGTTCCCAACGACAGACCACTGATAATACGGTTGCGACGAGGAAAATGTTCAGCCAGCGGCCCTTTATCCGGCGCCAGCTCGGAGATAAGCAAACCACCTTTCTCCAGAATCTGACCTGCCAGTCCCTGATGGCGTTTGGGGTAGAGGCAATCCAGCCCGGAGCCCAACACGGCAAGGGTGATACCACCACAAGCCAGCGCCTGCTGATGGCAAACACCATCGATACCGAGCGCAAGGCCCGAGGTGATGGCGAACCCGCATCTAACCAGTTCGCTACAGAGACGGGACGCGTTATCTTTGCCTGCATAGGTGGGATGACGTGTCCCCACCATCGCCAGCTGGGGTAGCGACAGCGCTTCAAGATCGCCACGGCAGTAGAGCAACAGGGGGGCCGCGGGAATTTCACGCAACAAGGGCGGATAAACAGGGTGATCTTGCGGAATAAGGAGATTGCCAGGTAACGCGGCCCAAGCCAGACTCTGCTCAACAACCGGCGAGGGCCAGCGCAGTTGTTTGATCTGCTCTGACGACAGCCCCATACCGTGCAGCTGTGTTTCATCGCTCTGAAACAGGGCATCAATCGAACCGCCGATCTGCTCCAGCAGCCGAACTGCGGTTACAGGGCCGATTCCGGTAACCGCATTGAGGGTTAACCAGAGCGCCAAGCGCTCATCGGGGTAGTGCACGTCAGAAGTGAGTGACCTGATAACCCGAGCTCACCATGTCCTTGCTCTGCATGATGAGGCCATAACTCAGCTTGTCATACACCTTGAACAACATGACGCGGGCAATCGCTTCAGAGGGCAGTGGTGCCTTCTGGTTGCCACTACTGTAGAACACCTTGTCGTAGACAGAGGAGAACTCCTTGTATTTCACTGCACCATTCTTGGTGACCAGCGCAGCCCCCGGACGCCGAACATCGAGCACATCGCCCGCGGAGAGTTGATCCCGAGCGCCTTTGTTAATCAAGACCACATCAAACTTGCCCCCTCCCCTGGCTTTGCTCGGCAAGTCGATGATGTAGCCAGGGGCAATCGCCGGGGCAGCCTTGGGCATGAAAACCGCAGGCATGTTCTCCTGAGGGGGCAGCTCCATAATCTTGTCACCCTGCAATACTTCACGCTGGTTGTGGGTGAGAGTAACTTCGCTCCGATCACCATCCAGCAGCGCTACCGCACGCACCACGCCTGCAAAGATGGCCTCCTGACCCAAAAGCTCACCTGTCTCGCGATCCTTGTAGACCACCCCGGGATGATAGATGCCATACATCTTGCCCGGTATCAGAGCTCCCTGCACATAGAGGGTGTCCCCCTCAAGCATTCCAATGTGCTTTTCGTCTGAACCCAGCAAATAGGGCAGCATTTTCTGCTGCTGACTGTCGGCCAAAATATGGTCCGTCTGCAAAAAGGGACCTATCTCGCTGAAGGGCAGAGTAGGGATAGGATTTGCCTTGCTCTCATAACGGGTTTTCGGGCCGAGACGGATGACCTGTTTGTCCCCCTGCATCGCTTTGCCCAGCCGGGGCTCACCATTGACCCAGCTCAGGTGCAGCACGTCCCCTGGGTAGATCCAGTGCGGATTGGCAATCTGTGGGTTGATGTTCCAGAGCCGGGGCCACAGCCATGGCTCAGAGAGATATTTGCCGGAGATATCCCACAGGGTATCGCCTTTTTGCACTACATAGCTTTCGGGATAACCCGCTTTCAACCTCAGCTGATCGGCCAGAGCAGCTTGGCTCATGGTCACCAGCAGGCAGGTGAGGATGGTTTGCTTCAGATACATAACACTCCCTGTTACCTCTGCGCGCAAAGTGTTGCTGTTTTTTGTCGGCGTAAATGACTAGAATTACGCCAATATTGACTGCATTTATACGAAACTAAAGAAAAAACTATGGCCATTCTAGATGTATTGCGTTTTCCCGATGAGCGTCTGCGTACTATCGCAGCCCCTGTCGAGACCTTTACACCCGAGTTACAACAAATTGTAGATGATATGTTCGAAACCATGTATGCGGAGGAAGGCATTGGCCTAGCCGCAACGCAGGTGGATATTCATCAACGCATCATAGTGATCGATGTCTCTGAAAACCGTGAAGATCCTCTGGTATTGATCAATCCGGAAGTGATCTCCCAGTGTGGCAGCACCGGCATTGAAGAGGGTTGTCTCTCCGTGCCTGGCAGCCGCGCTCTGGTGCCTCGCGCTGAGCAGATCAAGATCCGCGCCCTGGATCGCCACGGCAAACCGTTCGAGCTGGAAGCGGACGACCTGCTCGCCATCTGTATCCAGCACGAGATGGACCACCTGATGGGCAAGTTGTTCGTGGATTACCTGTCCCCGCTCAAGCGCCAGCGCATTCGCCAGAAGCTGGAAAAGATGGCCCGTGAAGATCGCAAAGTCCTCTGAGGATCTGCCCCATTGAATAAGCTGAAACTGATTTTTGCCGGTACTCCCGACTTCGCCGCCCGTCACCTGGCGGCGTTGTTGTCTTCCGACCACGAGGTCGTTGCCGTTTATACCCAGCCCGACAAGCCCGCCGGCCGTGGCCAGAGGCTCACCGCCAGCCCGGTCAAAGAGCTGGCACTGGCCCACAACCTGCCGGTTTACCAGCCCGCTACCCTGCGCAAGGAAGAGGCGCAAGCCGAACTGGCCGCCCTTGGCGCAGACCTGATGGTCGTGGTGGCCTATGGCCTGATCCTGCCCAAGGCGGTACTCGATACCCCGCGTCTGGGCTGCATCAACGTCCATGGCTCCCTGCTGCCCCGCTGGCGTGGCGCGGCACCGATCCAGCGCTCAATCTGGGCGGGCGATAGCGAAACCGGCGTCACCATCATGCAGATGGATGTGGGGCTGGATACCGGCGCCATGATCCGCAAGGTAAGCTGCCCCATCGCCGCCGACGAGACCTCTGCCAGCCTCTATGACAAGCTGGCAGAGCTGGGTCCGCAGGCGCTGGTCGACACCATCGATGCCATGGCTGCCGGTGAAACCGCTGCCGAGGCGCAAGATGATGCGCTGGCCAACTACGCCGAAAAGCTCTCCAAGGAAGAGGCCCGCATCGACTGGTCGATGGAGGCTGTTGCCATCGAACGCTGCATCCGCTCGTTCAACCCCTGGCCCATCAGCTGGTTTGAAGTAGCTGACCAGACCATCAAGGTATGGCAAGCCGCCGTCATCGACATCGACCACGGCCAACCCGCCGGCACCCTGCTCAAGGCCGACAAGCAGGGGATCGATATCGCGACCGGCAAAGGGGTACTGCGCCTGCTGACCCTGCAACCGCCCGGCAAGAAAGCGATGTCCGTTTCGGATCTGCTCAACTCTCGCCGCGACTGGTTTGAACCCGGCACGCAATTGAATTGAACTGGATTGAATTGACACAAGCGGGGCCCAGGCCCCGACTTGCGCATCTAAGGTAACTCTATGAAAACACGTGCACAGGCCGCTCTCGTTATTCAACAGGTGCTGGATCAGGGTCAATCCCTCTCCGCTGTTCTGCCTGCTGCCCAGGAGAAGGTCGCGCCTCGCGATCGTGCTCTCCTGCAAGAACTCTGCTACGGCACCCTGCGCTGGCTGCCCCGCCTCGATGCGGCAGTCAACGAGATGATGGACAAGCCGCTCAAGAACAAGAGCCGCATTTTCCACTACCTCATCCTGGTCGGTCTCTATCAGCTCATCTACACCCGCATTCCGGCTCACGCCGCGGTGGCCGAGACCGTCAACGCCGTCAAACTGCTCAAAGGCACCTCACTGCGTGGCCTCATCAACGGCGTGCTGCGCAACTTCCAGCGCAGCGCCGAAGTCATTCTGCTGCGCATCGACCGCGTTCCCAGCATTCGCCTCGGTCATCCGGAGTGGCTCACCAAGCGCCTGCGTCAGGCCTATCACGATGAGTGGGAATTCATCATGGAGGCGAACAACCAACGCCCTCCCATGTGGATCCGCAACAACAGCCAGCGCCAGAGCCGCGATGCCATGCTGGCTCGCATGGCTGAAGTCGGCATCAATGCCGTGGCCGGTGAAGAGGGCGAGGATTGCATCCTGCTGGAGCGACCTTGCGATGTGACCAAGCTGCCCGGCTTCGAGGTCGGTGACTGCTCGGTACAGGATGGTGCCGCACAACAGGCCGCGGCACTGCTCGACCCACAACCGGGTGAGTGGGTACTGGATGCCTGCGCGGCACCCGGTGGCAAGACTGCCCACCTGCTGGAGCGTCAGCCCAAGCTGGCTGGCGTGGTCGCCGTCGATGCCGACGAAAACCGCCTCAAGCGAGTGCAGGAGAACCTGGACCGCATCGGCCTCACCGCCAAGGTGATCCATGGCGATGCCGCGGCACCGGAACAGTGGTGGCCGGAGGGTCAGTTCGACCGCATCCTGCTGGATGCCCCCTGCTCCGCCACCGGCGTCATCCGTCGCCATCCCGACATCAAGTGGTTGCGCCGTGATCAGGACATCCGCGAGCTGGCCGAGCTGCAGCGCCGTATTCTCAATGCCCTCTGGGGCAAGCTGAAAAGCGGTGGCACCCTGCTCTACGCTACCTGCTCCGTCCTGCCGGAAGAGAACCGCGAACAGATCCGTGCCTTCCTTGCCGCGACCAAAGATGCCAAATTGGTACCGCTGCACGAACATGACACCCCGGACTGCCCGGGCCGCCAGTTCCTGCCGGGTGAAGCCGAGATGGATGGCTTCTACTACGCCAAACTGGTCAAGCTCTGAGCCGGGCATGACAAACCTCATTCGGGAGAGCCGCCAGCTCCGTTCTGGCGCTCCCCTTTACTGCCTCAATGTGAGTAGACGTTCCCTATGAAAATCATCATTTTGGGAGCCGGCCAAGTCGGCGGCACCCTGGCCGAGAACCTGGCCGGGGAGAACAACGACATCACCATCGTCGACACCGACAGCGAGCGCCTGCGCGAACTGCAGGACAAGTTTGACCTGCGGGTAGTCAACGGGCACGGCGCCCACCCCAAGGTGCTGCGCGAAGCGGGGGCTCAGGATGCCGACATGCTGGTCGCCGTCACCAACAGTGACGAGACCAACATGATCGCCTGTCAGGTGGCCTACTCCCTGTTCAACACCCCGAACAAGGTGGCGCGGATCCGCTCACCAGCCTATCTGACCGAACGGGATCGCCTGTTCCTGCCGGAATCGGTGCCGGTGGATCACCTGATCGCGCCGGAGCAGCTGGTGACCGACTATGTTCGTCGCCTGATCGAGTATCCGGGTGCCCTGCAAGTGGTTGATTTCGCTGGTGGCCGCGTCGGTCTCGTGGCGGTCAAGGCCTACTACGGTGGCCCGCTGGTAGGTAACGCCCTCTCCACCCTGCGCGAGCACATGCCCAACATCGAGACCCGGGTAGCGGCCATCTTCCGTCAGGGCCGCCCGATCCGCCCGCAAGGTACCACCATCATCGAAGCGGATGACGAGGTCTTCTTCGTCGCCGCCGCGGGCCATATCCGTGCCGTGATGTCTGAGCTGCAGCGCCTCGAGAGCCCCTACCGCCGCATCATGATCGTCGGTGGTGGCAACATCGGCGCGGGTCTCGCCCGCCAGCTGGAGAAGCGCTACAGCGTCAAGCTCATCGAGCGCAACCAGAAGCGGGCGGAGCAGCTCTCCGAACTGCTGGAGAACACCATCGTCTTCTGCGGCGATGCGGCGGATCAGGAGCTGCTGGCAGAGGAGCACATCGACCAAATCGACGTCTTCATCGCCGTGACCAACGAGGATGAGGCCAACATCATGTCGGCGCTGCTCGCCAAGAAGATGGGTGCCAAGAAGACCATGGTGCTGATCCAGCGCGGCGCTTACGTGGATCTGGTGCAGGGTGGCTCCATCGATATCGCCATCTCGCCCCAACAGGCCACCATCTCGGCCCTGTTGACCCACGTGCGCCGAGCCGATATCGCCAACGTCTACAGCCTACGCCGCGGCGCTGCCGAGGCGATCGAGGCAATTGCCCACGGTGACGAGAACACCTCCAAGGTGGTCGGCAAGACGGTGGGCGAGCTCAAGCTGCCGCCGGGCACCACCATCGGTGCCGTAGTGCGCGGGGATGAGGTGCTGATCGCCCACGATCGTACCAAGATCCAGCAGGATGACCACGTGGTCATGTTCCTGGTGGACAAGAAGTACATCCCGGAAGTGGAGCGGCTGTTCCAGCCAAGCCCCTTCTTCCTGTAACGTCTTCATGCGCACAGGCTGTCAAACCAGACCCGGCTCAGCTCCTCCAAGGGGATGGTCCGGGTCTTTTGTTAATCAACGACCAGGTTATCGAACATGATCAAACTGCGTCCCATTATCTTCACCCTCGGGCTGGTGCTCTCCAAGCTGGCGCTCTTCATGTGGCTGCCCACCTTGCTGGCACTGCTCACCGGGTCAGAGGGATTTGTCGAGTTTCTCAAGTCCGTGCTGATCACCCACGGCGCCGCCCTGCTCTGCCTCCATTACGGCCGCAAGGCGGAGTTTCATCTGGGGGTGCGGGAGATGTTCCTGCTCACCACCTCGGTCTGGGTGGTTGCCTGTATCTTCGGGGCGCTGCCCTTTGTCTTCATCACCCACATCAACTTTACCGACGCCTACTTCGAGACCATGTCGGGGGTGACCACCACGGGCTCTACCGTGCTCTCCGGCCTCGACAACATGGCCCACAGCATCCTGTTGTGGCGATCCATCCTACAGTGGCTGGGGGGGGTCGGCTTTATCGTGATGGCGGTTGCCGTACTGCCCTATCTCAACGTCGGCGGCATGAAGCTGTTCCAGACCGAGAGCTCGGACTGGTCAGACAAAAGCGCCCCGCGTGCCAAGACGGTCGCCAACAACATCGTTGTGGTCTATCTGGTGCTCTCCATGCTCTGCTTCATGGCCTACTGGGCCAGCGGCATGAATATGTTCGAGGCGATCAACCACGCCATGACCACCCTCAGTACCGGCGGCTACTCCACCTCCGATCAATCCATGTCCCACTTCTCCAACTCGGCACACTGGATTGGCACCCTGTTCATGTTCCTCGGCGGCCTGCCCTTTCTACTCTATGTGCAGAGCCTGAATCACAGGGACTACAGCCTGCTCAAGGATGCCCAGGTGCGCGGCTTCTTCTGGCTGGTGGTGTGGGTCACCGTCATCATGACCTTCTATCTGTGGGAGAGAGATCTGTTCGGCTTCTGGGATGCCCTGCGCATCAGCTGCTTCAACATCGTCTCGGTACTCACCACCACCGGCTATGGTCTTGGTGACTTCGGCACCTGGGGGCCGCTCGCCAGCATCGTCTTCATCGTGCTGCTGGCTCTTGGGGCCTGCTCTGGCTCCACTGCGGGCGGCCTCAAGATCTTCCGGGTACAGGTGGCCTTTGCCCTGTTCAAGAAGCAGATGCGCCAACTGATGCACCCTTCCGGCGTATTTCCCCAGAAGTACAACGGCCGGACAGTCAATGACGCCATCATCCGCTCAATGATCTCCTTCGTGCTGGCCTACTTCGCCATCATTCTGATGATAGCCGCACTGCTGGGCGCCATCGGGCTTGACCCCCTGACAGCCATATCCAGCTCCATCACCGCCGTTGCCAACGTCGGCCCGGGCATGGGCCCGGTGGTCGGCCCCAGCACCAACTTTGCCAGCCTGCCGGAATCGGCCAAATGGCTGCTGTCATTCGGCATGCTGCTGGGACGACTGGAGATCCTGACGGTCGCCGTGCTCTTCTTCCCCTCCTTCTGGCGCCAGTAACGCTCACCGTAAGCAAGCAAAAAGCCGCAGCGTTCACCCGCTGCGGCTTTTTTATCTCGTCCATCCCCACGACCTTCCCTCAACGCTCATCAGCCCCATTACCGGTGGCCTGAACGACCTCATCGGCATGGCCAGAGCGGATCACAAGCATAAAAAAACGGACCCAAACCAGAGGTTTGGGTCCGTTTATCAGTGAACCGTCAGCGGCCGCAAGGGCTGCCGAGACTCAGCACATGGCATTAACCACGGCCAGAGCGTTTGCGATCCAGCTCGGTCAGCAATTTCTTGCGGATACGGATGTTCTTAGGAGTCACTTCTACCAGTTCGTCGTTGTCGATGAACTCGAGAGCCTGTTCCAGAGTCATGCGGATCGGCGGAGTCAGCACCTGAGCTTCGTCGGTACCGGAGGCACGCATGTTGGTCAGCTGTTTGCCTTTCAGGCAGTTAACAGTCAGGTCATTGGAACGGGAGTGAATACCGATTACCTGGCCTTCGTACACCTCGGTCGCGTGACCGATGAACAGACGACCGCGGTCTTGCAGACCGAACAGGGCGTAAGTCAGTGCCTTACCGGTTGCGTTGGAGATCAGCACACCGTTCTGACGCTCACCGATGCTGCCACCCTTGTGCGGACCGTAGTGGTCGAAGGTGTGGTACAGCAGACCGGTACCGGAGGTCATGGTCATGAACTCGGTCTGGAAGCCGATCAGGCCACGGCTCGGGATCATGAAGTCCAGGCGGACACGACCCTTGCCATCCGGGGTCATGTTGGTCATTTCGCCTTTACGCAGACCCAGCTGCTCCATCACGGAACCCTGGTGCGCTTCTTCAACGTCCACAGTCACAGTTTCGAACGGTTCTTGCAGTTCGCCGTCAACAGTACGCAGGATTACTTCCGGACGGGATACCGCCAGCTCGTAACCTTCGCGACGCATGTTTTCGATCAGGATGGAGAGGTGCAGTTCACCACGACCGGATACGCGGAACTTGTCCGGATCATCAGTCTCTTCCACGCGCAGGGCCACGTTGTGGACCAGCTCCTGGTTCAGACGCTCCAGAATGTTGCGGGAGGTCACGAACTTGCCCTCTTTACCGGCGAACGGTGAAGTGTTGACCTGGAAGGTCATGTTCACGGTCGGCTCGTCAACGGAGAGCGGCGGCAGGGCCTCAACGGCACCGTTGTCACAGATGGTGTCGGAGATTTTCAGCTCGCCCAGACCGGTGATAGCGATGATGTCACCCGCTTGCGCGTCGGCAACTTCAGTACGGGACAGACCCAGGTAACCCAGCACCTGACCGACTTTACCATTACGGGTCTTGCCGTCAGCACCAACGATGGTGACTTGCTGGTTGGTCTTGACGCGACCACGGGTGATACGGCCGATACCGATAACGCCCACGTAGGAGTTGTAGTCCAGCTGGGAGATCTGCATCTGGAAACCGCCTTCGGCATCAGCCTTCGGCGCTTCAACGTTGTCAACGATGGCCTGGAACAGCGGCTCCATGTTTTCGGACTCGACGTCCTGATCCATGGTGGCCCAACCGTTCAGTGCAGAGGCGTAAACAACTTTGAAATCCAGCTGTTCGTCAGTCGCGCCCAGGTTGTCGAACAGGTCGAATACCTGATCCATTACCCAGTCAGGACGAGCACCCGGACGGTCAACCTTGTTGATGACCACGATCGGCTTCAGACCCTGAGCGAACGCTTTCTGGGTCACGAAACGGGTTTGCGGCATCGGGCCGTCTACGGCGTCAACCAGCAGCAGCACGGAGTCAACCATGGACAGTACGCGCTCTACTTCACCACCGAAGTCGGCGTGACCCGGGGTATCAACGATGTTGATGCGGTAGTCATTCCAGCGGATCGCAGTGTTCTTGGCGAGAATGGTGATGCCACGTTCCCGTTCCAGATCATTGGAGTCCATGATCCGTTCCTGGCCTTCCGTGGAGCGGTCCAGGGTGCCGGACTGCTGCAGCAGCTTATCAACCAGAGTCGTTTTGCCGTGGTCAACGTGCGCAATAATCGCAATATTGCGTAAATTCTCTAACATTCTCGCCTCAATCACCGGGTAAAATTGGGCGCTAATTGTACTCTTGCCTTTGTGATCTGCCTAGCAGAATTGCAGTACATTCGCGCATAACAACAGATCTGGATCATAGACCTCTCTGACAAACCCTGCTTAGATGGGCGGTGACCGTATTTCGCGCACCATTACAGTGCACCAAAACGATCCACCATCGCACTAAATTGATGCAACGCGAGTCGAGATCGCCTGATTTTGGGGAGCCTCTTCAGCGAGATTGCCCTGAAATCAAGCTGTCACAAACTTGGCACGATACTGGCTTATGTGAATACGACGACGCATTCACCCAGAGAGTTTTAACACCGGAGGTTACTTAGCATGTCAGCCCAGAACGTTTTGGCCCTGATCCAGGAACACGAAGTCAAGTTTGTTGATCTGCGCTTTACCGACACCAAGGGTAAAGAGCAGCATGTATCCATCCCTGCTCACCAGGTTGATGAAGATTTCTTCGAAGACGGCAAGATGTTCGATGGTTCCTCCATCGGCGGCTGGAAGGGCATCAACGAATCCGACATGGTACTGATGCCGGACGCAGCCTCCGCCAAGCTGGACCCGTTCACCGAAGAGACCACCCTGAACATCGTTTGTGACGTACTGGAGCCTGCCACCATGCAGGGCTACGACCGCGATCCGCGCTCCATCGCCAAGCGTGCAGAAGATTTCCTGAAGTCCAGCGGCATCGCTGACACCGTGCTGTTCGGGCCGGAGCCGGAATTCTTCATGTTCGACAACATCACCTTCTCCAACACCATGGGCCACAGCTTCGTGAAAATCGAATCTGAAGAAGCCGCATGGAACTCCGGCACTGCCTATGAGCATGGCAACAAGGGTCACCGTCCGTTCGTGAAAGGCGGTTACTTCCCGGTTGCACCGGTCGACTCCTCCCAGGATATCCGTGCCGCCATGTGTCTGGTGCTGGAAGAGATGGGCCAGGTCGTTGAAGCTCACCACCACGAAGTGGCCACTGCCGGTCAGAACGAGATCGCTACCCGCTTCAACACTCTTACGCTGAAAGCAGATGAAGTACAGGTACTGAAGTACGTGATCCACAACGTGGCCCACGCCTACAACAAGACCGTCACCTTCATGCCGAAACCCATGTTCGGTGACAACGGCTCCGGCATGCACTGCCACCAGTCTCTGGCCAAGAACGGCGTCAACCTGTTCGCCGGGGACCTGTATGGCGGTCTGTCCGAGATGGCGCTGCACTACATTGGCGGTATCATCAAGCACGCCAAGGCCATCAACGCCTTCGCCAACCCGACCACCAACTCCTACAAGCGTCTGGTTCCGGGTTATGAAGCACCGGTCATGCTGGCCTACTCTGCCCGCAACCGTTCTGCCTCCATCCGTATCCCGGTGGTACCGAGCCCGAAAGCTCGTCGTATCGAAGTGCGCTTCCCGGATCCGGCTGCCAACCCGTACCTGGCCTTCGCAGCCCAGCTGATGGCCGGTCTGGACGGTATCATCAACAAGATCCATCCGGGCGATGCCATGGACAAGAACTTGTACGACCTGCCGCCGGAAGAGGCTGCAGAAGTGCCGACCGTTGCTGGCTCTCTGGACGAAGCCCTGGCTGCTCTGGATGCTGACCGCGAGTTCCTGACCCGTGGCGGCGTGTTCAGCGATGACTTCATCAACTCCTATCTGGAACTGAAACAGCAGGATGTTGACCGTGTGCGCATGACCCCGCACCCGCTGGAGTTCGAACTGTACTACTCCGTCTAAGTCGCAGCAGACAGCCCATTTAGATTGGGGCAGCTTGCCGAATCGTGACAAAACCCGCCAGATGGCGGGTTTTTTCTCTGATAGGATTAAGCAAGATACCGTCAAGGAGAGATGGATGAACAAGATACATGGCATAGGAGCAATTACCCTCCTGTTACTGACCTCATTCAGTACTCATGCGGCCAAGGTCTACTCCTGGGTCGATGGCAATGGCATTACCCACTACACGGATGCCCCTCCTCCCGGCAAAAACGTAAAGGAGGTGGATCTGCGGGCTGCTCCCCTGCTGGGTAGCGCCCCCAGCTCGGTACAGGTAGACAACTTCAACAGCCTGACTGGCGCCGATGCCAAGAAGGAGCAGGAGGCGGCCAAACTGGTGATCGAGCTGCTCTCCCCTGAACAGGGCAGCACCCTGCGCGACAACACAGGCAATATCGTCTTTCAGGGTCAAATCAGCCCCAAACCGCCAACCCAGTATGATGTGCGCCTGACCCTGGATGGCAAGGCTGCCCCCATCGTCAGCAACAGCCTCTCTATCCGGGTCGAAAATGTCGATCGCGGTGCCCACGAAGCTCAGCTAGAACTGCTCGCCAAAGACGGTACGATCCTTGCTAAATCCACACCAGTCACCTTTTACCTGCATAGAGCGACCGTGACGCCGGCTCCCAAACCCACCCCCAAAGCCAACCAGGGGTGATATAGCGCACCGATGCGGGTAAACTCTATGCACCATATCGGTGCATAATAGGTGTGTAGCACCGTTTTAGGGAGAAACCTGTGCCAACCCGCTCGGACAACGCCAAAACACTCTTGGATAATTTGCTGACCGCCGTGATCCTGATGGATGAACGGCTCTGCATCCAATTCGTCAACCCGGCGGCTGAACAGCTGCTCTCCCTCAGTGAACGCCGGCTGATCGGCATCGAACTGCCTCATCTGCTGGAACATATCTCCCTCGATTTGCAACGGCTCAAGCAGTGCCTCGTTTCAGGGCAAGGCTTTACCGATAGCGAAGTGACTCTGGTGGTAGAGGGAGAACCGCGACTGGTGGAGCTGAGCGCCACCCCCATGGCCGACCACGAACAGCGCCTGCTGGTGGTGGAGCTGCGCAAGATCGACCAGCAGAAGAAGATCAGTCAGGAGCAGCAGCAACATGCCCAGCAGCTGGCGGCCAAGGAGCTGGTGCGCGGCCTGGCACACGAAATCAAGAATCCCCTCGGCGGCCTGCGTGGCGCGGCCCAGCTGCTGCAAAAAGAGCTGCCGGATCCGGCCCTGCGCGAATATACCGGCATCATCATCGAACAGGCTGACAGGCTGCGGGTACTGGTCGATCGGCTGCTCGGCCCCCAGCGCCCCGGCCGTCACCAGATGCACAATGTCCATTCGGTACTGGAACAGGTACGCCGACTGGTGGAGCTCGAACTCCCTCCCTCTGTTCGCATCGAGCGGGATTACGATCCCAGCATCCCCGAATTCGAGATGGAGCCGGATCAGCTGCAGCAGGCGTTTCTCAACATAGTGCGCAACGCCGCCGAAGCACTGGGGGATCAGACCGGGCTTATCCGTATCAAGACCCGCACCGCGTTCCAGATCACCATCCACGGCCAGCGTTACCGGCTGGCGGCGGAGATCAAGATCATCGACAACGGCCCCGGCATTCCCGATGCCATTCGCGACACCCTGTTCTACCCCATGATCACCGGCAAGGAGGGGGGAACCGGGCTCGGCCTCTCCATCGCCCAGAACCTGATCGACCAGCACAAGGGGCGGATTGACTGCATCAGCTGGCCGGGTCACACCGAATTCACCATTTTTCTACCGCTTCGCAAGTAAGGGAACCCCATGACCGCCAAAGTGTGGATCGTCGATGACGACAGTTCTATCCGCTGGGTGCTGGAGCGCACTCTCGGCAGCGAAGGCTTCAACTGCGAGAGCTTTGCCGATGGCGAAGCCCTGCTGCACGCCCTTGAGCTGCGATCGCCCGATGTCATCCTCTCCGATATCCGGATGCCCGGCATCGATGGTTTGAGCCTGCTGGAGCAGATCCACCGCCGTCAGGCCGATCTGCCCATCATCATCATGACCGCCCACTCGGATCTCGACAGCGCGGTCAACGCCTACCAGCGCGGCGCCTTCGAGTACCTGCCCAAACCGTTCGACATCGACGAAGCGGTGACCTTGGTGCGCCGCGCCGAGAATCATCTCAAGGAGCAGCGCACCAAGCGCAAGTCTCGTCAGCAAGAGGCCACCGCCACTCCCGAAATCATCGGTGAGGCACCGGCGATGCAGGAGGTGTTCCGCGCGATCGGCCGCCTGTCACGCTCCAGCATCTCGGTGCTGATCAACGGTCAGAGCGGTACCGGCAAGGAGCTGGTCGCCCACGCCCTGCACAAGCACAGCCCGCGCGCCCACAAGAACTTTATCGCCCTCAACATGGCGGCTATCCCGAAAGATCTCATCGAATCCGAGCTGTTCGGTCACGAGAAGGGGGCCTTCACCGGCGCCAACAACATCCGCCACGGCCGCTTCGAGCAGGCCGACGGTGGCACCCTGTTTCTCGACGAGATCGGTGACATGCCGCTGGATGTGCAGACTCGGCTGCTGCGGGTCTTGGCCGATGGCCAGTTCTACCGGGTCGGTGGCCACCAGCCGGTGCAGGTGGATGTACGGATCATCGCCGCCACCCACCAGAATCTGGAGAAACGGGTCGCCGATGGCGAGTTTCGCGAGGATCTGTTCCACCGTCTCAACGTCATCCGCATCCACATCCCCGCCCTCAAGGAGCGCCGTGAGGACATCCCCCAGCTGGCACGTCACTTCCTGCTGCGCGCCGCCAAAGAGCTGAACGTCGAGGCCAAGAGCCTGCACCCGGATACCCAGGCCTATATCAGCCGCCTGCCCTGGCCGGGCAACGTGCGCCAGCTGGAAAACGTCTGCCGCTGGCTCACCGTGATGGCCTCGGGGCAAGAAGTGCTGGTCGGCGACCTGCCTGCCGAGCTGCTCACCCCCATCACCCACAACGCCGAACCGGGCCAACCGGCGTTGCCCGGTTGCTGGCAGCAACAGTTGCAAGAGTGGGTGGCCAGCAAGTTGGCGCTGGGAGAGACAGACATCCTGGCCGATGCTATGCCCCAGTTCGAGCGGATCATGCTGGAGACAGCGCTGGAGCACACCCATGGCCACAAGCAGGAGGCCGCCCGCCTGCTTGGCTGGGGTCGCAACACCCTGACCCGCAAGCTGAAGGAACTCGATCTCTCCTGAGTCCTGGGGAAAAACGATTCCCATCACGCCTTGATAAATCACCGACCAATAAGACCCCGTTTGCCAGCAAACGGGGTATCTTTTTTGAAAGCCCCGCCTAGAATGGCAGGCTTTCAAACCCGACTCGAAGAAGGCGCCATCATGATTGACAGATCTCTCCCCCTGACCGACCTGCACCGCCATCTGGACGGCAACATCCGCCCGCAAACCATCCTCGAGCTGGGTCGCCAACACAATATTCAGCTGCCCGCCTTCGAGCTGGAGGCGCTGCGCCCCCACGTACAGATCGTCGAGAACGAGCCGAGCCTGGTCGCCTTCCTGAAGAAGCTGGACTGGGGTGTTGCCGTGCTGGCCGACTATGATGCCTGCCGCCGGGTCGCCTACGAGAACGTGGAAGATCTGCTGCGCGCCGGTATCGACTATGCCGAACTGCGTTTCAGTCCGGCCTATATGGCGATGGCCCACAAGCTGCACCCGCAGGGCGTGGTAGAAGCCATCATCGACGGCGTGGCCGCGGGCAGCCGCGATTTCGGTATCAAGACCAACCTGATCGGCATCATGAGCCGCACCTTCGGCACCGAGCAGTGCAATCGGGAGCTGGCCGCCTGTCTGGCCCACCGCGACAAGCTGGTCGCCATCGATCTGGCCGGTGACGAGCTGGGTTTCCCGGGGGAACTCTTTGTCGATCACTTCCGTCAGGTGCGCGATGCAGGCATGCGCGTCACCGTACACGCAGGTGAAGCCGCTGGCCCCGAGAGCATGTGGCAAGCCATTCGCGAGCTGGGCGCCGAGCGTATCGGCCACGGCGTCAAAGCGATTCAGGATCCGGCCCTGATGGCCTATCTGGCCGAGCACCGCATCGGCATCGAATCCTGCCTCACCTCCAACGTCCAGACCACCACAGTGGCGAGCCTGACCGAACACCCGATCCGCCAGTTCCTGGCCGCTGGCGTGCTGGCTTGCCTCAACACCGACGATCCGGCGGTGGAAGGGATCGACCTGCCCCACGAATATGAAGTGGCCGCTCCGGCCGCCGGCATGACCGCGAGCGAAATCCGCACCGCCCAGCAGAACGGCCTGACCCTGGCCTTCCTGAGCGATAGCGAGAAAGCCGAGCTGAGCGCCCGCGCCGCCAGCCGCTGATCCACACCGGCACTGCAAATAGAAACGGCCCACTTCGGTGGGCCGTTTCTATTTGCCTGTTACATGGTCAGACATAAAACCAAAAGCCTCACATGACGAATTCGCCAATGAAAAACCATTATAAACAATGAGTTGAGCAATACTCCAAACTCCCTCATTCTAATTGCGTAACCGTGAGGTTACTTCTTACAAAGAGGGTTTTTGATGGATATTACACCAGATATTGTTGGGCACTTCCGCGCTTCGTTTTTCGGTCAATTCGGTAAGGAAGATACATACCCTACCGAGAAAGTTATCTTCGCCTTGCAAGAAGCGAGCTATGAGACAGGGGGTAGCCGTTGGGGGGAATATGGATCGCAGACATTAAAACAACGAGGGATGTTTTATCTCGCAGCTCATATATTGACTCAACCAACCAGTGCAGTTCTAAAAACAACCAGCTTTGGCCAGCAATACCAAAAACTCAGAAGACGAGTGGGAATGGGAGCCATCGCCTGTTAACAAAGTTAAATGGCAAAAGGCCCAAACCGGGGTTGGACCTTTTGCGGATGGCGATGCAGGGAAAAACTACTCCCGCTCCTTGTCGCGTTCCAGCGCGCGCTCAACTAGCGGCTCGGGTAGGCTCTTTGTTACCTCCACCCCCAGCTCGCGGAAACGCTCGACCTGCGCAATCAGGTTGCCACGGCCGTTGACCAGCCGTCCCATCGCCTTGTCGTAGCTCTCCTGCGCCTTGTGCAGGCTGCCGCCCATCTGCTGCATCTCCTCGACAAACAGCCGCAGCTTCTCGTAGAGGCGACCGGCCCGTTCGGCAATCTGGCGGGCATTCTGGTTCTGCCGCTCGTAGCGCCACAGGTTTTCGATGGTGCGCAGAGCCACCATGAGATTGGTGGGGCTCACCAGCAGGATATTGTTGTCGAGACCGTAACGCACCAGCGAGGGATCGGCCTCCATCGCGGTGAGGAAGGCGGGCTCCACCGCCACGAACATCAGCACATAGTCGAGGGTGCGCACCCCGGGCAACTGCTGATAATCCTTGCGGCCCAGCTCGCGGATGTGGTTGCGCACCGAGGCGACGTGCTCCTTGAGCGCCACAGCCTTCTCCAGCTCGTCCCCGGCGTTATACCAGCGCTCGTAGGCGGTCAGCGACACCTTGGCGTCGATGATGATGTCTTTTTCCTGCGGCAGGTGGACAATCACATCGGGCTGGTAGCGCTTGCCCTTCTCCACCTCGATATTGACCTGGGTGTGGTACTCGTGGCCCTCGCGCAGGCCGCATTCGCTGAGGATCCGCGCCAACACCACTTCCCCCCAATTGCCCTGTTGCTTGCTGTCGCCCTTGAGGGCGCGGGTCAGGGCCGCAGTCTCTTCGGTCATACGAGCATTGAGCTCGGCGAGGCGCTCCAGCTCGAACTTGAGGCTGTGGCGCTGGGCCGTCTCCTGGGCGTGGGTCTCCCCCACCTGACGACGAAAGCCCTCGAGCTGCTCCTTGAGTGGCGTGAGCAGCAGATCGAGGCTGCTTTGGTTGAGTTCACGGAAGTTGCCGGAGTTTTGCTCGAAGATCCGGTTGGCAAGGTTCTCGAACTGCTGGCTGAGGCGCTGCTCCGCCTCCTGTTGCAGTTGCAGCTTCTCGGCGGCAGCCAGCCGCTCGCTGCGCAGGGTCGCTTCCGCATCCTTGAGTCGGGCGGTGAGTTTGATGAGCAGGGTCTGCTGCTGATCCAGCTTCTGCTGGCCCTGCATGCGCTCATCCTGCAACTCGTCGAAGCGATCCTGCAACGCTTGATGCCGCTCCTGCGCCAGCATCAGCTCCTGAGCCTGTGCCGTGGCGGCCCGTCGCCCGATCAGCCAGCCAAGCCCGAGGGCCAGCACGGCGGCTGGCAGCAGGATGACCCAGAGCCCGGGCTCGATCATTTACGGCTCCGCTGGCGCAGGAAGAGTTCGAGATAGCGGTTGGCCAGCAGCCAGAGCAGCACGTAGATGAGGTAGGCGGCGAGCACCACCCACTTGTGGCTGTTAACCCCGGTATCGAGCTCGACGAACTCGATGCCCTTGATGCGGCAGTAGCCCCACATCAGCAGGGGAAAGATATAGAGCAGGGACGAACGCCAGAGAAAAAGCCACATATGTTTTCATTCAACCACGTAAAAAGACCCGCCTAGCTTACACAAGGGCAACTGCGCTTGCGATCCTGACGGCCGCTATTCTCTGGCCTGCTTCCCGAAACTTCGATAAAATTAACCCCTAATAGGTATCAGGGGCGAGCATGACTCACTATTTCCTCCGTTGGCTGACACAAGGTTGGCAAGCTTCCCGCAAGCCCGCAGTGGTTTGCCATGAAGCGCGCCCGCCATGGGCCATCGAGGAGTCCCAGTACCTCTCCCTCTGCAGCCGCTGTGGCGAGTGTTTCAAGGCCTGCCCGCGCGGTCTGCTCAAACCGGCCACCCAGGAGGAGTACGAGGGGAGCCCCATCGCCGGTACGCCGGTACTCGATCTCGCCTGTGGCCAGTGCAGCTACTGCGGCAGCTGCGCCAGAGCCTGTCCCACCGGCGCCCTCGACCTGCAGCTGGGTCGTCAGGTGCAGACCCGGGTGCAGATTGAAGAGAGCTGTCAGGCACGGCAGGGCTTCTACTGCCTGCTCTGTGAAGATGCCTGTCCCCAGCAGGCAATCAAGGCCACAGCCGATGGCATCAACGTCAACATGGATGCCTGCAATGGCTGCGGCGCCTGCGGCCTCGCCTGTCTGCACGGCGCCATCACCCTGATCCGCCAGCCGGGCAATCGCTGACAAACAAAAGGGGCCATCAGGCCCCTTCTATATCTGTTCTTGCTTCCTGCCCATCAGGCCATCGCCAGAATTGACTCCTGCTCGATGCCCAGCAGATGGCAGAGACGGTTCGGATCGCGCACCGCATCGGCCAGGGTGTACTCACCCAGCACTTCGAGGAAGGCGTTCATGGCGCGGCGCAAAATGCCCTGAATGCGGCAGCCACCGGAGAGACGGCAGTTCTCGCGCTTGCAGTCGACCGGACAGAGCACGTGCTCCATATCCATCACCACATCGCGCAGGTTGATGGAGACCGCGGAGCGACCGAGGCGGATACCGCCATGCTTGCCACGTACCGTCTCGATGTACCCCTTGATGCCGAGCTGGTGCACTATCTTGACCACGTGGTTGCGAGAGATGCCGAAGGTATCGGCCACTTCGGTAATGGTCGACAGGCGATCGCCCGGCTGCACCGCCAGGAAGGTCAGGGTACGCAGGGCGTAGTCGGTAAATCGTGTCAGTTGCATGGTCGCACTTGCCTCTTACTACAAGCCAGGAATCAGGACGACAACATTGAGCTAAGAGGCAGGAGACAACCGGTTTGCCTCTGTTCGCCATTGGTTCGCCAGAGGAGGGGCCTGTCTCTTAATCTGAGTTGCGGAGTGACAAGGTTAAGAGCAGCACAACCGGGTGTCGATGAAGATGCACATAAATCGACACTTTCTTTGATTGATCGCAAACTTGCCGGGTTAGCCCGGCGTTTACCTCCATTCTGGCGGCTAAATTTCCCGAAATTCCTCACCGCCGCACCCAACAGACAAGAGGGGAAATCTCCCTTCGAACAGTGAATAAACGGGGCGTCAGTGCGGCGGTTTCAGCCAGTTTTTCAGCGCGACCGATGGGATGGAGCTCTCGGAGGCGACGGCAAACGCCCCCCAGTCCACCGCGCACTGTAGCGCATCCTTGATCGCCATGCCGCGCGCCAGGCCATGGATCAATCCGCCAGCGAAAGCATCCCCTGCTCCCGTGGTATCGACCACCGAGACTGGCCGCGCGGCGACCCTAATCTGCTCGTCGCCATGGATGGCCACCGCCCCCGCCTTCCCTTCGGTCAACACAAGCCATTCAAGCTGCTCACCCGCCAACTGGCGGGCATGTTGCCAGGGGTCACTTACCTCGCCGAGATCGGAGCGGGAGGCCACCAGCACATGGCAGGGACGGCGCGCTTGGCCGCCCTTGGGATACTGGGCCAACACAAAGCTCTTGCCGAGCATCTGGCGCATATAACTGATGATGGCGGTGCCGGGATAGTTCACGTAGAGGCAGTCGATCCCCTCCTGTGGCAGATCACCGGGCAGATCGGGACGACGGGGACGGCGAAGTATGGTGCGCTCGCCGGTGGAGTCCACCAGGATCAGCAACTCGCCGGTCTCGCCGCCAAAGCGCTCCACATGGCTGCAATCCAGCCCGTAACCGGCCGCCTGCTCCAGCAGCCAGTCGCCGGTCTCGTCCAGCCCGATGCGTGAGGCAATGGTCACCTCGTGACCCGCCCACACCAGCCCGATGCCGGTATTGGCGGCACCACCTCCCAGCCTGCGTCCCTGATCCACGTATTGCAGCCGGGCCCCCGCCACCAGCGGTTCGGAGAGGGAGAGCACATGATCACAGTTGAGATTGGCAAGCAGCAGAATACGTGACATAGAGACCTCGGACGATGGAGATAGCCCAAAAGAGACAGGCTGAACCCCGAGTAGAGCCCAGCCTGACTGAAGAGACAACCGTAAGCGATCGGTAATCCGATCGGGATCAATAGATGGGCAGTTCCACCCCGGCCAGCAGCTCGTCGATGCGCGCCTGGGTCGGTTGTTGCATCACGCTCTGGATCACCTCCTTGGTGAGGTGAGGCGAGAAAGAGCTGATGAAGTCATACATGTAGTTTTGCAGCAGAATGCTCTTGCTGAAGCAGATTTGGGCCGGACAGGGCTTGAACAGGTGCTCCAGATTGATGGAGACCAGCCCGGGGCTGTCGGTGTCGTTGGCCACCAGCGAGGAGATGATGCCGATGCCAAAGCCCAGCTCCACATAGCGCTTGATCACTCCGGCATCCATTACCGTCATGTAGTAGCTCGGGGTCAGCCCCGCCGCCTGAAACACCTCATCCTGCACCTGCCGACCGGTGGCACCGCTCTCGTAACTGAGGATGGGGTAGTGGCAGAGCTGCTCCAGGGTCGGCTTCTTCACCTTGGCCAGCGGGTGATCCTGCGGCACCACCAGCGAGAGGGTCCAGAGGTAGGCGGGCAGCGCGATCAGCTCCTTGTCGAAGCCAATTTCGTGGGCAACGATGGAAAAATCGGAGTAACCCTTGCTGATCTGCTCCTTGCTCGCCGACATCACCGGATGGAGGTGGAACGAGATTTTGGGGTACTTCTTGGTGAAGTAGGTAACCGACTTGGGCAGCAGATAGCGGGCGATAGTGTGGGTAGTGTGAATGTTGAGGGTGCCCACGGTCGGATCCAGATACTCACGGGAGATCGCCTTTATCTTGCTCTCGATGTTGAGCATCGCCTCGGCACACTTGATGATCTCCTCGCCCACCGGGGTGATGCGGTGCAGATGCTTGCCACGGCGCTCGAAGATCCGCACTCCCAGCTCGCTCTCCAGCAGGCCGATCTGCTTGCTGACCCCGGGCTGGCTGGTATAGAGCGCATCGGACGCCACCGAGACGTTGAGGTTGTGGTCCCGGATCGCGATCAAGTACTTCAATTGCTGTAGTTTCAAGGCTTCACCCTCTCAAGCTGGTGCGGCGATCACGCCAGACAAACAGGCCGCCACAAAGGGCGGCCAGTGTATCATCCGATCCCGACATCGCAGCGCTTGATCCTTCATTTTGCTACAAAATCTAGCACCCGAAGGGGGTCGCTGACAAACCGGGCTCAGGCTGCGCCGGCCCGCAGCGGCAGGATCCCCAAAAACTGCAGCAACCACTGCATCATGGTGGTCGAATCCACCTCTCCCTCCAGCGAGGAGAGGCTGCTCTGGTAACGCTCGTCGGGTAACAGGCCTCGGCGCCGCTCGATCAGCGCCCGGTTGTACTCCACCGAAAATTCCGGATGTCCCTGAATGGCAACTATGTTGTTCCCCTGCAGGAACATGAAGTTGGGGCAAAAATCGTTGCCCGCCAGCCGGGTCGCTCCGGGGGGCAGCAGGGCCACCTGATCCTGATGACTGGCCAGAATACGGATCTGATCACGAGACGGCGCCATCCAGGGCTCATCAGCCAACATGGGGTGCACCGACACTCCCAGCCCCCACCCCTTGGTAGACTTCACCACCTCGCCCCCCAGCGCCTGGGCGATCACCTGATGACCAAAACAAATCCCGGCCAGCTTGACGTCGGCATCATGGGCCCGACGGATCCAGCCACGCAACGCCTTGATCCAAGGGATATCGCTATAGGCATCGTGGCGCGAGCCGGTGATGAGCCAGGCATCGCACTCGTGCAGATCCTCCGGCAGCTCCCCATCGATGGCTGACCAGACCCGAAACTCCAGCTCGGGTGCCAGCGGCTGAAACCCCCTGATAAACATCTCGGAGTAGACGGGGCCAAAACGATCCGCCAGATCGGGATCCAGCCGGTCACAATCGAGAATTCCCAATCGCATCTGTTGCTCCTTTACAGAAGTGCCCCCGCAGACCAGCGATCTGCGGGGGCAAGAGAATTAAATCATGGTGGTGAGCCCTGGGCTCATCACTTCATGGTTGGCATGGAGAATTCGGCACCACTGCGCAGGCTCTGGGGCCAGCGCGCCGTCACCGTCTTCATCCGGGTATAAAAGCGAACCCCATCCGGCCCGTGCATGTTGAGCGGCCCGAAGATGGAGCGCTTCCAGCCGCCAAAGCTGTGAAACGCCATCGGCACCGGAATGGGAACGTTCACCCCTACCATACCGACCTGTACCCGCGCCGTGAAGTCCCGCGCGGTGTCGCCGTCGCAGGTAAAGATGGCGGTGCCATTGCCGTACTCATGTTCATTGATGAGTCGCAGCGCCGTCTCGTAGTCCGGCACCCGCACGATGGAGAGCACGGGGCCGAAGATCTCCTCGCGATAGATGCGCATCTCGGGGGTCACCTCGTCAAACAGGCAGCCACCGATAAAGTAACCCTCGTCGTGGCTCAGCGTGCGACCATCGACTCGCAGCGCGGCCCCTTCGGCCACCCCCTGATCCACATAACCGCGCACCTTGGCCAGATGCTCCTTGCTGATAAGCGGCCCCATCTCGTTTTCCGGGCTCTGGCCCAGCCCCGGGCCCACCCGCAGCTTCTCAACGAGCGGTTTCAGTTTGGCTACCAAGGCATCGGCGGTCTCGTCACCCACTACCACGGCTACCGAAATGGCCATGCAGCGCTCGCCCGCGGCCCCATAAGCGGCCCCCATCAGGGCAGAGACCGCCTGATCGAGATCCGCATCCGGCATCACCACCATGTGATTCTTGGCGCCGCCCAACGCCTGCACCCGTTTGCCGTGGGCCGAGGCGGTGGCATAGATGTACTGGGCGATGGGGGTGGAACCGACAAACGACACGGCACCTACTCGCGGGTCGGTCAGCAGCACATCCACCACCTCCTTGTCACCGTTCACCACGTTGAGCACGCCGTCCGGCAGACCGGCCTCCTTGAGCAGCTCGGCCATCCGCAGCGAGAGAGAGGGATCCTTCTCGGAGGGTTTGAGAATGAAGGTGTTGCCGCAGGCGATGGCGACCGGGAACATCCAGAGCGGCACCATGGCCGGGAAGTTGAACGGGGTGATGCCGGCGCAGACCCCGACCGGCTGCATCATGGAGTAGCTGTCTACCCCACGGCCGACGTTGAGGGAGTGCTCCCCCTTGAGCAGATGGGGAATGCCGCAGGCAAACTCCACTACCTCCAGCCCGCGGGTCAGCTCACCCTGCGCATCGGAGAAGACCTTGCCGTGTTCGCGGCTGATGAGCTGGGCAAGCTCATCTCTGTGCTGCTCCATCAACTCCTTGAAGCGGAAAAAGACCCGGGCCCGCACCAGCGGCGGGGTTTGCGACCAGTCGGCAAAGGCGCGCTCGGCGATGGCGATCGCCTCCTGACACTCGGTGGCGCTGGAAAGCCCCACGCTCCCCTGCTGCTTACCGCAGGCGGGATTGAAGATGGCCCCTTGCCGCTCGCTGCGACTCTCCAGCGGCTGGCCGTTGATGAAGTTGCTGACCCTGTATGTCATGTATCCTCCGTGATAACTGATGTGGTAAATGCGCTGAGCAAATCAACGCAAGGCCCCGCAGTGCGGGGCCATCAAATATGGGTTAGGGTTGTGCCTGCAGGGCATCCTGCAGCAGGGTGAAGAGATCGTCGATCTGGCTGCGCTCGATGATAAGGGGTGGCGACAGGGCGATGATGTCGCCGGTCACCCGGATCAGAGCCCCCTTCTCGAAGCAGCGGACAAACACCTCATAGGCGCGCTTGCCCGGCGCATCCGGCATCGATTCCAGCTCGATACCCGCCACCAGCCCGTAGTTGCGCACATCCTTCACATGCTTGCAGCCCTTCAGCGAATGGGCCGCCTCCTCCCAGTAGCCCGCCAGATCGGTGGCACGGCTGAGCAGGTTCTCGTTGCGATAGATCTCGAGGGTCGCGAGCCCCGCAGCAGCAGCCACCGGATGACCAGAATAGGTGTAGCCGTGGAACAGCTCGATGGCCCCCTTGCCTGCCGCCATCATGTCGTCATAAATGTGCTTCTGCACCAGTACAGCTCCCATGGGGATAGCGCCGTTGGTGAGCCCCTTGGCGCAGGTGATCATGTCGGGGATGACATCGAACTCCTGTGCGGCAAAGGGGGAGCCAAGACGACCGAAACCGGTGATCACCTCGTCAAAAATCAGCAGGATGCCGTGTTTGGTACAGATCTCCCGCAGCCGCTTGAGATAGCCTTTCGGCGGCATCAGCACGCCGGTACTGCCAGCGATGGGCTCGACGATCACCGCCGCGATATTGCTGGCATCGTGCAGAAAGACGATCTTTTCCAGCTCGTCGGCCAGCGCCACATCCTCCTCGGGCAGTCCTTTGGTGAAGGCATTCTTGGCGATATTGAGGGTATGGGGTAGATGATCCACCCCGGTCAGCAGGGATCCAAACCACTTGCGATTGCCAGGAATGCCCCCCACCGAGATGCCGCCAAAGCCAACCCCGTGATAACCCCGCTCGCGACCAATCAGCCGGGTGCGGGTGCCCTGACCGCGAGCCCGCTGCCAGGCCAACGCGATTTTGAGTGCGGTATCGACCGACTCTGAGCCGGAGTTGGTATAGAAGACATGGCCAAAGCCCTGGGGAGCGATCTCCACCAGCCGGTTGGCCAGCTCGAACGGCAAGGGGTGGCCCATCTGGAAAGTGGGGGCGAAATCGAGGTGGGAAATCTGCTGGGAGACCGCCTCGGCAATCTCGCGCCGACCATGGCCCGCGTTGCAACACCAGAGTCCGGCAGTGCCATCCAGTATCTTGCGGCCATCCTCTGAGTGATAATACATCCCCTCCGCCGACTTCAGGATGCGCGGCGCCGCCTTGAACTGCTGGTTGGCGGTGAACGGCATCCAGAAGGCGGACATGTCGGAGGGGGTATTGATGTCGCTGATCGGTTTCATGGTCACCTCATCCTTAAGGTGTTTAGCAACTATTGGCTATTGCCCATTAAATTAAACACCTGAATCCATAAAAAAGGGCTCATTATCGCCCTGTCTGATGCCACCCCTAGCTAGATGACTCTACAGGGTGGTATAAGATATTTAACACAAATTTAATAATAGTAAACAGTCAAGGAGTGTCTATCGATGGATATCGGTCACCGTCTCAAGGCGGTTCGCACCAAGGCGGCCCTCTCCCAGCGCGAGCTGGCCAAACGCTCGGGCGTGACCAACGGATTCATCTCCCAGATCGAAAAGAATCAGGTGAGCCCGTCAGTTGCCTCCCTGCGCAAGGTGCTGGAAGGGATCCCCATGTCACTGGCCAGCTTCTTTACTGACGAGACCGAAATGGACTCCGAAGTGATCTTTCGCGCCGCCGATATGCCGGATCTCGGCACTCACCCCATCAGCTACCGGCTGGTGGGCCACAGCCGTGCCAACCGTGCCATCGGCATGTTGCAGGAGGTGCTGCCACCGGGCGCCGACACTGGCGACGACATGCTGAGCCACGAGGGTGAAGAGTGCGGCATCGTCATCAAGGGCGAGGTTGAAGTGACCGTGGGTGAGCAGATCTACCTGCTGACACCGGGGGACGGCTACTACTTCGACAGCCGCACTCCTCACCGTTTTCGCAATGTGGGCGAGCAGGAGTGCGTATTGATTTCGGCCAATACCCCCGCCAGTTTCTAACAGGGTGATAAGGGGTCAGCCAGCCGCCAATGTTTAATGAATTGTTACAAAATGGATTTACAAGTGGCAGGATGTTTAGCATATTGATACGCGGACAATGACTTTTGCCGGTTCAAGGAGTGAACATGAGTGACCTGACCCTGGCCCAGTGGCAACACAAGGCCGCCCATCTGACCCTGCCCTCACAAGCCTTTATCAACGGTAGCTATCGGGATGCCGTCGATGGTGCCACCTTCGACTGTATCAACCCGGCCAACGGCAAGCTGCTGACCAGGGTAGCAGCCTGCGATGCCGCCGATGCCGAGCTGGCGGTACAGGCCGCGCGTGATGCCTTCAACGACAAGCGCTGGAGCGGCCTGCCGCCGAAACAGCGCAAGCTGATCATGCAGCGCTTCGCCGAACTGATGCGTCTCAACAAGGTGGAGCTGGCACTGCTGGAGTCGCTGGACATGGGCAAGCCCATCGGCGATGCCATGGGCTACGATGCTCCTGCCGCCGCCAACTGCATCGCCTGGAACGCCGAAGCGATCGACAAGATCTACGATCAGGTCGCGCCGGTCGAGGAATCCGCCCTGGCGCTGGTGACCCGGGAACCGCTCGGAGTCGTTGCCGCCATCGTGCCGTGGAACTTCCCGCTGGTGATGGCCTGCTGGAAGCTGGGGCCGGCGCTCGCTACCGGCAACTCGGTCATTCTCAAACCTTCCGAAAAGTCCCCCCTGACCGCCTTGCGTATCGCAGGTCTGGCCAAAGAGGCAGGCATTCCTGACGGCGTGTTCAACGTACTCCCGGGCTTTGGCCATACCGTGGGCGAGGCGCTGGCCATGCACATGGATGTGGATTGCATCACCTTCACCGGATCCACCAAAATCGGCAAGCATCTGGTGGAGTGCTCCGGCAAGTCGAACCTCAAGCGCGCCTTTATGGAGTGCGGCGGCAAGAGCCCCAACATCATACTGGCAGATGCGCCGGACCTGGACGCCGCGGCCAAGAGCGCCGCTGGCGCCATCTTCTACAACCAGGGCGAGGTGTGTACCGCCGCCTCTCGCCTGCTGGTGCAAAACAGCATCAAGCCGCAATTTATGGAGCGACTGCTGGCCCATGCCCGCGAGTGGATCTCAGCCAACCCGCTCGACCCTGCGACCCGCATCGGCGCCATGGTGGATCACATCCAGATGGAGCAGGTGCTGCGCTATGTCGAGATTGGCAAGCAGGAGGGAGCCAAGCTACTGCTGGGAGGCAAACGCACCAATCTTGAGAGCGGCGGCTTCTATATCGAGCCCACCATCTTCGACGAGGTGACACCCGAGATGCGGATCTTCCGCGAGGAGATTTTCGGCCCTGTGCTGGCAGTGACCGGTTTCGACACGCTCGAAGAGGCCATTGCTCTGGGCAACGACACCGACTACGGGCTGGCGGCGGCGATCTGGACCGCGGATCTCAACAAGGCGGTGAAGGGTTCCCGCGCCCTGCGTGCTGGCACCGTATTCGTCAACAACTGGGATGGCGGCGACATGACCATGCCGTTTGGTGGCTTCAAGCAGTCTGGTAACGGTCGTGACAAGTCGCTGCACGCGCTGGAGAAGTACACCGAGCTGAAAAGTACCTGGATCCAGCTCGAATAAAGGTATATATAGCCATCATCATCAGCAATGGGGGAGAAATCCCCCCTTTTGCATTTTGGTCTTCCATCAGGCGGCACAATCGATATAATCATCAAATAAGCAAACCATTAAATATAAAGACAAAAATGCTATTTTTTCTGGGAAGCGTACTTTTTCTGGTGATCGGGTTGCCCCTGCTGTTTTTCGTGCTGGGGCACGGCGAGGCCTACGTGACCTGGGGCCCCTGGATCTCCGCCATCGCCCTGATGTTGTGGCTGTTGATGGACGTCGACAAGATCCGTCGCGGTAAAGGCTGACCTGCCAGCCACACTCCTCCTATCCCTCAAACTTCGTTTATTCGCTTCTTTCCCCGCAAAAGGATCGCTACACTGATTTTTTGCGATGTTTTCCCGCATCCAACGCTTCAGTAAAGGTCATCCGCATGCCGCAACAGATCCAGCGTCAGGGCGTCATCTACGCCCTGTGCGCCTATACCCTTTGGGGCATAGCCCCCATCTATTTCAAGACCATCTCTGCCGTCCCGGCCGCTGAAATTCTGACCCACAGGATGATCTGGTCCTGCGTGCTGCTGATGGTGCTCACCCTGGCTGGCCGCCAGTGGCACAAGGTGCAGGCAGTGCTGCGTCAGCCAAAAGTGCTGCTCACCCTAGCTTTTACCTCGGTCACCGTTGGCGGCAACTGGCTGCTGTTTATCTGGGCCATCAACAACGGCCACATGCTGGATGCCAGCCTCGGCTACTACATCAACCCGCTGTTCAACGTGCTGCTGGGGATGGTGTTTCTGAGCGAGAAACTGCGCCGCCTGCAGTGGTGGGCGGTGGCGCTGGCCTTTGCCGGGGTGGCGATCCAGCTTATCGCCTTTGGCTCCCTGCCCTGGATTGCACTGGTGTTGGCATCGAGCTTCGCCATCTATGGCCTGGTGCGCAAAAAACTGGCCCTCGATGCACTTACCGGTCTGCTGATCGAAACCATGATCATGCTGCCACCGGCAGCAATCTATCTGTGGGGCATTGCCGACAGCCCCACCAGCCATCTCACCCAGAACGACTGGCACCTCAACCTGCTGCTGATCGCTGCTGGCGCCGTCACCACAGCCCCTCTGCTCTGCTTCACCGCCGCCGCGACACGGCTCAAGCTCTCCACCCTGGGCTTCTTCCAGTACATAGGCCCCAGCCTGATGTTCATCCTCGCTGTCACTCTCTACGGCGAGGAGCTGGCAATGGACAAGGCTCTTACTTTCGCCTGTATCTGGAGCGCGCTGCTGATCTTCACGCTGGATGGGCTGCGCAACGGCAAGCGTCCTGCTGCAACGAGCAATATAAAGCCTTCAAAATCAAATCAGTAGCTAACAAAGTCATCAGAAGCGATATGCCATTTTCTCGCCCCCTGACCTGTTAAACCGGTAGCCTTGGACTCAATGTGGGAATAGGATCCGCACTCCCTATTCTCCATCCAGCTATAAGGAATTACAGCTATGACTCGAAAATGGTCGCTCCCCATCGTGGCAATCGCGGGGGGAGCGTTACTCTGGCTTGGCAACACCTTTGGTATGAAATGGGCCCTGATGGCCCTGATCGGATTCGGCTTTGGCTTCACCCTCTCCTTCAGCCGCTTCGGCATCGTGTTCGGTTGGCGCGAAATGCTGACCAAGCGCAACAGTTACTATGTGCGGGTTCACCTGCTCACCATCGCCATCGAAATTCTGCTGTTCACCACCTTCCTCTCCTTTAGTCACGCCCTGTTTGGCGATGCCATGGTGGGCAACGTGATGGCTATCGGCATTCCCTTCATCGTCGGTGCCTTCCTGTTCGGCATCGGCATGCAGCTGGCAGGCGTCTGTGCCACCGGCACTCTTTATTGCTGCGGCGAGGGACAACCCCGCTTCTGGCTGGTGCTGATCTGCTACGGAATCGGCACCCTCATCAGCAACCAGTTCCGCCCCGAACTGGAGGCCACCTTCTCCAGCCATGTGGTGCTGGCCAAGGATTTGACCGGCAATATCTGGAGCGGCATGCTGCTCAACCTGGCGCTGGTCGCCGCGCTGTTCCTGCTGTTTCGCAACAGCGAACTCAAGCGTACCGGCGAACTCAAGCCCCTCTTCAGCGGCGGCAACCTGTTCTGGCGCGATGGCCGCTTCACCGTGCTGACCGGCGGCATCATCATCGCCATACTCAACTCCACTGTCGTCGCCCTGCACGGCTCGGCCTGGACCATCACAGGCGCCGTCTATGACATGGCGCTGCGCGGCGCCTCTCTGTTCGGCCTGTTCGAGGGCAACCCCAAGCTGGCCCAGCCACTCTTCATCAATCCCATGGTCGGCATGTTCTGGCTCGGCATTCTGGGGGCCATGCTGGCGCGCTGCATCAGCGGTGGCGGAAACTTCGCCCCGATGCGGATCGGCAACAGTCTGGCATCCATCCTCGGCGGCCTGCTGATGGGGATGGGCGCCATGTACAGCGCCTGCAACCTCGGCGGCTTCTTCGACGGCACCGCCTCCGGCAGCCTGCACGGCTGGGTCTGGATGCTGATGGCCCTCGCCGGCAGCCTGATCGGTATTCGCCTGCGCCCGCTGTTCAAGCTCTAAGCCACAGGCCGGTACTCGCCAACAAGGGAGTCGGGTCACACCAAATAAAGAGAGCCAGTCCGCTTGCGTGGGCTGGCTCTCTTTTTTCTGTCGCGCCGGGATCACACCGGCCCGTCAGCTAGCACGTCATCAGAACCACTGGCCGTGGCGCTTGATGTAGATGGTCTTGACGGTCTGGGTCAGCCCCATGTAGGCCAGCATGGTGATCACCAGCCACATGAAGTACTTGGGCCCATCCAGAGTGATGAAGCCGAAGTGCTCAGCCACAGGCGAGAAGGGCAGGTAACAGCCGATGGCAATGGCGATCGAGGTGGAGAGCAGCACCGGCAGGGTAGCGGTACTCTGCAGGAACGGGATCTTGCGGGTACGCAGCATATGTACCACCAGCGTCTGCGACACCAGCCCCTCGATAAACCAGCCGGAGTTCATGATGGCCTGACCGTTGACCAGCGGATCCATACTGCCGTTGGCGGTGGCATAGAGGGCGCCAGCACCGAACACGAACCACATCAGGCAGTAGGTGCTGATATCGAACACCGACGAGGTCGGGCCGAGCCAGAGCATGAAGCGCTTGATGTTGCTCGCCTCCCACTTGCGCGGCCGCTTGAGGAACTCGGGATCCATCTTGTCCCACGGCAGCAGCATCTGGGAGACGTCATACACCAGGTTCTGGATCAGCATCTGCATCGCCAGCATGGGTGCCCATGGCAGCCAGGCGGAAGCCACCAGCACCGAGAAGACGTTGCCGAAGTTGGAACTGGCGGTCATGTTGAGGTACTTGAGGATGTTGCCAAAGGTCTCGCGCCCCTTGATCACCCCCTCCTCCAGCACCATCAGACTCTTCTCCAGCAGGATGATGTCGGCGGTCTCCTTGGCGATGTCGGCACCGCTGTCCACCGAGATCCCTACGTCCGCATCCCGCAGCGCCGGCGCATCGTTGATGCCGTCACCGAGGAAACCGACGGTGTTGCCGTTGGCCTGCAGCGCCTTCACCACCCGCGACTTCTGCAGCGGGGTGAGCTTGGCGAAGATGGTGGTCTGCTTGACCACCTCGCACAACGCCACGTCATCCATTCCTTCGATATCCTTGCCGAGCAGCGGTAAGCCGGGCTCCAGCCCTACGTCACGACACACCTTGCTGGTGATGATGGGATTGTCACCGGTCAGCACCTTGACCGCCACACCATAGTCGTTCAGCGCACGGATGGCCGGTGCGGCCGAATCCTTGGGCGGATCGAAGAAGGTGAGGAAGCCGCGCACCACCAGATTGACCTCATCACTGGTACGATAGCTCTGCTTGCACTCGCCTGCCGGGATCTCGCGGGTCGCCACGATCAGTACCCGATAGCCCTCGGCATTGAACTCCTCGCTCTGGCGCAGCAGGGCAAGGCGATCGGCGTCGGTCAGATCCCGCACCTCCTGGCCATCGGCGATCTGGCTGGAGACGGCCAGCATCTCTTCCACCGCCCCCTTGGAGACCATCAGCTGCTGGCCACGCTCATCCTGTACGATCACCGACAGACGGCGGCGCACGAAGTCGAATGGCAACTCATCCACCTTGCTGTAACCAGCCGGCTTGCAGCCAGCTCCCAGCACATCGGCATGCTCGATCACCGCGATGTCCATCAGGTTCTTCATGCCGCTCTGATGATAACTGTTGAGCCAGGCCAGCTGCAGGATCCGGTCGTCCCGGTTGCCACGCACGTCGTAGTGGTGCTCGAGGATGATCTTGTCCTGGGTCAGGGTACCTGTCTTGTCGGTGCAGAGCACGTCCATGGCACCGAAGTTCTGCACCGAGTTGAGCCGTTTGACCACCACCTTGCGCTTGGCCATGGCCACCGCCCCTCGCGCCAGGTTGGCGGAGACGATCATCGGCAGCATCTCGGGGGTGAGCCCTACCGCCACCGCCAGCGCGAAGGTGAGCGCCGACATCCAGTCACCACTGCTGATACCACTGAGCATAAAGACGATGGGCACCATCACCAGCATGAAGCGGATCAGCAGCCTGGTGACGCTGTTGACGCCGCGATCGAAACTGGTCTCGATGCGCTTGTGGCTCACCACGTTGCGGGCCAGCGAACCGAAGTAGGTGTCGCTGCCGGTGGCCACCACCACAGCCTTGGCTGTACCGCTCACCACGTTGGTGCCCATGAAGCAGATGTTGGGCTGATCGAGCAACCCCACGTCCCCTGTGCTGTTGCCGTCTGCCGACTTCTCGGCCACAGCTCCCAGAGTGTCATACTTCTCTACCGGCAGTGCTTCACCGGTCAGCACCGCCTGGCTGATGAAGAGATCGCGGGATTCAATCAGCTTGATGTCGGCGGGGATCATGTCTCCCGCCTGCAAGTGCACTATGTCTCCGGCCACCAGCTCGGTCATTGCCACCTCCTTGCGCTGGGGGGTAGCGCCCGGCGAGGGACGACGCTGTACAGTGGCAGTGTTGCGCACCAGTGACTTGAGCGCCTCGGCCGCCTTGGCGGAACGGTACTCCTGCCAGAAGCGCAGCAGACCGCTCAGGCCCACCATGACACCGAGGATGATCACCTTGACCCAGTCCTCATCACCCGGCTCGGCCATCAGCACGTCCATCACGTAACTGACCAGCCCAAGCACCATCAAGACCATCACAAACGGGTTTTTGAACGCCTGCAGCAGCTGGATCAATGGATGGGGCGGCTTGTCGTGGGTCACCTCGTTGGGGCCAAACTGGACCAGACGGTTGGCCGCCTCGGTCGCGGTCAGGCCGTCGATATTGCCGCGCACGGCAGTGAGGGTGTATTCGAGGGACTTGTCGGCCTCGTCGAGCACCCGGGAGGAGAGCTTCTCATTGGCACGGCCCGGGGCGACGAACCCCTGTTGCTTGTGCCGGCTGGCAGTATGTTGTTGCTTCATAACTTTAAATCCTGATTTTCGCTTGCAGAAGGGCCCTGTCGCGGGCCAGGCCAGGCGTCAGTACTGATATCGAAAGCTGTGAACCCGACTCGTTGCCGGCACGCTCAACTGGCGCGCACGGGGCGGCTCGTCAGACAAATGTCTGCCGTCGAGCTAACCTGCATGGTTGGGTCAGATCAGGGGTCAGAACACCGCATCCCGTCCCCGCAGGGGGGATCAGGAGTGGGGAGACGTGAACCCCGAGGGTCGAGGTTTGGGCTCTTCGGTCATACGATATCCTCCGAGTGGGGTGGAGAGAGGGCCGGACGAACCATGGACAGCGATACACACTGTCGTTGGCAGGCATGGCCGCGAGTCTGCATTATCAGCGGACCAATCCGGTGATCCCGCAACTAGAGCGGCATCACCCATAAAGAAAATCAGGATTACGACAGTTTGAAATAACTGGATGCGGGCAGGAAATAGTATCAGTGATATCTGGCGGGTAAGAACATCGGAGAAAACCACGCCTATAGAAATATTACAGCGCGACCCTTGCCACCGCCGAAATATATTAATCAATCACATCATTTATTTTAATGTGCAACCTGCCATATCGAAAACGAAATAGTTTTCAATATGAGATTATCCATCTTGTTATTTTACGCTTGATCCCTTCCCGACCACGGCACGGATGCATGGTTCCGACGCTGTGACGGCCCTGACGGGCAGTACCGGGATGCATGATGAAGCGTTCAATTGCAGGGGTCGCGAGGCGCGCATGGCTCGCAGATGAGCGGAACGATCCAGATTTACAACCGGAATCCCTGATGAAGGCGGGATAAAGAGGTTGTGAGAGTCGATGCTGACTCATATAGATGCTGCACTCTATGCTTGTGATTCGAGCAATCAGAGTGAGAGAGAAGATAAAATATTCGGCCTCAGCTCTGGTAAACCCGCATCGCGATTTGCAATCGGCTACAACTGTCGCAGTCCATAATATTTACCTGTCTATTGATAACACGCAGAGATTCTAACCAAAAGGATCTTCAGGCGCAAAGTTTAATTCTATTTTTTTACCCTGTAATTTCCTGGAAATATAATAACTATTCCTATTAGGAAAAGATTCGATAACTCATGATGTTGGCAAATCAGGTCTGCACCACCATCCGATCACGCTGACCATAGAAAACGGGAGGCCTGGCCTCCCGTTCTTCTCGAATCCCATCTCTAGCCGCAGCATCACTGCGCCGGCTGGGAAACCCCTTCCAGATGGATTTCAACCCGACGATCCGGTGCCAGACAGGCAATCAGCTCCTGTTTGGAACGGCTGGCGCAGTTGTTGCCAGTAACCGGATTGGCCTTGCCACGCCCTTCGACCCGCACCTTGTCAGCATACAAGCCTTTGGCTACCAGATAGCTGGCCACGCTCTGGGCCCGCTTCTCGGAGAGGGCCAGGTTGTAGTTGTCGGAGCCGATGCGGTCGGTATAACCGACCACGGTCGCGACGCCATCCTTCGGATTGGCCGCCACAATCTGGCTGAACAGGGCATCGAGCGCCTGGCTGGCGGCTGGTTTCAGGGTCGCCTTGTTGAACTCGAACAGCACATCGGAACTCAGGCTGAAGGTCTTGGGCTCCACCACCACAGCCGGGGCAGGCTCGGCTGCCGGAGCTGGCGCCGGCACAGCAACCTCACCCCCTTGCTGACCGAAACGATAGAGCATGCCGAACGAAATCAGGCCGTTATCCAGCTCGATGCCTGAGCGATCGAGAGAGGCATCTCCCAGCGGCGTAGTGTACTGGTACTCCAGACGGGCGGCCCAGTCACGATCGATGGCGTACTCGGCACCCAGCGCCCCGACAAATGCGGCGCCATGCTTTTTACCGGTCTCGCTGCTATTGGCGAAGCTGATCTCGCTATCCGTCCAGGCATAGGCACCGCCGAGCCGGCCATAAAGATCGAGCACATTCGTTGCCGGGAAGCTGATCTTCATGGTGGCCTGAATCATCTGGCTCTTGGCTTCGGTATTGAGGGTATTGGCGCCGGTGCCCGAGGTGGTGTCGTATTTGCCAAGCCAGTCATAACCCAGCTCGAACCCCAGGTTGGGGTTGAGCTGGTAACCGGCGAACAGACCCAGACCCAGATCATCCGTGTTCTCGCTGGTATTACCCAACGTCTGGGCAATCGACTCGGCATACTGGTTGTGGTCAACGCCATAGTAATTGGACCAACCGGCCTTGCCACCGACATACCAGGTATTGTCCTGAGCAGCGGCCTGCACGGCTCCGGCCGCCAGCAAACCACTGACCAATACGGCAAGCATGGATTTATTCATATTTTCGCCTCTGCAATAAGTCGTTATGGGCGCCTGAGTGCGCACTCTTCCCTGTGTGAAGCCGTCAGGCGGCCTCTCCGCTATTCAGGGTATCCCATCCGAACGCAGCCTCAAATGACCAGCATCTCAGGAGTGTGAAGCGGCCTGCATTATCGCGCCATCGTCGGCCAAAATGGTCTTTGCCAGCATTCTGGCCTGCTCCAACGCCAGTGGCTGCTGATAGCTGTGAGCCATCACGATCGCCCCCTCCAGCAACAGGCAAAGCTCGGTGGCCTGTGCCAGAGAACAGTTGAGCTGGTTTATCACCCAGCCCAATAACGCCTGCTTGTGGGCCATCACCAGCTTGCGCACCGGATGGCGTGGGTCGGCAAACTCGGCGCTGGCGTTGATAAAGTTGCAGCCATAGAAATCAGAGCGGCCAAACCACGCCGCGAAACCATCGAACAGCGCCTGGAGGCGAGCTTCACGTCCGCTCACACCGGCCAGCCGCTGGTCAAGCAAGGCGAAGAACTCCCGGTCACGAGCGAGCAGCACCTCCTCAATCAAGGCATCCTTGGTCGGGAAGTGGCGATAGAGGGTGCGCTTGGTACTCCCCGCCTCGGCCCAGATGCGATCTATGCCGGTGGCATGAAAGCCATGACGGTTGAACAGACGGTAGGCCGTCGCCACCAGTTGTTGACGCTTCTCACTCATGATTTGCCTCTTGAAGTACACCGATCTGTCTACCTAATGTGCCTAATCAGTTCTGGCAAACCAAGAGGAAAGCATGATGACAAAATGGTATGGCCCGTTATGGGCAGGTGTGGGCGCCGCACTCACCATCGGCATATTGGGATGGCTCAATCTGAGCTGGCATGTCGCGCTAGTCATGGCACCTTTCGGGGCCAGCTGTGTGTTGTTGTTTTCCCTGCCAGATAGTCCGCTGGCGCGCCCCAAAAACGTGCTGGGTGGACACCTGCTGACGGCCTGCGTCGGACTGGTCATCGGCCTGCTTCCCCTCCCTGCTGAAATGCAGATGGCTCTGGCAACCGGGCTGGCCATCGCCCTGATGCAGGGACTGAATATTCTTCACCCTCCGGCGGGCGCCAATCCCTTGCTGATCCTGATGACAGGACAAGAGCCAGCCTTCCTGTGGCAAACGGTGCTGCCCGGCACCCTGCTGCTGATGGCACTGGCCCATGGATTTCAATGGCTCAGACAGAAGTTCCCAATTGCAGCCTAAAAACAGAGGGAGGACAACGCCTCCCTCCTGCTTCATCGCGATCCCGCCATCAACTAGCCAGGAATAGCCGGTAGGCGGGGTCGTCGCTCACCTCTTTCCAGCCGTAGCCAATCTCGCGCAGGTAGTCGTGGAAGGCTGCCACGTCTTCATCCGGCAGCTCGAAGGCGCAGAGCACGCGGCCATAGTCGGCACCGTGGTTACGGTAGTGGAACAGGCTGATGTTCCAGCGACAACCCAGTGTCTCGAGGAAGCGCATCAGGGCGCCCGGCTGCTCCGGAAACTTGAAGCTGTAGAGACGCTCACCAAGGGGCCGGGCCGGGCGGCCGCCAATCATGTAGCGCACATGATTCTTGGCCAGCTCGCTCTCGGTCATGTTGACCACTGGATAGCCGTTGCCACCGAGCTGATCGATGATCTGGCCGAGCTCTTCGTCACCGCCGGTGAGGCGCACCGAGACGAACAGCGACGCCTGTTCGGCATCGGCGTAGCGATAGTTGAACTCGGTCACCATGCGGGGGCCAAGCTGACGACAGAAGTCGAGGAAGGCCCCCTTGCGCTCGGGGATGGTCACCGCCAGCATGCCCTCGCGCTTCTCGCCGATCTCGCAGCGCTCCGACACGTAGCGCAGGCTGTGGAAGTTAACGTTGGCGCCGGAGAGAATGGCCGCCATCCGCCCCCCTTTGACCTGCTCCCGCTCGCTGTAGGCCTTGAGGCCCGCCAGCGAGAGGGCGCCCGACGGCTCGGCGATGGCGCGGCAGTCGTCGAAGATGTCTTTCAGTGCGGCGCAGATCTGGTCGTTGGAGACGGTCACCACCTCGTCCAGATACTGGTTGCACAGGCGGAAGGTCTCCTCGCCGATGCGCTTGACCGCCACCCCGTCCGCAAACAGCGAGACCCGCTCCAGATTGACCGGCTCGCCGGCCGCCAGCGCCGCCTTGAGACAGGCAGACCCTTCAGCCTCCACCCCGATCACCTTCACATCCGGCAGCAGTTGCTTGATATAGACCGCCACCCCGGCGGCCAACCCACCGCCGCCCACCGGCACAAAGACGTGAGTGAGGTGGGTATCCTGCTCCAGCAACTCCTTGCCGATGGTGCCCTGCCCGGCGATCACCTCGACGTCGTCAAACGGCGGGATCAGGGTGTAACCCTCCAGCTCGGAGAGGCGGCGGCTCTCGCCGTAGGCCTCGTCGAAACTGTTGCCAAACAGCATGACGTTGCCGCCCTGCCGGCGCACCGCGTCGATCTTGATATCCGGCGTGGTCTTGGGCATCACGATGATCGCCTTGATGCCGAGCTTGGCGGCCGACAGGGCGACCCCCTGTGCGTGGTTGCCAGCAGAGGCGGCGATAACGCCGCGCGCCTTCTGCTCCTCGGTCAGGGTGGCGATCTTGTGATAGGCGCCGCGCAGCTTGAAGGAGTGGACCGGTTGCAGATCCTCCCGCTTCAGGCTGACATGGTTGCCGAGCCGCTCGGAAAGTTTCTTCAGGGTTTGCAGGGGGGTCACCCGCGCCGCCTCATAGACGGGGGAGAGCAACACCTTGCGTAGATAATCCGCCGCAGAGACCATGATTTATTCCCCCAGCATCGAGCGATCGCGAACCGCGCCCTTGTCGGCACTGGTGGCGAACATGGCGTAGGCGCGCAGGGCAAAGGAGACCTGACGCTGACGATCGAGCGGCTTCCAGCCCCGAGCCTCGACGGCGACGCGGCGGGCGGCCAGCACGCTGTCGGCCACCTCCAGCACCATGCTGCGGGCCGGGATATTGATGCTGATGATGTCGCCATCCTCCACCAGACCTATGGTGCCGCCAGAGGCTGCTTCCGGCGAGACGTGGCCGATGGAGAGGCCCGAGGTACCGCCGGAGAAGCGGCCGTCGGTGATCAGGGCGCACGCCTTGCCGAGCCCCATGGACTTGAGATAAGTGGTGGGGTAGAGCATCTCCTGCATGCCCGGACCCCCTTTCGGCCCTTCGTAGCGGATCACCACTACCTCGCCTGCTTTCACGGTACCATCGAGGATGCCGCTCACCGCGCTCTCCTGACTCTCGAATACCCGGGCCGGGCCACGGAAGGTGAGGTTCTCCTCATCCACCCCGGCGGTCTTTACGATGGCGCCGTTGACCGCGAGGTTGCCAGAGAGCACCGCCAGCCCCCCCTCCTGGCTGTAGGCGTTATCCAGCGAGCGGATGCAGCCTTCGGCGCGGTCCAGATCCAGCTCCGGCCAGCGGCAATCCTGACTGAACGCCTTGGTGGTGCGGATCCCGGCCGGCCCGGCGCGGTAGAAGTCCACCACCTCCTGACTCGGCTGGCGGCTGACGTCATATTCATTGAGCTGTTCGACGAGGGAGCAACCCAGCACGGTACGGGTATCCCCATGCACCAGGCCCGCTTTTTCCAGCTGACCCAGAATGGCGACCACGCCACCGGCACGGTGCACATCTTCCATATGGTATTTCTGGGTAGAAGGCGCCACCTTGCAGAGCTGCGGCACCTTGCGCGACATGCGGTCGATGTCGGCCATGGTGAAGTCGACGCCCGCCTCCTGGGCCGCCGCCAGCAGGTGCAGCACGGTATTGGTGGAGCCACCCATGGCGATGTCGAGCGCCATGGCGTTCTCGAACGCCGCCTTGGTGGCGATGTTGCGCGGCAGTGCCGAGGCATCGTCCTGCTCATACCAGCGTTTGGCCAAAGTCACGATGCGCTGGCCCGCCAGCTTGAACAGCTGCTCGCGGTCGCTGTGGGTCGCCAGCAGCGAGCCGTTACCCGGCTGGGAGAGACCCAGCGCCTCGGTCAGACAGTTCATGGAGTTGGCGGTGAACATGCCGGAGCAGGAGCCGCAGGTGGGGCAGGCACTGCGCTCCACCTGTTCGCTCTGGGCGTCGGAAACCTTGGGGTCGGCGCCCTGGATCATGGCGTCCACCAGGTCCAGCTTGATGATCTGGTCGGAGAGCTTGGTCTTGCCCGCTTCCATCGGGCCGCCGGAGACGAAGATCACCGGGATGTTGATGCGCAGGGCGGCCATCAGCATCCCCGGAGTGATCTTGTCGCAGTTGGAGATGCAGACCATGGCGTCGGCGCAGTGGGCGTTGACCATGTACTCCACCGAATCCGCGATAAGCTCGCGCGACGGCAGGGAGTAGAGCATGCCGCCGTGGCCCATGGCGATGCCGTCATCCACGGCGATGGTGTTGAACTCCTTGGCGACGCCGCCAGCGGCTTCAATCTCGCGCGCAACCAGCTGGCCCAGATCCTTGAGGTGGACGTGGCCCGGCACGAACTGGGTGAAGGAGTTGACCACGGCGATGATGGGCTTGCCGAAATCCTGATCGGTCATTCCGGTGGCACGCCACAGGGCGCGGGCCCCGGCCATGTTACGTCCGTGGGTGGTGGTGGCGGATCTCAACTTCGGCATGTCTCTACTCCCTGAATGCCCATATGGGCTCGATGCGTTATGCGGTGATGATACGAGTGGATCGGAATCGATCCTGGTGAAAGCTCCTCTGGGAAGTTCTCACCGGAAGCGACTCGGGGAGGCACAGCGCCTCCCCTCTCTCATCAGTCGTTGACTGGCGTCAGCCAGCCCCACTTGTCCTCGGTCTTGCCATTGAACAGGCCGAAGAAGGCGTTCTGCAGCTGCTCGGTCACCGGGCCACGGCTGCCAGCCCCTACCTTCATCCGATCGACGGAGCGCACCGGGGTCACTTCGGCGGCGGTGCCGGTCATAAAGATCTCGTCTGCGACGTAGAGCGCCTCACGGGGCAGCGCCTGCTCGCGCACCTCGTAACCCAAGTCACGCGCGAGCGTCATGATGGTGTCGCGGGTGATGCCGGGCAGGATGGCTGCGGTGGCAGGCGGGGTAAACAGCACGCCATTCTTCACCAGGAACAGGTTCTCCCCCGCCCCTTCGCTCAGGTAGCCGTTCACATCCAGCGCCAGCCCCTCGGCAAAGCCGTTGCGCTTGGCCTCGCGGCTGATCAGCTGGGATGACAAATAGTTGCCGCCCGCCTTGGCGCCAGTGGGAATGGTGTTGGGAGCGAGCCGGTTCCATGAGGTGACGCACACATCCACCCCGTTTTTCAGCCCCTCTTCCCCCAGATAAGCGCCCCACGGCAGGGCAGCCACCATCAGGTCAGCCTTGGCATCCAGCGGCGGATGCAGCCCCAGCCCCACGTTGCCGACAAAGGCCAGCGGGCGCAGGTAGCCGCTCTTCAGGCCGTTCTCGCGCACCACGGTGCGGCAGGCTTCATTCACTTCGGACTCGCTGTAGGGGACATCCATCCAGTAGATCTTGGCGGAGTCGAACAGGCGGCGGGTGTGCTCCTGCAGACGGAAGATGCAGGTGCCTTTGGGGGTATCGTAGGCACGCACCCCCTCAAACACCGAGGAGCCGTAGTGCAGGGCGTGGCTCATCACGTGCACCTGGGCATCCTGCCAGGGCACCAGTTTGCCATTGAACCAGATGTATTGCGGGTGAGTGGCGGATTGGGAAGGCTGTGACATTGGCTTGGCTCCTTAAGCTCTGATTCGGGGTTGCTGTTCCAGTGCATCGACCCGGGAGACGTCCACCAACTTCACCAGCTGGCTCCACAACTGCTGGATGGGACGTACCGACTCGACAGTAACCGTGATCCGCAGCTGTTGGCAATCCTGCTCCATATTAAGGGCGCAGAGATTGAAACCGCGGTGACGCACCACCCGCAGCACCCGCTCCATCACTTCCGGTCTGGGCTGGGCGTGGATATGCAGGGTGTGTTGTGCAAATGCGGGCTGGGCAAGGGTGTGCGGGTTCATGGGCGTTGCTCCATCATCTGGTGGTTGGCGACTCCCGGCGGAACCAGGGGCCAGACGTTTTCTTCCTCTGAAATAGCCACATGCAGCAGGTAGGCACTCTCGCTTGCCAGCAGGCGATCGAGGGCTCCGGCTATCTGCTCCTTGCATGTGATGGTCTCACCCGGAATGCCGAAAGCGGCAGCCAGGGCAACGAAATCGGGGTTGTCGGAGAGGATGGTCTCGCTGTAGCGGCCGTCGAAGAACAGCTCCTGCCACTGGCGCACCATGCCGAGGCGCTGGTTATCCAGCAGCACCATCTTCACCTTGAGCTGGGCGCGGCGGATGGTGCCGAGCTCCTGCACGTTCATCATGAAAGAGCCGTCACCGCTTACCAGCACCACTTCATCCTCCGGGCGCGACATCTTGGCGCCGATGGCGGCGGGCAGACCGAAACCCATGGTGCCGAGGCCGGCGCTGGAGAGGTGGTTGCGCGGGCTGGTGAAACGCATGTGCTGGGCCACCCACATCTGGTGCTGACCCACGTCGCAGGCGACCACGCTGCTCTCCGGCAACTTGGCAGATAGCTGTTTGAGCAAAGCCGGAGCGTAGATGGCCTGACCCGGATGGTCGTAGCGAAACGCATATTCGCGGGCCATGGCGGCGCAGTGTTCACGCCAGGGGGCGATGTCGAGAGTCATGGCGAGGCGTGGCAACACCTGCTTGAGATCCGTGGTGATACCCACCTCGGCGGCGCGGCGCTTGCCGAACTCGGCGGCATCCACATCGAGATGGATCACCTTGGCTTCGGGAGCAAACTCCTCCAGCTTGCCGGTCACCCGATCATCGAAACGGGCGCCCACCACCAGCAGCAGATCGCACTGCTGCACCGCGTAGTTGGCGGCCTTGGTGCCGTGCATGCCGAGCATGCCCAGATAAACGGAACTATCGGGGTCGAGCGCTCCAATCCCCTTGAGGGTGGTGACCGCAGGCATGCCGGTTGCGGCAGCAAAGTCGCGCAACTGCTGCTCGGCATTGGCCATGCCCACTCCGCCACCGACGTAGAGCACCGGACGCTCGGCGGCAGCGATCAGAGTGCGGGCTGCGGTCAGCTCCGAGAGGTTGAGCACCTCCGGCTCTTCTACCGCAAACAGCGGGCTCTGGGGCGGCACGGCGGCCAGCTGCACATCCTTGGGGAGATCAATGAGCACAGGGCCGGGGCGCCCTTCGGTGGCGATGGCGAAAGCTTCTGCCAGCACCCGCCCCAGATCGGTGGCATCGGTCACCATGAAGGAGTGCTTGGTGCAGGAGAGGGACATGCCGAGCACGTCGACCTCCTGAAACGCATCGGTGCCGATGGCGGAACAGGGCACCTGTCCACTGATGGCCACCAGAGGCACCGAATCGAGCAGCGCCTCCGCCAGACCGGTTACCAGATTGGTAGCTCCGGGGCCGGAAGTGGCGATGCAGACCCCCACCTGACCGGAGGCGCGGGCATAACCGACCGCGGCCATGGCGGCACCCTGCTCGTGGCGGCAGAGCTGATGGGCCAGACCACCGTCATACAGGGCATCGTAGACCGGCATGATGGCCCCGCCCGGGTAACCAAACACCTGGGTCACACCCTGTTTTTTGAGAGCCTGTACCAAAAACTGCGCGCCGTTCATGTGGAAAATCCTGTCCTTTGGTCGAAAAAAAACCCCCGGGCTGTGAGGCTCGGGGGTCGCTTGTTTCGTTCTGTCCGGTGGTGGGTCTATCCCTTGTTCCGTGCAGCTAAACGAGCCCCGAGCGGTGAGATAATAATCACCACTAGGACCACAATAATGCTGACGAAACGGGAGGCCATGTTCATAGTTACAACCGGAAATCCTGTGAAATTGGGGCGGTTTCTACCGCGAATGGCTATTAGAACTAGCACGGTGATTTTTATTGGGCAAGCCTTTTTTCTGTGACAACCCACTGATTTTGGCTATTCCTCAGCCGGAACTATGGAATAAAAAACCAACAATAAGCAGTTAGTCAGAACATATATCAACTCAAGGACGGGATTTATGTCATTAGCTGTGGTTTATAGCCGTGCCAGCCTCGGGATCGCGGCCCCGCAAGTTACAGTGGAAGTCCACCTATCCAACGGCCTGCCCGCCTTCAACATGGTCGGCCTGCCGGAAACCTCGGTGAAGGAGTCGCGGGATCGGGTGCGCAGCGCTCTGCTCAACGGCAATTTCGAGTTCCCGAGCAAACACATCACGGTCAATCTGGCCCCCGCCGATCTGCCCAAGGAGGGGGGCCGCTTCGATCTGGCCATCGCCATCGGCATTCTCGCCGCTTCCAAGCAGATACCCGCAAAATACCTGCTCGATCACGAATTTTTGGGGGAGTTGGCCCTGACCGGAGAGATCCGCCCCGTACTCGGGGTACTGCCTGCCGTACTCGCCTGCCGGGATGCGGGACGCACCCTGCTGGTGCCGCGGGAGAACGGCCCGGAAGCCTCCCTCATTCAGGATGCCGAGGTGCGCACCGCCCACCAGCTGCTGGCAGTCACCGCCTGGCTGGCAGGACAATACGAACTGCCACTGCCGAATCCCCAAAGCGCGGAGAGCCTGCCCGATGTGCCAGACCTGCAGGATGTGATTGGCCAGTCACAGGCCAAGCGGGCGCTGGAGATCGCCGCTGCCGGCAGCCACAACCTGCTGTTCATCGGCCCACCCGGCACCGGCAAGAGCATGCTGGCGAGCCGATTGCCCGGCATTCTGCCGCCGCTCAGCGAGCAGGAGGCGCAGCAGACCGCCGCCATCCACTCCATCGGCGGCCTCACTCCGCGCGCCGGTCACTGGCACCACAGACCCTATCGCACGCCCCACCACAGTGCCTCCGCAGTAGCGCTGGTGGGCGGCGGCAGCCACCCAAGGCCCGGCGAAATATCGTTGGCCCACAACGGGGTACTGTTTCTGGATGAATTGCCCGAGTTCGAGCGCAAGGTGCTCGACTCCCTGCGCGAGCCGCTGGAGACGGGCCACATCACCATCAGCCGTGCCGCCCGTCAGGTAGACTTTCCCGCTCGCTTCCAGCTGGTGGGCGCCATGAACCCCAGCCCCTGCGGCCACTATGGTGACGGCCAGACCCGCTCCAGCCCGGATCAGATCTTGCGCTACCTCGGCAAGCTCTCCGGCCCCTTTCTCGACCGCTTCGATCTGACGGTGGAAGTGCCACTGCTACCCAAGGGCAGCCTGACCGGCAAGGCGGAGCGGGGGGAGTCGAGCCAGCAGATCCGCGATCGGGTACTGGTGGCACGGGAGCGCATGCTGAGTCGCAACGGCAAGCTCAACAACCTGCTGGATAGCCGTGAGATAGAGGATATTTGCCGCCTATCACCGCAAGATGCCGAATTTTTGGAGAACGCCATCCAGAAGCTGGGGCTCAGCATCCGGGCCTGGCATCGCATCCTGCGGGTGTCACGCACCATCGCCGATCTGGCCGGGCAACCCGCCATCAGCAAGGAGCATCTTATCGAGGCGCTCGGTTATCGCGCCATGGACAGGCTGCTGTCGCGACTGCGCAGCAGCTGACAGAAGGGAAAGGGTGAGTCCGACCCCATAACGGCTCTGAATGGTCTCACGGGCAATCGGCTGATATTATGGCCACAGATCTGACCACTTGATGGCCCTTTATCGACAGCAAGACGGACCCGACTCATGCCCAACAAGCTGACAGAGCGACTGCGCGGCAGCCTCTCCACCCTGCTCTATTTTTTCAACACCCTCTTCTGGTTTGTCCCCATCTTCTCGCTGGGTCTGCTCAAGCTCCTGCTCCCCCTCAAGGGGTGGCGCACCCTCTGCAACTGGCTGCTGGATGGCTGTGCCAGCTGCTGGATCGGTTTCAACAATTTGATCCAGAAAACCATCATCAAAACCCCTTTCGATGTGGTCGGAGTGGACAAAGGGCACCGGAATGAGTGGTATATGGTGATTGCCAACCATCAATCCTGGGTCGACATACTGGTACTGCAGCGGGTTTTTAACCAAAAAATCCCCTTCCTGAAGTTTTTCCTCAAGAAAGAGCTGATTTGGGTACCTTTTCTCGGTCTGGCATGGTGGGCGCTCGACTTCCCCTTCATGCGGCGATATTCCAGGAAATTTCTGGAAAAGCATCCCCATCTGAAGGGAAAAGACATTGAAACAACCCGTAAAGCCTGTGCCAGGTTCCGCCACATTCCAGTGAGTGTGATGAACTTCGTCGAAGGCACCCGCTTCACCAAGGGCAAACATCAGAAGCAGGGTTCGCCCTATCGTCACCTGCTCCACCCGAAAGCAGGCGGCATCGCCTTTACCCTGGCAGCCATGGGTGACCAGTTGCATCAACTGGTGGATGTCACCATCGCCTATCCGGACGGCATCCCCAGCTACTGGGACTTCATGTGTGGTCGGGTCGGGCAAATCAAGGTTCAGGTCCGCTATTTGCCGATCGACCGCAAGCTGGTGGGGGATTACTTCAATGACCCCGAGTTCCAACAAGAGTTTCAACAGTGGTTGAACGGGATCTGGCACGAGAAGGACCAGACCCTGAGCCAACTGCTGGCAACCAAGGCGCAGTAAACATTCATGCTATCCCTGCTTCCCGGCCCGCTGGTGCTGATCATCAGCGCGGGCCTGACCATCCTTTTCACCGCCTGGTGCGCCAGCCTGATCCTGCTGGTGTCGCTGGCCAAACTAGTGCTGCCGATCCCGGCCTTTGGTCGCGCCTGCAGTCGCCTCAATAACCGCTTCATGCGCCTGTGGCTGGCCTGCAATGCGCTGGTGATCAGCCTCACCACCCGCATTGACTGGCAGGTTGAGGACAATACCAAGCTGCGCAAGGATGGCTGGTATCTCATCATCAGCAACCATATGAGCTGGACCGATATCGTGGTGCTCGGCCACCTGTTCCGCGATAGGATGCCGGTGCCCAAGTTCTTTATGAAGCACGAGCTCATCTACATCCCGCTGTTGGGGCTCGCCTGCTGGGGGCTCGATATGCCCTTTATGCGCCGCTATTCACGGGAATTCCTGCTGCGCAACCCGCACCTGCGCGGCAAGGATATCGAGACCACCCGCAATGCCTGCGAGAAGTTTCGCCACATCCCCACCACCGTCATCAACTTCGTGGAAGGGACCCGCTTCACCGAGCAGAAACGGGACGCATCACGCTCCCGCTATCGTCACCTGATGCCCCCCAAGGCGGCAGGATTGGCCTTCACGCTGGCAGCCATGGGCGAACAGTTCGACAGCCTGATCAACGTCACCATCCGCTATCCGGACAACGCCGAGACCCCGTTCAAGGACTTCCTGATGGGACGGGTAAAACGCATTCAGGTGCGGATTGAGGAGCTGCCGGTGAATGAACAACTGATAGGAGATTACTTCAACGACAAGCAGTTCAAACGCGGTTTTCAGGAGTGGCTAAACCAGCGCTGGCAGGAGAAAGACGAGGTGCTGGAGGGGTGGCAGAGCGGTCAGTCACCGCTGCCAGTTGCCGCCAAATCCGGGAATGAATCCAAAGAGAGCGCAGAAGCCAACTCGGCCAACTGATCTTCGGAAAAGACAGCAATCCCGTGGCGGCGCAGCAGGGCGGTGGTCTTGCCCTCGCCCGCCACAGAAACACCTTCGAAGCGGCCGTTATAGATACGGCCGCTGCCACACGAGGGGCTCCCCTCTTTCAGCAGGGCGAAGCGAATGCCCTGCGTCTGACAGATTTCCAGCGCCAGCTCGGCGCCGCGATCAAACTCGTCAGTCACATCCAGTCCGCTCGCCGTCACTACGCGCTCGCCCTGCCGCTCGGCAGGAAGGCGCGGGGTCGGCAGACCGCCCGCCACTTCGGGGCAGAAGGCCAGCGCCCGTCCTTCGGCTCCCAGCGCACTCAGCCAGTCGCTGACGATTCCCTTGCTCTGACCGTCGTAACGCACCGGCTGACCCAGCAAGCAGGCGCTAACTAAAACCTTCCCTCTCATACTTCTGCTCTATGAATTTTATTGAACCCAACCCATCCGGAATTTTTTGCTGTTTCAATAATGAAATCCATGTCTATCAAATCACCATCGGACAATAATTCTTCACTCATTTCTACAGAACAATAAAAGCACTGTTCATTGTCTGCCCACCCAACAGTCGCTAGTGTGTAGACTTGCATATCTTCATGCAAACGGAGCCCAACAAATGGAACGAAGGGCAAGCTAAGCTCTTTGGCGCCAGCACAAAAACAGGTTTTATCCACATCTCGCACAATTAGCGAAAGTTTCACTTTGTAATTCATAGCAACAACGATCTCTCTTTTACGCTTCTGCTCCGTGCATCACCTGATCGAACATCACGCAGCAGGGGCTCTCCAGCCGATAGAGAATGGCGGGGCGCTGTTTGCCGGTGCGCTTACGGCCGGTATCTACCAGAATGTCGGCGCGATGGATCCGCTTGCGAAATGCCGCCGTATTCATGGGTGTTTGCAGGATGATTTCGAAGGCGCGCTGCACCTCGGAGAGGGTGAACTCGGGCCCCAGCAGTTGCAGCGGCAGGGTGCTGTAGCGGCTCTTGATCCGCAGCCGCTCCAGTCCCTTGGCGATAAGCTGGACATGGTCGAAGGCGAGGCTCAGCCCCGGCAGGTTGGCGAGCGGATGCCAGCAACCGTGGATCGCCTCCACTTCCGGATCCACCAGACAGAGATAGACCAAGGTCGTGGACCAGCCGCGGGGATCCCGCTCCAGATTGCCGAGGGTGCAGACCTGCTCGCTGTAGCAGTGACCGAGCCCCCACTCCGCCAGCAGACGGCGCTGGGCGGCATCGAGATCCCGATCCCGGGTCTCGTCGATGCGCAGCGCAGGCAGTTGCCAGCAGTGGGCAAAGGGGGGGCGATCGCGGGTCTCGAGCAGCAGCTCGAGCCGCTCCTCATGCAACCGCAGCACCACCATATCCAGACTCATTCTCAGCATGCCGATCGCCCTGCTCGCCTTCCATTAATGTTTGGTAGATAATATCACACGAATAGTATGTGCAGGAGCCAATCATGGGAACCGTCGCCAGCCTGGATATTGATGCGCAGAAGGGCTTTACCCCTCTCTGCCCGAACGAACTGCCCGTCGCGGGCGGTGATGATATTGTGGCTGCGCTCAACGCTCAGGCCACCCTCGCCACGCTGCGGATCGGCAGCAAGGACTCTCACCCTGCCAATGCCGACTGGGCCGTCTCTGACCCTGCCGGTATGCTGTTGCCGCTGGATCTGCCCAACGCCGACCTCACCTGGCCGGTGCACTGCGTACCGGGCAGCAAGGGCTTCGAGCTGCTCGACGGCCTGCCCGCTCCCATCGACTATGACTTCTTCGTCTGGAAGGGGGTCGAGCCGGATCTCCATCCCTACGGCACCTGCTTCCACGACCTGGCAGAACGGCGCAGCACCGGACTCATCGAATTCCTGCAAGCCCGCCAGGTCGATACCGTACTGGTCGGCGGCCTTGCCACCGACTACTGTGTCAAAACCAGCGTGCTGCAACTGCGCCGCGCCGGTTTCCGGGTAATCGTCCATCTCGATGCCTGCCGTGGCATCGCCCCCGAGACGGTTGCCAGCGCCCACACCCAGATGATCGAAGCTGGCGCCGAACTGGCCCAGACCCTGATCGATGTACAACGCCTGCTGGACGCCTGATATGCCACCGATTCTTACCAGCCTGCTCGACACCGACGCCTGCACGTTACATATGCGGCAGGGGAGCTCCATCGTGCTCACCAGTCTGCGAGGAGCCTGATATGCCCCCAATCCTCACCAGCCTGCTCGACACCGACGCCTACAAGCTGCATATGCAGCAGGCGGTGTTCCATCGCTATCCGGATGCCGAGGTGGTGGCCGAGTTTCACAGCCGCAATGAAGAGGATCTGCTGCCCATGATGGGGCAGATCGAGGAGCAACTGCGCCTCGCCGGTTCCCTGCGACTGACCAGGCCAGAGCTCGATTTTCTGGCCGAGCGTCCCTTCTTCACTCCTGACTACCTCGACCACCTGCGCCGCAAGCCGCTCGATGCCTCGCTGCTCAAGGTGTTCGAGCAGGATGGCCGCATCAATGTGCGGGTCGAGGGCCCGTGGCAGGATGTGATCCTGTGGGAGATCCCGGTGCTCGCCATCATCAGCGAGATGCGCAACCGCTTCCGCTACCCCCAGTTCGGCGTCAGCCACGCGCTGGATCGGCTCGATCAGAAGATCGATAAGCTGGAACGGGAGCTGAGCAGCGACGAGATGAGCGAGTTCAACCTCATCGACTTCGGCACCCGCCGCCGCTTCTCCCATGCGGTACAGGATGCGGTAGTGGGTCGCCTCAAGGAGCGTCTGCCGGCGTTTCGCGGCACCAGCAACTATATGCTGGCCCAGAAGTACAAGCTGCCCGCGGTCGGCACCCAGGCCCATGAGTGGTTCCAGGCGCACCAGCAGCTCGGCTTCCCGCTGGAGCACAGCCAGCGCGCAGCCCTCACCAGCTGGCTGGACGAGTTCACCGACCATCTCGGCATCGCCCTGACCGACTGCATCACCATGGATGCCTTCCTGCGCGACTTCGACTTCGAGCTGGCCAGCAGCTATCAGGGCTTGCGCCACGACTCCGGCGATCCCGTGGTGTGGGGCGAGAAGGCGATCAGCCACTATCAGCGCCTTGGCATCGACCCCACCGACAAGACTCTGGTCTTCTCCGACGGGCTCAACCTCGACAAGGCGGTGCAGCTGTTCCGCCACTTCCGTGGCCGCATCAACACCAGTTTCGGCATCGGCACCAAGCTCACCTGCGATCTGCCCGGTGTCAGCCCGATGAACATCGTCTTCAAGCTGATCGAGTGCAATGGCGGCCCGGTCGCCAAGATCTCCGACAGCCCGGGCAAGACCCTCTGCCGGGATGCGGAGTTTATCCGCAACCTCAAACAGGCGTTCCACGTCGGGGTCTGATCTTCCCCAACACCAGAAAACAAAAAGCCCGCTGGTTCGCACCGGCAGGCTTTTTTAATCAACTCAAAAGGTATCAGTCTTTCTTGGCCAGCAGGAACTGCACCAGCTTGTTGAACTGCTCTTGAGAGGTGATGGATTCAATCTTCACCATGTACTTGCCGTTCACCAGGAAAGCCGGTACACCGCGAATGTTGTAGCTCTCGGTGTTGCGATCGAACTGGGAGACCATGCCGGAGACGGCGAAGCTGTCGACAGCACCGTCGAACTCTTCAGCCGGTACGCCGTTATCCACGAAGATCTTCTTCACATCGTCACGGCTCATCGGCGGCTGACGCTGGGTGTGGATCTTGGTAAAGATGGCCGGAGTCAGCTTGGCTTCGGCATTGAGCAGGCTGGCAACGGCATAGGCGCGCTGCATCTCGGGGCCCATCTCGCGGCCGAGGAAAGCAACCGGGTTCTTCTTGAGGGGCACACCCTCTGGCAACCCGGCCTTCAACTGTTCAACGATCGGTTCGAAGGTAGCGCAGTGCGGGCAGTAGTAGGAGAAAAACTCCATTACTTCCGGCTGGGCACTGCCAGTCTGTTTGACCACATCGTAGTTGACGCCTTCCTTGAACTCGGGGGCGGCGTGAACCATGGGGATCATCAGCATGGCAGCAAGGAAAAATAGAACTTTTTTCATGATGTTTCCTGTTAAGGGATCACTGTGAGGCACGCCCGGCGAACCGAAGCAGTGCCAAGCCTATTGTTTCGCCATGCTGACGTCAATGGTCAGGGCCGGAGATCGAGTCCCGCTTGCCGCGCAAGATCCCTTCTATTTCACCAGTTTGGCATCAGACTCAACGGCGGTGCCTTCAGTACTTCCAGCTGATCGTGCCAAAGGTGGGGCTATCTGCTGGCCGCCGGATAAGTTACCACCCCGGCATAAGGGTCAACGGCGGTGCCTTCAGCGTCTCCAGCTGATCGTGCAGTGTCGCTATCTGTTGACGCCAGTAGTGATCGGTATTGAACCAGGGGAAGTGACGGGGGAAGGCGGGATCTTCCCAGCGCCGCGCCAGCCACGCCATGTAGTGAACGATGCGCATCGCCCGCAGCGGCTCGATCAGCGCCAGCTCCCGCGAGTCGAACTCCATAAACTCCTCGTAGCCCGCCAGCAGAGTGTCGAGCTGGATCTGCTGCTCGTGGCGCTCGCCGCTCAGCATCATCCAGAGATCCTGAATCGCGGGGCCGGTGCGGCAATCATCGAGGTCGACAAACATGGGGCCATCGCGCCACAGGATGTTGCCCGGGTGGCAATCGCCATGCAGGGAGATCTGCGCCACATCCAGGGTCATAGCGTCGCTGACATGCTTGATCAGCTCGTCGAGCACCCCGAAGAATTGCTTCGCCAGCCCGCTTGGCAGCCATTCGCCAGACGCCAGCAGCTGACGCGGTTCATGCAGCATGCTCTCCACATCGAGTCGCACCCGATGATGAAACGGCTTGCTGGCGCCGATCTGATGAATGCGGCCGAGGAAACGCCCCACCCACTCCAGCTGATCGAGGTTATCCACCTCGAACTGGCGGCCACCGACGCTCTGCCAGATGGCAAAGGGGTAGCCCTCGTGCTCCAGCAGGGTCTCGCCCGCGAAGGCGAGTGGCGCGGCGACCGGGATCTCCGCCTCTGCAAGGCGGGTGGCAAACTCGTGCTCCTCGAGGATCTGGGCCCGGCTCCAACGGCCGGGACGGTAGAACTTCACCACATAGCGGCGACGATCCTCATCCTGAAACTGGTAGACCCGGTTTTCGTAGCTGTTGAGCTCGATAAGGCCGGAGTCGAGCCGCAGGCCACTGAGATCGAGCGCATCCATGATGAGGTCGGGATTGAGGTCGGAATAGTTGAAACGCATGTCATCCACCATAAGAAAGGGGCGCCGTTGCGCCCCATTCTATCACTACTGACCGGCATTGCCGTGCTCGTTGGTGACCGGACTGGTGTCACGCCCGGCCCGCAGCCACACGCAGTTACAACCGGCTGATAAACTTGCTGCCCTGGCGCAGGTTGCCCTTGCTGTCATCGGGCGCCGCACCCTCCCGTTTCAGCACGAACTGGATATCCAGCGCCGGCCGTTTCAGGTTGTAAGGATCGACCGCCAGACTGACCGGCAGGGTGTAGATCTCGCCCGCCTTCAGGGTCACTTCACGGGGGCCGAACCACTGATACTCGGGCAAGCCCTCCACATCCAGCTGGTAGGTCTGGGACTGCAGGGTCTTGTTGAGGATCTTGAGGGTGTAGGTGTTCTCAATCAGCCCCTCGCTGTTTTCGCGGAACAGCTGGTTGCGATCCCGTAGGATATCGAGCCCCATCGGCATGATGGACATGGCGTTGTAGACAAACACCCCCAGCATCACCGCCATCACCAGACCGTAACCAATCAGCTTGGGCCGCGCCACATGGGTGGAGTCGTTGGCCAGCTTGTGCTCGGTGGTGTAACTGATGAGCCCTTTCGGGTAGCCCATCCGCTCCATGGTCTGGTCGCAGGCATCGACGCAGGCGCCGCAGTTGATGCACTCGTACTGCAGGCCGTCGCGGATATCGATACCGGTCGGGCAGACCTGCACGCAAAGATCGCAGTCGATACAGTCGCCCAGCCCCATCGCCTTGGGATCTGCCTTGCGGGAGCGGGCACCACGGGTCTCGCCACGCTTGGTGTCATAGCCGACGATGAAGGTGTCCTTGTCGAACATGGCGGACTGGAAGCGGGCATAGGGGCACATGTGGATACACATGATGGCACGCATCCAGCCTGCATTGCCGTAGGTGATGATGGTGAAGAAGAGCACCCAGAACAGCACCCATCCGCTGGCCTGCAGAGTGAAGAGGTCCGGCACCAGTTCAGTCACATCCTGGAAGTAGGCGACGAAGGTCAGACCGGTCACCAGCGAGATCGCCAGCCAGGCCAGATGCTTGGCCCCCTTGCGAGCCAGCTTCTCGCCGCTCCAGGGCGCCTCGTCCAGCTTGCGCCGTTTGTTGGCGGGCCCTTCCAGCTTCTCTTCAAACCAGATGAACATGAAGGTCCACACCGTCTGCGGGCAGAGATAGCCACACCAGACCCGACCGAGGAAGGTGGTAATAAAGAAGAGTCCGAAGGCGGCGATCATGAAGAGCCAGGCGAGCAGGGTCAGATCCTGCGGCCAGATGGTGGCGCCAAAGATATGGAACTGCTGGTGACCGAGGTCGAACAGCACCGCCTGTCGCCCGTCGTAACGCAGCCAGGGCAGCAGCACGAACAGCGCCACAAAGAACCAGCCCATGGCCTTGCGCATCCGCTGCCAATACCCTTTCTGGGCCCGCACATAGATGCGGTTGCCTGGGTTGAATCTGTCGTCGCTGGCTTTGAACGTATTGGGGTTGAAGGTCCCGGTTACGCCCTTGTCGGTGACATCCTTGATATCGATTTTGTCGTGATCGGCCATTGCAAGACATCGCTCCCTTATTTGTTATGGAGCGGATTATATCTTAAACGGCATGCTAATTGTGTGGATTAGATGTATCTAATATTGGGGTTGGATCGCAATTTTCGGCAACAAAAAAGCGCATCACCACGAGGTGATGCGCTTCCGCTAAAGATTCACTTGATTCCGCGCGCCTTGAGCAGCGCCTCTTTGAAATCGGGCACATGATCCTTGGCCAGACCGGGGATCATCGCCTGCTTGTCGGATTCCCGCATCTTGAGGTGATAGATCAGCATGTCGTCGGTCAGCTCGGACAGAGGCCCTTCAAATCCCGCTTCTTGGGCCAGTTTGGCAACAAACTGCACCAGGCTGAGATCCTGTTCCTTGATCCAGGCAGGCTGCAACAACTCCAGCAGCTCTTCGATACGATGACATTGCATAGACAACCTCTTTAATCTGTCACGTTAAATTCAGGCAACCTTACCCATCAAGGCTACTTCGATTCGATCCCGTCCATTATGCTTGGCCTGATAGAGTGCCGCATCCGCTTTTTGGATCAAATCGGCGATTTTCATGCTGTTGTCCGGTATCAGTGTCGCAACACCAAAACTACATGTGACCCGACCGGAGACCAGTGACTTCTGGTGCGGGATGGCCAGCTCCTTGAGTGCCTGCCGCACATTGTCCGCCACCTGCAGTGCCCCCTGCATGCCGGTGCAGGGCAGCAGCAAGGCAAACTCTTCGCCACCGTAACGGGCTGCCAGATCGTCCTCGCGCCGCTCCACCTCGGCCAGCAAGCCAGCCACCTGTTGCAGGCAGTCATCCCCCAGCTGATGGCCGTAGAGATCGTTGAACTGCTTGAAGTAATCCACATCCACCAGCACCAGCGACAGCGGTGCCCGGGCACGGTGACAGCGGCGCCAGGCCCGCTCCAGAGAGTCGTCGAGGTGGGCGCGGTTGGCGATGCCGGTCAGGCCATCGAGGCGGGAGGTTAGACGCAGATGTTCGGAGACCGCCTTCAGCTCGGCCACCAGTTCGGCGTTGGAGAAACGGTGGTGGAGCGAGGCGATCTGCTCCCGCCGCATCCGGCGCAGCAGAGTCGGCAGAAAGACAAACAGATAGCCCGCCAGCATGCAGGAGACGATTCGCTCCTGCTCATTGCCCGCCCCCAGTTCAAACAACATAGCGCAACCCAGCGGCAACACGGCACCATAGAGGGTACGGCGGCTGCCAAACAGCATGATGGCGCTGCCGGTAAGAATGAGGCTGGAGAGCATCATCATGGCGGCCCGGTAGGTGTCGGGCAACTTGTCCATGTAGAGCAGCACCCCGAGGGCCCAGATAATGGAGGTGATGGTGGCTCCGATAAAGAGCTCCCGCTCCAGCACCGGCAATGGCGTCTGGTACAGGCGGGATTGCCTCCAGCGCAGGTGCCACCCCCGACCAAGCAGCCAGAAGAAGATCCCGGCCAACCAGCCGAGCGCTTCGACGGCAGGCAGATAGTCGTGAAACAGCAGACTCCAGCCAAACGCCAGCAGGCCCAAACAGGGGAGACTGAACGATGCATGGGTATAGAGCTGGACCATGATGGCCTGCTTAACCTGGCGTGTCACACTCTGGGTCAACTGAGTACTCCTGTACAAGAGCCGAGCAGTCTACCACTCCCCCCTGACCGGCAACAATAAAGCGCCGTTTATTAAGAAGTTAATCAATCATCGGCGCTTTCTCCTGCGCTGGCCGGTGAGCCCTTGCTCACCCCTTCTCCAGCTCGTCTAGGATCGGGCACTCGGGATTTTCATCCCCGTGGCAGCAGCAGACCAACCCTTCCAGCGAGCTGAGCATGGCCTGCAGCCCGGCGATGCGAGCACGCAGATCGACGATCTTCTCCTGCGCCAACTTCTTCACCTGAGCGCTGGTTCTGTGCTCGTCCCGGTAGAGCGCCAGCAGCTCCTGACACTCCTCCAGATTGAAGCCGGTCTCCCGCGCCCGCTTGACGAAACGCAGCTCGCGCAAGGCCCCCTCGGTGTAACTGCGATAGCCGTTGTCACTGCGTACCGGGGCTGTGATGAGGCCGATGCTCTCGTAGTAGCGGATGGTCTTGGCGGTCAGCCCCGTCGCCTTGGCTACCTTGCTGATGTTCATGGATGACTCCTTAACGGTTCGATTCTGTGCTGAGATTGTGGCCGACTTGGGCGAGGGCCCGCGGCTGCCAACGCTTCAATAACAGGGAATTGCTCAAAACGGTAATACTGCTCAGGGCCATGGCCGCCCCCGCCAACTCGGGGCTGAGGTAGCCCAATGCCGCCAGCGGAATGCCAATGATGTTGAACACGAAGGCCCAGAACAGATTCTGCTGTATGGTGCGCCAGGTCGCCGCCGAGATGTCGATGGCATCGGCCACCAGCCGCGGGTCGGATCGCATCAGGGTGATGGAGGCGGTCTCCATCGCCACATCGGAGCCGGAGCCCATGGCGATGCCGACATCCGCCGCCGCCAGCGCCGGGGCGTCGTTCACCCCGTCCCCCACCATGGCCACCAGCCCGCGGGTTTGCGCCCGCAGCGCCGCGACCTTCTCCACCTTGCCGGCCGGCAACACGGAGTCAAAGGCTCCGTCCAGTCCCAGCTTGGCTGCGATATGGGCCACCGGCGCCGGCGCATCGCCGCTCACCAGCCAGCTGGCGATGCCGCGCAGACGCAGGGTGGCGATGGCTTCCGGGCTCTCGGGGCGCAGGGTATCAGCCAGCGCCGCAATGCCGGCCACCACGCCGTCGATGGCCATCCAGACCCGGGTCGCACCGTCGGTGGCTTGTTCATCCTGTTGTGGCACCTCAATGCCGAGCTGGGCCAGCAGAGAACGATTGCCGATGGCGACCCTGTGGCCCGCCACCTGACCGACAATACCGGCACCGACCCGCACCTCGACCGCCTCCGGCTGGGGCAGTATAGCCTCCTTGCCGACCGCCTCGCGCATGGCCAGCGCCAGCGGATGTTCGCTCGCCTGCTGCAGGGCGGCGGCGAGACGAAGCTGCTCGGCTGTGCCGCTCCAGCTGGCCAGCACAGGCCGCCCCTGAGTCAGGGTGCCGGTCTTGTCGAAGATGAGCGCCTTGATGGCGTGAGCCTTTTGCAGGGTATCCACATCCTTGATCAGAATGCCGTGGCGCGCCGCCACTCCGGTACCGGTGACGATGGCAGCCGGCGTGGCCAGTCCCAGCGCACAGGGACAGGCGATCACCAACACCGCTACCGCCGCCAGCAGCGCCTGACCGAAGTCGTTGCTGATGGCATACCACACCAACAGAGTGAACAGGGCGATGGCCATCACCACCGGCACGAACACGGCAGAGACCTTGTCCACCAGCTGTTGTAGCGGGGCCTTGCCCATCTGGGCGCTCTCCACCAGGGCGATGATCTTGCTGAGGCTGGAATCCTCCCCCACGGTAGTGGCTTCGATCTCCAGCACGCCGGAGCGGTTGATGGCACCGCCCAGCACCTTGTCGCCCTCGCCGCGCGGCACCGGCAGGCTCTCGCCGGTGAGGATCGACTCGTCCAGCTCGCTGGCGCCGCTCACGATTTTGCCATCCACCGGCACCCGCTCACCCACCAGCACCCGCAGCCGATCGCCGCGCAGCACCTCGTCGATGGCGACGCTCTGCCAGCTCTCACCACGCCAGACGGTGGCGGTTTCCGGCCGCAGCGCCATCAGTTCGCGAATAGCGGACTGAGTGCTGCGTCTGGCCCGAGCCTCCAGCAACTTGCCGAGGGAGATCAGGGTAATGATGATGGCGCTCGCCTCGAAATAGAGCTTGCCGCTGGCGGCCATCCCCAACGTCAGCAGCAGATAGAGGCTGTAGAAGTAGGCGGCGCTGGTACCGGTGGCCACCAGCACATCCATATTGGCTGCGCGATTCTTGATGGCAAGCCAGGCGCCGCGATAGAAACGGGCCCCGATCCAGAACTGCACCGGGGTGGCGAACACCAGCTCCAGCCAGGCGGGTAGATGCCAGGGGAACAGTCCGGCCATGGCCAGCATCCCCACCAGCAGCGGCAACGTCAGCAAAGCCGAGACGATGACCCGGGTTTGAGCCTGACGGGCTGTGGCGGCCTCCTGCGCTTCCCGCTCCAGCAACTGCTGGCGGCGGCCGCTGGCCGAGCCTTGTGCCAGCTGGGCGCCAAAGCCGAGCGCTTCGATCTGCTCGCGCAAAGCGGCGGGCGTCTGCATCCCGGGGACCAGCACGATGCGGGCCTGTTCGATAGAGAAATTGACCTCGGCCGAGATAACGCCGGGCAGCGCGGCCAGCATCTTGTTCAACCGAGCCGAACAACCGGCACAAGTCATGCCGGTAATTTGGAACAAAAAGGTCTCGCTGCCGTAGTCGTAACCCTGACTCTTGATGCTGTCGAGCACCGCAGGCAGGCGATCGGGGCTGGCCAGCTCGATGGCCGCCTGCTCCAGCGCGAAGTTGACGGTGGCCTCGACCCCTTCAAGCTTGTTGAGGGCGGTCGCGATGCGGCCTGCGCAGTTGGCGCAGCTCATGCCGCTGAGCGGCAACTGCAGATGAATGGGTGATTGAAGATGAGTGGTCATGTTGTTCCTCCCCGGAACCCGTCGGCACAACAAAACGCCGACTGGCAAACCCTAACCTTTACTGTAAGGGCAAGCTCAAGCCACATGATCCACTTTTTGCAGATGAAAAAAACGGCGCCCGTTTGCTGCCAGAGAACAAACGGGCGCCGCATTCAGCTATTGCGCGGTGCGAGCGGAGCTCAGATACCGTACTGGGCGCGATAAGCCTTCATGGCCGCCAGTTGCGCCGCCAGCTCCGGCTGTTCGGCCTGCTTCTCTTCCAGATACTGGATCAAGTCGCTCATCTGGATGATGGCGATGATGTGAGCGCCGTAGTCACGCTCCACTTCCTGAATGGCGGAGAGTTCGCCCTTGCCCTTCTCCTGACGGTCCAGCGCGATCAGTACGCCAGCCAGCGAGGCGCCGTTGGCCTGGATCAGATCCATGGATTCGCGGATGGCAGTGCCGGCGGTGATGACGTCGTCCACCAGCATGACGCGCCCCTTGAGCGGGCTGCCCACCAGATTGCCGCCCTCGCCGTGATCCTTGGCCTCCTTGCGGTTGAAGCACCAGGGCACGTCCACATCGTGCTGCTCCACCAGCTGCACGGCGGTAGCGGAGGCGATGGGGATCCCCTTGTAGGCCGGGCCAAACAGCACATCAAACTCGATACCGGCATCCATCAGAGCGGCGGCATAGAAGCGGCCGAGACGGGCCAGATCGCGGCCGCTGTTGAACAGACCGGCGTTGAAGAAGTAGGGGCTTTTACGACCGGATTTCAGGGTAAATTCACCGAATTTGAGGACCTGTTTCTCCAGGGCGAACTCGATAAATTGACGCTGGTAGGCTTTCATTCTGGCTCCTTGCTTGGCTTGTCGTTGTCTTGTGTGGGGGTATAAAAAAACGCGGTCAATGCCGCGTTTGCAGGATCTGTTGACGCTTCGTCACAGCCGCGACGGAGTCGGTTTTTGCGCAGAACTAGGCATGAGATGCGAAGTTTGGTAATCCAAACGAGGCATCGAATAACGACGTTATGCACAAAAACAGACCCGTCCCTACGGGTTGCGTGGCAAAGGATGCCATGCGTTGTTGCAGGACTTGCCAAGGGAATAACCATTGGCGGCATCCTGCGCCTAGCCTGGCATCCTTTGACACTGCAACGCGACTTGTGCCGAAACATCAACAGGTCCTGGTATCAGGAGAGCGACTGCTTCTGCAGCGCAATGATGTCGGCGATGCCGCCCTTGGCGAGCGCCAGCATCTCCAGCAGCTCCTCATGGGTGAAGGGCTCGGCCTCCGCGGTGCCCTGCACCTCAATGATGCGACCATCTTCGGTCATCACCACGTTCATGTCGGTCTCGGCGGCGGAGTCTTCGATGTACTCCAGATCGCAGATGGCTTCACCCTGATACATACCGACGGAGACGGCGGCGATCATCTGCTTGAGCGGGCTCTGCTTGATCATGCCCTTCTCGACCATCCAGTTCAGCGCATCCACCAGCGCCACGCAGGCACCGGTAATGGAGGCGGTGCGAGTGCCGCCATCGGCTTGCAGCACGTCACAGTCAACGGTAATGGAGTGCTCGCCCAGCGCAGTCAGGTCTACCGCGGCGCGCAGGGAGCGGGCGATCAGACGGGAGATCTCCAGAGTGCGGCCACTCTGCTTGCCGGAGGCCGCTTCGCGGTTCATCCGGGAGTGGGTGGAGCGCGGCAGCATGCCGTATTCGGCAGTAACCCAGCCCTGGTTCTTCCCTTTCAGGAAGCGCGGCACGCTGGTGTCGACGCTGGCGGTGCAGAGCACGCGAGTGTTACCGAACTCCACCAGCACTGAGCCTTCTGCATGTTTGGTGAAATTGCGGGTAATGGTAACCGGGCGAAGTTGCGCGGCACTGCGATCGCTTGGACGTGACATGGAACGGACCTCTGGGCTGGCTCAAATTGGCGGGGGATTATAAGTGATCCCGCCCCAAATATCAGCCGCTAAAACCACGGCATCGGCTGACGAGCAGGGCCGGGCTGAGTATACTGGCCGCACACTTCATCAAGCCCGGAACAATCAATGATTCACAGCATGACCGCCTACGCCCGCAAGGAATTCAAGGGCGACTGGGGCACAGCCGTTTGGGAAATTCGTTCGGTCAACCAGCGCTATCTGGAGACCTACATTCGCCTGCCGGAGCAACTGCGCAGCCTGGAGCCGGTTCTGCGTGAGCGTTTCCGCGCCAAACTGCAGCGCGGCAAGGTGGAGTGCAACCTGCGCTTCGAGGCCGCTCAGGCCGCCGCCAGCCAGCTGCACATCAATGAAGAGCTGGCCAAACTGATCATCGACAGCGCCAGCTGGGTAATGAAAGAGGCGGGTCAGGGCCAGCTCAATCCGGTCGACGTATTGCGTTGGCCGGGCGTCATGGCTGCCGCCGAGCAGGACATGGACGCGGTCGCCACCGAGCTGCTCGGCGGTTTTGACCAGACTATGGAAGATTTCCTCGCCTCCCGCGCCAGCGAAGGGGCCAACCTCAAGGCGCTGATCGAACAGCGTCTGGCCGGTATTCAGGTGGAAGTGAAGAAGGTGCGCGTCCACCTGCCGCAGATCATCGAGTGGCAGCGCCAGAAGCTCACCGACCGTCTGGCCGAAGCCAAGGTCGAGCTGGACCCGGCCCGCATCGAGCAGGAGATCGTGCTGCTGGCCCAGAAGATCGACGTGGCCGAAGAGCTGGATCGTCTGGAAATGCACATCAGCGAAACCAACAAGATCATGAAGAAAGGTGGCGCCTGCGGTCGTCGTCTCGACTTCATGATGCAGGAGTTCAACCGCGAGTCGAACACCTTGGGCTCCAAGTCCATCAATGCCGAAGTGACCCAGTCCGCCGTCGAGCTGAAAGTCCTTATCGAGCAGATGCGCGAGCAGATCCAAAACATCGAGTGATGGGTCGCTGACTATCCGGTTGTTGCCTGCGAAAGAGCCCTTGATTCCTCAAGGGCTCTTTTATTTTCAGGCCATCGCACCGGTCGCACGCCGCCAGTGAGTCAACTGGCGGGGAGCGCCCTAGCCTATCGGCATCACCAGCGCCGGTTGGTGAGGGTCGCTCAGCCGCTCGGCCAGATAGTCCACCAGCAGCCGCACCTTGGGGGAGAGGTGGCGATTGTGGGGATAGAGGGCCCAGATCCCCTCGGCCGGGGCCCGCAGTTCAGGCAACAACTCGATCAGCTCCCCTCGGGCCAGATGGTCGCTCACGTAGTAGTCCGGCAGCTGGATGATGCCGATCCCCTTGAGCGCCGCATCCAGCAGGGCGTGGCCACTGTTGCACTGCAACAGACCGCGCACCCGCACGCTGTGGGGGCGGCCATCCAGAGTGAAGTGCCACTCGTCGCCGTTGCCCACCAGACAGGTGTGACGAGTTAGCTCGGAGAGGCTGTTGGGCATGCCGTGGCGAGCGGTGTAAGCCGGTGAGGCGCAGACATAGGGCACCCGCTGCGCCAGCTTGCGCGCCACCAGCGTCGAATCCTTGAGATGGCCGAGCCGCAGCGCCAGATCGTAGCCCTCGTGCACCAGATCCAGCAGCTGGTTGGTGAGATTGAGGGTCACCTCCAGCTGGGGGAAACGCACCATGAAGTCGTTCACCAGCGGGGCGATGCGGCTCTCGCCGTAGGAGACGGGGGCCGTAATGCGCAGGGTGCCCTGCGGCACCGCCTGATGGCGCCCCACCGCCAGCTCCGCCTCGTAGAGGTTGTCCAGCAGCTGACGGCAGTGGCGATAGTAGATCTCGCCAAGCTCGGTGAGCCGTACCTGACGGGTGGTACGCAGCAGCAACTTGGCCTGCAGCCGATCTTCCAGCTGTGCCACCTGACGGCTGACCTGCGCCACCGACACTCCCAGCTTGCGTGCCGCCGGGGTAAAGCCCCCCAGCTCCGCCACGCTGACAAATTCACAGATCCCTTCCCAGCCGAACATTATTACCTGTGTGTAAAAGTGATTTGAGATTTGCCCTCATTATCACCAAATCGGCGGGAAACTACACTGACTGTCCGAACTCATCTCTGTTCACCCTGCTCAACAAGAAGGATGTCATTCATGGCACAGGTTCAAAGCATCAAGTGTAAGGCCGCCATCGCCTGGGGTCCGGGTCAGCCCCTCTCCATCGAAGAAGTCGAGGTCATGCCACCGCAAGCGGGCGAAGTGCGGGTACGCATCGTCGCGACCGGCGTCTGCCACACCGATGCCTTCACCCTCTCCGGTGAAGATCCGGAAGGGGTCTTCCCCTGTATTCTCGGCCACGAGGGGGGCGGCATCGTCGAATCGGTCGGCGAGGGCGTCACCAGCGTCAAGGTAGGCGATCACGTGATCCCGCTCTACACCCCCGAGTGCGGCGAGTGCAAATTCTGCAAATCCGGCAAGACCAACCTCTGCCAGAAGATCCGTGCCACCCAGGGCAAGGGGCTGATGCCGGACGGCACTACCCGCTTCTCGAAAGATGGCCAGCCCATCTATCACTACATGGGTACCTCCACCTTCAGCGAATACACGGTACTGCCGGAGATCTCCATCGCCAAGGTGGACCCGGCCGCCCCGCTGGAAGAGGTCTGTCTGCTCGGTTGTGGCGTCACCACCGGCATCGGCGCCGTGATGAACACCGCCAAGGTGAAAGAGGGTGAGAGCGTCGCCATCTTCGGGCTGGGGGGCATCGGCCTCTCGGCGGTGATCGGGGCTCGTCTGGCCAAGGCCGGTCGCATCATCGCCATCGACATCAACGAGAGCAAGTTCGAACTGGCCCGCAAGCTGGGTGCCACCGACTGCATCAACCCGAACGACTACGACAAACCGATTCAGGAGGTGATCGTCGAACTGACCGATGGCGGCGTCGACTTCTCCTTCGAGTGCATCGGCAACGTCAAGGTGATGCGTGCGGCGCTAGAGTGCTGCCACAAGGGTTGGGGCGAGTCGGTCATCATCGGCGTGGCCGGAGCGGGTCAGGAGATCAGCACCCGTCCGTTCCAGCTGGTGACCGGTCGGGTCTGGCGCGGCAGCGCCTTCGGCGGGGTTCGCGGTCGCAGCGAACTGCCGAGCTATGTGCAGCGCTACATGCAGGGTGAGTTCCGTCTCGATGACTTCATCACTCACACCATGGGGCTTGAGCAGATCAACGAGGCGTTCGATCTGATGCATGAAGGCAAGAGCATCCGCACCGTCATCCACTACTGAGCATGATCACCCCGCCCGCCATCGTGGGCGGGGTGCAGGAGTCCTTCGATGAATCTGGAGATTATCAGCAGCAACAAGAGCTTCGGCGGCTGGCACAAGCGCTATCGCCACAACGCCAGCGTGCTCGGCTGCGAGATGAATTTTGCCATCTATCTGCCGCCTCAGGCCCTCACCGGCCAGAAAGTGCCGGTGCTCTACTGGCTCAGTGGCCTCACCTGCACCGATGAGAACTTTATGCAGAAGGCGGGGGCCCAGCGTATCGCCGCCGAGCTGGGCATAGCACTGGTGGCGCCGGACACCAGCCCCCGCGGTGACGGCGTAGCGGACGACCCCAGTTATGACCTCGGCATGGGCGCGGGCTTTTACGTCAATGCCAGCCAGAGCCCCTGGCAGGCGCACTACCAGATGTATGACTACGTCACCCGCGAACTGCCTGACTTGATAGAGACCCACTTCCCGGTCTCGACCCGCCGCGCCATCAGCGGCCACTCCATGGGCGGTCACGGTGCGCTGATCGCCGCGTTGCGAGAGCCCGGTCGCTACAGCTCGGTCTCGGCGTTCAGCCCGATCTGCCACCCGAGCCGCTGCCCCTGGGGCCAGAAGGCGCTCGGCGCCTATCTCGGCAGCAATCCTCTGCTGTGGCAGGAGTGGGATGCCTGCCAACTGCTGCGCCACCAGCCGGTCACGCCGCTACCAACCCTGGTGGATGTGGGGCTGGATGATCCCTTCCTCGCCGAGCAGCTGCATATCGATGCGCTGGCCGAGGTGGCGGCCAGCAAGGGGTGGCCGCTGGAGCTCAACCGCCACGAGGGCTATGACCACAGCTACTACTTCGTGGCGAGCTTTATCGAGGCGCACCTGCGCTTTCACGCCCGCCACCTCTGATCAAAACAGGCCCGTTGCGGGCCTGTTTCAGTTGTGGTGATCGGTTGATATCAACTGCCCGCTCGGGTCACGCCGCCGGAGCCTGCGATCTGCTGCTCCACCTTGGGATCGCCCCAATAAGCGATGTTACCTGAGCCGGCGATGCCGACTTTCAGCGTCTCCTGCGCCCGTACCGCCACATCACCACTACCGGCGATATTGACCTCTACCTCGTTGCCGCGCATCTCGCTCCCGAGCACATCGCCAGCACCGGCAATGTTCAGCTCGATGGCCTGTGCCGAACCGCTGCCCAACTCCAGACTGCCGGTGCCAGCGATATTCCCTTCCAGCCGTTTCAGCTCCAGCTGACTGGCGACGATGTCACCGGTACCGGCCACCGACAGCACCAGCTCATCGCCCTTGAAGCCGCTCAGATCGCCGTTGCCGGTCCCGGCCAATGCCAGTTCGTTCAACACCGGCAAGGTGATGGTCAGCTCCAGCGGCTCGGTAGGATAGAGCCGGTAACCCTCCTTCACCTCAATCTCCAGCTTGTCGCCGCTCTCGGTCAGCACCAGATAGGGCAGCAGGTTCTCCTGCCCCTTGATCAGGATACCGCGCGGCTCCCCCGCGACCAGATGGAGGGTGGCAGGCACCCCCGCCAGCACACGGGTCACCCGCTCGCCCAGTGCCTGCTGGCGCTCGACCACAGCTCCCGTTCCGGTCACTCTGGTCTGATCCAGCCAGTGACAACCACTGAGCCCTGCCATCAACATGACAACCATCATCCATTTCATCACTACTCTCCTCCTTATGTGTTGGCCATCCAGGGCCAATTGGTTTTCATGCTCTGCAAAGCGCGAGCCAAAAATTAACATTATGATTCAAAAGGAAATAACCATTTAAACCAGAACAGACAGAAGAATTTAGAGAGCCATTTAGACCATATTTTGGTGAAAATAACCATTCTCGAACGGATATGATCGTGGCTGATTGGCGGGTCGTCCTGCCGGTCACTATGCTGACAGCCCGTGGAAGTTTTTAATTGCCCTGCCGGTCTGTTGAGCCAATAGTGGTACTTCGTGCGTACCAAGCTCTCCATTGCGGTAATGTCATTACCACTGTCTTGTCAGTCTTCACTGCCAACAAGGAGCCAGAGCGTGACCCAAGCAAGCCCTCTCTATGCCACCGCCACCGGTCTGCCGGAACCGACTCGCACCCCGCTGCTGACCGGCAGCGATCCCGAGCAGAAACGGCGCGAGCTGCTCGCCTACTTCTGCCAGACCTTCGATCTCTACGACTCACTGTTCGACTGTCTGGCCGATGAGCGCGCCTGGTTCAACAAGGCGATCCCGCTGCGCCACCCGCTCATCTTCTACTACGGCCACACCGCCGCCTTCTTTATCAACAAGCTGCTGGCGGCACGCCTGATCGATCAGCGGCTGGATGCCCGCATCGAGGCCATGGTCGCCATCGGGGTGGACGAGATGAGCTGGGACGATCTGGACGAGACCCACTACGACTGGCCCAAGGTCAGCGAGCTACGCAGCTATCGGGCCAAAGTCCGTTCGCTGGTGTGCGATTTTATTCGCCAGATGCCGCTCACTCTGCCCATCGACTGGCAGAGCCCGGCCTGGGTGATCCTGATGGGGATAGAGCACGAGCGCATCCACCTCGAAACCTCCAGCGTGCTCATCCGCCAGTTGCCGCTCGCCTGGGTGCGGCCGCAGCCTTATTGGCCCGCCTGCACTGAAGCCCGCAACCACATTGATCAGGTGCCCGCCAACAGCCTGCTGCCGGTGGCTGGCGGCAAGGTGCGCCTTGGCAAGCGGGACGCCACCTACGGCTGGGACAACGAATATGGCGAGCGCCAGATCGAGCTGGCCCCGTTTCAGGCCAGCCGCATGCTGGTGAGCAATGCCGAGTACCTCGCCTTCGTCCAGGCGGGCGGCTACGGCCAGCAACAGTGGTGGGATGAGGAAGGGTGGGGCTGGTGCCAGTACGCCAAGGCGCAGATGCCCACCTTCTGGGTCGGCGACCCCGCCGAGCCCGAACAATTGCAGCTGCGGCTAATGACCGAGCAGGTCGCCATGCCCTGGGACTGGCCGGTCGAGGTGAATCAGCTGGAAGCGGCTGCCTTCTGCCGCTGGAAGGCGGCCCGGACCGGACTCCCCATCCAGCTGCCGAGCGAGGCGGAATGGATGCTGCTGCGCGAGCAGCTACCCGGCGATCAGCCGGACTGGACGGAGGCACCCGGCAATATCAATCTGGCCCGTTTTGCCTCCTCCTGCCCGGTGGATGCCTGCCCGCACGGGGAGTTCTTCGATCTGGTGGGCAATGTCTGGCAGTGGACCAGCACCGCCATCGACGGTTTCGACGGCTTTAAAATCCACCCGCTCTACGACGACTTCTCTACCCCCACCTTTGATGGCAAGCACACCCTGATCAAGGGGGGCAGCTGGATCAGCACGGGCAACGAAGCGCTCAAATCATCCCGTTACGCCTTCCGGCGTCACTTCTTCCAGCATGCGGGTTTCCGCTATCTGGTCTCCCGTTATCAGGAACCCGTTATCGTGAATCCCTATGAAACCGACACGCTCGTCGCTCAGTACCTCGACTTCCAGTACGGCCCCAGCCACTTCGGGGTCGCCAACTACGCCAAGACGCTTGCTGATCTTGCTGGCGAGCTGTGCAGCAACCACCAGCGGGCGCTGGATATCGGCTGCGCCACCGGCCGCGCCAGCTTCGAACTGGCCCGCCACTTCCAGCATGTGGACGGGGTCGACTACTCGGCCCGCTTCATCGACGTGGCGCTGTCCCTCGCCAGCCAGGACAGCTTCCGCTACGCCATTCCGCTGGAGGGTGAACTGGTGGAGTATTGCGAGGCACGCCTGTCGAGCCACGGGCTGGGGGCAAGTCAGGCTGAGCGCATCCACTTCAGTCAGGGGGATGCCTGCAACCTCAAGCCCAAATATGACCACTATGATCTGGTGCTCGCCTCCAACCTGATCGACCGGCTGCGGGAGCCCGCCCGCTTCCTGCGGGACATAGCTCCCCGACTGCGCAGCGGTGGCCTGCTGGTGCTTACCAGCCCTTATACCTGGCTGGCGGAATATACCCCGCCCGCCAACTGGCTCGGCGGCATTCGTGAAAACGGCGAGGCGCTCACCACCTATCAGGCGCTGCAACGGCTGCTGGCGGCGGAGTTCGAGGAGCACTGCCCGCCCCGGGATGTGCCTTTCGTCATCCGCGAGACCGCCCGCAAATACCAGCACACGGTGGCGCAGCTCACCGTCTGGCGCAAACGCTAATCCGCCGATCGGCATGCAGATGAGAAGAGGGAGGCCAATGGCCTCCCTCTTGTTATGGCAGTCAAACGGCGCGAGTATCAATCTCCCTGCTCGTGATAGCGGCGGGCCAGCACGGCGCAGACCATCAGCTGGATCTGGTGGAAGATCATCAGCGGCAGCACCATGACGCCGACACTGGCGGCCGGGAACATGACGTTGGCCATCGGCACCCCGTTGGCGAGGCTCTTCTTGGAGCCGCAGAAGACGATGGTGATCTCGTCCGCCTTGTCGAAGCCGAGACGACGGCTGATCCAGACATTCCAGCAGAGTACCTGCGCCAGCAAGACGCAGCTCAGCAACACGATACTGGCCAGATCGTACCAACTTACTTGACGCCAAATCCCCTGCACCACCGCCTCGCTGAAGGCGACATAGACCACCAGCAGGATGGAACTCTGATCCAGCTTGCCGATGAGCGGACGGTGGCTATCGACCCAGCGACCAATGAGCGGGCGCGACAGGTGGCCCACCACGAACGGCAGCATCAGCTGCATCATGATGGACTGGATAGAGTGCCAGGTGTCGATCCCCTCCCCCTGTACGTGGATCATCATCCCCACCAGCACCGGCGAGAGGAAGATACCGAGGATGCTGGAGGCCGAGGCGCTGCACACCGCCGCCGACACATTGCCCCCCGCCATCGAGGTGAAGGCGATGGCCGACTGCACGGTGGCAGGCAGGGCGCAGAGATAGAGGAAGCCGAGGTAGATGGCCGGGCTCAGCCAGCCCGGTACCAGCGGGGTGAGCAGCAGCCCCAGCAGCGGAAAGAGCACGAAGGTGCTGAGCATCACTACCAGATGGAGCCGCCAGTGGCCGAGGCCCGCCAGCAGGTTCTGGCGCGACAGCTTGGCGCCATGCATGAAGAACAGGAGCGCCACCGCCAGCTTGGTCAGCAGACCGAACCAGACAGCCACCTGCCCCTCGCAGGGAAAGAGGGAGGCCAGGGTGACCACCGCAATCAGTACAACAGTAAAGGGATCCAGACGCACGAAAGGTCTCCATCAGAAGGGCATCCTGCAGCCATGGCGACAGTCAGGATTGGGGAGGACAAGAAACAGAGCGGGAGATGTCTGGCACCTCCCGCTAAAACGAACCTCCAGCTTACCCCGATAACGGAGAGGCGCAAAGTTGAGCGGCGAATAATTGTTCATCAATGCTTAACGCATTCGCCATATTGCGCAGCAAAAGTTGACGATAAACCGGCCCTGACAGCTCCCAAACGGCTAAAAATGGATAAAAAAACGGGCGACCAAGGCCGCCCGTTCCGCTTTTTCACCCAGCCGATCAGCGCTGGCTGGCCAGCTTGCCGTTGCCGGTTTTCTTCTCATTGCCACCGAGCTTGCGGGCCTGCCGCTTCTCGAAGCGGGAGATCCACCAGTAGGCCAGCGCCGAGAAAACCGCGGTCATGAAGACGTTGATGAAGAAGGCGCGCACCAGATCCACCCCGGCCGGGAAGGCGGAGGCGCTCATGCTCACCACGAAGATGGCGATCAGCACCGACACCACGCCCATCCCGAAGGTGCGCGACCCCATGCGGAAGTCGCGGGGGGTGTCGTCATGTTTCCAGCGGAACACGAAGTAGGCCACCATGATGAAGATCGGCGGCAACATGGCGGTGCCGGCAGTGAGGTTGATGGCGGTGTTCATCATCTGCTGCACCGACTCGGAGCCGAAGCCGTTGACCACCAGCATCGCGAACACGAAGACAAACTGCCACCAGGCGGCGCGCACCGGCACGCCGTGCTCGTTGAGCTGGGTGGTCTTCTCGCCGTAAACCCCCTGCGGGATCTCGGAGAAGTGGATCTTCACCGGCGCCGAGGTCCACATCATCATGGAACCGAACATGGCGATAAACAGCACCACACCGACGAAGCGGCCCACCAGCGCCTCGGAAAGCCCGAAATACTGCGCCATGCCGGTGAAGATCTCTACCATGCCGCCGGCATAGGTGAGGCTCTCGCGCGGCACGAACACGTTCACCAAGAGGGAACCAACCGCATACATGGCACCGATGACGATACCGGCACTGATGATCACCTTGATAAAGGACTTCTGGCCCCCCTTCACATCATTGAGGTAGGCCGCTGCGGTCTCGGCACCACCCGCCGCCTGGAAGATCCAGCACATGATGCCGAGGGTCGCCCAGTTGACGGTGGGAGTCATCGCCTCCAGCGTGATGGGCTGGGCCGGCACATGATCGCCACTCAGAGCCATCAGGGCACCCAGCACATAGATGGCGAACAGGGCAAACACCCCGTAGGCCACGATCTCCGCAATCTTGCCAAGCCAGCTCGCCCCCTTGGTGGAGATGTGGGTCGCCGCCGCAAACAGCACGATGGAGATGATCGAGGTGACCATGGGCGAGAAGCTGTACTCATAGCCCAGCATGGCGTAGGAGGCGTAGGCGATGACGTTGGGCAGCAGGGAGACGAACCAGAACAGGTTCACGAACCAGTAGAGAAACGAGCCCAGATAGGCCATCCGGGTGCCGAGCGGTTTTTTCAGCCAGTCATACATCCCCGACTCGGAGTTTTTATTGGCCGAAACGAACTCGGCGATGATGAAGACGAACGGAATGAAGTAGACGATGGTCGCCAGCAGGAAGATAGGGGCGGAGCTGAGCCCCAGCTCGATGTTGTTGTTGACGATGTTGCGCACGTTGAACACGGCGGCAAAGGTCATCGACAACAGGGCAAACTTGCCTATGGTGCCGCGTACGGATTCAGACATGGTGTCCTCCAGTGGACTCGCGCTCCCTGCGGGTAACGCTGTGACTCTGTGATGTGTTCGGCAAGGGTCTGTCGGCCCCGCGCTTTACTCTCTTATTATGATCGGGCCGCGTGGACGGCCTCGTAGATGAACCGGTGCCGTCTCCCGCACCGGCTCGCAATATCGTTCAGACGATCGGGGTGCCCGGCGCCATCGGCACCCGCGGTTGCAACAGTACGCTCTGGCTCTCGTCCGGGGTCTCGGCGCAGAGCAACATGCACTCGGAACGCTCACCGCGCATCCTGGTGGGCTTGAGGTTGGTCAGTACCACCACCTCGCTGCCCATCAGCTCCTCTTCGCTGTAATAAGGCACCAGACTGGTGACGGTCTGCAGCGGCCGCTCGCCACCCACGTCGATCTGGACGATGTAGAGTTTGTCTGCCCCGGGGTGACGCACCACCTCCAGCACCTTGCCCACCTTCATCTCGACCCGTTTGAATTCGGCAAACTCGATCGTCTCGCTCATGCTCTTTTCCTTTTCTGGTTCAACGGTTTGCGGGTGGCCAACGGCCACCCGGTTTGATTGGGATTAAAAGCCGTGCCTATGGCGTCTGCATGGCAACCTGCGCTGTCGGCTGGGCCTCTTTGGCACGCGCTTCGGCACTGAGGGAGGCCTCGTATCTGTTGTATTTCCACCAGGCGAAGCCGAGGAAGATCACGATCCCGCCGACGTTGTAGAAGATGATGGTCATGATGTCGGCGCCGGTCGGGAAGGTGGAGGCGAGGAAGCCCACCGAGAAGATGGCGATCAGCACCGAGACCACGGCGATGCCGGTGGTGCGCGAACCCATCCTGAAATCCCGCGGCAGGTGATCGAGCTTCAGACGTAGATTGAGGTAGGCCAGCATGATGAACAGCGGCGGCAGCATGGAAGCGGCAGCGGTCATGTTGATGACGGTGTTCATCAGATCCTGCGCGGTGTTGGAGCCCAGGGTCGGGATCACCATCAGCGGCAGCACTATGAGGTACTGGATCCAGGCTGCACGGGCGGGCACGCCATTCTCGTTCAGCTCGACCGTCTTCTTGCCGAAGATGCCGGCCGGGATCTCGGAGAAGAAGATCTTCACCGGGGTCGCTGTCCACATCAGCAGGGAGCCGAACATGGCGGTGAAGGAGACCAGCCCGACGAAGCGGTTCATCAGGATCTCCGGCAGGCCGAAGTAGGCCGCCAGCCCCTCAAATACCTGCACCGAGCCGCCGGTATATTTCAGGGTGCCGCTCGGCACGAACACGTTGATCAACAGCGAGGCGATGGAGTAGAGCACCCCGATAAAGATCCCGGCGATGATGATCACTTTCACGAAGGACTTGGAGCCCCCTTTCACGTCATTGACATAGACCGCCACCGACTCGGCGCCACCGGCCGCCATAAAGATCCAGGTGGTGATACCCAGGAAGGCCCAGCTGAAATCGGGGACCATGGCCTCTACCGTGATGGGGTCAGCCGGCTGCACGCCGCCCACCAGTGCCGCACCCGCCAGCAGGATGTAGGAGAGGGTCAGCAGCAGCATCAGGGACGAGGTCACCGAGGTGATGGGGCCGAGCATCTTGGCGCCGTTGGTGGAGACGTAGGTGGCAAAGGCGAACAGCACCATGCTCAATGCCGTGGTCGCCACCGGGGTGAGAATGTACTCGTAGCCGAGAAAGGCATAGGAGGCGTAGGCGATGACCCGCGGCAGCAGCGAGGTGAAGAAGAAGAGGTTCACGAACCAGTAGGTGTAGGCGGAGATAAAGGCCCAGCGCCCGCCGAGGGAACTCTTCACCCAGGCATACACCCCCGCTTCGGAGTTTTTGTTCAGTGACACAAATTCCGCAATGATCAGGCAAAACGGAATGAAGTAGAAAATGGTGGCCAGAAAGAACATCGGGGCCGAGGCCAGACCGATTTCGATGTTGTTGTTGATGACGTTGTTGAAGCTGAATACCGCCGCGAAGGTGAGCGACAGCAGACCAAACTTGCCTATCGTATTGCGTTTGGAATCAGACATGGTGCATCTCCAGACCTGTAGTTATTGCCGCGAAAGGGCGGGGCATGGGTTGTAGGGTGAACCCCGCCCTTCCGGCTTTTATCAGTGCAGAACCGGCGGCTTGTTATTTGTTCTTGAAGTAGCCGCCTTCGACGGTGACCTTGATGATCACCTTGCGCACCGGGCTGTCGCCGACGAATCGGTAGGCCTCGTCGTTCTCGAAGATCACCACCTGACCATTGCCGACCTGCTGGCGCTCACGCACCTCGCCGGCCAGCCACTCGCGGTCTGTGGTGTCGTCATAGGCCTGCTCGACCCGCAGCTCGCTCTTGGCTGCCCACTCCACCGTCTCTGTTCCTTCCAGGTAGTAGTGAACGTCGAAGTAGCGGCGCTGCCCCTCGAACAGTGAGGTGGCCGGGCTGGCCCCCTCCTGCAAGCGGTAGGTGAGGGAGTCACCGATGGAGTGGCAGATGCCGGGCTTGAGGTTCGGCAGGTTGTTGATGGCCTCCACGCAGCGGCCCCACTTCTTGCCCACCCGGTAGATGTTTTTGAACAGGGTCAGGTTGTCCAGGGTGATCATGCGAGGTTCCTCCCGCCGTTGATGGTGAGATCGAGCCCGGCCAGCGCAGCCGGATTGAGGTTGCCACGGGCGATGGGCAGCAGGGTCAGGCCGAAGCTGAACGGCTCGAAGCGCACCCGCCAGGAGTCCAGCACCTCGGAGCCCCAGGAGTTGGAGCCGAGCCCCAGAACCTTGTGATCCAGATTGAGGGTGAGATAACCGCAGGGCTCCAACTCGTTGATGTGCTGCGCCGCGTGGATATGCTCCCAGCTGTAGGGCCAGACGCTCAGATTGATGGGGGCATCGGGTCGCACGTAGAGACCGGCGCCGTGGCGGTTGGTCAGGGTCGCCCAGCGCACCTGCTGGCGGTTGCCGTTATCCTGCGGGAAGGGATAATGCTCCCACATCTCGCTGACTGTGCTCTGGAAGCTGTCGATCCAGTTACTCTGGCGGCTGTCCTGATAGTTCTCGCCCGGGCCCATGCCGTAGTAGTGCACCCGGTCGAGATCCTGACGAATGCCCAGCTCGAAGCCGATCTTGGGGATGATGTCGTCATAACCGCCGTAGGGCTGGCCGGAGAGCGCCACGTGCAGTTGGCCGTTCGGGCTCAGTGTGTAGACGTAGCGGCAGCGCATGCCGAAGTCGAACACCGGCGGCGCGATCAGACTCTCGACCGTCACCTCGACCGCCTCACCCAGCTGGCGCCAGCTCAGAGTACGGAAGTGCTCCTGCATGATCTGCAGGTGGTTCGGGTGCCACAGGCTCTCGTACTCCTGCTTGTGGTTGTCGATCATCGGCTTGAAGAAGGTGAGGCGCGGCGAGCGCTCGATAAGCTCATTGCCATCCTGCTGCCAGCTCACCAGCTTGCCGTCGAGGCGCGAGAAGCGCAGGGCGAAGCCGCTACCGCTCAAGGTCAGGTCAAGCCGTTCGTCGGCGATATGCAACGGGGTGGCGTTGGGATTGGCAAAGGGCTGCAGCTGACGAGTCGACTCTTTCAGCTGGAACTGGTACTGGCCCAGCTCGTGCTCCGCCGCGCTATAGCGGGTGGCGGTGGCCTTGATGACCCGCAGCTGGACGAAGGTTTCCCGCCCATCGAGGGATGCCAGTTCGAGTTGCAGCTCTGTGGTGGCACCGGGAACCACCCCTTCCAGCCGGATTTGCTGGCTGGCCAGCAGCTCGCCCTCGGCCTTCACTTCAACCAGCAGGCGGATGTCGTCGAGAGTGGAGAACCAGTAGCGGTTTTCCACCGCCAGCTTGCCGCTCGCCAGATCCAGCGCACGCACCTTGACCGGGCAGATCACCTGCTTGTATTCACGCAGGCCCGGCCCCGGAGTCTGATCCGGGTAGATGAGGCCATCCATGCAGAAGTTGTAGTTGTTGGGGTAGTCGCCGTAGTCGCCGCCGTACTTGTAGACCGGGCGCCCCTGCTCGTCCTGATCCAGAATGCCGTGATCGCACCACTCCCAGATGTAGTGACCCTGAATGTGGGGATGGCGGTCGAACACCTGCTGGTATTCGCTCAGGCCACCCGGGCCGTTGCCCATGGCGTGGGCGTATTCACAGAGGATGCGTGGCTTCTCCATCGGGAACTCGCCGAAGCAGTTCATCTGGGATACGCGCGAATACATGGTACTCACCACATCCACCACCTCGGCATCGCGATCCTCTTCGTAGTGCACCAGCCGGGTCGGGTCGATCGCCTTGCAGCGCTGGTACATGGCTCTGATGTTGCAGCCGTAGCCGGACTCGTTGCCGAGCGACCAGATGATGATGGAGGGGTGGTTCTTCTGGGCGTGCACGTGGCGCTCGATGCGATCCACGAACACCGGCTCCCAGAAGGGGTCGTCGGTGATGCGGCTGAGATCGCCGACGTTGGCAAAACCGTGGGTCTCCACGTCGGTCTCCGCCATCACAAACAGACCGTACTGGTCGCACAGCTCGTAGAAGCGCGGGTCGTTCGGGTAGTGGGCGGTGCGCACCGAGTTGAGGTTGTGCTGCTTCATCAGCACGATATCGCGTTCAACACGGTCCATGCCGACCGCACGGCTCTTGAGGTGGTCGTTGTCGTGACGGTTCACCCCGTGCAGCTTGAGGTAGTGGCCGTTGACGTAGAAGAGGCCATCCTTGACCTTGATTTCACGCACCCCGACCCGCTGCGGGATCACTTCCAGCAGCTCGCCCTGACCGTTGTAGAGGGAGAGTTGCAGCTGATAGAGGTAAGGGTCTTCGGCGCTCCACAGATGGGGGTTGGCCAGATCCAGCGTGAAGTGGCAATCACACTTGCCATCGATGGCGAGATGGTCGAGCGAGCCGCTGGCGATCTCACTGCCCTGATCCAGCAGGGACCAGACCAGACGGTGATCACGGGCGGGAGCCCCCAGATTTCCCAACTGTATATCGCAGCTCAGGGTGGCGCTTTGATTGTCATCAGCCAGCGCGGTGCGGATAAAGAAGTCCTGCACATGGGCGGCCGGTTTGCCCACCAGATAGACGTCGCGGAAGATCCCAGCCATCCACCACATGTCCTGATCTTCGATATAGGTGGAGTCAGCCCACTGCATCACCCGCACCGACAGCAGGTTCTCGCCAATGTTGGCGTAGGCACTGATATCGAACTCGGCGGTGAGGCGGCTCCCCTTGCTGAAGCCGACATAGTGGCCGTTCACATAGACCTCGAAGTAGGTTTCCACCCCGTCAAACTTGATGATCACCTGCTCCCCATCCCAGGCCGGGCTCAGCGTGAAGCTGCGCTGATAGGCGCCGGTGGGGTTGTGGGTCGGCACGAAGGGCACGTCGATGGGGAAGGGAAAGCCTTCGTCGGTGTACTGCAGCTGGCCGTGCCCTTCCATCTGCCACATGTTGGGCACGGTGATCTGGCCCCACTCGCTCATGGGGCTGTGATAGAAGGCCTCCGGCACCTGCAGGGGGTGGTCGAAGTAGTGGAACTGCCACTGGCCGCCAAGGCTCAGAAAACGGCGGCTCAGCTCGCGCTGCATGGTGGCCGCCAGCGCGTGGTCGGCATAAGAGAAGAAGTAGGCACGCGGGGCCAGCCTGTTTTCACCAACGAATTGGACGTTTTCCCAGTTATTCACATGTCCTCCCGGAACAAGGCAACTTTGACTGGGTAAACTTTAGATAAACATTTACTAAATATCAGCTTTGGATTGGTAAAGTTTTAACCTGATCACAATGAACAGATGGTTTTGTGAGCGAGATCAGAAGCGGGAGATAAAGGAGGGCAAGATATGGATGAGTGGCATGGATGTTGATAACAGTTGGCTGATTAGCAATAAAATCAACTATAAAACAATATGATATGAAGTTACTGGATGATATGGGAAAGAGGTTTGCTTGGGAGAGGTGTCGCACCACCGCAAGATGGCGCGACTAAAAAGCAGAATGTTTTACTAAAATCAGCGAGTAGTGCCACGCAGGGTCAACTTGCTCGGCACCAGCACCCGAAGTGGAATATCACGCTCGTCACGCAGCCGTTCGACCAACAGATTGACTCCCTGGGAGCCCATCAACTCGGAGTGGATCCGCACTGTAGAGAGCGGCGGGAAGGTGAACTTGGCGGTTGGAATATCGTTGACGCTGATAAGCTCAATTTGCTGGGGAATCGCCAGTCCCTTCTCATGAATGGCACGCAGCACGCCAATGGCGATGGAGTCGGAGGCAACGAACAGCGCCTTGGGCCAATCCCCTGCCAGCATCTCCTTCGCCAACTGGTAGCCGGAAGCGCTGGAGAAGTCCCCACGATAGAGATCGCTCTCCTGCACCACCCCCAGCCGCTGGCCATAATCGCGGAAGGCCAATTCACGCAGATCCGGATTCTCATCCTGGCCACCGATATAACCGATGCGCTGATGCCCCTGCGCGATGAAGTAATCAACCACTTGCTGGCTGATCAGGGCGAGATCCACATCGACCGAGTCAAACTCTCCCTGTGAACGGCAGTCGACAAACACCAGCTGGCTGGAACAAGCCCTGAGTTGGGCTAGGCGCTCGGCTGTGAGGGTGCCGACCACCAGAATGCCATCCACGGCGCTCAGTTCGCGCCCTTCACCACAGTTGTAGAGATGGGTCAGCTCGATATTGAGGCGGGCACTCTGGGTCTCGATACCATAACGGATGGCGAGATAGTAAGGGTCGTTGACCTCGGTACTCTGGGGATAGGCATAGACCACCAGAAAGTGCAGCTTGCTCTTGTGTACCCCCTTGCGGGCGCTGCTGGTCTTGTACTCCAGCCGTTCGGCAATCTCGAAGATCCGCTGCTTGGTCTCTTCCTTGACGCTCAGGCTGGGATCCTCGTTCAGTACCCGGGATACCGTGGCGAGAGAAACCCCCGCCTCCTGTGCAATTTCCTTCAACGTAGCCATCAATACCTCGCTGGCAGCATCACGTGTTAATCGGCAACGGCTAAAGAGTAACGGGCAATCCCTTGATAGCCCAGCATTTTTACTAAAATGCCGATAGCAGGGCCGATTTTTTAAACGCAGAAATGCAAAAAGGCCTCCCGAATGGGAGGCCTCTTCTAAATAGGTGCCTGACAGTGTCCTACTCTCGCATGGCGAATGCCACACTACCATCGGCGCTACCGCGTTTCACTTCTGAGTTCGGCATGGGA
>NZ_JAAKMI010000010.1:0-156455 GCF_049170315.1 Aeromonas sp. 604443
TCGACTTGCATGTGTTAGGCCTGCCGCCAGCGTTCAATCTGAGCCATGATCAAACTCTTCAATTTAAGTTTGGTTGCTTCGAAAAGCGGCTCAATGAATTGCTGAAATAAACTGTTCGACTTCTTATTGCTAAGAAATCGTCTTGGTCACTTCACCAGACATTGAAAATCAAAAATTGTTTTTGATGTTCGATGCTGTGAGTGCCCACACAGATTGCTTGATTCAAATTGTTAAAGAGCGTCACGCTTGTCGCGTTGAGGAGGCGCATATTACGCTTCTCACCTCGAAAGTCAAGCGATTGTTTTCGCTTTTCTTTCGGCGCCGGCTTCACAAGGAAGCTGGCTCATCAGTTCGGCGTGTTCCGCCGTGCTGGTAGGGGCGCATTATAGGGAGCCGCGCCTGGATGGCAAGGGCTTTTTCAGCAAAAAAGTTAGTTCGCTCAGATATCAAGCAACCCCCTCTTTTTTTGCTCAAAATGACATCAATCCTGGCTATTGCCGGATTTAAATTGAACATTTGAAAAGCCAATTTATAATTGCCATCTCAAATGTTTAATTGGAATACCCTCATGCATCAAATCCTCGATAGCCATAAGGAAGAGCAAATCGTCCCGCTGTTCCGCCTGGGGTTCCGACCCTTCTTCTTGTTCGGTTCTCTGTTTGCTGCCGTCGGCATGTTGCTCTGGTTGGGGCAGCTCAACGGTTGGCTTACCTTGCCAGGGATTGCCAACCCGACCTGGTGGCATGGTCATGAGATGCTGTTTGGTTTCGGGGCTGCCATCGTCGCGGGTTTTCTGCTCACCGCGGTGCAGAACTGGACGGCCCATCCCGGGGTTCGGAGCTGGCCATTGGCAATGGTGGTGGGGTTGTGGATGTTGCCAAGGACCTTGTTACCCTGGCTGGGTGAAGAGAATACGCTCCTGATGGTAGCAGACCTGCTCTGGCTGCCGCTGTGCGCCTGGTTCCTTGCCAAGCCTATCTTGATAACCCGGCAATGGCGCAACCTCTTCTTCGTGCCCCTGTTGCTGATACTGACCCTGCTCAATGGCGCCAGCTGGTTATGGCAGGCCGATTGGACCACCGTTGAGCACCTATTGATCACCACTGTGCTGTTGTTTACCACCCTGATCGCCGTGATGGGTGGAAGGGTGATTCCGTTCTTCACCGCCCGAGCAACCGGTCAGGAGAAAGCTGCACCTCTACTCTGGCTGGAACGGACTGCGCTCGCGACACAGTGGCTTATCTTGCTCTGCTGGCTGCTGCTCCCCACCCAATGGGTCACCAGCATATATATAGTGCCTCTCTATATAGTGGCGGCGAGTTTGCATCTGTGGCGACAACTGCGTTGGCATCTGCCATCGACCCTTACGCATCCCCTGCTGTGGTCACTCCATCTCGCTTATCTGTTTATCCCTCTTGGCCTGTTCGCCCTTGCGGCACATAGCGCGGATCTGCCCATCACGTTGTCGATGGCCAGCCACCTGCTCAGCGCAGGCTGCATGGGGACCATGATCCTGGGCATGATTGCGCGAGTCTCCCTCGGCCATAGCGGTCGAGCCTTGCAGGTAGGACGCAGGATCACTGGCGCATTCGCCCTGGTTATCGCTGCCGCCACAATGCGGGTGGCGATTCCCCTGTTCTGGCCCACTTTTACCCTGCATGGCTGGAACCTCAGCGCGCTTGCCTGGATCGCTGCCTATGGTCTGTTTGTCTGGGTCTATACCCCGATACTGATCCGCCCCAGAGCAGATGGTCGTCCGGGTTGATGACTGCGTAACATGTTCAGGGTGTTGCCACCGGATAGTGGATCAAGTTGTGAAAAATAGCCGGGGCTATGCCGAGATTGCGATAACCGTGGGGACGGTCGGCAGCAAAACGCACCGCCTCCCCTTGCTCAAATGAGCGCCACTCCCCTTCCACCAGCACCTCCATCATGCCGCTGATGACGATGACATGCTCGGTCACTCCCGGCTCATGGGGCTCGGATTCACGCTGGTAACCCGGTAACAGGGTCAGCTCAAGCAACTCGAAACCAAACCGGTTTTCATAAGGGAAGAGCGGTGCCACTTGCATGCCCTCACCCGCAGGCTGCTGGCGAATAGCATCGGCGGTGCGATAGAGCACCTCTTCCGGCGTGGCGGGTGTGGGCTCGATGAAACTGGAAAATGAGACTCGAAAACCGGTGGCGATCTTCCACAGCGTCGCCACTGTCGGGCTGGACTCTCCCCGCTCAATCTGCCCCAGCATCGCCTTGCTGACACCCGTTTCGCGCGCGGCGGCATCCAGGCTCCAGCCGCGCTCGCTGCGCAGCCCCTTCAGTCGAGCAGCCAGATGCTGACTCATCTCTTGCATAACTGCCTCTTTATTACTCTTGCACGATGCGCCTTGTACGCTATAGCGCACGGCGATATAGTCAAAGCTGTATTGTACGTAATAACGCACAGCGCGTCACAACGCCAAGAGGAAGAGTCATGCCCTTCGCCATCCCCCATCTGGTCGCAGGATTTATCGCCGTGATGGTCGGCTACACCAGCTCCGTCATCCTGATCATCCAGGCCGCCACAGCGGCGGGTGCAGATACAGCTCAAGTCGCCTCCTGGCTCTGGACGCTGGGGATCGGCATGGGGGTGAGCTGCATCGGCCTCTCTCTCTATTACCGCATACCCATACTAACCGCCTGGTCCACACCGGGTGCGGCACTGCTGATCACCACGCTGGGCAACTTCACTCTGGCGGAAGCCATCGGCGCCTTTGTGATCTCGTCCCTGCTGATCACTCTGTGTGGCATCAGCGGCTGGTTCGACCGTTTGATGAAACATATCCCGGCTCCACTGGCCGCCGCCATGCTGGCTGGCGTGCTGCTCAAATTCGGGCTGGATCTGTTCAAGGTCGCCCCGCAAGATCCCTTGCTGCTTGGCACCCTGCTGCTGGCCTTCCTGCTGGGTCGTCATCTCTGGCCCCGCTATACCATGGTGCTGGTACTGGGAGTGGGGATGCTGATCTGCAGCGTGCGGGGGGATTTGCAAATGGGCACCCTTCACTGGCAACTCGCCAGCCCGGTCTGGACATGGCCAGCCTTCTCCCTTGATGCTCTGTTTGGTATCGCGCTGCCGCTGTTCATTGTCACCATGACATCGCAAAACATGCCGGGAATTGCCATCTTGCGGGCCCACGGCTATCAGCCTTCCACCTCCTCGCTGATCAGCTGGACTGGCCTCACCGGTCTGCTGCTGGCTCCATTCGGCGGTTACGCCTTCAACCTGGCGGCCATCACTGCGGCCATCTGCATGGGGAAAGAGGTGGATCCGGATGCCAACCGGCGCTGGCCCGCGGCAGTGTGGGCTGGCTGCTTCTATCTGCTGACCGGCTGTTTCGGGGCCACGGTGGCGGCGCTGTTCACGGCCTTCCCGGCGATACTGGTGACCTGTGTTGCAGGGCTAGCCCTGCTCGGCACCATCGGCAGCAGCCTGCACTCGGCCTTGCAAGAGGATGAAGCGCGAGAAGCTGCGCTGCTCACCTTTATCATTACCGCGTCCGGGATCAGCCTGCTCGGCATCGCGGCAGCCTGCTGGGGTCTGCTGATTGGTCTGGCTATCTATCAGTTCCAATTATATCGACAAAGGAATCAATTGAACCTCAAACCGTGAACCTCTGCACACTATCCAGATAAAATGATTCACAAGTGAAACTAATTTCCTTCTAGTGGCGTCAGGGCACCAATCTTCCCGGACATGGTGCCCTGTCAGGTTCCATGCAACGGAGTATAAAAATGAAAAATCAGGCTGTCTTGTTACTACTGGCCATACTGGGTGCTACGAGCGTCCAGGCTGCCGATACGGATCGAGAGCTGGCTCGCCAGCTCGCACTTCAGCAGAAAAACCTGCTGCCCCTGCTGAGCAATCAGCAATACCAGAGCCCGCTTCCCAACCTGCTGCAGAAGGCCAGCCCGCGCCTTAAACGGCAGGCGAGCGATGCCAACCAGGCAGCCATCAGCCGGCAAGGACTGGATGGCGAGGTCAAGCAACTGATGCAGTTGAGGCTGGCCAACACCGATCAGGCCACAGCACTGCAGCAGGGCGTCGAACCGCTGGTCGCCTATGTTCCAAGTGGGGATGAGAAGAGCTGGAGCGCCATTGAAGCGTTCGATAGTGCTGGCAATCCCGTCTATCTGGATGTGGACAAGGCTCCGGCCCGGCCGGTTCTGGTAGTCGAAGCCGATCCCGTCAAAGCCAAAAACGCAGGCTTGAAGGTGATGCGCAAGGCGCTGGCCGATGCGGACCTGCAAAGCGCCCCGCGAGTAACGGCCAGCACAGTGCCACTCAAGACCAGTATCCTGAAAAAGATCAGGCTGAAGGATGATCAGGAGCCCTGGCTGCTCGGCGCAGCCGAAGTGTATGCTGTGGTCGCAGGGGTTAATCCCAGCCGGGATGAACCAGTGGTCGATATTGTCGACATGCCCTACCTCGACTATGACAACACAGACTACACCCCCAACCAGATCCTGGTTTACTGGGATCGCTATCGCTGGGGTGCCGTCGATGTGGTGATGATGGAGCAGGATGACAACGTCAACTATAAGGAGCTGAGCGCCCTGCTGATTGAAGCTCTCAAACTCGGCTTTACTGCGGGTGGCGTGCCGGAAGCCCTGCCCTTCCTCGATCTCGGCGGTCGCATCGTCAAGGCACTGCCCGACTCCTGGATGACCAACAACGACGACTATCTGGATACCTTCTACACACTGGAGCAGGATCAGGTCTATCGCCAGTATCCGGGGGCTGCCGGTAATGCGGTTATCGATCTTGAGCCAAAAGAGATCGCCCCGACCAGACCTTGATAATCGGCCATAACGAAAAAGCCAATGAGCAACTCATTGGCTTTTTGCTTTTATCGCGGTGACCACCGGTCAACCCTTGGGACGAACCCCCAGAGTATGGCAGATGGCATAAGTCAGCTCGGAGCGGTTCAGGGTATAGAAGTGGAAATCCTTCACCCCTTCCTGACTCAGCACGCGCACCTGATCGATGGCGATGCTAGCCCCCACCAGATTGCGAGTCATCTGATCGTTATCCAACCCCTCGAAACGCTGATGCATCCAACGCGGGATCTTCACGTTGGTAAAACCGGCAAACTTGGCCAGGGTCTGATAGTTGGAGACCGGCAGGATCCCCGGCACGATTTCAGCATCAATACCGATGGCGGCGCAGCGATCCCGAAAGCGCAAATACGTTTCCACATCGAAGAAGAACTGAGTGATGGCGCGGTTGGCACCGGCATCAATCTTGCGCTTGAGGTTGAGCAGGTCGGATTGCGCACTCTTGGCCTCCGGGTGCCCTTCCGGATAGGCGGCAACCGAGATATCGAAGTCCGCCTCTGACTTGAGCAGAGCAACCAGATCGGTGGCATACATATCCGGCTTCTCCAGCCCCTGCGGCAAATCACCGCGCAAAGCCACGATGTGACGAATACCGCTGTTCCAGTAGTCGCGGGCGATGGTGCGCAGCTCGTCGCGACTGGCATCGATACAGGTCAGGTGCGGCGCGGCAATCAGGCCGGTTCGCTCCTTGATGTCCTTGATCACCTTGTGGGTGCGATCACGGGTGCCGGAGTTGGCACCATAGGTGACGGAGACGAACTTGGGTTCCAGCACTTTCAGCCGTTCGATGGACTGCCAGAGGGTATTCTCCATCGCTTCACTATTGGGCGGAAAAAACTCGAAACTGACCGATATATCGCCATTCAAATCTGCCAAGCTCTGGTTGAGCGCCTCAACCTGACGTGCACTGTGAAATCCCATATGTTCTTCTCCCTGTCCTGCAATCCATCTGCCTACGTCAAAACGGATGTTTGGACGTCTAAACGTCTTTATATTTATGAGTAAAACGACACAAAGTCAACAGGGATTTACCTCACATCCGATCTGACGAACTTCATAATTACAAAATTAACGGTACGTAACCGAAAAGTGCCCATCCCAAAATTGCCCCAGTCGAGTTATGATGGGGTCAGATCGTCCTGGACGTTCTGAATCTGCGTGTGATTGTTTGGCCGGAGGTTTCTCCGGCCCCTTTTCATCTATTTCCCACTCCTGCCGATAACAGAATGAGTCTTTGCAGGAGCACCATCATGGATACCCACCCCGGCTTTGCCACCGACTTGCTGTTCGATCGCTATCAGGGCGAGGTTGTTCAGCACGATCAGTTCTGGGCGGTTCGCACGCCGGATGCTCCCGACTACTACTTCGACAACTACCTGCTACTCCCCAACCCACCCAGCGACCGTGACAAAGGCTGGCTGGAAGCCACATTTGATCAGCTGATCGGCCAGGATCCTCGAGTGCGCCACCGCACCTTCCAATGGCCGCTGGCCGCCGGGCAAAACAGCCGGATCGCCGGTTTTGTCGCAACGGGATACCAATATATGGAGTGCGTGGTACTGGCGCTGGATGAACAGAGCTGCCCACCTCCTCACGACGACATGAACAAGGTTGAGGCACGCACCTTCACTACTGCTGATTGGCCTGAGTGGCTCGACTTCGAACTCAATGAACGGGATGAGGGACACTCGGAACAGAGCTATCTCCCCTATCTGCGATCCCGCCAGGCGCTCTATCAGGCCATGATTGCCGATGGTCTCGGGGACTGGTGGGGGATCTGGAAAGAGGAACAACTGGTCGCCAGCTGTGGCCTCTTCTTTTGCGGCACACTTGGGCGCTTCCAGTTGGTACGCACGCACCATGCGTGGCGCAATCAGGGGTTATGCCGCCAGCTGCTGAGTCAAGTGGCTCGCGCAGGATTATCCCGTGCCAAACAGCTGATCATAGTGGCTGACGAGCATTACCATGCCCAGCGCATTTACCGCTCTCTGGGGTTTGCCCCGGTTGCCCGCATCGGCAGCCTCTGCCGCTGGCCCCACGAAGCACAATAAAGCGATACATGCTGGCCGCGAGCCATAAAAAAACGGGAGGCTGATGCCTCCCGTTTTTATTGATGCAGATGACCTATTGCTGTGGCTGCTGTGGCTGCTGTGGCTGCTGTGGCGCCTCCAGCTCGTTGGAGAGCGCCTGCTCCACCTCATCCGACGGCGCCGGTAATGGGGCAGCGGCCGCTGATGCGGGTTCTGCGGGAGTCACAGCTGGTGCCACCACGGCCGGTGTTTCACTGGTCGCGGGGGCTGCTGACACCTCAGCTGTCGGTGTTGAAACCGAGGCAGGGGCAACCGTATCACACTGACAATCCGCGCTCTTGGCCTTATTGCCCTGATGAGGGGCATACCACCCCTTCAAACCACTTTCCAGTCGATCCGCGGCAGCTTTGGGCTCCATCTTGCCAAGCAGCACAGCCTGACTCACCTCTGCCAGTTCATCCCCCAACTTGGGCGTACCACGGGAGAGGATCTGGGTCGCCACCCGAATGGTGGAGTCACACTGATCGCGCCACTCCATCATCTCTTTGGCCGCCGGATTGGTGACATCGAAGAAGTGGTTGGAGAGGGAGAAGAATCCCGGCAGCGAGTTGGTATAGAGCTCGGCAAATTGCGGCGTCGTCAGCCACTGCAGGAAGGCCATTGCCCCCTCTTTGTTCTTGCTGGCCGGGTTCATCCCCATACCGATATCGGTGTGGTCGGTAAAGAAACAGCCATCACCCTGTTTGGCCACCGGCGGACGCATGACGCCAAAATCGACCTTGCCGGTGAAGGGGGCAATCTCCCAGGAGCCCGCCACGTAGAAGCCGGCCTTGCCCGAGGTGAACAGCTCGTTACTGGTCGCATAATCGCGGCTCTCGCCACCTTCACCGAGGTAGGAGCGCCAGCGCGCCAGCTCATCGAACACCTTCACATATTGCGGGTTGTCCAACCGCTCCTGCCCGCCGATCAGTGCCAGACGGCCGTCCTCTCCCTTCCAGTAGTTGGGACCAATGTTCTGGAACCCCAGCTCGGAGGCAACCCAACTCTCGGAACCGCTCATGGCCAGCGGCACATAGCGACCGTCGGCCTTGATCTTGTCCAGCACGGCAAAGAACTGATCGCGGGTTTGCGGCAAGGTGAGCCCCAACTCACTGAAGATCTTCTTGTTATAGAAGAAGCCATGAATCACCGAGGCCATGGGTACGCAGAAGGTCTGGGCACCGGAGTCAGTCTGCCAGGGTGACTGGGCAAAACTCGGGAAGTTCTCCATCCCTGCCATTTCGGTAAGCTCGGCCAGATGGCCCGCCTTGAACAGGGCGAGCGAGTCATCAAACGGACGACAGGTAATGAGATCCCCCGCCTTACCGCCTTTCAGGCTCTCCCACAGGGTGGGCATGTAGTTGACGTTCTGCACCGGATGAAAACTCACCTTGATGCCGGGATGCGCCGCTTCAAACGCCGGGATAATCTTCTGCTCCCACAACGCCTTGTCATCGGTTCGCCAGCTTTCAATCACCAGCTCGCTGGCCATCAGCTGGCCACACAACAGGAGACTCAGGGCTCCAATCCACTTTTTAGACATAAGCCCTCCTAGACCTTGAAATGTGCGATCAATTGCTGCTGTTTGGCGACCAGGTCGGCCAGCACTTCGCTGCTACTGGCGGATTCGCGCGCCTCGCGCTCAGTCTCGTATGCCACATCGGCAATACCGGCGATATGACGAGCGACCCCCTGACTGACGGAGATCTGCTCCTGAGCGGCATGGGCCACCTGATCCGCCATCGACTTGATGGCCCCCATCCGATCGGCAATGGATTGCAGCGCCACATCCATCTCGCGAGTCTGCTCGACACAGCTCTGGGTCTGCTCCTGGCTACGCCCCATCACTTCAACCACATGCTTGCTGGAGCTCTGCAGGTTCTCAATCATCCCCTGGATCTCTTCGGTCGAGGTCTGGGTGCGATTGGCCAGCGCCCGTACCTCATCGGCCACCACCGCAAAACCGCGACCGGCATCGCCAGCACGAGCCGCTTCGATGGCAGCGTTCAACGCCAGCAGGTTGGTCTGCTCGGCAATGCTGCGGATCACATCGAGAATGCTGCCGATGTTGTTGCTGAATTCCCCAAGTTTGTAGGTGATCCCGACCGCCTCTTCCATGGCGCCAGCCAGCTGCTCGGTGATCCGGCGAGTGGTGGCCACTTTCTGGCGACCATTACGCGCCTCTTCATCGGCCAGATCCACTTCCCGCTTGGTGCCATCGGTAGAGCGGGCCACCTCGGTGGCGCTCACTTCCAGCTCGGTAATGGCGGCGGCCACCTGATCGGTCTGGCTCTTCTGCTCTTGTACCCGGGACATGGCCCGTTCGCTGATCTCGGCGGCCCGGCTCGCCTCATCCACCAGATGGCGGGAGCCCGCATTGATTTGAGAGAGTAGTTCACCGGTCTTGCCCGCCAGCGTATCGATAGAGCGGGAAAGGCTGCCAAATTCACAACTGCTGCGGTAGTTGATGCGGCGGGTCATGTCACCGGCCGCCATGTAATCGAGCTCCTTGTTGATCATCTGCAACGGGCGCTGAATGCTGCGCGCAGTGGTATAGCCGATCACCAGCGCCGCAGCGGCCGACATCGCGGCAACCACCAGGATCCAGAAGCTGGCACTGCTGACCGCCGCATCGGCGTTGATCCGGCTGTCGCTGGCGATGGCACCGGCGGACTTGCCCATCTCATCGAGCAAATTGAGGCTGTTGACCAGACTGGCATCCAGCTGCTGATTTTGCGTGGCCAGCGACAGCGCCAGTTGCTGAGCCTGACGCATGGTTGCCAGCAAGCCCTGAGCGCCGAGCGCCAACTCCTGCATCCGATCCAGATTGGAGACAAAGCGCGCTTTCACATCATCGGGCACCAGCACCCGCTCCAACCGCTTGCGGGCCATCTCGATATCCTTGCTGAGTACCTTTTCCAGCTCGTTCAGGTCGGTTTTGGCATCGGCACGGCGGATATTCTTCAGGTCGCGGGCGATACCCGAGGTAATAAGCTCCGCCTTGTTGCGCATGGAGCGTTTGCTGGCGGTCTGTTGCAGCAGCAGATCCGCCGCCCACTGGTAAGTATCCTCAAGGCGGATAAATTCCATCTCCAGCTTGTGGCGCCGCTCCAGTGCACTGACCCACTGCCGATGCTGGGCCAACACCTGATCCGCCAAGCCATAAAATTGGGTGGTAGCACTCTCGACCTGCTGGAAGCGGGCACGAGCATCCGCTACGTCGGTAAATTTACCCATCTCCTGACTCAGCTGGGCGAAGCGGTTCTGCTGCTCCTTGAACTGATTGGCCAGCTGCGGCAACTGGGCCGCATCTTCACTGGTGCGATAGACCAGCACCCAGCGGTTACTATCCTGCAGTGCCCCCTTGAGACCTGCGACAGCCACCACCAGCGGGGTTGCCCGGTCAGATACGGCAGAGAGGCCGTCATTTATACCCTTGATTTTAAAGGTACTGATCACACCAAGCAGGATCAGCAACAGCAGCATCAACACGAATCCGGCGATGATCCGCTGCACGATAGATAAACCCATGGAGACATCCTCACTCATTGGGGGAAGGTAAAGTGAACATAGTCACTATCGGCAGGGGTGGCGAATAACTGAAATAAAGCGGTAGGTATTTAATTGATTTGTATCGGGTTGGATCACAGTACAGACAAAATCAGCCATACGAAAAAAGCCCGGCACAAGCCGGGCTGAAAGAGACGTACTTTGCTATCTTCCGCGGTCCGTTCAGAACCGCAGCCAGAATCATTAGAAGCGGTAGCCAACACCCACCATAAAGGCCATCGGGTCGACCTTGGTATTAATGGTGCCAATCGCTGTATGCACATCGGTATCGATATCCATGATCCAGGCTGAACCGTTGACAAACCAGCGGTCAGTGATCGCCATATCGATACCAACTTGTCCGGCAACACCCCAGGAGTCATCGACTTTGACATCGGTTCCTGACAGTGCACCACGACCCTCTTCATCAAAGAAGGTGGTGTAGTTCACGCCAATACCGACATACGGGCGAACCTTGCTTTGAGCATCGCCAAAATAGTACTGACCCATCAGAGTCGGCGGCAGATGCTTGATCTTGGCAACTTCAGCGCCACCCAGTTTGACTGAATGAGAGAAGGGGGTTGCAGCCAGCAATTCGACACCCCAGTTATCAGTAATCATGTAAGAGAGAGTCAATCCCAATTGCATGTTGTCATTAATTTCCAGCTCTACAGGCGTGCTGCTTTCCTGCGGCGATACAAATGCCAAACCACCACGAACCAGAATGTCGCCAGCCTGATGGGCCATGGCGAAAGGAGAGGTCACTGCTGCGGCAATCATCAGAGGAAGTAATTTTTTCATCACGTAATCCCTTTTTTTGTTTTCATTTGATGCTGTAAGCCCGCTGACTATATGCCATTGTAAATGCAAAGTTATTGACTTGGAGCAAAGGTTGCACAGAAATAAATCGATTGGTGTGACATCTTTGCACGCCATCTCAATCTCGTTGAGCCCCCAGACAACAAGCTGAAATACCTGTTTCGACAGGTTGTAACTACCCGTATCCAGCGCCAAAAGGAGCAAACAAACCACATCTTATTGCGCGGCAGAGTGGCTATTAATTGTTGTTAATGTGGGCAAATCAGCGTATTTTTTGCGCCATGCAAGTTACTGGGAAGTAATGGTTTATTTATGAAAAATGAGTCGAAATGGCAAAAGATGGGGGCCTTTCTCGCGGCCGTGTGGGGAATCGGATCCTTTCTCTTTATCCTGCTCGGTTTTATTGTCGCCCTGGCCTATCTGGTATTGGTCCGGCAGGGCTAATCCGGGCTGACAGTATGTTGCAACGCAAGACTATTCCCTTCGACAAGTTGCTCCGGGGTCTGTTCCATCACCTCCCGAACAGACAGAGTGCCCGAATAGCCACAGCATCGATTACGGCCCCTCAGTTTTGCCTGATAGAGCGCCAGGTCGGCCAGCTTGAAACTGTGGCTCCAGAAGGTATCGGGGCACGCCGGATGCAGAGGATACCGACAATATCCCGATGAAACCGTTAACCATAGCGGCCTCTCCTCCGAACCGAAACGGTGCTGAACAACACGAAGCCTCAGATAATCGGCACGCTGTACCAACTCTTGCTCATTATCCACCTGCAACAGGAGTAAAAACTCCTCCCCTCCCAACCGGATAACGGGCTCGGCGTCACTCACCACCAGCTTGTGCAGCAGTTCTGCCAGCTGCTGCAACACCAGATCACCCATATCATGACCAAATCGGTCGTTGATCCGTTTGAAATGATCGAGATCGAGCAGTAACAGCTGACAAGGGCGGGCCCAATTGTCTTGCAACCAGCTATCCAGATAGCGACGGTTGAAGCAACGGGTCAGGGGATCAGTAAATGCCGCCATCTCCATCTGGCTGGATCGCTCCAACAAATCATCATGCTGCCGAGTGACCTTGCAGGCCATCTCCCTGAACTTGCCGCTCAGGGTCGCCATCTCGACACTGCTATCGATATAGGGGATCAAATCCGCCTCGGGTCGATCCCCAAAGCGCTGCAGTGCCGACACCAGCTGCTGCAAGGGGGTAAGCACAATGCCGTTGAGCCGGTACATGGCGATCATGACGCAGACAAAACTAATCAGCAGCATGCCGATAAAGGTCCAGATCGCCCCTTCCATTACACTGCCCAACAGTTGCCGCTCTTCCTCAATTACCAACGTCAATACGGGCTGGTTATCACTGTTAAGCAAACGAACCTCCCCCCTGAGCCGGGTCAGGCCAAGGTCGATCAGACGATAGGTCATTTGTGGTTTCAGCGGTTTGAAGGGGGTAATGACATGCAGGCTGGTGTGTTCGATAGCAAGAGGCAATGCAGTACGCTCAGATACCTGCTTGAGATACTCTTCATCAAGCCAGCGCACAACCAGCAAAAAGCCATTGAAGGGAGCGGTGTCATCGCTGTCTCTGATCGGCTGCCACGAATACATCAGCGGCCCCCATTGGGAGGCTCTGATGCCGTGCAGGTTGATACCTCCTTGCGCCACTGACCGGGCTCTCAACTGCTTTTTCAGCTCATCAAGGAAATAGGGAAACTGATCAGGGTTGATCCCCGGCGCATCAGGCAGCAGAGTGCGCGTCCAGACCTCGTAACCAGTGAGGTCAATGAAACTCATCAGATTAAGGCGAAAGTCCTGCATTGGCATATCACTAAGCAGATTGGATTCGATATATGTCCTGCTTTTGTTGCCCATAAAGCGGTGACTGTCATCCCAGATGCCCCAATCACGACTGAATGCGTCCAGAGCGGCCACATCCGCCTGCACCGCCTTGGTCACGCGCAGCAGATGTTCCTTCATTCGCTGCTCTTCAATCCGGCTGGCTGCCGGGATCTGGGCCCACGCCAGCAGGACCAGCAATAGCAGGATAGCCCCCAGCCAGATAGGGAGCATGGAGTAAGCCAACTGATGATCAATCGTACGCGGAGCCTGAGCCATAACCCGATATATCCATTACCATGATGCTGAGATGCCAAGCCTGCCCACACTTGACGAGCTTCCCCCTATGCTCCCGATTTTTATAACAAAAAGGGGCCAAAGGCCCCTCGATTATAACGGCTTATCGCGCCAATAGTGGCCGCAAAAAACGAGCTGTATGAGACTCTTTATTGGTGCAAATCTCTTCCGGCGTCCCCGTCACCAGAATGCGGCCACCACCGGCGCCCCCCTCCGGACCCAGATCGACGATCCAGTCGGCAGTTTTGATGACATCCAGATTGTGCTCGATGATGACGATGGTGTTGCCACGATCCCGCAGCTGGTGCAGCACCTTGAGCAGTTGCTGGATATCGTGGAAGTGCAGCCCGGTGGTCGGCTCGTCCAGAATGTAGAGAGTCTGACCGGTATCCCGCTTGGAGAGCTCCCGCGCCAGCTTGACCCGCTGTGCCTCACCGCCAGACAAGGTTGTGGCCGACTGGCCGAGGCGGATATAGGAGAGGCCCACGTCCATCAGGGTCTGCAGCTTGCGCGCCACCGCCGGCACCGGATCGAAGAACTCGCGGGCATCTTCCACCGTCATCTCGAGGATTTCGTGGATGTTCTTGCCCTTGTATTTCACCTCCAGGGTCTCGCGGTTATATCGCTTGCCCTTGCAGACATCGCACGGCACGTAGACGTCCGGCAGGAAGTGCATCTCCACCTTGATGACGCCATCCCCCTGGCACGCCTCGCAGCGGCCCCCCTTCACGTTGAAAGAGAAACGGCCCGGCTGGTAGCCGCGTGAACGCGCCTCCTGGGTGCCGGAGAGCAGCTCGCGGATCGGGGTAAACAGGCCGGTGTAGGTGGCCGGGTTGGAGCGCGGGGTACGACCGATGGGGCTCTGGTCGATATCCACCACCTTGTCCAGATGCTCCAGCCCCTCGACGCTGCGATAGGGTGCCGGGGTGGACTCGGTCGCCTTGTTGAGCTCGCGATGAGCGATGCGGAACAGGGTGTCGTTGATCAGGGTCGACTTGCCGGAGCCGGAGACGCCGGTGACGCAGGTCATCACCCCGATGGGCAGATCCAGGTTGACGTTGCGCAGGTTGTTGCCGCTTGCCCCCTTGAGTTTCAGCCACTTGCCGGTGAGCGGCGTGCGCTCGGCCGGAATGGCGATCTGCTTGCGGCCGGAGAGGTAGTCACCGGTCAGCGATTCCGGATTGTCGATGATCTGCTGGGGGGTGCCCTGCGCAACAATCTCGCCACCGTGCACGCCAGCCCCCGGGCCGATATCCAGCACATGGTCGGCGAGGCGGATGGCATCCTCGTCGTGCTCCACCACGATCACAGTGTTGCCCAGATCGCGCAGATGGGTGAGGGTCTTGAGCAACCGCTCGTTGTCGCGCTGATGCAGACCGATGGAAGGCTCATCGAGTACATACATGACGCCCACCAGCCCGGCACCGATCTGGCTGGCCAGTCTAATGCGCTGCGCTTCGCCGCCTGAGAGAGTCTCGGCACTGCGGGACAGGCTCAGGTAGTTGAGACCAACATTCACCAGGAAGCCGAGCCGCTCGACGATCTCTTTCAATATCTTCTCGGCAATCTGGGCGCGCTGGCCGGTGAGGTTCAACCCTTCGAAGAAGGCGAGCGCATCACCGATGGACTGCTCGGCGATGGCCGGCAGGTTGCGGTTGTCGACGAAGACGTGACGCGCCTCTTCCCGCAGCCGGCTGCCACCGCAGCTGGTACAGGATTTGTTGGCAATGTACTTGGAGAGCTCTTCGCGCACCGAGTTGGATTCGGTCTCCCGGTAGCGCCGCTCCATGTTGTGCAGGATCCCCTCGAACGGGTGCTTGCGCACCACCACGTCGCCGCGGTCGTTCATGTAGCGGAACTCGATCTCGGTACGACCTGAGCCGCGCAGGATCACCTCCTGGGTCTTGACCGGCAGATCTTCCCACGGCGTCTCCAGATCGAACTTGTAGTGCTCGGAGAGGGATTTGAGCATCTGGAAGTAGTAGAAGCTGCGCTTGTCCCAACCACGGATAGCGCCGTTGGCCAGACTGATGGCCGGATCGCCGATCACCTTGGCCGGATCGAAATATTGCTGCACCCCGAGGCCGTCACAAGTCGGGCAAGCACCTGCAGGGTTGTTGAAGGAGAAGATGCGCGGCTCCAGCTCCGACATGGAGTAGCCGCACTCCGGGCAAGCGAAGTTGGCGGAGAAGGTCATGGGGGCAACCCCCTCTTCACCGTCCATCGGTACCACCAGTACGATGCCGCCAGAGAGGGTCAGCGCCGTCTCGAACGACTCGGCCAAACGCAAGGCAAGGTCCTCGCGCACCTTGAAGCGATCCACCACCACCTCGATGGTGTGCTTCTTGTGCAGCTCCAACGTAGGAGGATCGGAGAGATCGCACACCTCGCCGTCGATACGGGCACGGATGTAGCCCTGGGCCGCCAGATTCTCCAGCAGCTTGGTGTGCTCCCCCTTGCGATCGCGCACCACCGGGGCCAGCAGCATCAGCTTGCTCCCCTCCGGTTGAGCCAGCACCTGATCCACCATCTGGCTGATGGTCTGGGCGGCGAGCGGAATGGCGTGAGTCGGGCAGCGCGGCTCACCGACCCGGGCAAACAGCAGACGCAGGTAGTCGTAGATCTCGGTGATGGTACCGACGGTCGAGCGCGGGTTGTGGGAAGTGGACTTCTGTTCGATGGAAATGGCGGGCGAAAGCCCCTCGATATGGTCGACGTCCGGCTTCTCCATCAGGGAGAGGAACTGGCGAGCATAGGCGGAGAGGGACTCCACATAGCGGCGCTGCCCCTCTGCATAGAGGGTATCGAACGCCAGAGAGGATTTGCCCGAGCCGGAGAGGCCGGTGACCACGATCAGCTTGTCGCGGGGCAGGGTCAGATTGATGTTCTTGAGGTTGTGGGTGCGAGCACCCCGGACCACGATCTTTTCCATCTTGTTGCACGCTCGATACAGAAACCTGAGCGAGTCAGTATGGCATAGAGACTACTGGATGAATAGACAGTCATGAGATGAAATGCGCATCATCCGGCGCACGCCATCTGCTCTTTTTTCTCCACCAGCAGCCGCTCGTTTTGCCATATCAGAGCGGTGACCTCGACCCGATAGGGACAACGCAAACCCAGCCCTATTTTGCCAACCGCCATGACCACTCCTGCCTGCAGCGACAGATTACGGCTCTGGCGCTGAGTCGTGCTCCCGGCCGCCCCTTCGCTGCGCACCAGCAACCTGACACTCACCATCAAGTCGCGCTTGCTGAGCAGCGTTGGCGCAAGTGACAGCCCCTGCTCGTTCTGCGCCATATTGAGGGACAAGCGGATCGACGGATCGGGCTCCATCTCGTTTCCCCTGGCGCTTGCTGGGGAAGCGACGCGATGAACCAGCATCAACCCACAGAGCAGCACCAATAAAAGAGGGGCCCGCAGGCCCCTGAATCCGGAGATGACCATCAGTTGCTACCAGCCCCTTGATAGACATAGGCATGGTTATCGCTGCCCAATACGGTCACATTGGCAGTATTAAAGCTTTCGTTTTGCACCACATCAACGGTGTTGCGCCCCCCACCAACCCCAGCATTGACGTAGACATTAGCCTCGTGCTCAGCGCCGTTCTGGGTCACGGTGAGTTTGTTCTCGCTACCCAAGTAGGACTCAACCTTGGCATTGTTCAGCTCACCATCCTGGCTCACTTTGACCACAGACTCAGAGTGAGACGCATCGGCATAAGCCCAGTTGTCAGTACCTTTCTGAGCAACGACCAGCTGGTTGTCCGAGCCCCAGGTCCATGCGCCTTTGCCTTCACCATCACGAGCAGATGCAACCTGGTTGCCAGTTCCGTTCTGGTCGATATCGATGGTATTGCCGCTGCCTGCTTGTTGCACTGCATTGGCATAGTTGTCATTGCCTACCTGATCAATGGTGACCGCACCATCGGTACTGCTGGCTAACTGATTGACCACGGCCTTGTTGTCATCACCTGTCTGGTTGATCAAGGCATCATTGCCAGTACCTTGCTGGTCGGTCTCAATACGGTTGCGATTACCATCTTGTTTCAACTCAGCAAACTCGCTGCTACCACTCTGTTTTGCCAGCAGGTGGTTGCCCTCCCCAGCATCAGATCCTTGTTGCAGGGTCACCACCTTACCGCCGGTTCCACTTTGTTCAACAGTCGCTACGTTGGCACTATCGTATTGAGTGACATCTGCATTGTTCAAAGAACCACTCTGAGTCACCACTGCAGATGTTCCTTCCGCCGGTGCATAGTCATAGTTACCGGTTGCCTGCAGCACCTTGGTGATATTGCTCTCTCCACGTTGTACCACTTCGGCGTTGGCTCCATCAGCCGCTGTCTGGGTCACGTCAGCCTGGTGAGCCCCCCCTTCTAGCTGCTGTACACTCGCCCGAGCGAAATCGGATATCTGGTTATTAATGACAGCCCGATTACCATCCGAGATTTGAGTGATCCTGGAGTCAGCTAAGTCACCATTATCTTGCTTGATCTTGGCGTCGTTGCGATCCCCATCCTGCACAACCCCGGCAACCGCACCGCCATTCTCAAATTGCTGAATCACATCAGCAAAGTTGTCGTTCCCCTTTGTATCGATGGAGGCTTTGGAGAGGTTAGTGTCACCTTGTTGCAAGATGTAACCCTCGTTACTGTCACCTACCTGCCGAGTATCGGCATCTGACTGGCCGGTATTCTTTTGAGTGGTAACAGCTGTGTTGTTGTTACCAGCTTGATCGATGTTAGCCTTGTTATCGACGCTTCCCACCACCTGGTTAATGGTGGCGATATTGCCGCTCTGGGCCTGGTTCACCGTAGCCTGGTTGCCAGTAGATGCCGCCCAAGCGGTGCTGGTCGCCAGAAGAACTGCCGAGGCAATGATGGTACGTTTAAACATGATTTCCCTCTCGTGCTAATGGTTGAGCCTAGGCTCAGTTGGTTTGAACGACATTTACTTGCTGATTGGCCCCCATCTGGATGACGGTGGCCGTTAATCCGATTCCGTTCTGCTCGATGCTGGCCTGATTGCCATCACCCAGCTGGATCGCCCGGGCCTGATTGTCTGCCCCTTGCTGACTGATCCAGGCTTCATTGCCGCTGCCTTGTTGCAGCAGCCAAATCCGGTTATTGATGCCCGCCTGATAGAGTTCGGCGCTATTGCCCTCACCCAGTTGCGCACCATTGACCCAGTTCTCATCTCCTACCTGGGAGAGCGCCAACTCATTGGCCCAACCCTGTTGCAGCAGGCGCGCCTGATTCAGCTCCCCTTGCTGGGTGAGGTGCAGTTGCTGCTCGCTACCGAGTTGCCACAACAGCGCCTGATTCCCGTCGTTCTGCAAACCGGAATCCAGCTCGCTTGCCATCGCCAGCTCATCAAAGACGGCAGGCTCTGCGGCGAGTTGCGGGGCGCCCGATATCAGCAGAAAAAAGAGAGCACTCAACAGATGTTTCATCGCGCCATCGCCTTGTTGGAAAACGCCCACAGTATCCCTGTCAGACAAGAGGCGGCCTATCAGGCACTCCGCTGATTCGAGGATGAAAAACACCGCCCTGTCGTTGAGCAGAAAGTCTTAAGTCGTATTCGATAGAGGCCAAAAAAATGCCCTCCACCAGGGAGGGCATTGCGAGAGCGGGAAAACTCAAAGCAGCGGGGCGTTGTCTTGCAGGTACTCCTGCAGGATCGGATTGTCGATATCCCGCTGGTCGGCCAGTTGCCACAGATTGTCCCGCACGCCATTGGCAATCAGCCGGATCACCCCGGACTCGATAGCCGACATGACACACATCTGTACCGGCTCATTGGTGCTGAAACCGGCCTCGGCCTCCAGCAGGCGCTTGTACTCGACGAAGCGGAATACCCCTGCCTGCACCTGTTGCGACAGCACTGTCTTGGAGGTGGTGACACTGTTCAGGATCCGGCCTGAACGGATATCGACGGCTCGCAGATTGACCGTCACCTGATCGACCCGGTACTCCCCGCTGGCACCGATGCCAAAATACTTGGCCCCCGCCCCGCCGGTGCGCACATTGCTGTCATAGGCGACGATCCCCCCCTCGATCAGGATGTTGGCGGCGACCAGCGAGGGCAGTTGATTGGCATTGTTGCCGGGAACGTTGGGCTTGTTCTGGGCCGCCCGCACAATCTTGCGTTCGGTCAGCAGGTTCTGCAGCCCCTCCCGCTCCAGCGGCACAAACCATTGGGAATCCCACAAAGCCGTGCTCAGCATGGCGACCCCGCCCTGGGTGACCGCCGTGGAGAAGTTGGATGCCGGGGCTGGCAGATACTGACCGGTCTGATCGCGAAAATCGTAGACGGCCGCGACAATTTTCCCTTTTGGCTTGGGCAGACTGATCAGCTCCTTGTAAGAGACGGATCGCGGCATCAGGGTTGCCTTCTCATCGGCAACGGGCGAGCCGATATGGGTCGCACAGCCAGCCAGCGCAAGCAGGGGCACTATCAATAACAGTTGTCGTTTCATCGCGCCCTCAGTCGGCAATCAGGCCATTCACTTCGATCATGGTGGTCTGGTTGGTCACCCGGTCGGTGATCGAAACCACCAGAGTGCCATCTTCATCCACCACATTGATGGCAAAATCATCGGTCACCAGACTGCCACTCTGGCTGCCATCCTTGCCGATATCGGCCAGCAGCTGGCTGATCAAGCGGGATTGCAGGTTGGAGGTCAGGCGATCCAGCGCCGAGGTACCGCTGCTACCGCTGCCACTGGCGGGATCCTTGTAATCATTCTGCGCATTGGCGGTGCCAAGCAGATGACTGCTGTTGAGAGGGTTACCCCCAAAGCTGGGGTTGACGGGGCGATAGACAAGCTCCGACGCATGGAGCGCTGGCGCTATCAGTGCTGCAACTAGCAATAACCGGGCACGCATGAGAAATATCCTTATAGTTCATCATGTTCCAAATCGAAGGTATCCATGAACAGGGTCGCGATCTTCTGCTGTTCGAGGGTCTGCCTGACCTGTGACCAAGCCAGTTTGGCGCTCTGCTCCTGCTGATTGCGGCCGGGAGAGAGCGCGGTTTTAAAAATCACCTTCCGGTTATGGGTGATCCAGATCAGGCTGCCCCAGCGAGCAGTCGGGCGCTCATGAATCGTCAGATTTTCTCTGGCATTCGGGTCTTCATCACTGCGCAACCGGGTAAATTCGTTGTAAAAGCCCTGACCGAAGCGGGTAAAAGTGCGGTCCAGCACCAAACCATCCACATCCAGCCGATCACTCTCCTGCTCCGGCTGTACCGACTCCAGCGGAGCATCGGCCTCGGCCGCCACAACGGTCGTGAAGCCCCAGAGCAGCACAAGGCAACACGCCAGAGAGAACGCTTTCATCAGTGGGAGTCCGGAGCATCGAGATACTCTTTGGCCCAGCTCACCGCCTGGATCCGGTTCTTCACGTTCAGCTTTTTAAAGACGTTATAGAGGTGGGATTTGACGGTGTGCTCGCTGACAAACAGGCTGTCGGCGATCTCGACATTGGAGGCGCCCGTCATCAGATAACGGATGATCTCCTGCTCTCTGGCTGTCAGCAGGGTGTCGTTACGCAGCAGGTAGCTATTGCCCTGGCGATAGTATTCGACCAGCTCGCACAGCAGGTGGCGCGGCATCCAGTACTCGCCCAACAGGATTTTCTGCAACCCGGCAACCAGTCGGTCGAGCGGATCCTGACGGAAAAACAGACCGCAAATCTGCGGCCACATCAGCAGCAGGTCGCGATCCGTCGCAGTGGGAGCATTGAGCAGCACGGTGGCCGCCATGCCAAAGCGTTCGGAGATCGCCCGGTTCCAGCCCAGTGACTGGCCAGAGCGGATATAGTCGAGATCGATGAGAAACAGCGTGCCGTCACACTGGTTATCTAGCTGATTAATCTCGTGGATTAGCTGGACGGGACGGCTCAAATGAGAGATGAGGTATGCAGCAAATGTGCTGGCCTGCACATTATTTTCAGTGACCAGTGCGATCGGGCATGCGGCTTTCATTGTGTGCTCTTCCTTGAACCTGTAAACCACCTAATCTGGCCGACTGAGTCTACCAAGGAGGTATGGGAGCACAATATTAAAAAAGTATGAGAATGGATCTCATAAATATCGTAACCATATGTTTTTAGTCGATTTAAAAACCGATTCCAATTCGCCAATCGGCCAGCATAACAGGAATATATGGCAGAAATGTGATGCCGGATGCGCCGGAAACAGCTGTAACCCGACCATCACTGCGGCAGGAGCCAACAGTTACCTTTGGCACATCAAGCCGGTTAAGGATGCTGCCAATCCGCTTCGCAACTGTTACTATGACCGTCACATGCGTCTGCGGGACATTGCGCCCCGCACACAGCAACTAATCAGGTATCTAGTCGTGTTGGACCAGGTTTCGACCTGGCCGGTAAATAAGGTGGAAGAGAGATTATGGCCAGTCGAGGCATCAATAAAGTCATTCTGATCGGTAACCTCGGGCAAGACCCGGAAGTACGCTACATGCCGAGTGGCGGTGCTGTGACCAACATTACTCTGGCTACCTCCGAAACCTGGCGCGACAAGCAGACCGGTGAGCAGAAAGAGCGTACCGAATGGCATCGTGTCGTCTTCATGGGCAAGCTGGCCGAAGTGGCTGGCGAGTACCTGAAGAAGGGCTCCCAGGTCTATGTGGAAGGCAAACTGCAGACCCGCAAATGGCAAGATCAGAGCGGCCAGGAGCGCTACACCACTGAAGTGCTGGTCGACAGCTTCACTGGCGTGATGCAGATGCTGGGTGGCCGTCCGCAAGGCGGTCAGGGTATGGGCCAGAACATGGGTGGCCAATCCCAGGGTAACTGGGGTCAACCACAGCAGAGCATGCCTGCCCAGCAGCCGATGAATCAGCAGCGCCCGGCACCGGCTCCGCAGCAGAACATGCAGCCGCAAGGCGGTTATGGCCGTCCTGCCCAGCAGCCGCAATCTGCGCCGCCGGTATATAACGAGCCGCCGATGGATTTCGACGACGATATCCCGTTCTAAGAACAGAATATTGAAAAGGCCCTGATAACTCAGGGTCTTTTTTTATGCACTCAGGCTGAACCTCTCAGCCCGAAAGGGATATAACGCTTTATGGTTGCCTCCCCTACAGTGATGGATATCCTCCACAGGAGCGCTTTGTGCAAAGTGCAATGAAACTGCTCACCTCTTTATTGTTCCTGCTGACCAGCATGCTGTCCTGCCAGTTGCAGGCAACGCCACTCAAGGTAGGGGTCAGCTTTGCCATCCCCCCTTATGTCATCGAAAGTAATCGGAGTGGCATCGAGCTGGATCTGCTGAAAGAGGCGTTCGCTGGCAGCGGCTATGAGCCCAGCTTTGAATTTCTGCCACTGGAGCGTACCTTCCGCCTGTTCGATTCAGGAAAGCTGGATGCAATCATCAACGTCAGACCCGGTATGGTGGATCCTCACGTTCTGACCCAGCCCGTTATCACCTTCCATAACCGGATCTTCACCCTGCGCAGCACCCACATCAATACTCTGGACGACCTGCATTCAAAACGGGTTACCGCCTTTCAACGGGCAAGGATCATTCTGGGGGGCGCGTTCGCCACCATGGCCAACCAGAATCCCCACTATGAGGAGGTAGCCAAGCAGCAGGTGCAGGTACATCAGCTAATGCGCGGCAGAGTGGATGCAGTGGTACTGGAAGAGCGGGTGTTCTACTACTACCTCGACCAGCTGATTGCCACCGCCCAGGCAGGCGAGCACTACGAGCGCAATCAGGTCAGGCAAGCAGACCTCTTCCCGCCCACCGTCTATCACTTTGCCTTCCGAACGGCCGATGCCCGCAATCTGTTTGATAAGCGCCTTGAGGCGATGCGTCAGGATGGTCGTTATCACCAGATTTTCGCGGCTTACGGCGCCACGCCGTGAGCCACAAACATAAAAGCCAGCCGGTAAGGGCTGGCTTTGTACTGGCTCCGAAGGAACAGCAGTAGGGGAGCGTTACTTCATTGCGCTGCCGTTTTTCAGTTCTGCTTTCTGACGTTTGGCTTCGCGTTTCTCTTTCAGTGACATCTGCGGTTTTTTCTTGGCATCTTTGCCGTTGTGATGTTCTTTGTTACTCATCATCAAACTCCAAAAATGTTACCCAGACAGTTGGTTCCTCATGGGAGCCAGCATGCCATCCGAATCATCAACTTCAGTACGCTTGGTGGGATGGTGCAAGACCATCACCAGACCCAGCATACCCTCCAGCGGCATCCGGATCCAGCCTCATTCTCGTCCAAAAGATGTCGCGCGCAGCCCCTTGAGCTGGGAGGCCAAACGACCTCGACAGGAAAGACCAAAAAAGAGTAATTCGCATTATTAAATGTTGTCACGCTTATATTAAGCCACCGTTACCTGGATATTTTCACGGATAAATATAAATCCCTCTCATTATTGATTGCCGCGCAAGAGGCCACCATTTTAATAAGCATTCGCAATATCACCGGAAACATCAGGTTACAACACCGAATAGGTTATTTCCGGTCAGCCGGATATAATGCGCGCCGCACCGAAATATCCGTTTTTATTCAGGAAGCTGTAACATGAACAGAAAAACCAGAGCCGCCATGGTGTCGGTCTGCTCCAATATCAGTCTGATCATCATGAAAATGGTGGCCGGGTTCGCCAGCGGCTCGGTCAGTATCATCTCGGAGGCGATCCACTCCGCCATGGATCTGGTGGCGGCCCTGATCGCCCTGTTCGCGGTGAAAAAGTCCGATCTCCCGCCCGATGAACGGCACCCCTATGGTCACGACAAGATTGAAAATGTCTCCGGCGTCATCGAAGCACTGCTTATCTTGCTGGCCGCGGGCTGGATCATCTTCGAAGCCGTCGACAAGCTGATCACCCCCAGCCCGATTGAAAGCATTGGCTGGGGCGTGCTGGTGATGGTGATCTCGGCGCTGGTCAACAGCGGCGTCTCGGCCTACCTCTACAAGGTGGCCCGGGAAGAAGAGTCAATTGCATTGGCGGCCGATGCGCTCCATCTCAAGGCGGATGTGCTCACTTCAGCCGGGGTCGCCGTCGGTCTTGGCGGGATCTGGCTGGCCGGTCTGTTCGGCTACTCCCTCGCCATCCTCGACCCGCTGGTCGCCATTGCGGTCGCCATCTTTATTGTCAGAGAGGCGATCAGCATGCTCAACGAGGCCTTCCAGCCGCTGATCGACCAGAGCATGAGCCCGGAAGAGCTGGCGATGACCAGCCGCATCATCACCGAATGCTGCCCTGCCGCCAGCGGTTTTCACGATCTGCGCAGCCGTCGTGCCGGTCGTCGTCGCCATATCGACTTCCACCTCACCCTGCCCCCGGAGATGAGCATCGGTGAAGCCCACGATATCTGTGATCGCATCGAACACGCCATCATGGCACAGCTGCCCCACGCCATCGTGCTGATCCACGTCGAACCGGAGGAGCAAGAGCTGCCCTCGCCGCTCGCCATAAATTGAAATGTGGCAAACAGGCGGGAAAGTGGCCGCGAAATAACAGAAAGTTGGCACAAACCCGCATTTTTACTGCCGGAAAGCCGATTGCATAAGAAGTGATCGGCACAACTGTGTTAGGGTGTCTAACCACCCTGCCGCAGGAGCGCGCCGTGAAAAAGCTGGAAATGAAAGATCTGACCGAGGCCGAAAAAGCCGAGATAGCCTTGTTATTGCAAAAGGCACAAGCCAATGCAGACCACCAGCTGACCAACGGAGAGCGGAACAAGATCCGTGAAGAGGGTCGCCTGAAAATTGTGGCCGACCGCGCCGAAGCAGCCAAGGCTGCTTCCAAGCTGGCTCGCGAGAAAGCCAAAGAGCGTGCCAAGAACCAGGTACTGCCGGAAACCTTCAGCTGGATTGATTCGGTCAGCAACAAGTTTCGCAGCAAGCGCTGATCCCTTCTTGCAAAACGCCCGCTGGCACTTGGTGCCAGCGGGCGTTTGCATGTCTGGGCGATGCTCGATGCGCCAGATTTGGCGCTGCCATTGATTTGCCGCTCAGAAGCTAATCGCAGCAGCAAAGAAGTGATTTACATTGTGGGTTAGAGAGAACGACAACTGACAATCCCCATCTATCGCCACCTTTTCATTTTTTCTCATATTTTTTGCCAGAACTGGCTACATAGTCAGGACAAAAAAGCCGAATCCGGCTTGCAACAGGGTGATATGAGTCTGCACGGATTTTTCTATGCCGTTGAAATGCATCATGTTTACTATAAAAAATGATATTTTTGGTTGTTACAAAACATTAATATCGAGATAAAGTTTGCTTTAAAAATGAGAGCGTGTTTTAATCTTTCTCGATGGTTCGGCAGTTCAGACCTGATTATGTTAGGCAGTCATTTTAGTAAAGCAGTGATTAGCATAAGCGTTATCCTCGGATAATTCTTATCAAATAATTCTCCTTCTTTAGTGCTCCCCATACGTATTGCTGACGAAAAATCAAAAATTGCCATTTAGGTGGCATTCAACACTATTTAAGGAAATTATTATGTCTAACAAAATGACTGGTACCGTTAAGTTCTTCAACGCTGAGAAAGGTTTTGGTTTCATCTCCCCGGCTGACGGCAGCAAAGACGTGTTCGTACACTTCTCCGCTATCCAGTCCACCAGCTTCAAAACCCTGGACGAAGGTCAGCGCGTTGAGTTCACCATCGAGCAAGGCCAGAAAGGCCCGGCTGCTGCCAACGTAGTTGGTCTGTAATTCAAGCCGGAGCATGCTGCTGATGGCTCATGCCAACTGCTGACAGCTCTGCAAGAATTTAAAAAAACCCGCTTCGGCGGGTTTTTTGTTTGTCCCCGCTTTTTCCTCACTGATCTCCCCTCCCCCGACCACTTGATCCCTCCCTTACACACTCTCACCGCTTGAGCCTTAGAATGAGCTCCGAATGGACTCAAAATGTAAAATAGTGACGAAAAAGTCAGGTTATCCGCTGTATTTGCCGCGAATTCTTGCTATTTTGCGCGCCACCAACGCAAACGATTTCCTTCACACTTTCAGGATTAGTTATGGCAAAGCAAGATATGGCCGCCCAAACAGGGACAGGCGGCTTTCTGGACTCTTATTTTTCCATTTCTGCGCGCGGCAGCAGCGTGCGTCAGGAGCTGGTCGCGGGGCTGACCACCTTCCTGGCGATGGTCTACAGCATCATAGTGGTGCCGAACATGCTGGGTGCCGCCGGCTTTGAGCAGGGCCCGGTGTTTGTGGCCACCTGTTTGATCGCCGCCTTCGGCTCCCTGCTGATGGGGCTGTGGGCCAAGCTGCCAATGGCTATCGGTTGCGCCATCTCCCTCACCGCCTTTACCGCATTCAGTCTGGTACTGGGTCAGGGACTGAGTATTCCGGTCGCGCTGGGCGCGATCTTCCTGATGGGTGTGCTGTTCACCCTGATCAGCGTCACCGGCGTGCGCCAGTGGATCCTGGACAACCTCCCCTCCGGCATCGCCCACGGTACCGGCATCGGTATCGGTCTGTTCCTGCTGCTGATCGCCACCAACGGCGTTGGCATGGTGATCAAGAACGAAGGGGCCGGTCTGCCGGTACAGCTCGGTGAAGTGACCGCCTTCCCGGTCATCATGACGGTGCTGGGTCTGGCTGCCATCTTCGGTCTGGAGCGTCGCAAGGTGCCGGGCGGCATCCTGATGGTGATTATCGCCATCTCCATCCTCGGTCTTATCTTCGACCCGAAAGTGACCTGGCAGGGCTTCTTCGCCATGCCGAGCCTGACCGGTGAGAAAGGCTCGCTGGTAGGCAGCATGGATCTGCTGGGCGCCCTCAATCCGGTAGTCATTCCGACCGTACTGGCGCTGGTGATGACAGCCGTGTTTGACGCCACCGGTACCATCCGTGCCGTGGCCGGTCAGGCAGGCCTTATCAACGAACGTGGCCACATCATCAGCGGCGGCAAGGCCCTGACTGCCGACTCCGTCAGCAGCATGGTGGCGGGCGCCGTCGGTGGTGCTCCGGCTGCCGTCTACATCGAATCTGCCGCAGGCACCGCAGCAGGCGGCAAGACCGGTCTGACCGCCACGCTGGTCGGCGTACTGTTCCTGCTGATGATCTTCCTCTCCCCGCTCAGCTATCTGGTACCGGCTTACGCCACCGCACCGGCTCTGATGTACGTCGGTCTGCTGATGCTGGGCAACGTCACCAAGCTGGACTTCAGCGACTCGGTCGATGCGCTCTCCGGCATGCTGTGCGCCGTCTTTATCGTGCTGACCTGCAACATCGTGACCGGCATCATGCTGGGCTTCGTGGCGCTGGTCGTTGGCCGCATCTTCGCTGCCGAGTGGAAGAAGCTGAACGTCGGCACCGTCATCATCGCCCTGGCGCTGGTGATCTTCTACGCCGGTGGCTGGGCCATCTAACCCGTCCGCATATTCCGGTTATAGCCAAGGGCCCTGCGGGGCCCTTTTTCATGGCTGTGAGTCAGCTAACAGTTTCCCGCCCGTTTGCCCCACGTCGTTTCAAATTGAAACGCCAACCTCCCTTCAGCTGTTTCAAATCCGAACCAAATCGCCCGTCATTTTTATCCCTTTTTCTGTCGTTAGACTGGCTCCATCAACCATTTGCCCACCCGTGCGGTGGCAAGCCAAGGAGTGAGCCATGAAGAAACTGATCAATGCCGTCGATGCCGTGGTCCGTGAACAACTGATGGGGATGGCAGCCGCCCACCCCGAGCTCAAGGTACGTATCGAACCCCACTACATCACTCGCGCCGACTCCCCCGTGATGGGCAAGGTGGCGCTGGTCTCCGGCGGTGGCAGCGGCCACGAGCCGATGCACGGCGGTCTGGTGGGCAAAGGGATGCTGGATGGCGCCTGCCCCGGCGAGATTTTTACCTCCCCGACCCCGGATCAGATGTACGAGTGCGGACAAGCCGTTGATGGCGGCGCGGGCGTGCTGTTTCTGGTGAAAAACTACACCGGCGACGTGCTCAACTTCGAGACCGCAGTCGAGCTGCTGCACGGTGACGGGGTCAAGGTGGGCTTCGCCCTGATCGATGACGACGTAGCAGTCAAAGACAGCCTCTATACCGCCGGCCGCCGTGGGGTTGCCACGACCGTGCTGTGCGAGAAGCTGGTCGGTGCCGCCGCCGAAGCGGGCTACGATCTGGCACGTTGCGAGGCGCTGGCCCGCCGCATCAACAACCAGAGCCGCACCATAGGCGTGGCCATGCATGCCTGCACCGTGCCGGCCGCTGGCAAGCCCTCCTTCACTCTGGCGGACAACGAGCTGGAGTTCGGCGTCGGTATCCACGGCGAGCCGGGCATCGAACGTCGCCCCTTCACCGACCTCAATACCCTGGTGGACGACATGTTCAGCGAGCTGGCGGACAACACTCCCTACGGCCGTACCCTGCGCCACTGGGATCGCACCAGCGGCAGCTGGCAGGAAGAGCACACCTTCATCGAGCCGCTGAATGCGGGTGATCGGGTTATCGCGCTGATCAACAGTCTCGGCGGCACCCCGATTTCAGAGCTCTATGGCGTCTATGGTCGCCTCGCCACCCTGTGCGAAGAGGCGGGCATCCATCTGGTGCGCAACCTGATTGGCCCCTACTGCACCTCCCTCGACATGACCGGCATCTCCATCACCCTGCTCAAGGTGGATGATGAACTGATGACCCTGTGGGATGCCCCCGTTCACACCCCCGCCCTGCGTCGCGGCTGCTAAGGAGAACCCATGTTAAGCAAGCATCACATCGTCAACTGGCTGCTCGACTGCGAACACATCTTTACCGAGCAGCGTGACTACCTCACCGCACTGGATACCGACATCGGCGACGGCGACCACGGCCTCAACATGCAGCGCGGCTTTGCCAAGGTGGCCGAGAAGCTGCCTGCGGTGGCGGACAAGGATATCGGTCAGGTGCTGAAAACCACCGGCATGACCCTGCTCTCCTCGGTCGGTGGCGCCAGCGGCCCGCTCTACGGCACCTTCTTTATCCGGGCGGCGGCCAGCAGTGACGCCTGTCAGAGCCTGAGCCTCAGCCAGCTGTGCAAAATGCTGAGTGACGGAGTCGAGGGGATCGTCTCTCGTGGCCGTGCCGAGCCGGGCGACAAGACCATGTGCGATGCCTGGTGGCCAGCGCTGGCCGCCCTGCAACAGGCGCAGCAGCAAGAGCTGCCGCTCAACGAGGCGCTGGACAAGGCGGTGGCAGCTGCCGCAGCCGGTACCGAGGCCACCATCCAGATGCAGGCCCGCAAGGGGCGCGCCAGCTATCTTGGCGAGCGCAGCATCGGCCATCAGGATGCCGGGGCCACCTCGACCCTGTTGCTGCTGACCGCCCTGCGTGACAGAGCGAGGTTGTGACATGATCGGAATCGTAGTTGTCTCTCACAGCGCCATGCTGGCAGCCGGATTGAAAGCGCTGGCCGACCAGCTCGGCAGCCCGGCCAGATTGCTGCTGGCGGCCGGGGTCGATGACCCAGACCACCCCATCGGCACCGATGCCATCGCAGTGATGAGTGCGATTGAAGAAGCGGACGACGGTAGCGGCGTGCTGGTACTGATGGACTTGGGCAGCGCTCTACTGAGCGCCGAAACCGCCCTCGAACTGCTGCCCCCCGAGTTAAGCGCAAGGGTTCGGCTCTGCCCCGCCCCGCTGGTCGAGGGTACTCTCGCCGCCGTGGTGGCGGCCGGTTCCGGCCTGACGCTGGATGAGGTAGCCGCCGAAGCGCTCGGTGCCCTTGGCCCGAAACAGGCGATGCTGCCTGCCAGTGCAGCGCAGGCCGCCACCGAGACAGCCCCTGTTTCCGACGACGGCTGGCTGCGCTGCGAGGTGGTGGTGGATAACCCCCACGGCCTGCATGTGCGCCCCGCCGCCCGACTGGTGGCCGCCCTCAAGCCCTTTGCCGCTGAACTCAAGCTGCAAAAGGGGGATAAAGAGGCCAATCCCCGCAGCCTGACCCGGCTCGCCATGCTCAACGTGCGTCAGGGCGACACGCTCACCCTGCTGGCGCGCGGGGAGGATGCCACCGCCGCACTGACCTGCTTCCAGCAGCTGGCCGACGAGCGCTTTGGCGACTGACGCCACTGTTTCAAGGGGCTGCACTCGCTCGCTGAGCCAGTGCAGCACCATTCAAGACGAAGGAGTCCCCGGCACAGCCGCCCCTTCGCCCCGATTCTTAATTAGTAAAGAGAGAGGGATAGAATATGGACCGCATTATCATCAGCCCCAGCAAATACGTGCAAGGCAACGGAGCCCTCGCCAATATCGGCAACTACGTCAAAGCGCTCGGTAGCAAGCCGCTGATCCTGGCCGACGCCTTCGTCACCAAGCTGGTAGGCGATACCGTGGCCACCAGCTTCCACGGCGCGGAGATCAAGCCCGAGTTCGACTGCTTCAACGGCGAATGCTCCCGCCCCGAGATCGACCGCCTGCTAGCCCGCTGCCAGCAGACCCCGTTTGACGTCATCATCGGCATCGGCGGCGGCAAAACGCTGGATACAGCCAAGTCGGTCGCCTTCTACCAGAAGGTGCCGGTGGTCATAGTGCCGACCATCGCCTCCACAGATGCCCCCACCAGCGCGCTGGCGGTCATCTACACCCCGGAAGGGCAATTCAGCGAATACCTGATGATCCCGACCAACCCCAACATGGTCATCATGGATACCGGCGTGGTCTCCCGCGCTCCGGTGCGGCTGCTGGTCTCCGGCATGGGGGATGCGCTCTCCACCTACTTCGAGGCGCGCGCCAACAAGGTTTCCGGTTGCCAGACCATGGCCGGTGGCGCCTCCACGCTGGCGGCGCAGGCCATCGCCGAGCTCTGCTACAAGACTCTGCTGGCCGATGGTTACAAGGCCAAGCTGGCGGTGGAACAGGGGCTCTGCACCAAGGCGGTGGAGAACATCATCGAGGCCAACACCTATCTGAGCGGTATCGGCTTCGAGAGCAGCGGGCTGGCCGCCGCCCACGCCATCCATAACGGCCTGACCCAGCTCGCCGAGTGTCACCACCTCTATCACGGTGAAAAAGTGGCGTTCGGTACCCTGGTGCAGCTGGTGCTGGAGAACGCGCCGATGGCGGAGATCGAAACCGTGCTGGGCTTCTGCCGCTCGGTGGGCCTGCCCACCAACCTGCATATGATGGGGGTCAAGGAGCTGGATATGGCGCGCCTGATGGAGGTGGCCAAAGCCTCCACCGCCGAGGGCGAGACCATCCACAACATGCCATTCAAGGTCACTGCCGAGGATGTGCTGGCGGCCATCGTCACCGCCCACCAGTTGGGGCTGTAGCAGCGCCACGACTGACATTGCTATATAAAAACGGCCCCGCATCTGCGGGGCCGTTTCGTTTTCTGCGGGCCGGTTGGCGACGGCTCGCCGTCAGCCGTGATAGTCAGCGGGATCAATTTCGAGCAGCTTGAGCCGCCGCCACAGGGTAGTGCGGCTGATACCCAGATGTTGGGCCATCTGGCTAACCTGCCCCTTGCAGGCGTGAGCGCAGCGCAGGATAGCTTGCCGCTCCAGCTCCGCCAGGGTGAGCAGCGGTTGCCCCACCACCTCGTCTGCCACCCGCTGATAGCCGTGGCGAATGGCGGCGGGCAGTGCCTCGGGCGGGATCGGCCCCTGACCGGCGTGAAGCAGGGCATGCTCAACGGCGCTGCGCAGCTCCCCCAGATTGCCGGGCCAGGGATAGGCGAGCAGGCAGTCGAGGGCTGCGGGGCTGAACTGGCGCACCGGTTCCCGCCCCTGCGCCCCTAGCTGCTGGCTGATCAGGCCCGGCAGATCGGCCGCACGCTCCCGCAATCCCGGCAGCCACAGCTCGCACGCCTGCAAGGCATAGAGCAGCTGGCGGCCAAACAGCCCCTCCTGCACCAGCTGCTCCAGCGGGGCGCTGCTGGTGGCGATGATCCGCACCTTGAGCGGCAAGATGCGGGCCGAATCGAAGCGCTGGATGCGGCCGGTCTTGAGCAGTTGCAGCAGCGCCGCCTGCATGGGGGCAGAGAGGCACTCCACCTGCTCCAGCACGAGCGTGCCACCGTGGGCCAGCTCGAACTTGCCTGCCCGCTCCTGCCCCGCCTCGTCGGAACCCATCAGCTCCAGCGCCATCCGCTCGCTCGGCAGCGCCTTGCAGTTGAGGGTAATAAGCGGCCCGGCGGCCCGTTCGCTGCCAAAGTGGATCGCCTCCGCCAGCTGGGCCTTGCCCACCTCCTCCTCGCCGCGCAGCAGGATCGGCCCCTGACTCTGGGCCGCCTGCCGGGCGTAGCGCAGCAGCTTGCGCATGGCGCTCGATTCCCCCACCAGCGCCGACAGCTCGGGCACCGTCTGGCGCAGCTGATGAATGGCCCGCAGCCGATCGACCGGGTGCAGCAGGGCGATAAAGCTGACCCCCTCCGGCCCCGGCAGCGGCTTGAGGCTTACCAGCGCATTGATAAACTCCCCCTCCTGAGCGCCAAGCCGCTCCAGCGTCACCTCCACATGGCTGAGTGGCGTCTGCCCCTTGATGGCCAACTGCAACCGCTGGGGCAACAACAGGTGCTGCTCCAGCGGCTGGCCGAGACAGAGCGCCGGATCGAGCCGCAGCCGGTGGGCCGCCAGCGCGTTGAGGTAGCGCAGCCGACCCTGCGGATCCCAGGCCAGCACACCGTCATCCATGCCGTCGAGCAGGGCGTAAAGCTCGCTCAGGTGGTGCTGGGACTCCTGCATCAGGGTCTCCATCTGCAGCAGATGGGCCAGCTCGCGCCCGGCGCTGACGGTGAGCGCCAGATCGCCGGCGCTCGCCTCCTCCACCTTGCAGATCAGAGCGATGATGGCGACCTGACGGCCATTGCTGTTGTAGACCGGGCTGGCGCAGCTGTGCCACGGGTGCAGGGTCTGGTTGAAGTGCTGGGGGCCGCTGACGCAGAGCGGCACTCCCTCCAGCGCCGCCAGATTGATGGCATTGGTGCCGATGCGCCCCTCGCTGAAGAAGGCACCGGGGCCAAACCCTAGCGCCGCCAGCTCGCGCAGGGTGTCGGGGTGGCCGGTCTGGGCCAGCAGGCAGCCACTCTCGTCGGTGAGCAGCAGGGCGCAAGGGCGCCCCTCCATAAATTCGTAGAGATCCTCGAGGGCCATCTCGCCGGTGGTGAGCAAGTCGCGCTTGCGTTGGCGCAGGCTCTGCAAGGTCTGCCCCTTGGCGCTGTGGGGCGGATGCCAGAGGGTGGCGCTGGTCTGGTGGGCGCAGCGCAGCCAGGATGCCTGCAGATAGTCAGGCCAAGCGAGCAGCGGCTGAAGGTCAGATGGCATGGTCACAGCAATATCCGGCAAGATGTGAGCCGACCATTTAACCACGCCAGCGCCCCCGATTCAGTGACCTGCCTCAGAGGGTGGCAACGTTTAAAGACACTAGGTTGCCGCTAAGCGGCACGTACAGTCCTGACTGCCCGCAGCAGGCTCTGGCGCCCCTGCCAGTAACCCTGCAGATAGCCAGACTCCAGCTTGACCGGATCCTGGGTAAAACGGGAGACCATGAAATCGGTCGGTGGCGCGATCACCTCGATGTCGCAATCGGCAGGGGGATTGGCGATGAAATCGAGCGCCCGGTTGTAGGCGCGATCCCGCTCCAGCATGGCTTGCGCCAGTGCAGGCTGGGTTTTCAGCAAGGCTTTGACCATCCAGCAGAAACGGGCCGGCTTCTTGCGATAGCCCCAGGGTTCCGACAGCACCACCGTCATCCGACGTGCACCGCGCCGATAGGCCTCGATCACCGGAATGGAGTCGCTGATGCCGCCATCGGCCATCGGGCGACCATCGACACAGGGGGTATCGTGCTGCACCACCGGCAGGGCGCAGGTGGCGGTCAGCACCTCATCCATATTGTCGGGACGCACCGGCAGATAGATGGCCTTGCCGCTCGCCACATCGGTCGCCACCGCATAGAAGGGAATGTCGCGGGCACAGAAGGTGTCGAGATCCAGCGGGAAGCGATGGCGACTGGCCTGCCACAGCCAGCCGATATCCACCAGATCGCCCCCTTTGACGAAACGCAGGGGATCGAGAAACCGGGAGCTGCAAGCCAGCTCGGTGATGATGTGGTGACTGCGGCGCGGCTGCTCGCTCAGGTAGGAGACCAGATTGGTGGCACCGGCCGAGACGCCCATGACGAAATCGAACGGATAGTGGTGACTTTCGACAAACGCATCGAGCACGCCGCTGGCAAAGATGCCGCGCATCGCGCCCCCTTCGACAATCAGGGCGCAAGGGTGGGGATTAAACATAACAAGGCTCCGTCAGCTGTAATACCTGCCGGGATCGATCCCGGCCCAGTGATGGACGCCTTCATGCAGAACATCAAGACGCCGCAGCAGGACGATTCAGACTCACTCGCACAAACCAGAAGCGGGCAGGAGCAAACCTGAACCGTGAAGCGACCCCCAGTATATGCAGCGCACCAACCTTCAAAAAATGAATTTAAATAATAAAAAACATGCCTTTTTGGCATGATTTAACACATCAGCAGAGACGGCCCTTTATCCGGTAACAGCACCATCAGGATCAAGGCAGCCCGGGCCCGAACGTCCCGTCGACGGGGTTGTAGTGGTAGGCCCGATAATCAAAGTCCACCTTATCAAGGCGCGGATTGGCCAACTCGAACAACAGGCGTCTGGGGAGCTGCGCCTGATCGAGGGAAGGTTTGAAGTGGCGCAGCCAGAGCTGTTGCAACGAGCCATCCCGCCACGCCAGCTTGAGCCCGACCGAGAGGCGGCGGATGGCGGCCTGATTATCCTTGTGGGTGTAGAAGAGGTGGAGGAAGGGATAGTGCAGCGCCACTCGCCGATCCACGGTGAGACCGGGCAGATCACTGTGCTGCTCCTGCTCGATAAAGAGCTCGTTGGCACCGCGGCAGAAGAGGTCGATGCGACCGCGAGCCACCAGCTTGAACAGCCGCTCGTAACCATCGATCTCCTGTACCTTGAAACCGGCCTGACGCAGGATCTCCGCATCCTGCCAGCCACGCCCCTGCCCGTGTAGAAATTGCTGCAGCTCGGCCAGGGTATTGACCCTTGCCACCGCATCGGCCTGCTGCGGACTGACAAAGCAGATGCGATAACCGAGGATGCCCAGCTCCACCGGAAAACGAACGTAATCCAGCGCTCCGCTCTCTGCGGCCGGGCGCAGACTGTCGGCCACAAACAGATTGGGGTATTGCTGAGTCTGCACAATCTGTCGCATCCGGATACGGTTCATCGGCGGCGCGGTCCGCAGCTCGTAGCCACCGAAGCTGTCGCGGGTCTTCTCCAGCGCCAGCTGCAACAGATCGCGAAAATAGAGGGTACGCAAGTCCCGATCGCTCTCGGGGCTGATATGAGTGATGACGTCGCTCGCCCTTAGGGGACTGGCAAGGAGGGAAAGACTGCACAGCAGCAAGCAGGAAGCGAGGCGATGAAAGGTCATACTGCTCATCCCGGAAATACAGGCTCACTAGAGTGTAGCGCCGGGACGAGCCGCCTTCTAAAGGGAAGTCCGGCCTACCAGAACAGCTGGCCCAGCAGGGGCGCCAGCAGCACGGTCACCATGCCGGCGATCATCATCACCATACTGGAGACCACTCCCTCCTCATTACCCATCTGATAAGCCCTGGCAGTACCGGCACCGTGGGCCGAGGCGCCAAAACCCGCCCCCTTGCCGAGGCGACTGCGAATGGCCAGCACGGTCAGCACGCTCTCCCCCACCGCCATACCAATCACCCCGGTCAGCACCACAAACAGCGCGGTGAGATCGCTCTGACCGCCGATGGCGCGGGTCGCCTCCACCGCAAATGGCGTGGTGATGGAACGCATCGCCAGACTGCGTTGCAACATGTCAGAGAGATCCAGCCAGCGGGCCAGCAGCACGGTACTCCCCACCGCCATGATGACCGAGGCGACCACCCCCACCGACAGCGATAGCCAGTGGCGGCGAATGAGCTGGCGGTTCTCGTAGACCGGCACGGCGAAGGCAACGGTGGCTGGGCCCAGCAGCCAGAGCAGCCAGTGGGATTCCGCCATGTAATCCTGATAGGGGATGTGGAACAGCAGCACCACGGCCACCAGCAGGGTCGGCGCCAGCAGCAGCGGCATCAGCGGCAGGATGCGCTTTTTGCCGTAGAGCCATTTGCTGGCGTAGTAGAAGAGCAGGGTAAGAGCGAAGCAGATCAGCCCGAGCAGGGTATCAGACATGACGGCGACTCCGGCGGGCCAGTTTCAGTTCGAGGCGGTAGACCCGGTCCACCACCAGCGCCGTGGTGCCGAGCACTAGCGTGGTGCTCACCAGCAGCACCACCATGATGCGCCACCCCTCTTGCAGCAGCAGATCCTGATAGTTGACCACCGCCACCACGGCGGGCACGAAGAAGAGCAGCATCTCGGCCAGCAGCCAGCGAGCCCCCGCGCTGAACCACTCGGCCTTGACCACCCCGAGCAGGATGCAGACCAGCAGCAACAGCATGCCGGTGAGGTTGGCAGGCAGCGGCAGATGGAGGGTACGCACCGCGGTATCGGCCAGCAGCCAGATGGCTGCCAGCAACACAATCTGGAAGGGAGTCTGTAACCAGCGCAAGCAGAGGGCTTTCATGATCATCGTCTTTCTGTGAACCGGCTCACAGTATAGAGTTGAGCAAAACCTGCCAGAAATGAATTAAAATTATCGAATTCATGCCACATAGGCATACTTAATCCCGTAACCGCCAACACGAGTCGAGAGAGTCCATGGATATTCGCGCCCTGCGCTATTTTGTCGAACTGGTACGGGAAAAAAGCTTCACCCGCGCCTCTGAAAAGCTGTTCGTCACCCAGCCCACCATCAGCAAGATGATCCGCAATATCGAGGAGGAGCTGGGCCAACCCCTGCTCAATCGGGAAGGGCGCCGCTTCACCCTGACCGACAGCGGCCAGGTGCTGTTCAACCGTGCCCAGACCATCTTGGCTGAGATGCAGCAGCTGGAGGCCGAACTGGCGGATCTGCAGAGCCTGCAACATGGTCGCCTCACCCTCGGCATTCCCCCCATGGTGGGTCACGTCTATGCGGATCTGATCCGCGCCTACCGCACCCGCTATCCCAAGGTGGAGCTGACCCTGGTGGAGTACGGCGGCCGTCGCATCGAACAGGCGGTGCTGGAGGGGGAGCTGGATCTCGCCATCACCATGCTGCCGACCAAAGAGGGGGGCGCCCTCAGCGCGCTGGAGCTGGATCAATACCCGATCCGGGTAGTGCTGCCTGATCAACCCCGCTGGCATGGCGAGACGCCGCTGCGGCTGGAGTCCCTGCAGGAGGAGCCCTTCCTGCTCTATACCCAGGCGTTTACCCTGAGCGAGCGGTTGGAGCAGGCATGTCAGGAGGCGGGCTTTGTGCCGCAGGTGGCGGCGCGCAGCAGCCAGTGGGATTTTCTCACCGCCATGGTACGCAGCGGCATGGGGGTCGCCTTCTTGCCGGAGCCGGTCTGCCACCGGCTGACCCCGGATGGTCTGGTGCTGCGGCCGCTGGAGCCCGAATTGAGCTGGCGACTCGGGGTGATCTGGCCGAGCGAGCGCTATCTGTCGCGCACCGCCGAGGCTTGGTTGGCCCTCTGCCGCCAGCGGCAGGCACCTCAGTAATCGCCGAAGCGATCGGTCTGCGGATTGTAGAAGTAGGGGCGGTAATCGAAGCTGATCCCGTCGAGGAAGGGATTATCCAGTCGCAACATTCGGCGCTGGGAGAACTTGGCAAAGGCGATGGCCGGGCCAAAGCTCTTGCGCCACAGCGCCTGTAGCGAGCCATCCTGCCACGCCAGCTGCAACCCCCGTTCGACCCGCTGCAGCGCCTCGCGATTGTTGGGATTGGTGTAGAAGACCCGAGGCAGCGGGTAGTAGATCAACAGCGCATCGTCCACCAACAGATCCGTCATCTCCTTGTGGGTCAGCTGCTCGCTGCGCAGCTCGCTCACCCCGCGGCAGAAGAGATCGAAGCGGCCCCGCGCCACCATTTTGAACAGCTTTTCGTACCCCTCCACCTCCACCACCTCCATCCCGGCGTAGCGCAGGATATCCACATCCAGCCACCCCTTGCCCTGACCGAAGGTGAACTGGCGCAGCCCCTTGAGGTCGGTCACTTTGCTCACCGCCGCCTTTTGCTGCGGGCTGACAAAACAGATGCGGTAGCTGACGATGCCCAGATGGATGGGAAAACGGACATAGGCGAGCCCCAGATCCTCGCGGGTGCTGCTGTAGCTGTCCATTACAAAGAGGTTGGGATAGTTGTCGAGCTGCATGCTGAGCCGCTCGCGCGCCTTGGTCATGGGCGGCGCAGGCTCCAGCAAATAGTCGCCAAACTGGTCGCGGGTCTTGTCGAGGGCGAGCCGCAGCAGCTCCCGATCATAAGTGGTACGCGGATCCCGCTCGCTCTCTGGGCTGATATGGGTAAACCGGGTGGCCGCCTGTCCGGTCAGCGACAACACGCAGAGCAGAGCGGCAGCCAGCAGATGCAGGGGTGACATAAACCGCGCCTTGGCTGAAGGGGTTCTTTCAGTGTAGCCCCTGAGCGTGGCTGCTCGGCCCTGCCACCACCCCGCGCTCTCCTCCCCTTTTCGGCCAGTCGCATCCATCAGCCTACTCCCCCACCGGAGGTGTGCTTCTGAGCGATGTTGCATAACGCTGATAGGCAGCAGAGTCGCGCACCTGCTCGATAGCATCCCACACCTGCCGGCTTTGTCGGGGATGGGCCTGATAGAAGCGGTTAGAGAAGACCAGATAGTAGGGCTTCTCCACCAGCACCGGCGACAGCCGCTCGATGCGGGCCTGCAACTCGGGATGAGCCACCAGAATACTGTCGGCCACCTCGGTCTGGATGGCGGTCGCCTGCGCCCGATCCATCACCAGCTTTTTCAACATGATCAGCGGGTCACGGCTGGAGTCATCCACCTCGGCTCCCGCAGCCTGCAACAAGTCGACGATGGAAAATCCGGACTGGGCCGCCACTACGCCCTTGACCCTGAGGGTGGAGCCATCCCACTGGCTTTTGCCACCCTTGAGCTGGTAGAGACTGTAACTCTCGGTCAGCAGCCGCTTGGCGGGGTCAGGTTTACCCTCACGCATGGGATAGACCCCCACCCTGGTCGCCCGCTCGACGCTATAGCTCATCTTGATGACCGCATCCATCTGGCCACTGCTCACCCGAGAGAGGCAGCGCTTCCACGGCAGCGGCGTCAGCACGATCTCGGCATTGAGGGCGGTAGCAACCGCCTTTAGGTGATACTGCACAACCCCTCCCCCGATTGCAGCAGCCAGGGGTAGGAGTCACTGTTTTCGAGGCAGGTACGCAGCGTAAAGACCGGGGCTGCACCGCCGGTGGCAGGCAGCAGCAACGCGATGAAGAGCAAGGAGAGGGCAGATGCGTGCATGGGCCATCTCCTTTGCGGCAATGATCTCTCCCTTACTCAATCAGAGCTGCGCACCTGATAACCCGGCTCAGGGTTGTGAACCGAAATCATCCGTCAGCGGGTTGTAAAGGTAGGGGCGATAGTCAAAACCGTCCTTGGGTAACTGCGGATTGCCGAGCCGGACAATCTGGCGAGCCCCCAGATTGGCAAACACCAGCGAGGGTTGGAAGTGATGGCGCCAGAGCCGTTTGAGCGAACCATCCTGCCAGGCCAGTTGCAGACCGCGCTCAAGGCGCTCGCGCTCCTGAACGTAGCGGGCATTGCTGTAGAACACGTGGATCAGCGGATAGAAAAGGGCCAGATGGCGATCGACCGTCAAACCGGCCACCTTGCCCTGATGAGATTGCCACTCCGGCAGGATCTCGTTGGCCCCACGACAGAAGAGATCGATGCGCCCTCGTGCCACCATACGAAACAGCGACTCGTAGTTATCCACCTCATGTACCGTCAGCCCGCCGTTGCGCAGGATCACCGCATCCTGCCAGCCGGTGCCCACCCCTTGAGTGAAGTGGCGCAACTGATCCAGGGTGTTCACCCGCGCCAGCTCGGCAGCACGATCCGAGCCGACAAAACAGACCCGATAGCCGAGGATCCCCATATCGATCGGGAACGGGATCAATGCCACCTGATCCGCCACCGCCTCCCCCTGATAAGGCCAGCTGTCGAGAATAAAGAGGGCGTTTTTGCCCTGCTCCTGCACCTCGATCCGCATCCGCGCCTTGTTCATCGGCAGGGAGTCCAGCAACTCGTAGTCACCATATTCGGAGCGAGTTTTCTCTAGCGCCAGCTGCATCACCTCACGGTAATAACGCATCCGCATGTCCTGACTGTTTTCAGGACTGAGCAGGGTAAAACGGGTGGCAGCCAGCAAGGCAGAGGGGAAGGATAAACAGAGACAAAGCAACAGAAGTCGGTACATCATGGCTGAACTCATACAACGGGGTTCACCCAGTATAGACTGGCACACTCCCCGTTGAGCACGGGGCAATCACGGCTTGCGCGTCCGATCACAGGTAGGACAATCCGGGCCACCACAGGCCCGGATAGCGGGTTCACACCTTGCCCGGCACTACTCTTCGCCGATAGGTGCGGCGATCCACTTCATCAGCGTCAGCATATCCTGCGGCGCCACGCCGACCGAGAGGCCGCGCTTGCCGCCGCTCACCAGGATCTCGTCAAACTGCAGCGCCGACTCGTCGAGCACAGTGGGCAACAATTTCTTCTGGGCCAGCGGGCTGATGCCACCCACCTTGTAGCCGGTCAGCTTCTCCGCTTCCGCCGGTTTCATCATCTCCACCTTCTTGAGACCGGTCGCCTTGGCCAGCTGTTTCAGACTGCACATGCCGGATGAGGGAACGATGGCCACCACCGCCTGCTTGTCGTGATGGGCAACCAGAGTCTTGAACACCTGCGCCTCCGGCAACCCGAGCTGGGTCGCGGCATGCTTGCCGAAATCGTCGTGGGCGTCGCACTCGTAGGGGTAGAGCTTGTGGGGAATCTTGAGCTTCTTCAGCAGGTTGATGGCAGGAGTCATGATGGTTGCCTTGAATCGAATCGCATAAAAACAAGGCCAAACAGTCTGCGCCTGCATGGCGAGGGATGCAAGCCGGAGGGGAAATCTGTACCCATCACCGGTAATGAGTAGAGAGCAATGAACAAGGTGAATTGTGCTGCTTGCCGAATTAAACACAGGACGAGTCAGGGATAAAATCATTTCCGAGCCGTACAATGCGCTGCGCTTGCTGCACCCTACAAAATACAGTCCAAAACATGGGTGGGGTTCCCATCGAGCCGAATTCTGCTGGGCAACAAAAAACAAAGGGCGCCGTGTCGGCGCCCTTTGGCTTGATGGATATTGCTGAAGCCTGCTGGCTTGGGCTGGCGATCAACCGGTGTTGCGCATACCTGCGGCAATACCGGCGATGGTGACCATCAGCGCCTTGTCCAGCTCGGGGTGCAGGGTCTCCGGGTGGTTGCGGGAGCGGTTGAGCAGCTCGGCTTGCAGCACGTTGAGCGGGTCTGTGTAGGGGTTGCGCAGCTTGATGGACTCCTTGATCCAGGGCTGATCCTCCAGCAGATCCCCGCGCGGGCTCAGTTTCAGCACCACCTCGATGGATTCGGCGAGCTCCTGACGCAGCTGTTTGCCAAGGCCCCACAGCTCCTGCGGCACCAGACGGGTGTCGTAGTACTCGGCAAGCCAGACGTCCGCCTTGAGGAACACCATCTCCAGCATCTCGAGGCGAGTGCGGAAGAAGGGCCACTGGGCGCTCATCTCTTCCAACACCGCCAGCTTGCCGCCGTCGATGGCCTGCTGCAGCGCCTTGTGGGCACCGAGCCAAGCCGGCAGCATCAGGCGGTTCTGGGTCCAGGCGAAGATCCACGGAATGGCGCGCAGGCTCTCGACGCCGCCGTTGGGCTTGCGCTTGGAAGGACGGGAGCCGAGCGGCAGCTTGCCGAGCTCCATCTCCGGGGTGGCGGCACGGAAGTAAGGGACGAAGTCCGGATGACCGCGCACGATACTGCGGTAGTGCTCGCAGGAGTCGGCGGCCAGCTGTTCCATCACCTCGCGCCAGCACTCTTTCGGCTTGGGCGGCGGCAGCAGGTTCCCTTCCAGCACGGCGCTGGTGTAGAGCTCCAGACTCTTGATCGCCACTTTCGGCAGACCGAACTTGAAGCGGATCATCTCCCCCTGTTCGGTGGTACGCAGACCGCCGCGCAGGGATCCCGGCGGCTGGGAGAGGATGGCCTGATGGGCAGGGGCACCACCACGACCGACGGTACCGCCACGGCCATGGAACAGGGTGAGGCGGATATTGTTGGCTTCGGCCAGACCCACAAGGGATTCCATGGCGGCGTACTGGGCCCAGCCGGCGGCCATCATGCCCGCATCCTTGGCAGAGTCGGAGTAGCCGATCATCACGTACTGACGGCCCTGAATGTAGCCGCGATACCAGTCCACCGAGAGCAGACGCTCCATCACGGCGGTGCCTGCCATCAGGTCATCCTGGGTTTCAAACAGCGGGGCGACCGGCATGCGGAACTTGCAGCCCGCCTCTTTGAGCAGCAGTTGCACCGACAGCACGTCGGACGGCGCACCGGCCATGGAGATGATGTAGATACCGAACGCATCGGGGTCGTGCTCGGCGATAACCTGACAGGTATCCAGCGTCTCGCGCACCTCGGCGCTCGGTTCCCAGTCGTGGGGAATGAGCGGGCGGCGGGAGTTCAGTTCGTTGAGCAGGAAGGCCTGCTTGTCATCTTCGCTCCACTCGGCGTAATCCCCCAGACCCAGATAGCGGGTCAGCTCGGAGAAGACCAGCCCGTGACGCTCGCCATCCTGACGGATATCGAGCTTGACCAGATGGATGCCGAAACAGGCGACCTTGCGCAGCACATCCAGCAGCATGCCATCGGCGATGTTGCCCATGCCGCAGGCGTGCAATGAGTGGTAGCAGAGCTCCAGCGGCTCGCGCAGCTGGGCGGTGGTCTTGACCAGATCCTGGCTCTCGCTCGCCTGGCCCTGCACCTTGGCGGTGAGGTGCTCCTTGGTCTCGCGCAGCGCTTCACGCAGCTCGCGCACCAGCGCACGGTAGGGCTCGGGGTGATCGCCAACGCGAGCGCGCACGGCGTCGGTACAGTCAGACATGGAGAGCTCGGAGGTGAGCTCCTTGATGTCTTTGTAGAACAGGCTCACCGCCATCCAGCGGCCCAGCTCCAGCACTTCGGCAGTCACCTTGGCGGTGACGAAGGGGTTGCCGTCACGGTCACCGCCCATCCAGGAGGTGAACTTGACCGGCGCGGCATCCAGCGGCAGCCGCACACCCAGATGGTGTTGCAGACGCTCGTCCAGATTGCGCATGAATTCGGGAATGGCGGGCCACAGGCTGTTCTCCACCACGGCGAAGCCCCACTTGGCCTCGTCGACCGGTGTCGGGCGCTGTTCGCGGATCTCGTTGGTGTGCCACGCCTGATTGATGAGCTGCTCGATGCGATTGAGGATCTTGTCCCGCTCGCGGGGCAGCAGGTCGGAGAGCTCCAGCGCCTCGAGGCAGTCGTTGAGCTGTACGTGCTTGTGGATCAGGGTGCGACGGGTCACCTCGGTGGGGTGAGCGGTCAGCACCAGATCGATATCCAGCTCGCGCACGGCCTGGATGATGGCTTCCTGCGACAGGTTGGATGCTTTCAGCTTGTCGAACATCTGCTCCAGCGGATCCGGGGTGCAGACCTGCTCTTCGCAGCGACGGGAGATGGTGTGGAACTGTTCCGCCACGTTGGCCAGATTGAGGAACTGGCTGAAGGCGCGAGCCACCGGCAGCAGTTCGTCATCGCTCAGGGTGCGCAGGGTATCGAGCAGACGTTCCCGGTCTGATTCATTGCCCTTGCGGGAGGACTTGGCCAATTGGCGAATGGTTTCGATCTTGTCGAGAAAGGCCTGACCCTGATGATCCTTGATGGATTTACCCAGCAGCTGACCCAGCATACCTACGTTGGCGCGTAGTGCGGCGTACTTTTCGTTCATTCCACATCCTTATCTTGTTGGTGCCTGACACCCATCCGGGGTGCTAGACGACCTCACTTATTGTTGTGCGATTACAACATATGCTCCGTCATCTTAGGGTGACAATCTACCCAGATTGTCTGCGCAAGGTCAAATAACAGGCCGATTCAGAACATGTATTTCCATCACCACTCCACAACCGGCTTGTTATGTAACTTACTTACAGTTTTTACGCCCCTTTCACCGCCGCCGCTACAGGCAAAAACGTCTGATCAGGTGTTGCAACACTGCGGTGGTCGGCTTGACGAAGGAGAGGTCGAGATACTCATCCGGCTGGTGCGCCTGGGTGATATGGCCGGGCCCCATCACTATGGTCTCGCAGCCAAGCTGCTGGATAAACGGCGCCTCGGTGCAGTAATTGACTGACTCGGCGGCGCGACCGCTCGCCTTCTCCGCTTCGCGCACCAGCACAGCGTCGTCGGCGCAGGCGTAGGCGGGAATGGGTTCATGCAGATGTTGCAGATGCAGGCAGCCCGGCTGGTGGATCTCGATGGGCGACAGTGCCTCTTTGAGCATCCCCATCAGCTCATCCGGCCCCACCTGCGGGGTGGGTCGCAGGTCGATATGCAGCTCGCAGCAGCCGCAGATGCGGTTCGGGCTGTCACCCCCCTGAATGTAACCCAGGTTCAGGGTTGGCTGCGGCACGGCAAAGCGGTGGTCGGCGTAGCGATCTTTCAGATCCTGCTGCAAGCGCAGCACCTGCCCCATCGCCTTGTGCATGATCTCCATGGCGTTGACACCGTTGGCGGGATCCGAGCTGTGACCGCTCTTGCCGGTAATGCGGATCGCCTCCGACATATGCCCCTTGTGGGCCACCACCGGCACCAGCCCGGTCGGCTCGCCAATCACCGCGTAGTCTGGTTTGAGTTCGGCTGCCGCTGCGATGGCGCGGGCCCCCGCCATGGTGGTCTCTTCATCGGCGGTAGCGAGAATGCGCAGCGGCTTGGTCAGCTTGGTGAGGTCGATCTCTTTGAGCGCCTCGACGATAAAGGCGAAGAAGCCCTTCATATCGATGGTACCGAGACCATAGAGGCGGTTGCCCTCTTCCGTCACCTTGAAGGGATCCTTGCTCCACCCCCCCTCATCGAACGGCACCGTATCTGTGTGACCCGCCAGCAGCAGACCGCCCTCCCCCTGACCGATCGTCGCCACCAGATTGAACTTGCCCGGCAGGTCGGGGAGCGCCGTTACCTCGCACTGAAAACCGAGCTGACCGAACCAGTCGGCCAGCAGCCGGATCACCGCCTCATTGCTCTGATCCCACTTGGGATCCGTGCTGCTGATAGAGGGAATCGCAATAATATTCTTATAAAGTGAAAAAAAATCCAGATTGGCCATCAGCTCCTCCTTGCGTCCCCGGAATGTTTCTGTTAGAAAATACAAATGCAAAGTGAGTGCATGAATATTCTGTAATTTTACCTGAATATCTGGCTCATCAACAAAGGCTTCTAGTTGTAAGGGAAAGTTAATGTTCTGTCACCTGATCTATAACCGACGACACACACCCGCCTGAATTGCCCCTCCGCACTTGTGCAAAGGGGCGATCGAACACCCTTGTGCACTGCAGCGTCATGCTGTGAATCTCGAACTCTGACTTGGAATATTCAACATGCTTAACACCGTTATCGTCGGTGCCAGTGGCTACGCGGGAGCCGAACTGGCCGCACTGGTACAGAACCATCCACAACTCAAACTGTTCGGCCTCTATGTCTCCGCCGGCAGTCAGGATGCCCACAAGCGCTTCTCTTCCCTGCATCCCCAGTGGGTCGGTGCCCTCGATCAGCCGCTGCTGCCGCTGGACGACGACGGCATGACCCGGATCCTGACCCAGGCCGATCTGGTGCTGTTGGCCACCGCCCACGAGGTGAGCGCCGAGCTCGCCCCCAAGTTTCTCGCCAAGGGGCTGCCGGTGTTCGATCTCTCCGGCGCCTTCCGGGTCAAGGATCAGGGCTTTTACGACAGCTTCTACGGCTTCACCCACGACAGCGAGCAGTGGCTGGATCAGGCCGTCTATGGCCTGGCGGAGTGGAATGCCGATGCCATCGCCACCGCCCAGCTGATTGCGGTGCCGGGTTGCTACCCGACCGCATCGCTGTGCGCCCTCAAGCCGCTGCAGCAAGATGGCCTGATTGCCAAGGGGTGGCAGCCCATCATCAACGCTGTCTCCGGGGTTTCCGGCGCCGGGCGCAAGGCAGCCATCAACACCAGCTTCTGCGAAGTGAGCCTCAATCCCTACGGCACCTTCAATCACAGACACCAGCCGGAGATCAGCCACCACCTCGGCAAGGAGGTGCTGTTCCAGCCCCACCTCGGCAACTATGTGCGCGGCATCCTGGCCACCATCTATGTGCAGCTGGCGGACGGCGTGACTCCCACCCAGGTGGATCAGGCCTTCCTCAAGGCTTACGAAAGCAAGCCGCTGGTGCGCCTCACCGGCCAGATGCCCTCCATCCGTGGCGTAGCGGGCACCCCTTACTGCGACATCGCCTGGCAACAGCAGGGCAACATGCTGGTGGTGGTCTCGGCCATCGACAACCTGCTCAAGGGCGCCGCCTCGCAAGCCATGCAGTGCATAAATATCAAATTTGGTTTTGAACCGGCCACCGGCCTGATTTAAGGACTTAGGAAGGATCTCGAACATGGACAAACAGACGTTGGTAATCAAGCTGGGCGGTGCCCTTATCGAGAACGACGAGGCGCTGACCGCCCTGTTCGCCACCCTCAAAACTTTTCTCGACGATCAGCACCGTCCGCTGGTGCTGGTGCACGGCGGTGGCTGTCTGGTGGATGACCTGCTCAAGGGGCTGGGTCTCACCTCCACCAAGAAGAATGGCCTGCGGGTAACCCCGTTCGAGCAGATCCCCTTTATTGCCGGTGCGCTGGCAGGGACCGCCAACAAGCAGATGATGGCCAAGGCGATCGCCACCGGCATTCCGGCGGTGGGGCTCTGTCTGGCAGATGGCGGCCTGTGTCAGGTGACCCAGCTTGACCCGGATCTCGGCGCGGTCGGCGAGTGCAAGCCGGGCAACCCGGCACTGGTGGCGGGCATCCTCGGTCAGGGCTTCTTGCCGGTAGTGAGCTCCATCGGTATCACTGCCGAGGGGCAGCTGATGAACGTCAACGCGGATCAGGCGGCCACCGCCATTGCCGAGGCGCTCGGTGCCGATCTGGTGATGCTCTCCGATGTGAGCGGCATCCTCGATGGCAAGGGCAAGCTGGTGCCCCAGCTCGACAAGCTGACCGCGCTGGATCTGATGGAGAAAGGGGTGATCCGCGATGGTATGGCGGTCAAGGTAGAAGCGGCCCTGCACGCCGCCGAGACCCTCGGCAAGCCGGTCTGTGTCGCCAGCTGGCGCTACCCGGATCAGCTGCTCAAGCTGCTGGCTGGCGGCGCGGTCGGCACCCAGGTAGCTATTTGATCTCCACCGGAACAAGGAACATCCGATGCAACATCTTCTGAAAGACAGTGATCTGAACAAAGCCCAGATTGAAGCGCTGATTGCGCTGGGCCAAGCGGTCAAGGCCGACCCAAAGCAGTACAGCCAGGCGCTGGCCGGCAAGAGCGTGGTCACCCTGTTCGAGAAACCCTCCCTGCGCACCCGGGTCACCTTCGACATCGGCATCGCCAAACTGGGCGGCCACAGCGTCTATCTGGATCAGCAGAACGGCGCGCTGGGCAAGCGGGAGTCGGTGAAGGATTTCGCCGCCAACCTGTCCCGCTGGTGTGATGCCATCGTCGCTCGGGTGTTCGATCACCAGACCCTGGTCGAGCTGGCGGAGCACGGCACAGTGCCAGTAGTGAACAGCCTGTGCAACCTCTACCACCCCTGTCAGGGGCTGGCCGACTTTATGACCATTGCCGAGCACTACGACGACCTGTCGAAGGTGAAGCTTGCCTACCTCGGTGATGGCAACAACGTCAGCCACTCTCTGCTGCTGCTGGGGGCGACCCTGGGCACCGACGTCACCCTGATCTGCCCGAAAGGCCACGGCCCGGATACCCAGATCTTCCTGCAGGCGCAGGCTCTGTCGGCCAAGTCGGGGGCGACCATCCACATCAGCGATGACGTGGCAGATATCGAAGGGTTCGACGTGGCCTACACCGACACCTGGGTTTCCATGGGCGACAACACCCCGATGGAGCAGGTCAAAGACCTCTTTATGCCTTACCAGATCAATCAGGCCCTGCTCGACCGCACCGGCATCCAGCATGTGCTGCACTGCCAACCGGCGCACCGGGAGCTGGAGATCACCTCGCAGGTGATGGATGGCCCCGCCTCCCTCATCATGGACGAGGCCGAAAACCGGATGCATATCCAGAACGCCGTGTTGCTGACCCTTCTCGGCGGCAAGTAACGCGGCACTCAACCTGAATCACGACCCTTTTATTGAATCATCATCGAATCATCACGGAGAGAAGTAACATGAGCGGAATCAACAAGATCGTACTGGCTTACTCGGGTGGACTGGATACCTCGGCCATCATCCCCTGGCTCAAAGAGCACTATGACGCCGAAATCATCGCCTTCGTGGCCGACGTGGGCCAGGAGCGCGACGATCTGGAAGGGATCGAGCAGAAGGCCATCACCTCCGGTGCCACCAAGTGCATCATCAAGGATCTGCGGGAAGAGTTCGTCAAAGAGTACGTCTATCCGACCCTGAAGACCGGCGCCGTCTATGAGGGCACCTATCTGCTGGGCACCTCCATGGCCCGTCCGGTGATCGCCAAGGCGATGGTCGAGGCGGCGCTGGCGGAAGGGGCCGATGCCATCTCCCACGGCTGCACCGGCAAGGGTAACGATCAGGTGCGTTTCGAAGGTGCGGTTGCCGCGCTGGCGCCCCAGCTGAAAGTGATCGCCCCGTGGCGGATCTGGGACATGCGCTCCCGGGAAGATCTGCTCTCCTATCTGGAGACCCGCAACATCCCCTGCAAGGCGACCCTGAAGAAGATCTACAGCCGCGATGCCAACGCCTGGCACATCTCCACCGAGGGTGGCGAGCTGGAGAGCACCTGGAACGAGCCCTCCGAAGCGGTCTGGCAGTGGACCGTACCGGCCGAGCAGGCACCGGACCAGCCGGAGTACGTCAAGCTGACCGTGGCGCAGGGTGAAGTGGTGGCCGTTGACGACCAGCCGCTCAGCCCGCACCAGATCCTGATGACCCTGAACGAGCGTGCCGGCAAGCACGGCGTGGGCCGCATCGACATCACCGAAAACCGGATGGTGGGGATGAAGTCCCGCGGCTGCTACGAAACCCCGGGCGGTACCGTGATGGTCGCCGCGCTGCGCGCGGTGGAAGAGCTGGTACTGGATCGCCCGACCCGCGCCTGGCGGGAGAAGCTGGGTGCCGAGTTCTCCCATCTGGTCTATGACGGTCGCTGGTTCACCCCGCTGTGCAAGGCGATCCTCGCCTCGGCCAACGCCATCGCCGAAGATCTGGACGGTGAAGTGGTGCTGAAGATGTACAAGGGTCAGGTCACCGCGGTGCAGAAGAAGTCGCCGAACAGCCTCTACTCCGAAGATTTCGCCACCTTCGGCGCCGATGAAGTGTATGACCAGAGCCATGCCGAAGGCTTTATCCGTCTCTACACCCTGGCCAGCCGGATCCGCGCCATGAAGGAGCAACATCAGGCTATCGGTGGCGATCACACCCACGGCTAAGCAAGCGCGATAACCCGTTGATTCCGTTGAGGGGGCATGGCCCCCTCTTCTATAGGCAGAGGGCATAACCCCTGACCCATCATCGGCGGGTGTGACAAGAGCGGCAGCGCCCCGGCCGCTTCTGTGAGATAACAGGCTCGCAGAAAAACAGGGCACGATTTCAAGCTCGGCGGCCAGGGCGCCGTCGACAACGCATTCAAGGAGAGCAGTATGGCACTTTGGGGTGGACGCTTCAGTCAGGGAGCCGATAGCCGGTTCAAGCAGTTCAACGATTCGCTGCGGTTCGATTACCGGCTGGCGGAGCAGGATATTCAGGGCTCCATGGCCTGGGCCAAAGCGCTGGTCAAGGTGGGCGTATTGACCAGTGACGAGCAGGGCAAACTGCAGCAGGCGATGGAGGTACTGCTCGCCTCGGTGCAGCAGGATCCCCAGCAGATCCTCAATTCGGATGCCGAAGATATCCACTCCTGGGTCGAGAGCCAGCTGATTGCCGCCGTCGGCGATCTTGGCAAGAAGCTGCACACCGGCCGCTCGCGCAACGATCAGGTCGCCACCGACCTGAAACTCTGGTGCAAGGCGCAGGGTGAGCTGCTGCTCGGCTCCATCACCGCCCTGCAGCAGGGACTGGTCGCCTCCGCCCGTGCCAATCAGGCCGCGGTGCTGCCCGGTTACACCCACCTGCAGCGGGCCCAACCGGTCACCTTCGCTCACTGGGCGCTGGCCTATGTGGAGATGCTGGAGCGGGACTACTCCCGGCTACAGGATGCCCTCAAGCGGCTCGACACCAGCCCGCTCGGCTGCGGCGCGCTGGCGGGCACTGCCTATGCCATCGACCGCGAAGCGCTGGCGCTCGACATGGGCTTTGGTGGCGCCACCCGCAACAGTCTGGATTCGGTCTCCGATCGGGATCACGTAGTGGAGCTGATGCACGTGGCGTCCCTCTCCATGACCCACCTGTCGCGCTTTGCCGAAGACCTTATCTTCTACAACACCGGCGAGGCGGGCTTTGTCGAGCTCTCCGATGCGGTCACTTCCGGCTCGTCGCTGATGCCGCAGAAGAAGAACCCGGATGCGCTGGAGCTGATCCGTGGCAAGACCGGCCGGGTGGTCGGCGCCCAGATGGGCATGCTGATGAGCCTCAAGGCGCTGCCGCTGGCCTACAACAAGGACATGCAGGAAGACAAGGAGGGGCTGTTCGATGCCCTCGACACCTGGCACGACTGCCTCGATATGGCGGCGCTGGTGCTGATCGATCTGAAGGTCAACGGCGAACGCACCATGGCGGCGGCGCAAGGCGGCTACGCCAACGCCACCGAGCTGGCGGACTATCTGGTTGCCAAGGGGATTCCGTTCCGTGAAGCGCACCATATCGTCGGCGAAACCGTGGTCTTTGCCATCAGCGTGGGCAAACCGCTGGAGGAGCTCTCCATCGGTGAATTCCAGCGTTTCAGCCCGGTGATCGAGTTCGACGTCTACCCCAATCTGGAACTGGAAGCGACCCTGGCCAAGCGGGTCGCCAAAGGCGGCGTCGCCCGCGAGCAGGTTGAGGCAGCCCTCACTGCCGCAGAGCTGTGGCTGGCCAAACGGGTGGGTTAAGCCACGGTAATAGTCATCCGAAATAGAAATAAAAACGGCAACCTCGGTTGCCGTTTTTATTTTCGTGAAAATAAAAACGGCTCGAACTTGACCCGCAACACTAAGGCGACATTATTCACCCATAACCATTAACAGCCCACTCACTAGCTTTAGTCAAAACATCAACCAATTTGCAATTTTATTTCTGAACTTGTGCACGTTGTCAAACCCCGCCACTATTAACAGAAACACCTCCTTGATATAATAACCAAAAAGAACATTAAGAATATTTCTACACCACAGAGAAACTTTACGGAAATATATTTATGACTCTAACTTCAAAAGAAGAAGTATCTGAACTACACAGTGACATATTAGAGTGTCAAAATGACATATTAGAGGCATTATCAGAAAACAAACACGCTGACATTGAGAATCTGTTCAAAAAACTACTTGATAAGATTATTTTAATAGGGTCTTACAATAGAGTTACATGGCCAATAAAGCAAACTAGAAAATGGTGGGATTTTTTCTCTAAAATCAGCAAGTATGAACAAGCATCCCATTTCATTTCTCTAATCGATGACAAAATACCCGACTGCTCTCCATCACAAGTAGAGCCATTGGAATTTGTCAGGATAGAACTACTATGGGGTATTACAGACGAATCTGACAACCTTGAATGGATTGCAACTGCATATACCAAAAAGTATCCTTTTAACATAGAGTTTCTTCATACCGCAGCACATATTTTCATTAGAGATAACAAAACTTTTTTTGAAGGTATTCATTTTTACAGAAAATGTATAGAAGCATGGGGAAATGATTTCAGAGAGTTGAAAAAAGGCACTTATAATCTTGAGATATCTAAGTTCAGAGAGACACTAGAAAGCTCCGATTATTTAAACGCTGAAAAACAGCTTGACTATATAATTAGTTTCCAACCATATAAAAACACTCCCGAGTTTAACAATATCTCTGTTATGTATAGAGAGCGATTAAAAGATCGAAAATTCACCGAAGCGAAAACAAAACAACTTGAGAGAGAAATAAGAGAAACTATAAAGGCAGAGTTAGAAATACAGTCAAAGAAAAACATTGAACATCTCAGCTTCTTTTGTGCTGTTATCACTTTCATTATAACAATAGCTATGTCTGCATTTAATACAGATTCGAAAACGGCGCCTATAGTGGTTTTATCAACTGGTATTTTCACCTTTTTATTAGTGACAGCCTTTTCATTATATAACTTCCCACCAAGAAATATATTTAAAGACTATCGAGCATATATTATATCACTATATACACTATTGCTAATAACCCTATGTTATTTTATTGTCTCATAAATATTTTCGTCGTAAAAATTGAACTGTAATCAATTATTATGAGTAACTAATTGCAATAAAAAACGGCAACCTCGGTTGCCGTTTTTTATTGCTCACCGCCGTTCACGCGCTGGCATTGAGCAGTTTGCCCACTCCCTCCCCCTTGCCATTGGGCAGGGTCTGTTTAAAGGCACCGAGCAGCTGGTCGAGGTTGAGATTGCTGGCACCGAGGGAATCCTTGAGGGTATCGAGCTCGCTTTGCAGCGCATCGAGGCGGGTGCTCTGGGTACCATTGGCCAACTGGCTACGGGCGCTATCGATGGCGGTAGGGAGGGATTGGCCGCCATTCTCCAGCCCCAGAGTCTGCATCAGCTCACCCATAAAGTGGTTGATGGCCGAGCGGTTCTGCTCGTTGTCGGCATCCTTGATACCGAGTCGCTGGAACAGACTCTGGATGGTCGGGGCAAGGCGAGCCTCCTGTTCGGCAGGCTGCACGGGCTGGGGTTTGCTACTGCTGACAAGCAGCTGACTGCCCAGCTTGAGGGCGATCGAGGCAAGGGGAAGCTGGTTGCTGATCATGATATCTCTCCGCGACAACGACCCTTGATGGTGTTGCCAAGAGGAATGCATAAGCGGGGCCAGAACGATGAAAAAACGCCAACCATAGCCAACTCATTGAACAACCTAGCAATTTGGGTGACCGCCTCGTGCTTGGGCATTGCAACTGAGGTCATCACAAGAGAGCCGGGCGGCCAGCGGCTGCCGCTGCAGTTCCAGGCGGCAAAGGGGCATTACCGCAGCAAACCGGAGACGGCAGGGCTCCTCTTCGCTATATACCGCTACATGCCCGCCATCCCCTTGATCACGTCATTTTTCATTCATTAAACTTATGGGCATTAAGATCATGTAAATTTTCTTATCTAACATGTTCGCGCATGATGGCTCTCAAACCGGATTTGCCGTTGCCGCTATGCTGGCCGGCAGCCGCCTTCTCCCAGCCTCTTTCGTTTATGGAGTCGCTATGTCCCTGATCACCCCCTATATCTCCCCCGAAGTCAACCAGCTGGCTCCCGGCTTTCGCGCTTTGAGCATCACGGTGCAGGCCGCCGCCGTGGTCGACCCGAACGTGGGGGCGCGCGCCCTTGATGAAGCCTGCACCGCCATGCTGACCGCCGATGTGCCCTGGGCAGAGGCGCATCTCGCCGCCTGGGGCGAGCTGTTCAGAAAATTTGGCGCCAAGCCGCAGCGGACTCCCTGTTCCGCCGAGGCTCTGAGAAAGCGGGTCGCCCGCGATGGCAACCTGCCCGCCATCGATCCCGTAGTCGATCTCTACAACGCCATCAGTATCCGCTACGCCATTCCGGTGGGGGGCGAAAACCTGCTCACCTATGAGGGACTACCGCGACTGGTGGTAGCCGATGGCAGCGAGCAGTTCGATACCATGAAGGGGGGCGAACCCGCACACGAATCTCCGGAACCCGGCGAGGTGGTCTGGCGGGATGACAAGGGGGTCACCTGTCGGCGCTGGAACTGGCGGCAGGGTGTGCGTACTCGACTCAGTGTCGATTCGGGCCAGATGTGGTTCATTCTGGAGAGCCTGACCGAGATGCCGCTGGCTGCGCTGCATGAGGCGGGGGAAAAACTGATCGCCGGGCTGCGGGAGATGATGCCGGAAGCGGTGATCGCACAGAGCCTGCTCGGCTATGTTGAGTAAACCGAAGGACGAGCCAACTCGTCACCGATAGATACAGAGAGGGGCGCCACAGCGCCCCTCTCTCTTTTCACCCTGCTCAGCCCAGCAGCATATAAAGCTGGTGAGCGGCTACCCCGGCGCACAGGCCGCCGATGGTGTGGGCGACGATGGCGCGGGAGGTGAGGTGGCGATAACCGAGAGCATCCAGCATGGCGGTGTGGGTGCTCAGGAAGCCACTCCAGCACATCCCCATGGCGGTAAACACCGCGACCTCGTTACCGGTGATCCACCCTTTGGCGATAAAGGGGGGCACCAGCGACATGGCGGCACCGACCGCACCGAGCGAGGTGGCGGGGAAAGCGACCAGCTCCGGCTGCTGGAAGCCAAACAGCAGGTCAAACAGCCAGCCAGCCTTGGCAGCCAGCACCGGCAGCAGGGCTACCCCCTGGAAGGCTTCGCCGGTATAGCCCTTGTCGCCGGGGCCGAAGGTGAGCAGCATGACGAAGGTACTGATGATGAGCACACCCGGGATCACCGCCATCCCCAGCTCCACACCGGATTTGCCGCCATCGAGCAGAGAGTTGAGGATCCGCAGCCAGCCGGGAGCCGCCTCTTTGGTCACCCCGACCTTGTGCCCCTTGGCAACAGTCGGCTCATCGTCCAGCACCTCGCCCACCAGCGGGCGGATCATCCGTTGCATCAATCGGGTAGAGACCACCGAGCCTACCAGAGCGCCGAGCAGCCCGATGAGCGCCGCGCTTGCAGTGGATTCACCGCCCGGCAGCTGCAAGGTGGCCATAAAGGTCACCACGATCAGCCCCATGCCAAAGGCTGTGCCGAAGTTGGTGAGCGACACTAGCTGCCAGGGGGTGAAGCCCTTGCGAAAGCGGCTGTCCTTGGCGAGGCTGATCACCGCCGGGTTGTCGGAGAAGAAGGTCATCAGCGCCGCCAATGCGGTGCGACCGGGCAGACGAAACACCGGTTTCATCAGGGGTGCCAGCAGCACCTCCAGCAGTCGGATCACCCCGAATTCGCTCAGCAGCTGGCTGAGGGCGCCGGAAAGTACGGTGATCCCCATGATAAAGAGCACGGTATTGAGCAGCAGCTGGTGGGCGGTATTGAACAGGGTGTTGACCATGGCGGAGAGGCCCATCTGGCTGCCGAGGTAGCCAAACAGGCTGCCCAGGATCAGCAGCACCAGCACGGGCTCAAGCCACTCGCGGATGGTGGCCAGTCGCCCCTTTGAGTCTATAACTACTTGATTTTCCATATCTATCCTGCCGTCATTCTGTGCGTGTGTGATTGTTGTTATGGTAAAAGAGCGGTGTTGAACCAATGAAAAAAAGCCCTTGTCTTGCGACAAGGGCTTTTCGGTTTGGCTCCTCCTGCTGGGCTCGAACCAGCGACCTGCGGATTAACAGTCCGTCGCTCTACCGACTGAGCTAAGGAGGAATTATTCGTGGTGCCCAGAGACGGAATCGAACCGCCGACACGGGGATTTTCAATCCCCTGCTCTACCGACTGAGCTATCTGGGCAAATGGTGCCGGCTACCGGAATCGAACTGGTGACCTACTGATTACAAGTCAGTTGCTCTACCTACTGAGCTAAGCCGGCACACTTTAAACCATTGTGCATGAACAAATTTTTATTTCATGGCACCAAATTTTGGTGCCCAGAGACGGAATCGAACCGCCGACACGGGGATTTTCAATCCCCTGCTCTACCGACTGAGCTATCTGGGCGTGGGCGCTATTAAACGGATTTTAAGGCGGATGGTCAACGGGAAATTTCACTTTTTGTCTCGTTCGTCTCTTTTTTGCGCAACATCGTCCATTTCTGCCACTTCCTCGGCACAGGCCGCGCGTTTTCGCCCCCAGACTCTGGGTTCTTCCCCCTTGAGCAGGCGGGAGATGTTCTCGTGATGGCGGAGCAGGATAAGGCAGGAGAGCAGCGAGACTGGCAGGGTATATTCGGGTTTGAGCAGGTAGGTAAAGAGCGGCGTCAGCAGCACGGTAATGATGGAGGCCAGCGAGGAGTAGCCGCTCACCAGCAGCACCAGCAGCCAGGTGCCAATCACGGCGCCCCCCATGGTGAAGCCGATGGGCAGCATGGTACCGAGCGCCGTCGCTACCCCCTTGCCACCACGAAAATGAAAGAAGAGGGGGTACATATGGCCGAGACAGGCGGCGACCCCGATAAAGCCGAGGTAGACGGGTTTGATCTGCAGATACCAGGCGAGATAGACGGGCACAGTGCCCTTGAGCACATCGAGCAGCAGCACCACCAGCGCCGCCATCCGGCCACCGAGGCGCAGCACATTGGTTGCCCCCGGATTGTGGGAGCCATGATCCCGCGGGTCGGGCAGACCGGTGCAGCGAGAGACCAGCACAGCACTGGATAGTGAACCACCCAGGTAGGCCAGAATAATCATCAAAATCGTCAGGGCCGTCATCTTGGTCGTTTTTACCACGATATGAATGGGGTATGATGCGGGCCACATACGCTGGCATGGGCCCATGCCCACCCAGAGCGCCTCGGCAAGCCTGTTGCCCGGCCAGCATCCCTGCGCTGTCATCACAGCCCATCAAGAGTAAAGAAGAAGTACAGTCATGGACAAGGTGTTTATTCGCGGACTCGAAGTTTTGACCACCATAGGTGTATATGAGTGGGAGAAGGGCATTCGCCAAAAGCTCCGTTTTGACCTCGAGATGGGGTTCGACAACCGCCCCGCGGCAGCAACCGACGACATTAATCTGGCACTGGATTATGCCGACCTCTCCAACAAGATTTGCGAACATGTCAGCGGCAAGGTGGTCGAGCTGGTCGAGACCATGGCCGAGCAGGTCGCCATGCTGGTTCTGACCGACGCGCGGGTGCAGTGGGTCAAGGTGACCCTCACCAAGCCGGGCGCCGTGCCCAATGCCGCCGGGGTCGGCGTCGAGATCCTGCGCCATCGCACGCCGGCCGCGAGCAGCAACTGATGACCACCATCTATATCAGCCTGGGCTCCAACATCGAGCGGGAGCGCCATATCCGTGCCGGGCTCGATGCCCTGCACGCCGAATTTGGTGAGCTGCGGGTCTCCCGGGTATTCGAGAGTGAGGCGGTCGGCTTCAACGGCCGCCCCTTCTACAACCTGGTGGCGGCTGCCGAGACCGATCTGCCGCTGACCACCGTCTGCCAGCGACTGCGGGCCATGGAGTTCGCCCACGGCCGTGAGCCGGATGCCAAGAAGTTCGCCCCGCGCACCCTGGATCTCGACCTACTGCTCTATGGCGATCTGGTCTGCGACACCCCGCTGGTGCTGCCGCGCGGTGAAGTGCTCACCAACGCCTTCGTGCTCTGGCCACTGGCCGAGCTGGCCCCCAAACTGCGCCACCCCGTCGATGGCCGCACCATGGGCGAGCTGTGGCAAGCCTATGACAAGGCCTCCCAGCAGCTGTGCCCCATTCCCTTTCACTGGGAAGCGTGCGAATTGCAGCATCACTGATCCGCAAGGGCGCCTCACGGCGCCCTTGTTGTTTGCACAGACAGGGTTGCTTATCACGGATAAGAAAGTGTCATTGGGCCTGACCCTGCGAGGCTGGCAGGATAGCGCCCACTACAGGAGAACCCCATGCCACTCGATACCATTCACCATTTCAACTGCCAACTGCTGGCAGAACTGCCCCACCAGCGCTATGAGCATGAACCCATCCTCGACTACGCCACCGATGAAAAGGTCAAGGCCCGCCTCGGCTGGCAGGCGGAGTTCAGCAAGACCCTGTTTCTCAAGTTCAAGGATGGCCGCTTCGCCCTGCTGCTGACCCACAGGGACGGACGGCTCGACAACAAGGCGGTCAAGGCCGCACTCGGTGCCAAGCCCTCCATCTGCACCGCCGAAGAGATGCAGGCGGAGATCGGCTGCCTGCCGGGGGCGGTTTGCCCCTTCCTGCCCCGTGCCGATATTCCGCTACTGGTGGATCCGCAACTGCTCAACCACACCGCCTTCACCTGGACTCCGGGCCACCCGGAGCAGACCTTTCTGCTGGCGACCGAGCATCTGGCCGAAGTGCTGGCGCAGCTCCCCTGCCAAGTCAGCTATCTGCCCGCCCCGATGGCGTAGCCCCATCGCGCGCCAGCTGGGCGAAGATCAGCGCCGCCAGCATGGAGAGCAGGCCGACACAGAGGTAGGTAAGATGGAACCCGGCCAGCCACTGGCCGTTGGCCGCTGAGGTACCCGCCGAGAAGAGCCCGAGCAGGCTGGCGGCAATCGCCACACCCAAACTCATGGAGAGCTGCATCACCACCGAGAGCAGACCGTTGCCACTGCTGGCCAGGGTCGGGCTGAGATCTTGCAGCGTGAGAGTGTTCATGGCGGAGAACTGCAGCGAGTTGATGGCGCCGAAGATCGCCAGCCAGCCCAGCAAGACCCCGTAAGGGAGCTGGTTGTCGATAAAGTAGAAGCTGGCGATCATCGCCCCCAGCAACAGGGTGTTGCCGATCAGAATGCGGCGATAGCCCACCTTCGGAATAAGCTTGTTCACCAGCGTCTTGGTCAGCATGGCGCCAATAACCGTAGGGATCATGGTCATCCCCGCCTTGCTCGGCGAGAAACCGAGCCCCAGTTGCAGAAACAGCGGAGTGAGGAAGGGCATGGCGCCGCTGCCGAGGCGGGCAAACAGGTTGCCCCAGATGCCGATGGCAAAGGTGGCGGTCTTGAACAGGTTCAGGCTAAAGAGCGGCTGCGGTGCATTAGCGGCATAGAGCCAGTAGCTCGCCATCGCCGCCAAGCCGAAGATCAGTGCAAACAGCGCCCAACCGGTGGAGATGCTGTGCTCCCCCAGCCCCTGCAAGCCGACCGACACCAGCACCATGCCGACGCTGAACATCACAAAGCCCTGCCAGTCGAACCGGGCGGTCTGCTGCCGCAGCTCCGGCATAAAGTGCCAGCTGGCGATAAAGCCGAGCAGCCCCACCGGCAGGTTGATGAGAAACACCCAGTGCCAGCTCGCCACTTCCACCAGCCAGCCACCGAGCGCCGGCCCCATCAACGGGCCGAGCAGCCCCGGGATGGTGACAAACGACATCACCCGCAGCAGCTCGTGCTTGTCATAGACCCGCAGCACCGCCAACCGTCCCACCGGCATCAGCAGCGCACCGCCAATCCCCTGAAGCACACGGGCGGCCACCAGCATGGAGAGGGAATTGGAGGCGGCGCAGGCGAGCGAGCCGAGGGTAAAGAGCGAGATGGCAGCCAGATAGATGCGGCGGGTGCCGAACCTGTCAGCCAGCCAGCCGGAAGCCGGGATCAGCAACGCCACCGTCAACATGTAGGCAATGATCACCGACTGCATCTGCAGCGGGCTCTCTCCCAAGGTCTCGGCCATGCTGGGCAGGGCGGTGTTGAGAATGGTGCCATCCAGCGCCTGCATAAAGAAACCGACCGCCGCCAGCAGGGGCAGCCACTTGCGCTGGGCATCTGTCACTGTGTGGCTCATTGCCACCTCCATTATTTTTGCGGGGGAGCGGCGGCGGTCAGGAAGAGATCGACACAACTCAGGGTCCAGGCATCCTGCTCGGCAGCGCTCTGGGTCAACGGCAGACCCAGCTCACGGAGCATTCGCTCCTTGCCCTGCCACATCAGCAACAGCTGCATGGCGGCCTGTTCACTGTCTTGATGGCAAAGCAGGCCTTGCTGCTTCTGCTGCTCCAGCCAGTTGGACAGCATCTCGGTCACATAGAGCGGGCCCGCTTCGAAAAAAAGGGTGGCCAGCTGGGCATCGTTGCAGCTGATGCAGGTGCGAAAGATATTGATGGCATCATCGCTCAGGATCAACTTGCGAAAGCTGCGACCAAAGGCAATCAGGCTCTCCCGCACATTGTTGCCACGCAGCAACACCTCCGGCATCAGCTCGCTGCTGACGCACTTGCTGCCCACCGCTTCGGCAAACAGCGACTCCTTGTTGGCAAAATGGCTGTAGACCGTCTGCTTGGAGACGCCCGCTTCACTGGCCACCATGTCCATGCTGACCAGATGCAGACCGTGCTGACAGAAGAGCCGCCCGGCAGCATCGAGGATCGCAGCCCGCTTCTGCTGACTACGGGGTGAAATGTTCATTTTTCCTCCACAATCAAACTGGACAGTCTAGTTTCGAAAAACTAGACTCACCGGTGTGATTTGATGTTATGTCAACCAGAGGATGATGTCATGACACTTTGCTTAATCCTGCTGGCGCTGTTACTGAGTGGCTGCAGCCCGGTCACTGAGTCAGAAGAAACACCCGCCCTGACCCGGGTGATCGCCCAGCCGCTGCAAGCCAGCGATCACTACCCGGTGCTGCACCGCTTCAATGGCCGGGTGATCGCCCCCGAGCACAGCCAGATAGGCTTCGAGCTGGCAGGGCGGATCGCCACTCTGCACAAGGGACGCGGAGAGCCGGTCGAGGCCGGCGAACTGCTCGCCACACTGGACACCCGGCTGCTGGCAGTGGAAGCCAAAGAGCTGGCCGCCCGGGCCGCCCAGAACGAGGCCGAGCTGACCCTTGCCCGGCAGACGCTCGATCGACTCACCGCCCTGCGCCAGCAGCAGTTCAGCTCCCGTCAGGCGCTGGATGAACAGCAAGGCAAAGTCCGCATGCTGGAGGCAAGCGCCAACCAGCTGGCCGCCGCCCTCGAAGCCAACCGGGTCAAACAGGAGAAATCACAGCTGCGCGCCCCCTTCAACGGGATTGTGGTCAGCCGCGAGCAGGCATTGGGGGCCGTGGTGGCCGCAGGCCAGCCTCTCTTCTCCCTGACCCGCAGCGGCCAGTGGGAGGCCGATATCGGCGTGCCGGTGAAACAGGCCGAGACCCTGATCGTCGGCCAACGCTACCCCCTGCAAAGCGGTGTGCAATCACTGGAGGGGCGCCTGCTTAATCTGGGGGTACAAGTGGACGGGCAGACCCACACCCGCACCGCCCGCTTCCAGCTGACCCGGGGCGGCGAACAACTGGCAGAGGGGCAACTGATCACCCTGTTGCATCAGACCCGCGAGCCCACCCGTGCTTACGAGGTGCCGCTCACCGCGCTGACCCAGGGATTGCGCGGCAGCTGGACCCTCTATCTGCTCAACGACGAAACGCCACCCCGAGTAGTCAGTCGGGACGTCACCCTGCTGCAGCAAGATGGCGAACGAGCCTGGATCAGTGGTGCCCTGAACGGACAAGAACAGCTGGTGACCGATGGCCTGCATAAACTGGTGCCGGGCCAGCAGGTCACCCTGACCACCAGCGTGGATCATCAGGTGGCGCATCCGGAGCCACAGTCATGATCCGCCCGTTTATCGAGAATGGCCGCCTGCTGCTGTTGACGGTCGCACTGCTGCTGACGGCCGCCCTTGCGGCATTGCAGACCCTGCCCAGAACCGAAGATCCCCAGCTCACCAGCCGTTTTGCCAGCGTGGTTACCCACTTCCCCGGGGCCAGCGCCGAACGGGTGGAAGCGCTGGTGAGCGAGCCCATCGAGAACCGGCTGCGGGCCCAGAGCGAGATCAAGCTGATCGAGTCGAGCTCTCGCCCCGGTCTCTCCATCATCAATCTGGAGCTCAAGGATGAGGTCAGCGATGTCGAGCCTGTCTGGTCCAGAGTTCGTGACCGGCTGGCAGATCTGGCCGCCGGACTGCCAGCAGGCGCCAGTGCCCCCAAGCTGGATGACGAGAAGGGCTACCCCTTCACCCGGCTGGTCAATGTGGTCTGGCGCGGGCCGGGCCAGCCGCAGCTGGATCGCCTCGCCCGCTACAGCGCCGAGCTGGAACGCCGGGCTCGCCAGCTGCCGGGCACCGAATACGTCGAGCGGGTCGGGACACCACAGGAGGAGATCGAGGTGCGGTTCGATCCCCTCGCCCTCAGTGCCAGCGGCATGAGTGGCGAACAGCTTGCCCAGGCGCTGAGCGGTGCCGATGCCAAAGTAACCGCCGGAGAGTTGCAGGGCAGCCACAATCGCTTTCAGGTGGAGATCCGCGGCGCCCTCGATACCCTGGAGCGGATCCGCCAGATCCCGCTGCGTACCGGCGAGCAGGGCCAGACCCTGCGCCTTGGCGATCTGGCCGAGGTAAGACGTACCCTGCACCAGCCGGAGAGTCAGCTGGCCTTTGCCAATGGTGAACGGGCCGTGGTGGTCGGCCTGCGGATGGCACAGGATCACCGCATCGACCTCTGGTCGGCACGGGTCGATACAATGCTGGCCAAGCTGCAACAGGACTTGCCGGATAATATCGGCCTCGTCACCAGCTTCGATCAGCAGCGTTATACCGATCAGCGGCTCGATACCCTGCTGCTCAACATTGTGCAGGGCTTCCTCATCATAGTGGCAGTGCTGCTGGTGACCTTGGGAGTCAAGGCCGCCATTATCGTGGCCCTGTCGCTGCCGCTTACCGTGGCGTTCTCTTTCGCCTGCATGAACCTGATCAATCTGCCCATTCACCAGATGTCGGTCACCGGTCTGGTGGTGGCGCTCGGGATCATGGTGGACAACGCCATCGTCATGGCGGATCGGGTGCAGTATCAGCGCCGCCACGGCATGGCCATGAGTGCCGCCGCACTGGAAGCCATCGGCCACCTCTGGCTGCCACTGCTGGGCTCCACCCTCACCACCATGCTCGCCTTTATGCCGATCATTCTGATGCCGGGCCCGGCGGGCGAGTTTGTCGGCGGCATCGCCTGGGCGGTGATCTGTTCGCTGCTGGGATCCTACCTCATCGCCCACACCCTAGTGGCTGGCCTCGCAGCCCGCTGGATTGGCAGTGACCAGGGGGGGCGCTGGTATCAGGATGGCTTGCACCTGCCCCGGGTGAGCGCCCGTTTCCAGCAGAGCATCGCCATGGCGCTGGCTCACCCCTGGCGTACCCTGCTGCTGGTCAGTCTGCTGCCCCTGCTCGGTTTCTGGGTGGCGGGCCGCCTCACCGAACAGTTCTTTCCCCCTGCCGACCGGGACATGATCCACATCGAGGCCGGCCTCTCCCCACAGGCGAGCCTGGCGCGCACCCGCGAGCTGGCTCTGGGGATCTCCGCCGAGCTGGCCAGTCTCCCCGAGCTGATTCGTCAGGATTGGGTGGTGGGCGACAACGCCCCCAGCTTCTACTACAACCTGGTGCCCAGAAAACAGGGGCGGGCCGATTACGCCCAGGGGATGATCACTCTGCAGGATGCCGATGCTGCCGAGCGGCTCATTCCACAACTGCAGCAGCGGCTCGATGCAACATTTCCCGAAGCGCAGATCCTGGTGCGCAAGCTGGAACAGGGGCCACCTTTCAATGCCCCGGTCGAGCTGCGGCTGTTTGGCCCCGACCTTGAACAACTACACCGTCTGGGAGAGGAGCTGCGCAGTCTGCTCGCCAATACCCCGGCCGTGGTGCAGACCCGCGCCACCTTGCAGGCAGGGGCACCCAAACTCTGGTTGCAGGTCGATGAGGAGGCAGCCCGACTGGCAGGCATGAGCCTGACCGATGTTGCCTCCCGGCTGGCGGGCGCACTGGATGGCAGGTTGGGCGGCACTGTGCTGGAAGGCACCGAGTCAATCCCGGTTCGGGTGCGGCTGGCCGAGCCCTTGCGTCAGGATCCGGATGCGCTGCTCAATGTGCCGCTGTCGCTCACCGGCACCGGCCAGCAAGGGGCAGCCAATCTCACCTTGCGGGCGCTGGCCACTCCCGAGCTGCTGCCAAGCTGGGGGGAGATCAGCCGCCGGGATGGTGAGCGGGTCAATGTGCTGGAGGCCTATCTGGCGGTCGGCGTACTGCCGCAAACCGTGCTGGAGCAGGTCAAAGAGAGGCTGGCCGCCAAGGCGCTGGCATTGCCGCCGGGCTATCGACTGGAGTTTGGCGGGGAAGCCGCCAAGCGGGATGAATCGGTGGGCAATCTGATGGCGCACGTCAGCCTGGTCGCCGTGCTGCTGGTGGCCGTGCTGGTGCTCAGCTTCAACTCGTTCCGGCTGGCAGGCATCGTCACCCTGGTGGCGATCCAGTCGGCTGGGCTCGGGCTGCTGTGGGTCTGGCTACTGGGGTACCCCTTCGGGTTTACGGTGATCATCGCCCTGCTGGGACTGATGGGGCTGGCCATCAACGCCGCCATCGTCATTCTGGCCGAGCTGAGGGCAGACCCGCTGGCACAACAGGGCAATCTGCCGCAGATCCGCGATCTGGTGGCCGGTTGCAGCCGCCACATCGTCTCGACCACCATCACCACGGTGGGCGGCTTCATCCCGCTATTGCTGGGGGGCGGCGGCTTCTGGCCCCCCTTTGCCATCGCCATCGCCGGTGGCACAGCGCTGGCGACCCTGCTCTCGTTCTACTTCGTGCCGGTGGCGTTTGTGCTGTTCAACCGTCGCCGTCCTGACCTGATGCAGGAGAGCTGCAACGCGCAAGATCAGTTGTCGGGCTGACCCAGCATGGCTTTGAGCCGCTCTTCCAGAGTGGGCTCGGGGGCCTTGAGGGTCGCCATAAAGAGCTGCTCGATACCGGCCTTGTCCTGACTTTTCACGATAAACACCAGTCGGGACTGGGCCTTGCCCTCCGGCCAGTCGCCCAGCGCCTGCAGCGGATAGAGCTGGCCGTGGACGCCGTGGATCACCACCGGCTGGCTCTCCCCTTCCAGCTGCAAAATCCCCTTGAGGCGCAGCAGGGCATCGCCATATTGGGCCTGCACCGCATCGATGGCGGCCAGCAAGCGAGAGGGTTTGAGCGGCTCGCCGATACGCAGGGAGAAACTCTCGATGTTGCCGTGCTCGAAGTGGGTGGGCGCAGCTGTGCCCACCTTGGCGGCGAACGGTTGCATCTTCGGCTGCATCGGTGACGCCAGCCCCTGCTTGGGAGATTCGGTGCGCAGCCAGGCCAGCAGCTGGCGCACATCGCGCCCTGCCGCTTCGTTGTAGACGCCGAGCTTCTCCAGCACTGCTGGCGACAGTTCACCATTGGTCACCTGCTGGATCGGGGCCGCCGGATTGAGTGCCGCCAACTGGGCTTCGACCCGTGCCAGCTGCTCGTCATCCACCAGATCGCCTTTGCTCACCACCAGCAGATCCGCCAGCGCCACCTGTTTCACCGCTTCATATTGAGCCGCCAGCTGTTGCTCGATATGGCCGGCATCCACGACGGTGACAGTGCCATCGAAGCGGTAGCGCTGGGCAATAAAGCCCTCTTCCCTCAACGTGAACAGCACGGGGGCCGGATCGGCGAGGCCAGTGGTCTCGATAATCAGCCGCTTGAACGGTTTGATCTTGCGCTGGATGGCCTTCATAAAGAGCCCCTGCAACGCCTCCACCAAAGAGCCCTGCACCGAACAACAGATGCAGCCGGAGTCGAGCAGCATCACCTGCTCATCCACCTGTTGCACCAGATGGTGATCCAGCCCCACCGAGCCGAACTCGTTGATCAGCACGGCGCACTCACCAAGCTCCGGCTGCTTGACCCAGTGATTGAGCAAGGTGGTCTTGCCGCTACCGAGAAAGCCGGTCAGCAGGGTCACTGGGATACGGGTATCTTGCATATCGGTCATGTCAGATCCTTACCGGTTGGCAAACAGGTCGCTGAGCCAGCGGTTTTCAAAGCGGCCATAGGGGTCGAGCTCGGCTTTCAACGCCACGAAGTCGTTCCAGCGCGGCAGCAGGGCCGGGAAGTCGTAGAGATCCATCGCCAGATGTTTGCCGAAGTGGGGAATGCCGCCGAGCGGCACCAGCAGTTGTTGCAGCTCGCGCATCTGCTCCATGGAGCCGTTGACGAAGGTGCCGTCCGCCGCCAGATAGACCAGAAAACCGATCCAGCAGACCGGCTGGCCATAAGCGGCGCTGAGCCAGGCCTCAGAGGGGCCGGTACAGCGCAGGATAAAGGGGTAGTGCAGCACGCCCGGGTTGGCCTGCTGCCAGGCCTGCAGGGTCTCCAGTGCCTCGTTCATCCGATGAAGCGGCACCGCCACCTCACAGTTGATCTGAGGTGCCGGGATCCCCTTGCAGAGGATCTGGTAGACGTTGCCCACCAGATCGGAGGCATCCTTGAAGCGGCGCACCGTCTCGAAGTGCTCACCGGCCAGCGCCTCATCCTTGGTATCTTTCGCCATCTTCTGCAAGGTGGCATCAATGGTGGCGTTCATGCGGGCGTCGATATCGCCATCCAGCAGCAGCGGCTCGCTGCCGCCAGCGCGGTAGCGGGCCACCTCGTCATCGGAGGCGGGATCCACCAGCCAGATGTGGCTCTCGCCGGTCCAGGCAAACCACCAGCTCTTCACAAAGCCGTGCTCGCGGTTGAGCCGTTCGTTGTGCTCCAGCAGGAAGGGGTAGTCGGTGGTGAACTTGGTGCAGCGCATGATGCGATTTGGCACGGTGCGCAGGGTGACGTCGAGCAGGATGCCGAGCATCCCCATCCCCATCACGAAGGCGCCGAAGCGCGGATCGGTGCGATCCACCCGGATGATGTCGCCATTGGCCAGCATCACCGTCATCGCCTCCACCACATCGCAGAGGGCAGACTGGTGCAGCCCCTGACCGTGGGTACCTGTGCTGAGGGCGCCGCCCAGGGTCTGGATGCCGATAACGCCCGGGGATGCGGGCAGCATCCGCTCCATGGCGATCAGCTCGGCATAAACGGTATCGAGCGGCGTCCCCGCCTGATAGGTCACGGTATCGGCGGTTTTCGCCAACTGGCCGCGCAGGTGGTGCAAGTCCACCAGCAGTGCCTGACTGCCCTCGGTATAGACGCTGTGAATGGGCTCAAAAGAGAGGCCGGAGCCGATAAGACGCAGCTTGCGCTCGGGGTGTTCCCGCAGCAGCGCCTGCAGCTCGTCGCGGTTTTTCGGGCGCCACACCTGATCCAGCGCCCCGAGGGGATTGGTTCTCGACCAGTTGAACAGCACCTCCCGATTACCGATCGCCTTGATGCTGTGAAATGCCTGGAACTGAACCGTCATACCGCGCCTCATCTTTTACTGACGTCAAAATGAGCGCCGATTCTACCGAAAAGTGAGCCACAAGGCATGGAAAACAAGCCCCTGCACTAGAGGGGGGATAGGGGGAGAGCACTCCCCTACCCTGCCAGACGGGAGCGTGGCCGCCCGTCTGTCACCGATAGATCAGGTGGCGTTCGGGATGCCTCGCACCCCATCTGGCTGGCGGGTTTGTGCTTCTTCCGGCAGCAGCTCCTCGCAGAACTGGCGCAGCGGCATGGGGCGGGCAAACAGGTATCCCTGTAGATAGTCGACCCCTTTGGCCCTGAGGTAGTCAGCCTGACGCTCGCTCTCCACCCCTTCCGCCACCAGCGCCAGACCGAGCCGGGTCGCCAGATCGATCACATTGTCCACGATATGCTCCGAGAGCGACTCGGTACCGATGCGGGCGATGAAGGATTTGTCGATCTTGAGGTAATCCACATGAAACTGCTGCAGGTAAGCCAGGCTGGAGTGGCCGGTACCAAAGTCGTCGATGGCGAGTTTGACCCCCATCTCGTCCAGCTGGCGGAACAGGGAGAGGGTCTGGGGATCTGACATCAGCAGCTCCCGCTCGGTCAGCTCCAGCACCAGTACCACCTTGCCGGGGAGGAAGTGACCGAGAAAGGCGCGGCACTCGGCCAACAGGGCAAAATCGTGGCAATGGGCGGCGCTGATGTTGAAGCTGATATGAAACCCATCGGGCAACTGCTCCTGAGAGCGGTTCAACCGTGTCGCCACCTGCTTCATGATATGGGTGGTCATGGGGACGATCAGTCCCGACTCCTCTGCTTGCGGAATAAAGAGATCGGGCCGGATCACTCCTTCATTGACATGTTCCCAGCGCATCAGCACCTCGGCGCCCATCATCTTGCCGTCGTGGCTGGCAATCAGCGGCTGCAGATAGGGAACAAACTCCCTGGCCCGCAGGGCTCGTCGCAACTCATCTGTTGGCGAGCCGGGCCGCCCCAGCACCCACCACACCAGCCAGGCCAGCAAAAGCGAGGAAACCGCCAGCCACGACAGCGCCACATGCCGCGCGGCCCACAGCGACTTCCAGTAGACCGGCATGGCATAACCGGCATGGATGGTGAAAGGATAATGGGATGAGGTGAGGGCCTGGCTGATCCCGCGATGGAGGGTGGGCGCCTCGCTCAGATAGCGGCCCGACTCATTGAGCCAGGCAGACCCCACCTGCAGATAGAGCGCACTGGATTTTCCGCTCATGGAGAGCATGAAGCTGAGCTGGGTACTGTCGATGGCGCTCAAGGCGGCATCCTTGCCCTGCTCGGTGCGCACTACCAGCAGCGGGTGATTTTGCCGCACCCGGTTGCCACTCATCAGCAGCAGCTTGCGGCCGGTGTAAATGGAGCCGTCATCGGCATCATTGGCCTCACCAAACAGCGAGGTGCAATTGATGATGCCGTTTCGCACCAGATTGACCGAACGCAGGAAGGGCTCGATGGCGACCTTCTTGCGCAGCACCAGCAGGTTGTCGCGACAGGGAGCATTCACCAGAGGCAGCACGGAGCGGTTGGCCTGCTCCGCATGATCCAGCATCGACTCCATCAGGGTTCTGGCCTTGTGGGCCGAGGCGCTGGATTCCGCTTTCAGCTCCTGCACATAATTGCTGTGGATGAGCCAAGCTCCCACCAGCAGCGGCAGGGTAAAGACCAGCAAGGCACCGCCGAAGCGTAACCCGGTTCGGGAGAGATCGATCCTGAACAGAAACATAAAGAACCACGCCGCAATTCGTCAGGCCTGCCAACGCAAGCACCCAGTGAACAGATATCCACTTTCCCTCGATAACGATGCCTCATCATTACCGCACATAACCGAACAACATAACCCAAAGCGTTTATAAAACGAACCACCAAACAGGTGGTTGGATCTCTCTAGCAAGGATCGTGCAAACAATCTTCAAAAAAGACGGTGAATAACACACAAATAAATAATGCCGCGTAAATAAGCGGCATTATTGGCTTCTTATCGCGCAAATCGCGCAAGAACTCCGTTAAACGGCTTGCTGCAGGATCACCGCATCGGCCTTCTTGGTGTAGGAGGCGATCTCGTTGAAGTTGAGGTAGCGGTAAGTGTCTGCCGCAGTGGCATCCAGCGCCTTGGCATACTGCAGGTACTCCGCCACAGTCGGGATCTTGCCGAGGATGGCGGCAACGGCGGCCAGCTCCGCAGAGGCCAGATAGACGTTGGCACCTTTACCCAGACGGTTCGGGAAGTTACGGGTGGAAGTGGAGACCACCGAGGCCCCTTCCGCTACCCGCGCCTGGTTGCCCATGCACAGGGAGCAGCCCGGGATCTCGATGCGGGCACCGACGCGACCAAAGATGCCGTAGTAGCCCTCTTCGGTCAGCTGATCCTTGTCCATCTTGGTGGGCGGCGCGATCCACATGCGGGTAGGCAGCTCGCCCTGATACTTCTCGAGCAGTTTGCCGGCGGCACGGAAGTGACCGATGTTGGTCATGCAGGAACCGATGAACACTTCGTCGATCTTGTCGCCAGCCACGTCGCTCAGCAGACGGGCATCGTCCGGATCGTTCGGCGCACACAGGATCGGCTCCTTGATGGTGGCCAGATCAATCTCGATGATCTCGGCATACTCGGCATCCTTGTCCGCTTCCATCAGGGTCGGGTTGGCCAGCCACTCTTCCATCCCCTTGATGCGACGGGTGATGGTGCGCGGGTCACCGTAACCTTCGGAGAGCATCCATTTCAGCATCACGATGTTGGACTTCAGATACTCGATGATCGGCTCTTTATCCAGCTTGATGGTGCAACCGGCAGCGGAACGCTCGGCACTGGCATCGGCCAGCTCGAAGGCTTGTTCCACTTTCAGGGTCGGCAGACCTTCGATCTCGAGGATACGGCCGGAGAAGATGTTCTTCTTGCCCGCTTTCTCGACGGTCAGCAACCCCTTCTGGATGGCGGCATAGGGGATGGCATGGACCAGATCACGCAGGGTGATGCCCGGTTGCAGCTCGCCCTTGAAGCGCACCAGCACGGACTCCGGCATGTCCAGCGGCATCACACCGGTGGCGGCGGCGAAAGCCACCAGACCGGAGCCCGCCGGGAAGGAGATACCGATGGGGAAACGGGTATGGGAATCACCACCGGTTCCCACGGTATCCGGCAGCAGCATGCGGTTCAGCCAAGAGTGGATGACGCCATCACCCGGACGCAAGCTCACACCGCCGCGGTTCATGATGAAGTCCGGCAGGGTGTGGTGGGTCTGTACGTCGATGGGCTTCGGATAGGCGGCAGTGTGGCAGAAGGACTGCATGGTCAGATCGGCGGAGAAGCCGAGGCAGGCCAGATCTTTGAGCTCGTCGCGGGTCATCGGGCCCGTGGTGTCCTGGGAGCCGACCGTGGTCATCTTGGGCTCGCAGTAGGTGCCGGGGCGAATGCCCTTCACGCCGCACGCCTTGCCCACCATCTTCTGGGCCAGGGTGAAGCCTTTGCCGGTATCGGCCACCGGCTGCGGGCGACGGAATACGGTGGAGAACGGCAGCCCCAGCGCTTCGCGGGCCTTGTCGGTCAGGCCGCGGCCGATGATCAGCGGGATACGGCCACCGGCGCGCACTTCGTCGATCAGCACGTCGGTTTTCAGTTCAAACTGCGCCAGCACCTGTTCGGTGCCGTGTTTGCAGATCTTGCCGGCATAGGGGTAGATGTCGATCACATCGCCCATTTCCAGCTTGGAGACGTCCACTTCGATAGGCAGAGCGCCGGCATCTTCCATGGTGTTGAAGAAGATCGGGGCAATCTTGCCACCCAGACAGACACCGCCAGCACGCTTGTTCGGCACGAACGGAATGTCGTCGCCCATGAACCAGAGCACCGAGTTGGTGGCGGATTTACGGGAAGAGCCGGTACCGACCACGTCACCCACGTAGGCCAGCGGGAAGCCTTTCTCTTTCAGGGCATCGATGGTCTTGATGGGGCCGATGGCGCCATCCTTGTCCGGGGTAATGCCGGGACGGGCATTTTTCAGCATTGCCAGGGCGTGCAGCGGAATGTCCGGGCGGGACCAGGCGTCCGGTGCCGGAGAGAGGTCGTCGGTATTGGTTTCGCCGGTCACCTTGAACACGGTGACAGTGATCTTCTCGGCCAGCTCCGGGCGGGAGAGGAACCACTCGGCATCAGCCCAGGATTGCATCACCTGTTTGGCGTGGGCATTGCCCGCCTTGGCCTTCTCTTCCACGTCGTGGAAGGAGTCAAACATCAGCAGGGTGTGGGAGAGCCCCTTGGCGGCAAGCGGCGCCAGAGTGGCGTGATCCAGCAGGTCGATCAGCGGCTGAATGTTGTAACCACCCTGCATGGTGCCCAGCAGCTCGACAGCTTCGGCGGCAGTCAGGATGGGAGAGTGGGCTTCGCCCTTGGCGACGGCGGTGAGGAAGCCGGCTTTGACATAGGCCGCTTCATCAACACCGGGGGGAATACGGGAGGACAACAGCTCTTTCAGAAAGTCTTCTTCGCCAGCGGGCGGGTTCTTGAGCAGTTCAACCAGGGCAGCGACCTGCTCTGCATCCAGAGGTTTGGCGACCACGCCCTCGGCGGCACGTTCTGCGACGTGTTTACGGTATGTTTCAAGCACGACTAATTCCTCTTTGGTCTTTTTTTGGGGTTCGCCCAGGCTCGCGGCGATCGTCCTTGCGGGACACCCCGTAGGGTGCTCCCCACTATATAAGTTTTAACGACTAATTAAAATCCAAACCCTGTTTACTCATTCACCACAAAATCATAACCAATTAAACAGGCTGGTATTTTTTGATAATTAATTGAACGTCATCAATCAGAGTTAACAAATTGGCATCATTTCGGCATTATTCGAACGTACTGCCCAATTGCAGATAGAAGACGTCATTGCCCCCCTCCGCCATGCCGTAGCCGAGGAACACAGGGCCGAGGAAGCTCTCCACCCCGACATAAAGCGACCCGGCGGTAAACGAGCTCTCCAGACTGATATCCTCCCCCTTGTTCCAGACCCCGCCCTGCTCCAGAGATCCGCCCAGATAGAGCGGCATCTTGAGGGCACCGAAGTCATTGTCTGCCACCCGATAGATGTAACGCAGGCCACCAAACAGGCTGTAGCGACCGCTCAGCTGGTAGCGCTGGAAACCGGAGAGGCGGAACAGCCCGCCCAGATCCTGAATATGCAGTGGCACCACCTCTTCACTGCCCGAGCCACCCCCTTCGAGGATCAGGTTGAGGCTGTGCCTGTCCCATGACCAGGGCTTGATCATGGAGAGTTGATAATTCCAGCCTTCACTGCGGCCATCTGCCGACTCGAGTCCATCCACACTGACGTGGGAGTGGCCCAGTTTCATATCCCACTTCACCCCCTGATAGGGGAAATAGCGGCTATCCAGATTGTCGTGTTCAAAGCGGACATAGGGGCCCCACGCCGTGGCATCCCCTTGCAGCTCTTTGAAGTTTTTGATCTCGATACTGCCCGTCTGCCCTTCCAGCCCCATAGACAGGCGGCTCCAGGGCTGACGATTCCAGCCGACCGCCAGATCGGCGCTGAAGAAGGAGTACTCGGTATCGAGATAGGTAAATATCGGTTCGTCCGGATCCGGATTAAAGAGGCTTCTCTGGGTCTGGTCATAGGCTAGGCTCGCCTCGCCATAGAAGGTCTGGGAGGGCTCCAGCGGTGTATAGAAGTCGGTCTTGATATGTTTGGCCGTGCCCAGTGATGCCTCGGTCAACCACTCGGCCCCCCACTCGTTGACGTTGGTGAGGGTGTAGGACATGCCGACGTTGTAGTTGGAGGTATTCTCGAAGTCATCGGTGAAACCGAACTGGAAGTTGAGGTAACCAGGCCCCCAGTTCTTCTCGCTGGCATCCACTACCAGCACGTTCTCCCCATCGCGCTCCTCCACTTCATAGGTGATGCGGTCAAACGACTCCAGCGCATAGAGGCGGCGAATGCCAGCCTCCAGACTCTCGTTGGTCTGGATCTTGTCCGGCCGAACCTTCAGCATGGCGTGCACCGTCTCGTCGGAGAGGCGCGACTTGTTGATGATCTCCACCTTGTCGATGAAGTAGGCGGGTTGACCACTTCGCTCGGCACGGCGGCTCAGCTTCTGGTTGCGATAGGCGTTGTACTGCGCCTTGGTGAGCGACAGCTTATCGAGTTGCAGCGACGCCTTGTACGCCGCCGCCTCACCCATTTTGATCCCCTCCGGCATGCGGGCAAAGTCGGCGATCCCCATATCGCCAAACTCGGGAGCGATCAGTATGTCTTTCGGCCCCATCAGCGCCTTCTGCTTGTCGGTACCCACCTGGGTCATGTAGGTGGTGAGCTGGTCGATCATCGCCAACCCTGACTTGAGTGATTCACGGGTACGCAGCTTGGCACCGATATCCACCGCGATCACCACGTCGGCCCCCATTGCCTTGGCGACATCCACCGGCATGTTGTTGACGCTACCGCCGTCCGCCAGGATGTGCCCCTCCCACTCCACCGGCTTGAGGGCACCGGGAATGGACATGGAGGCCTGCATTGCCTTGGCCAGGCTGCCGTGATCCAGCACAAAGGGGGTGACCGTCTCCATGTCGGTCGCCATGGCGCGGTAGGGAATGGGGAGATCGTCGAAGCTCTCCTGTACCGGCAGGTTGGAGGTGGCCCCCCGCAGCAGGCTGGCCATGGATTGGCCCTGGAAAAAACCGTCCGGCAGCTGGGTGGTGTCGCCATTCACCCCGATATCGGTGCGCAGCTGATACTGCTCGTTCTGCTGCTTTTTACGCAACGACAGCTCGTCGCGGCCCACCTTGTCCTGATAGCCCTTGTTCCAGTCGATGGCCAGGGTAGTGCGCTCCACCTCCTCGGCACTGAGCCCCATGGCGTACATCCCCGCCACATAAGAGCCCATGCTGGTGCCGACTATGATGTCGACCGGAATCCGTTTCTGCTCCAGCACCTTGAGGATGCCGATATGGGCCGATCCCTTGGCACCGCCGCCGCTGAGCACCACCGCAATTTTCGGGCGCTCCCCCTGTGCCGCCACAGCCAGCAGCGGGCAGGCCGCCAGCATCACCAAAAGCAGACGGGTCCATCCCGCACCTAAGCTGCGCATCATATTTTCCATATTATTCAGAGGGTCAGTCACCAAGGATGGCCTCTACTATAAGGGGCCCGGCAGTTAGCGCAACCGTCAATCCGCCTCCCGCCTGTGCTGCATGGCGAAGGGGCGAGTCGCCGCCCCTGTGAGCGCAAACGTAATCCGCAAATAAAGGGCTGCAAGCCTCATGGGTAGCGCCGCGCTGCCGCTAATATGAGCGTCGTCAATCTCAACCTTTTGAGCACCTTTATGCTGGCAACCCTCACTCTTAAACAGAAAATACTGGCCACGGTCACCCTGGCCGTGGTCGTCTCCTGCCTGCTGGTAGGCTACTTCAGTCAACGCTCGGCCCAGCAACTGATCGAAAACCGGATGTTCGAGCAGGAGCTCCCCAACCTGACCCAGCGGATCAGCAAGGAGATTGAACAGGATCTCCACGGCATCGCCCAGGCCGCCCGCCAACTGGCCACCGACCGCTTCATTCTCGACTGGGTGGATCGGGGCATGCCCAAAGAGCAGGAGCCGATCCTCATCAACCAGCTCAAGGATGTGGCCAACCAGTATGGTCTGGTGACGGCCTCCTTCGCCGATCGCCAGACCGCAGCCTACTACAACCAGGATGGCTTTCTGCGCAACCTGACCCCAGCGCAGGACGCCTGGTTCTATGACTACACCAAGAGCCAGAAGGAGATGACCCTCAGCATCTTCCGCGAGAGCAACGGCGAGGTGAAGCTGTTCGTCAACTTCCAGCAGCTCAACGGGCGCGGGCTGGCCGGCTTTGCCAAATCCCTCGATACCATGGTGACCATGGTTTCCAACTTCCGGCTGGAAGAGAGCGGCATCGTCTTTATGGTCGATGGCAGCGGCAAGGTGAAGCTGCACCCCGAGGCCAACCGTATCGAACGCGATACCTTGGGCGGCATCGCCAGCGGTGATACCGGCAGCCTGCTGGCCAAACGTCCCTTTGCCGTCATCAACGCCGAAGTCAATGGCGAGCCCATGGTACTGGCCAGCAGCTATATCCCGCTGCTCGACTGGTATCTGGTGGCCCAGGTGCCAGAAGCCGAGATCTATGCCGAGCTGGATCAGACCCGCAACGAGATCCTGATGATCTCGCTGGTGATTGCCCTTGCCATGGGGCTGATGGGGATGCTGCTGGCAGGCTCGGTCAGCCGCCCGCTCAACGAACTGGCCCGCCTGTTCAAGGAGCTGGGCAGCGGCGATGGGGATCTTACCCAGCGCCTCAAGGTGGAAGGACGTGACGAGCTGAGTCAGGTTGCGACCGGCTTCAACAACTTCGTCGCCAAGATCCACGGCTCCATCGAGCAGGTGGCGGAGAACTCCCGCCAGCTCGCGGCCACCGCCAACGAGGTGGCCAACAAGGCACAGCTGACCCAGCACAACTGTACTGCCCAGCGCGATCGCACCGTGCAGGTGGCCACCGCTATCCACGAAATGGGGGCCACGGTGAGCGAGATCGCCGGTAACGCTTCGCTGGCAGCAGAAGTAGCCAGACAGGCCAACGATCAGGCCGATGCAGGGGCAGTAGTGGTAGCGCAGGCGCGCCACGGCATCGTCGGCCTCTCCGGCGAGATTGAGCAGGTGGCAGGGGTTATCGAGTCGCTGGCAAGCCAGACCGACTCCATCGGCAGCATCCTCGAAACCATCCGCAGCATCTCGGAGCAGACCAACCTGCTGGCACTGAACGCCGCCATCGAGGCCGCACGGGCCGGTGAACAGGGTCGCGGTTTCGCCGTGGTGGCAGATGAGGTGCGCAATCTGGCCAACCGCTCCGCCGCCTCGACCGCCGAGATCCAGGGGATGATCAACCGCTTGCAGGAGCAGAGTGCCCGCGCCGTCAGCGCCATGGCACAGGGGCGCAACCAGAGTCTGGAGGTAGTGAGCCAGGCCGATGAGGCCAACGCCGCCCTCGGCCAGATCACCGCCCACATCACCCAGATCAACGACATGAATATCCAGGTCGCCACCGCCACCGAGGAACAATCCAGCGTAGTGGGCGAGATCAACCGTAACGTAGAGGACATCAACCAGCTCACCATGGAGACCGCCGACATTGCCCACCAGCTGACCGAGTCCAGCCGCAGCCTGCAGCAGCTCTCCGGTCAACTCGACAAGCTGGTCGGCAACTTCCGTCTGTAGTCTGCATCCCACTTATGAAGACTCACCAGAGGGCGCTGCGGTGCCCTCTGTCATAGCCACGGCAAACGGTGACGCACGGCCATTCAACCGCCGTTATGCGGCTCTCGAAATGCCTCATAATCAGGGAAATATGAGGAGGAGTTATGGGCAAGCTGATCGTAATGATATTGCTGGGGGGAGTGCTCAGCGCCTGCAGCAGCGGGCCGGTACGAGTACACGGCGCCGACGTGAGCGTAGACGATACCCGGATCCGGGTCAGTGACGGCAGTGGTGGCGGTTATGGCACCTTCTGCCCGCCCGGTCAGGCCAAGAAGGGGCGCTGCTAACCTCTTAGCCAAACCCGAAAACAAAAAGCCGCTCAAATGAGCGGCTTTTTCATGAAGATGGCAGAAGATTACTTTTTCTTCTTGGCCTTGGCGTTCGGCAGGTCGGTGATGGAGCCTTCGAACACTTCGGCAGCAAGACCCACGGACTCGTGCAGAGTCGGGTGAGCGTGGATGGTCAGCGCGATATCTTCGGCGTCAGCACCCATCTCGATGGCCAGACCGATTTCACCCAGCAGTTCACCACCGTTGGTACCCACGATGGCACCACCGATGACGCGACCGCTCTCCTTGTCGAAGATCAGCTTGGTCATGCCGTCGGAGCAATCGGATGCAATGGCGCGGCCGGAAGCTGCCCACGGGAAGGTAGCAACTTCGAAGTTCAGACCCTGTTGCTTGGCCTCTTTCTCGGTCAGACCAACCCATGCCATCTCTGGCTCGGTGTAGGCGATGGACGGGATCACTTTCGGGTCGAAGTAGTGCTTCTTGCCGGCGATGACTTCGGCGGCAACGTGACCTTCGTGAACACCTTTGTGTGCCAGCATCGGCTGACCCACGATGTCACCGATGGCGTGGATGTGCGCCACGTTGGTACGCAGCTGCTTGTCCACCTCGATGAAGCCGCGCTCGGTCACGGCAACGCCAGCCTTCTCGGCATCCAGCATCTTGCCGTTCGGCACACGACCTACGGCAACCAGCACGTTGTCGTAACGAACCGGCTCGGCCGGAGCGTGCTTGCCTTCATAGGAGACGTACAGGCCGTCTTCGCGCGCTTCAACTGCAGTGACCTTGGTCTCCAGCATGATGTTGAATTTCTTGGCCACACGCTTGGTGTAGATCTTGACGATGTCTTTGTCGGCAGCCGGAACCAGCTGGTCAGCAAATTCCACCACGTCGATCTCGGAACCCAGAGAGGAATAAACGGTACCCATCTCCAGACCGATGATGCCGCCACCGATAACCAGCAGTTTGCCGGGAACGGTTTTCAGCTCCAGCGCATCGGTAGAGTCCCATACGCGCGGGTCATCGTGGGGAATGAACGGCAGCTTCACCGGACGGGAACCGGCCGCGATGATGGCGTTGTCGAAGGTCACGGTAGTCTTGCCGTCTTCCCCGGTCACTTCGAGCGTGTTCGGGCCGGTAAATTTACCCAAGCCGTTAACAACCTGAACTTTACGCATCTTGGCCATGCCAGCCAGACCGCCGGTCAGCTGGTTGATAACCTTCTCTTTCCACAGACGGATCTTGTCGATGTCGGTCTGCGGTGCACCGAAGACGATGCCGTGCTCGGCCAGCGCTTTGGCTTCTTCAATCACTTTAGCAACGTGCAGCAGCGCCTTGGAGGGGATGCAGCCCACGTTCAGGCAGACGCCACCCAGGGTGGAGTAACGCTCGACGATAATAGTATCCAGACCCAGATCGGCTGCACGGAAAGCAGCGGAATAACCGGCAGGGCCAGCACCCAGTACTACGACCTGGGTTTTGATTTCTTTACTCATCATGACCTCTTTGTCGTTCTTATATCCCCGGACAGCGCAGTCTTATACCGAAACGGGTGGCTGCAGCCGTGAAAAAAACGGGGCAAGTTTACGATCATGTTAATGAAATGAGAAGTAAAAAGGGCAGGCTCTGGGCCCGCCCTCTCACTTACAGGACCAGTCGACGAATGTCGGACAGCACACCGTTCATGGTGGTGATGAAGCGAGCCCCATCGGCACCATCGATCACCCGGTGGTCGTAGCTCAGAGCCAGCGGCAGCATCAGGCGCGGCGCGAACTCTTTGCCGTTCCACTTCGGCTTCATCTCGGACTTGGAAACACCGAGGATGGCCACTTCCGGCGCGTTGACGATCGGGGTAAAGCTGGTACCGCCGATGCCACCCAGGCTGGAGATGGTGAAGCAACCGCCCTGCATGTCGGCAGCGGTCAGCTTGCCGGCACGGGCCTTCTTGGAGATCTCGGCCAGATCGCGAGACAGCTCCATGATGCCCTTCTTGTTAACATCGCGCACCACGGGCACAACCAGACCGTTGGGGGTATCTACCGCCACACCGATGTGGATGTACTTCTTCATGATCAGCTTGCTGCCATCTTCGGACAGGGAGCTGCAGAAGCGCGGGTGGGCTTCCAGCGCCTTGGCGGCGGCTTTCAGGATGAACACCAGCGGGGTGATCTTCACGTCTGCCTTCTGCTTCTCGAGCATCGCATTCTGCTCTTTGCGGAACGCTTCCAGCTCGGTGGTATCGGCTTCGTCGAACTGGGTGACATGAGGGATCATGACCCAGTTGCGGTGCAGGTTCGGACCGGAGATCTTCTGGATGCGGGTCAGCTCGACCTCTTCCACATCACCGAACTTGCTGAAGTCTACTTTCGGCCACGGCAGGACGCCCAGACCGTTGCCACCGGCTACGCCAGCAGAGGCAGGAGCGGACTCGGCACGCTTGATGGCATCCTTCACGTAGGCTTGCACGTCTTCTTTGACGATGCGACCCTTGCGACCGGAGGCTTTCACCTTGGCCAGGTTGACGCCGAACTCGCGCGCCAGACGGCGTACCGCCGGAGAGGCGTGTACATAAGCGTCGTTGGCAACGAAATCGGTCGCAGCGGCAGCAGCCTGAGCAACCGGAGCCGGAGCAGCAGTAACAGGGGCAGCGGCGACCGGAGCGGCAGCTTGAGCAACCGGCGCGGCAGCAGGAGCTGCGCCAGCCACTTCGAATACCATGATCAGGGAACCGGTGGAGACCTTGTCACCCGCCTTCACCTTGATCTCTTTGACCACACCGGCGAACGGCGCAGGCACTTCCATGGAGGCCTTGTCACCTTCCACGGCGATCAGGGACTGGTCAGCTTCAACCTTGTCACCCACGGCAACCATGATCTCGGTGACTTCCACTTCGTCGCCACCGATATCCGGTACGTTGACCTCTTTGGCAGCAGCGGCAACCGGGGCAGCAGCCACGGGCGCGGCAGCTTGAGCCGGAGCAGCAACGGCAGCAGGCGCAGCGCCAGCCACTTCAAATACCATCACCAGAGAACCGGTAGAGACCTTGGCACCAGCGGCAACCTTGATCTCGACCACGCGACCGGCAAACGGCGCTGGCACTTCCATGGAGGCCTTGTCACCTTCCACGGCAATGATGGACTGGTCAGCTTCAACCATGTCGCCCACGGCAACCATGATTTCAGTCACGTCCACTTCGTCGTCACCGATGTCCGGTACGTGCACATCTTTGCGCACGGCAGCGGCAGGTGCGGCGGCCGGAGCAGCGGCAGCCGGTGCAGCAACTTCAGCAGGGGCGGCAGCGCCTTCGGCTTCGAAGATCATGATCTGGGAACCGGTGGCAACCTTGTCGCCTACCTTGATCAGGATCTCTTTAACGATACCGGCAGACGGGGCCGGTACTTCCATGGAGGCCTTGTCGCCTTCTACCGCGATGATGGACTGGTCCAGCTCGACCTTGTCACCCACGGCCACCATAATCTCGGTGACTTCAACTTCATCGGCGCCGATATCCGGCACCATAATCTGTTTGGACATTGTGCTTTATCCTCTTGCGTCGATCCGCGTGACTGGTTGATGCCGCCACGCACATCTCGCGTTAACCGTTTTAAATCCTGGCAGGGTCACGCCGCATGACGGCGCGACCCTTGATCCACTTACGCGTACAGCGGGTTGACCTTGTCGGCATCGATGCCGTACTTGGCGATGGCGTCGGCCACAACCTGCTTGTCTACCTCGCCGCGCTTGGCCAGTTCGGTCAGAGCAGCAACCACCACGTAGAACTCGTTCACTTCGAAGTGACGACGCAGGTTGGCACGGCTGTCGGAACGGCCGTAGCCGTCGGTACCCAGCACGCGGTAGTTCTCGGTCGGAACGAAGGCGCGAACCTGATCGGCGAAGGACTTCATGTAGTCGGTCGCAGCGATGGTGGCTTCGGAACCCAGTACCTGAGCGATGTAGGGAACACGCGCTTCAGAGGTCGGGTGCAGCATGTTCCAGCGATCCGCGTCCTGACCGTCACGGGCCAGCTCGTTGAAGGAGGTGACGCTGAACACATCGGAACCGATGCCGTACTCGCTGGCCAGGATCTGGGCAGCCTTGCGCACGTGCCCCAGGATGGAACCACAACCCAGCAGCTGAACTTTCGCCTTGGCACCGGCGACGGATTCCAGCTTGTAGATACCCTTGCGGATGCCTTCCTCGGCGCCTTCCGGCATGGCCGGCATGGCGTAGTTCTCGTTCAGGGTGGTGATGTAGTAGAACACGTTCTCCGGGTTCTCACCGTACATGCGGCGCAGGCCGTCCTGTACGATCACCGCCACTTCATAGGCATAGGACGGGTCGTAAGAGATGCAGTTCGGGATGGTGTTCGCCAGGATGTGGCTGTGACCATCTTCGTGCTGCAGACCTTCGCCGTTCAGGGTAGTACGACCGGAGGTTGCACCCAGCAGGAAGCCACGGGCTTGCTGGTCACCGGCTGCCCACGCCATGTCGCCGATCCGCTGGAAGCCGAACATGGAGTAGTAGATGTAGAACGGGATCATCGGGCAATCGTTGGTGCTGTAAGAGGTCGCAGCAGCCAGCCAGGAGGACATGGCGCCCAGCTCGTTGATACCGTCTTGCAGAACCTGACCCTGCTTGTCTTCCTTGTAGTAGGAGACGATGTCGCGGTCTTGCGGGGTGTACTGCTGACCGTGCGGGCTGTAGATACCGATCTGGCGGAACAGACCTTCCATACCGAAGGTACGGGCTTCGTCAGCGAGGATCGGAACGATGCGCTTGCCGATGGACTTGTCTTTCAGCATCACGTTCAGGGAACGCACGAACGCCATGGTGGTGGAGATTTCGCGCGCTTGCTCGCCCAACAGCGGGCCGAAGGCATCCAGCGCCGGGATTTCCAGCTTGGTGGTGCTTTCGCGCAGACGGGTCGGCAGATAGCCTTTCAGGGCTGCACGACGAGCATGCAGGTACTTGTGCTCTTCACTGCCCTCTTCGATCTTCAGGTACGGCAGATCGGCCAGCTGCTCGTCGGCCACCGGCAGGTTGAAGCGGTCACGCAGGTGACGCACGGAGTCCAGCTCCATCTTCTTGACCTGGTGAGCGATGTTCTTGCCTTCGGCCGCTTCACCCATACCGTAACCCTTGATGGTCTTGGCCAGAATAACGGTCGGCTTGCCCTTGGTCTGGGTCGCCTTGTTGAATGCAGCGAACAGTTTGCGAGGATCGTGACCACCGCGGTTCAGAGCGAAGATCTCCTCGTCGGTCATGTCTTTGACCAGCGCGGCAGTTTCCGGATAACGGTTGAAGAAGTGCTCGCGGATGTAGCCACCGTCGCGGGACTTCATGGTCTGGTAGTCACCGTCCACAGTCTCGTTCATCAGCTGGATCAGCTTGCCGGAAGTGTCTTTCTTCAGCAGCTCATCCCACTTGCGACCCCAGATAACCTTGGTCACGTCCCAACCGGCGCCAGCGAACAGGCCTTCCAGCTCGTTGATGACCTTGCCGTTACCGACAACCGGACCATCCAGACGCTGCAGGTTGCAGTTAACCACGAACACCAGGTTGTCGAGCTTTTCACGCACGGCAACAGTCAGGGCACCTTTGGCTTCCGGCTCGTCCATCTCGCCGTCACCCAGGAAGGCGTAAACGGTCTGCTCGGAGCAATCCTTGATGCCACGGTCGGTCAGGTACTTCAGGAAGCGAGCCTGATAGATGGCGGCGATGGGGCCCAGACCCATGGAGACGGTCGGGAACTGCCAGAAGTCCGGCATCAGTTTCGGGTGCGGATAGGAAGGCAGACCCTTGCCGTCCACTTCCTGACGGAAGTTGTCCAGCTGCTCTTCGGTCAGACGACCCTCAGCAAAGGCGCGAGCATAGATGCCCGGGGAAATGTGACCCTGGAAGTAAACCAGATCGCCACCATCCTTCTCGTTGCGAGCACGGAAGAAGTGGTTGAAGCAGACATCATAGATGGTCGCAGAAGAAGCGAAGGAAGACATGTGACCACCCAGGTCCAGGTCTTTCTTGGAGGCGCGCAGCACGATCATCATGGCGTTCCAGCGGATGATGGCGCGAATGCGGCGTTCCATCTCCAGGTCACCCGGGTAGTCCGGCTCATCGCTGGACGGGATGGTGTTGATGTAATCGCGATTTGCCTTGGCAGCCACGTCCACACCGCTTGCGCGGGCTTTCTCGGCCAACTGTTCAAGGATGAACTGAGCGCGTTGCGGACCCTCTTCACGCAGCAGGGATTCCAGAGAGGCAAGCCACTCCAGCGTTTCTATCGGGTCCACATCGTTCTTCAGGATATCAGACATGGCTGGTTCCTATGTTGTTGTGATTGCACGGCATTGCACGGCGAAGGGCGCAAGCATTCGACAATAAAGCCTTGTGGGATTAGTTTTCCTGCTGACGGATCCGACGCATGGATCGCTGGATCCGGCTGTCTTCCCTCTGCATATCCAACAAGGTGTCCTCGATAAAGGCCAGATGCTCATGACAAGCTGTTCTGGCCCGCTCCGGAGCCCCCGAAAGAATAGCCTCGATCAGATTCGCGCGATGGCGACGTATCTTGGCTACCACTCCCGGGCGGCGATTCAAAATCTCGTTATTCTGCAGAATGTTCTGTTCGAGCATCGGGCTCATGGCCCGCAGCAGGTGCAGCAGCACCACGTTGTGGGACGCCTCGGCCACCGCAAGATAAAACTGGGTCACGGCTGCCGATTCGGCCACCAGCGAGCCCAGCTGCCCCGCCTCTTCGATGGTGGTTTGCACCTGACGAATACGCTCGAAATCAGACCCGGTTCCCCGCAAGGCCGCGTAGTAGGCACAGATGCCTTCCAGCGCGTGGCGAAACTCCAGCAAGTCATACTGGGCTTCCGGGTGGGTACTGAGCAGTTCGAACAGAGGATCGGCGATCCCCTTGCTCAGGGCATTCTGCACATAAGTGCCGCCGCCCTGACGGCGATAAAGCAATCCGCGCGCTTCCAGTCGCTGGATGGCTTCGCGCAAGGAGGGGCGCGATACCTGAAACTGGATGGCAAGTTCCCGCTCGGGAGGCAATTTCTGCCCCGGCTGCAGGCTGCCTTCCAGAATCATCTGTTCCAGCTCGGCGACAATGGAGTCGGCCAACTTGGGTTGCGTAATCTTGCGATAGGGCATGAGGCTACTTTGTTAAATTGGTATTACCAATTTTATGGATGGGGCGAAAATTAGCAGAGGCCTTTTGAAAAGTCCACTCAAAAGATGATCTGAGTCAAGAATCAACCCCACCACTTAAGGGGTAAAGCAGGGGAAACATGATTTAGCTCATAGAAAATGGTCTGACCAATATTCTTGACTGCGCTCACAAATAACATATGTGCAACCAGAAGCAAAAATGGCCTGCCAGATCGGCAAGCCATTGATTTTAAAATCCAAACTAAATTTGAATATTTACTTTATCTGTTTAGTAACTGACGGTAGTAATCCCACTGGAAACTGGCCCCGGGATCCGTCTTGCGCCCTGGCGCGATATCGCAATGGCCGACAATTTTTTCGTGGGTAATCGCCGGATAGCGCTCCGAGATGGCTCGAGTGAGCCCCGCCAGCGCCCGGTATTGAGCCTCGGTATAGGGGGTTTCGTCGGTCCCTTCCAGCTCGATGCCAATGGAGAAGTCATTGCACGCCTCCCTCCCCTGCCAGCTCGATACTCCCGCATGCCAGGCGCGCGCGCCAAACGGCACATACTGCACCAGCTCGCCATCACGGCGGATCAGACAATGAGCCGAGACTCGCAGCTGATGGATACCGGCAAAATAGGGGTGAGCCTCAGGGTCGAGTCGTCCCATAAAGAGATCGTCGATAAAGGGACCGCCAAACTCCCCCGGCGGCAGGCTGATGCCATGTACCACCAGCAGGGAGATATCGTCCGGCACGGCCCGTTCGTTGTGATGGGGAGAAGGCACCCGGCGCGCCTGCTGGCACCAGCCAGCGGCATCGATAGAGAAACAAGGTTGCGAAGCGAGTTGAGTCATCGGCTACTCGAGTTGACTGATAAATGGCGAGAAAACGAAGATACCTGATAGGCAACCCGACACCAACTCACTGAATCAATGGGAAGTGGTATGTTAGGCTGAGTCATCTTCCGCTCGATATGGATGGGGTATGCAGCACACGGCACGCTGGATGTGGTTACTGGCCTGGCTCTCTTTGATGGGCCTGCTGACCCTCTATTTTCACTCCCGCAACCAACCAAGCGTCACCGCCAGCGGCGAGCTGTTGCTGCGGGCCGACCAGAGCGGCCACTATCGTCTGGAGGGTGCCATTAACGGCCAGCCGGTGCAACTGCTGCTCGATACCGGCGCCACTCGCATCACCATTCCGCAGCAGGTTGCCGAGCGCCTCGGCCTGACCGCTCATGGCAGCAGCCAGGTCAATACCGCCGCGGGGCAGGTCCGGGTCGGCAACGGCACCATCGAAACGCTGGCGATGGGGCCATTGACCTTGTACGATCTGGCCATCTTTATCAATCCGGCGGCAGACGGTGACGAAGTGCTGGTTGGCATGAACGCCCTCGGTCGGCTGGAGCTGGTTCAAAAGGAGCGGCAACTGCTGCTCAGACCCTTGCAGGAATAAGGCATGTTTCAACAGGATGTCAGCCGCGCCGTGCGCGCCGCACTACTCGAAGATCTGGGCGATGCCCTCACCACGCTGGACCAACCGGACGCCAGCGCCGATATCACCGCCCAGCTGATCCCGGCCAACCGGATGGCCAGCGCCCGGGTCATCACCCGCGAGGCCGGAGTGTTCTGCGGCCAGCCATGGGTGGATGAAGTCTTCCTGCAACTGAAGGCCCAGCTCGGTGGCGAAGTGAAGGTGGAGTGGAAGGTGCAGGATGGGGAAGTGCTTTCCCCCAATCAGGAGCTGTTCCGCCTCCACGGCCCTGCCCGCCTGCTGCTGACCGGCGAGCGCAATGCGCTGAACTTTGTCCAGACCCTCTCCGGCGTCGCCACCCTCACCGCTCGCTATGTGGCGGAGCTGGAGGGCACTGACTGCCGCCTGCTCGACACCCGCAAGACCATACCGGGGCTGCGCACCGCCCAGAAGTACGCGGTCGCCTGTGGCGGCGGCAAGAATCACCGCATCGGCCTCTATGACGCCTATCTCATCAAGGAGAACCATATCCTCGCCTGTGGCGGCATTGTCGAGGCGATTAATGAGGCTCGCCATCTCAATCCGGGCAAACCAGTAGAGGTGGAAGTGGAATCGCTGGCCGAGCTGGAACAGGCGCTGGCGGCCAACGCCGATATCGTGATGCTGGACAACTTCGACGTGACCATGATGCGAGAAGCGGTCGCCATCAATCAGGGCCGCGCCAAGCTGGAGGTCTCCGGCAATGTGACCCTCGACACTCTGGCCGAGTTTGCCGCCACCGGCGTCGATTTTATCTCGGTCGGGGCACTGACCAAGCATGTGCGGGCACTCGATCTCTCCATGCGCTTTATCCAACCGTGAGACGCCCCCCACAGGCTTGAGCAAACACTCGATATAACCGGACAAACAACTTGCAAAAGGCGCCAGAGGCGCCTTTTCTTTATGCAGGATCCCTCGGCAAAGGAGTGTACAGACGGACCCTAATTCGGCCACAAAAAGAGTCATAGGAAGCCACTTCTTTTATGACACGCATCAAGTTTTTGCTAAATGAAAGAAGTGTGATTAACAAAATGGACAATCTCTGTTGCCACCCCTGACAGCTCGGATAAGATACTGACGTGCAGATGATTTTCCACCGGCACTTCCCAGGAACCAAGGATAAAAGGATATTTTCCATGAACAGCAAAATGAAGAAACAATCAGGCTTTACCCTTATTGAATTGATGATCGTGGTTGCGATCGTGGCCATCTTGGCCGCCGTCGCGCTGCCGGCATATCAGAACTACACCAAAAAAGCCAAAATGACTGAGGTTGCTTCTGCTACCGGTAAATACAAAACCTCTATTGAAGTCTGTGTGCAAACTAAAGGCACTGCTTGCGTCTTAGCCGACATTCAAAGTGGTGCTGTTGCGCAAGGAAATGTCACAACAACCGTGACTGGAGGAGGAACCTCTGCTTGGGTTGTAACTTCAGCACCAACAGCGAGCGCCGCAGCAGGCTCACTTGCACCTCTTGTCGTTGGAGACACTGCAATTTTGACAAGCTCAACCCCTTCCAATACAGACCCATTAACATGGACTCTTACTTGTGCAGCAACGGCAGCAGATTATTGCCCAGCTAAATAATGACCTCTAGCCCTAATAGCGGCCTGGCGTTAAGCCTGGCCGCCTCTTCACTGATCAGTGAAGAGGATTCCCAGCGCTATCTGAGCCAGGCCAAGGCCCAGCGCAAACCCTTTGTGACCTTTCTGATAGAAAACGACATCCTCGACAGCAAGGCGCTCGCCGATTTTTGCGAGCTGGAGTATGGGGTACCTCTGCTGGATCTTGCCGCCTTCGATTTGGCCGAGATCCCGCAGAAGTACCTCAATCAGAAACTGATTGAGAAGCACCACGTCCTGCCCATCTATACCCAGGGCCACACTCTCTATATCGCCATGTCGGATCCGACCAATGTGTCGGCCCTGGAGGACTTCGGCTTCAGCTTCGGGCTCCATACCGAGGCGCTGCTGGTGGAGGAGAACAAGCTCACCGCCGCGATCGGCAAGCTGCTGGAGAGCGAAAACGACGCCCTCGGCATGGAGGATATCGACGAGGCCGAGATCTCCGACCTCGAGGTAAGCGACGAGAACAGCCGGCTGGACGAGAGCGTCAATACCGCCGATGACGATGCCCCCATCGTCAAGTACATCAACAAGATCCTGATGGATGCCATCAAGCGCGGTGCCTCCGACCTGCACTTCGAGCCCTATGAGTTCAAATATCGAGTGCGCTTTCGCATCGATGGCATTTTGCACGAAATCGCAACCCCGCCGGTCAATCTGGCCAACCGCTTCTCTGCCCGCCTCAAGGTGATGGCGCGGCTCGATATCGCCGAGCGGCGGCTGCCGCAGGATGGCCGCATCAAATTGAAGCTGTCGCGCAACAAGTCGATGGATATGCGGGTCAACACCCTGCCCACCATGTGGGGGGAGAAGATCGTTATCCGTCTGCTCGACTCCTCGGCGGCCCGCCTCAATATCGAGCAGCTTGGCTTTGACGACCGCCAGAAGGCACAGTACCTGCGAGCCCTCTCGAAACCGCAGGGGATGATACTGGTCACCGGCCCCACCGGCTCGGGCAAGACGGTCTCGCTCTATACCGGCCTCAATATTCTCAACACCACCGAGGTAAACATCTCCACCGCCGAAGATCCGGTGGAGATCAATCTGCCGGGCGTCAACCAGGTACAGGTCAACCCCAAGGCGGGGCTCACCTTTGCCAGCGCCCTGCGCTCCTTCTTGCGGCAAGATCCGGATGTGGTGATGGTGGGGGAGATACGGGATCTCGAAACCGCCGAGATCGCCATCAAGGCGGCACAAACCGGCCACCTGGTGCTCTCAACCCTGCATACCAACTCGGCTGCCGAAACCCTGACCCGGATGATGAATATGGGGGTGCCCGCCTTCAATATTGCCTCTTCGGTCACCCTGATAATGGCCCAACGGCTGGCCCGCAAGCTGTGTGACCACTGCAAGGCGCCGGAGGTGGTGCCGGAAGCCGAGCTGCTGGAGCTGGGTTTTACCCCGCAGCAGCTGGCAGCCGGCTTGCGACTGTTCAAACCGGTTGGTTGCAAGGAGTGTTCCGGCGGCTACAAGGGGCGAGTCGGCATCTACGAAATCATGCTAATGTCGGAAAATATCGCAAAATTGATCATGCAGGGGGCCAACTCCCTGCAAATTGCGGCGATTGCCCAGAAAGAGGGCATGCGCACCCTGCGCACTTCGGGACTGGAGAAGGCACGGCTTGGTGTCACCAGCCTTGCCGAGGTCAACCGGGTCACCACCAATTAAACCTCGCCAAGATGCGAGCAAGATGATCTACCAGCAAGCGACCAGATGGTGCCAAGCCGTTTGAGGATATTTATCAGGTCAGATGGTTCAGGGGCTCCCTGACCATCCGCCCAATTGCAGGATGCAAAGATGGCAACCCTAACGAAAAAGAACAACACCCCGAAAAAAGTCTTTGCCTTCCGCTGGCACGGGGTCAATCGCAAGGGGCAGAAGGTCTCCGGCGAGCTGCAGGCTGACAGCATCAATACCGTCAAGGCGGAGCTGCGCAAGCAGGGAGTAAACGTCACCAAGGTGGCCAAAAAATCTCAGGGGCTCTTCTCCAAAGGCGGCGCCAAGATCAAGCCGATGGATATCGCGATTATCTCCCGCCAGATCACCACCATGCTCTCCGCCGGCGTACCGCTGGTGCAAAGCCTGCAGATCATCGCCCGCAGCCACGAGAAAGCCGCCATGCGCGAGCTGATGGGTGAGATCGCCTCCGATGTTGAGACCGGAACCCCCATGTCGGAGGCGTTGCGCCGCCATCCCCGCCATTTTGACGATCTCTACTGCGATCTGGTTGAGGCGGGGGAGCAATCCGGTGCACTGGAGACCATCTACGACCGTATCGCCACCTATCGAGAAAAGTCGGAAGCGCTCAAGTCGAAGATCAAGAAGGCCATGTTCTATCCCACCATGGTTATTCTGGTGGCCATAGTGGTGACTTCCATCCTGCTGCTGTTCGTCATCCCCCAGTTCGAGGATATCTTCAAGAGCTTTGGCGCCGAGCTGCCGGTGTTCACCCAGTTTGTCATCGGCATCTCACGCTTTATGCAGAACTGGTGGTATGTCTTCTTCGGCGGAGCTGCGCTCGCCATCTTCCTCTATGTGCGCGCCTGGCGCGCCTCCCAGAAGGTAAGGGACAATACCGACAAGTTTGTGCTCACCATCCCGGTAGTCGGTATGATCCTGCACAAAGCGGCGATGGCCCGCTTTGCCCGCACACTCTCAACCACTTTCTCGGCCGGTATCCCGCTGGTGGATGCACTCATCTCGGCGGCCGGTGCCTCCGGCAACTATGTCTATCGCACCGCCGTTATGGCCATTCGCAACGAGGTGGTGGCCGGTATGCAGATCAACGTGGCAATGCGCACCGTCGATCTCTTCCCGGACATGGTGATCCAGATGGTGATGATCGGCGAGGAGTCCGGTGCCATCGATGATATGCTCTCCAAGGTTGCCACCATCTTCGAGCAAGAGGTGGACGACCTGGTCGATGGCCTTACCAGCCTGCTGGAACCCCTCATCATGGTGGTGCTCGGGGTGCTGGTCGGCGGCATGGTTATCGCCATGTACCTGCCCATCTTCAAACTTGGCGACGTGGTGGGTTGATTCATCAGGGCAGGGCGCCAAAGCCATGCCCTTACCTCATTCAAAAACTGACGGTTGGTTATGACACTTCTTCTCGAGCTGGCTCACGGCTTGCCATGGCTCTTTTTTTCGCTGGTTTTTATCTTTTCCCTGATGATCGGCAGTTTCCTCAACGTGGTGATCCACCGCCTGCCCATCATGCTGGAGCGAGAGTGGCAGGCCGAGTATCGCAGCTACTTCTCCCCCGACGAAGAGGCCATCGCACCAGAGCGCTACAACCTGATGGTACCGCGCTCCGCATGCCCTCACTGTGGTCACCCCATTACCGCCATCGAGAACATTCCGCTGCTGAGCTGGCTCTGGCTCAAGGGGCGTTGCCGCGACTGTCAGGCGCCCATCTCGGCCCGCTATCCGCTGGTAGAGCTGATAACAGCCCTGCTCTCGGTGGCCGTTGCCATGGTCATAACGCCGGGCTGGGGCACACTGGCCGCCCTGCTGCTGACTTGGGTATTGGTGGCCCTCACCTTTATCGATCTCGACAAGATGTTGCTGCCAGATCAGCTCACCCTGCCCCTGCTGTGGGGCGGTCTGCTGTTCAATCTGGCAGGTGGCTTCGTACCGCTGGCGGATGCCGTGATTGGCGCCATGGTCGGCTATCTGGTGCTCTGGAGCCTCTACTGGGCCTTCAAGCTGCTCACCGGCAAGGAGGGGATGGGCTATGGCGACTTCAAGCTGCTGGCGGCGCTGGGTGCCTGGCTCGGCTGGCAGGCGCTGCCGATCATATTGCTGCTCTCATCCCTGGTCGGCGCCGTGATCGGCATCAGCCTGATCGCCTTGCACAAACACCATCAGGGCAAGCCCATCCCCTTCGGCCCCTACCTCGCCATCGCGGGCTGGATTGCCCTGCTGTGGGGCGATACCATCACCAACTGGTATCTCTCTACCCTGCTTTGAGCAAGAGGCCCCCCATGTATGTAGTTGCTATTACCGGTGGTATCGGCAGTGGCAAGACCACCATCGCCAATCAGTTTGCCGAACTGGGTATCGAGGTGGTGGATGCCGATGTGATCGCCCGCGAGGTCGTAGAGCCGGGCACCCCGGCCCTTGCCACCATCGCCGACCATTTTGGCCCGGATGTGATTGAGCCGAGCGGTCAACTCGACCGTCGCACCCTGCGCGAGCGGGTCTTCAGCGACCCGCAGGCCAAGGAGTGGCTCAATGCACTGCTCCATCCGCTGATTCGCAGTGAAATGCTGCGCCAGTGTGCCGCAGCCAGTTCTCCTTACTGCCTGCTGGTGGTGCCGCTGCTGGTGGAGAACAAACTCACCGGCCTCGCCGACCGGGTGCTGGTGATCGATGTGGACGAAGCGACCCAGATTGAGCGCACCTGCCGCCGTGATGGCGTCAGCACCGAGCAGGCCAGAGCCATCATCGCAGCACAGGCCAGCCGGACAGAACGGCTAGCTGCGGCGGATGATGTCATCGAGAACGCCAATGGCAGCGAAATGGCGATAAAAACGCGGATTTTGGCACTACACGAGACATATCTGGCATTTGCCTCTCAACAACCCCGTCAACAGTGAGTACACTAGGCCGGTTTATGGCTGGCCAGGATTAGGCATGATTTACGATTTTCCCCTCAATGAAAAAAGCCGGACCTACCTGCGTCTGGAGTCCCTGTTTTCCCAAATTCGCGACAATCTGGAGAGCGAGCAATCCTGGGCCCATATCGCCTTCTTCAAAGGGCTGTTCGATCTGCAGGAGCTGCTGGAGCGTGGTGACTTGCGCGCTGACCTTATCAAGGATCTGGAGCGTCTCGGCCAACGTCTGAGCCACTGGGCCAGCCTGCCCGACGTCGATCTGGAGCAGATCAAACAGATGCAGCAAGAGAGCAGCCAGCTCTCCCGCAACCTGCTCAACTCGCCACGCCCGGGAGCCCGCCTGAAAGAGGATCGTCTGCTCGGTTCCATTCGCCAGCGCTTCTCCATCCCGGGTGGTCTGTGTGCCTTCGACGTGCCCCAGCTGCACCACTGGCTCGGAACCCCGGCCATCACCCGTCACCAGCAGATGCAGGGCTGGCTTAGCGACATCACCCTGCTGATGAACGCCATCACCCTGTTGCTGCGTCTGTGGCGTGAATCGGGCAGCTTCAGCGAGCAGGTGGCGACCAACGGCTTCTTCCAGGACACCGCCGAAAGCGCCGAGCTGATCCGCATCAAGCTGCCGGGCAATCTGTTCTGCTACCCGACCCTGAGCGGCCACAAGAATCGTTTTGCCCTGCGCTTCCTGCCTACGGGCGAGCAGCAGATTGGCGATGTGCCATTCCAGCTCGCCTGCTGCTAAGGAGTACTTATGGTCACCAAGGTAAAGTGTCCGACCTGCCAGAGCGAAGTGGAGTGGGGCTCGCAGAGTCCGTTCCGACCTTTCTGCAGCAAACGCTGCCAGTTGATCGATCTCGGCGAGTGGGCTGATGAAGAGAAACGGATACCCGGGGAGATCAACCCGGATCTGCTGCCAGAGCAGGAAGAGGGCGATCAGTGGCTATAAGCCCCTGGTCACTCTCCGCTATAAAATAAAAAAGGGCCGATGGGCCCTTTTTTGATGCTTGTTGTTGCAACCGGTTCAAGCCAGCAGGCCTTGAAGCCGCGCGACAATCGGACCGTTGGCATCGGGAAAGTGGTAGTTGTGCAGCTCGGACACCGGCACCCATAGACACTCCTGCCCCTCTTTGCCGAACGGCTCGCCGCTGAAACGGGTCACCTTCCAGATATCCAGCAACACCTGCTTCTCGGGGTAGTCGTGCTGCAGCTCCATGAAAGGGGCACAATCCTGCACCCGGATGCCGATCTCTTCCCACAGCTCCCGATCCAGTGCGGTGAGAAGATCCTCGCCCGACTCGACCTTGCCACCTGGAAACTCCCAGCGATCCCCCTGATGGCGATCGGAGGAGCGTCTGGCGATAAAGATATCGCCCTGTTCATTCTCGATGACGCCAACCGCTACCCAGATCCGCTTTTTCTGTTCCATCTTGTTACCTTTGTACGCTATGGCTGACCAGGCCGTTCAATGTGCCCAACCTCCGGCTGGATGAACGGCCGATGATGCCTGATATCCGATAACCCTTGGTCAGATGGCGCCACCACAGTGACGTCGCCACCCTCTGACAAAAACAAGGCGGGCACCGGGCCCGCCTTGTCATAGCACTGCATCGATCAGGTCAACTGACCGTGGCAATGCTTGTATTTCTTGCCTGAACCGCACGGGCAGGGATCGTTGCGACCAACCTTCTGCTCATCGCGCACGAAGGTGGTGTGGCCCTCTTCACCTGCGGCCTGTTCATCGGCCAGCTGGCTCTCAGCCGCGGCATGGGTGTAGGTACGGGGAGCGGCTTCCGCCTGCTGGCGCTGCTGCTCTTCCATCGCTTCCACATCGCGCTCCTGCACCTGAACACGGCTCAGGATGCTGACCACGTCGCGCTTGAGGGTTTCCAGCATCTGGGTGAACAGATCGAAGGATTCGCGCTTGTACTCCTGCTTGGGGTTCTTCTGGGCGTAGCCGCGCAGATGGATGCCCTGACGCAGGTGATCCATGGCCGCCAGATGCTCTTTCCACAGACCATCCAGAGTTTGCAGCATCACTGCCTTCTCGAAGTTGCGTAGCACCTCTTTGCCAACCAGCTCCTCCTTGTGGGCATAGAGCTTGGTGGCTTCGTCCAGAATGCGCTCGCGCAGCTTCTCTTCATACAGCTTGTCATCTTCCGCCAGCCACTGCTGCAGCGGCAGATCCAGCGCAAAGTCTGCCTTCAGGCGCGCTTCCAGACCCGGCACATCCCACATCTCTTCCAGAGACTGGGGCGGGATGTACTCGTCAATCACGCTGCCGTAGACATCATCACGGATAACGTGGATGGTCTCGGAGATATCGTTGGTATCCAGCAACTCGTTACGCTGCTCGTACACTACCTTGCGCTGGTCGTTGGCCACGTCGTCAAACTCCAGCAAGCTCTTGCGGATGTCGAAGTTGCGACCTTCCACCTTGCGCTGGGCATTTTCGATCGCCTTGGTGACCCAGGGGTGTTCGATGGCTTCGCCCTCTTCCATGCCCAGCTTCTTCATCATGCCGGTGACGCGATCGGAGGCGAAGATCCGCATCAGAGTATCTTCCATGGAGAGGTAGAAACGGGAGGAGCCCGGGTCACCCTGACGACCGGAACGGCCGCGCAGCTGGTTATCGATACGGCGGGACTCGTGACGCTCGGTACCGATAATGTGCAGACCACCGGCGGCCAGCACCGCATCGTGACGCACCTGCCAGGCGGCTTTCAGCTCGGCAATCTGCTCGCTGGTCGGGTTCTCCAGCTTGGCAATCTCAGCCTGCCAGTTGCCGCCCAACACGATGTCGGTACCACGACCGGCCATGTTGGTGGCGATAGTGACCGCGCCAGTCTGACCGGCCTGGGCAACGATCTCCGCTTCCATGGCGTGGAACTTGGCGTTCAGCACCTTGTGCGGGATCTTCTCCTTGGTCAGGATGCCGGAGAGCAGCTCGGAGTTCTCGATAGAGACAGTACCAACCAGTACAGGCTGGCCCTTGGCCACGCACTGACGGATATCTTCGATGATGGCGGCATACTTCTCGTTGGCGGTCAGGTAGACCAGATCGCCCATGTCCTTGCGCACCATCGGCTTGTTGGTCGGGATAACCACGGTATCCAGGCCATAAATCTGCTGGAATTCAAAGGCTTCTGTATCCGCAGTACCTGTCATCCCCGCCAGCTTGTTGTAGAGACGGAAGTAGTTCTGGAAGGTGATGGAGGCCAGCGTCTGGTTCTCGTTCTGGATCTTCACCCCTTCCTTCGCTTCAACGGCCTGATGCAGACCATCAGACCAGCGACGACCCGGCATGGTACGACCGGTGTGCTCATCGACGATGACGATCTCGTCTTTCTGGACGATGTAGTCCACGTTGCGCTCGAACAGGGTATGAGCACGCAGACCGGCGTTCACGTGGTGCAACAGACTGATGTTGGAGGCGGAGAACAGGGAATCGTTCTCATCCAGCAGCCCCTCTTTCTTGAGCAGCTCTTCCACGAAGATCTGGCCGTTTTCGGTCAGCAGCGCCTGACGGTTCTTCTCGTCTACCGTGTAGTGACCGTCACCGGTGTACTCTTCGGTATCTTCCTTGTCCTGCTTGACCAGCAAGGGGATCAGCTTGTTGACACGAATATAGAGCTCGGAGCTGTCTTCGGCCGGGCCTGAGATAATCAGCGGGGTACGAGCTTCATCGATAAGCACCGAGTCAACCTCATCCACCAGCGCGTAGTTGAGCGGACGCTGTACCCGTTGCTCCGGCGAGAACGCCATGTTGTCGCGCAGGTAGTCGAAACCGAATTCGTTATTGGTACCGTAGGTGATGTCGGCGGCGTAGGCGTCACGCTTCTGGGACGCATCCATGCCGGGCACATTGCACGCAACGGTCATGCCGAGGAAGGCGAACAGCGGGCGGTTCGCCTCCGCATCACGTTTGGCCAGGTAGTCGTTTACCGTCACCACGTGGACGCCACGACCGCTCAGGGCATTCAGGTAAGCTGGCAGGGTTGCGGTCAGGGTCTTACCTTCACCGGTTTTCATTTCCGCGATGCGGTTGGAGTTCAGCACCATGCCGCCGATCAGCTGCACATCGAAGTGACGCATGCCAAACACCCGCTTGGAGGCTTCACGCACGGTCGCGAACGCTTCCGGCAGCAACTGCTCCAGAGTCTCACCCTGCTCGATACGCTGACGATATTCAGCCGTTTTGGCCTGCAACTCGGCATCGGAGAGAGCCTCGAACTGCGGCTCCATGGCATTGATCTGTTTTACAATTTTGCGCAAAGCCTTGAGCGTTCTGTCGTTCCGGCTGCCGATAATCTTGGTAAGCAGTGTGCTAATCATGGGTACCAACTATTTCTGGTTATATAAAGCGTTCCGTCACTGGAACCTGAAGAAAAAAACCTAACCCCGGCTGGCACTGAGAAAGCGTGCGGGGTTGACCTGACGACCATCTTTCAACACTTCGTAATGCAAATGGACCCCGGTCGCGCGACCGGTGCGCCCCATCAAGGCAATTTTCTGCCCCTGATCAACCAGGGTGCCCACCTCGACCAGCAACCTGGAGTTGTGGGCATAGCGGGTGACCAGACCATTGCCGTGATTAATCTCCACCATATTGCCAAATTCCGGATGACGGCCGGCCCAGCTGACAATGCCGGGCCCGGTGGCCAGAATCGGGGTTCCGGGTTTGCCACGGAAATCGACCCCTTTATGCATCTTGGCACGCCCATTGAACGGATCGACCCGTCCGCCAAAGCCGGATGAGACCCAAACTCGCTCTTGTTTGACTGGCGTGCCGGAAATAAAACCGGCATCGGTGATATGGTGATTCATGATGAAAGATTCAAGTACCGACAGCTGCTCTTCGCGGCTGCTGAGCTGCTGGCTGAGGTGTTTCATCGAAGCCTGCAGCTCGTTGAGGCTCACTTCCAGATCTTCATCGTAAGAGGGACCGCCCATGGGGGGCAGCTCTTTGAAATTGAACTCGTCGGGATCGAGGTCGGCCTGTTCGGTCAGTCGCTCGCCAAGGGCATTGATACGACCCAGCTGCCCCTGCATGGTGCCCACCTGAGCAGCCAACATGGCCAGCTGTTCGCGCGCTTCGTCACCGCTCTGCTCGGCGGAGCGCTGTTCGGCCATGGCCAGCGCTACTTCCAGCGCCTCCATTTTCTGGTGCCAACTCTGCCAGAGCCAGCCACCACCAAGGGCCAACAGGGAGAAAACAATACCGCCGACCCATGCCAGACGTTGTTTGGGCAGGTGCAACTTGCGTCGCTGCTTGCCGTGGAGGATCAGGGTAATGCTCATAGAAATCAGTCTGCTCGGTCAGGTGCGGCCAGGAGCCTGCACGGGAAATAAAACCGGGAGATAATCGGTATTAAAGGATGGAGTAAACAAATGACGGAACGTCGGTGCGGAGAGAGGACCGACGTTCCGTTGCACAGCTATCAGGCCAGAACCAGACCGTTATCGTAGTAAGCGATAGGCGCTTTGTCGCCCTCACCCTCGAAGGTCACCAGTTCCCAAGCCTCCTGCTCGGCCAGCAAGGCACGCAGCAGCTTGTTGTTCAGGGCATGTCCGGTCTTGTAGGCACGGAACTCACCGATGATGCTGCGGTTACACATATAGAGGTCACCGATCGCGTCCAGCATCTTGTGCTTGACGAACTCGTCCTCATAACGCAAACCGTCTTCGTTCAGCACCCGATAGTCGTCCAGTACCACGGCGTTTTCCAGGCTTCCGCCCAGCGCCAGGTTCTGGGAACGCAGGTACTCGATATCACGCATGAACCCGAAGGTACGGGCACGGCTGATCTCTTTCACGAAGGAGGCACCGGAGAAGTCCAGTACGCAACGCTGATTGCGCCCTTCAAAGACCGGATGCTGGAAATCGATCTCGAGATCCATCTTGAAGCCGTTGCGATAGGGGTGGAATTCCGCCCACTTGTCGCCGTCTTCAACCCGGATGCTCTTCTTGATCCGCACAAACTGCTTGGCAGCATTCTGCTCACGGATCCCGACTTCCTGCAACAGGTAGATAAAGGGATGCGCACTGCCATCCATCACCGGGATCTCGGGCGCGTCAACCTCAACGTAGAGGTTGTCGATCCCCATCCCGGCCAGCGCAGCGGAGAGGTGCTCAATGGTAGAGACACGGACACCGGCTTCGTTGACCAGAGCGGTACAGAGCACGGTATCGCGCACCTGATCGGCATTGGCTGGCAGCTCCACCACAGGATTCAGGTCGGTACGCAAGTAAACGATCCCTGTGTTCACAGGTGCCGGACGGAACGTCATGGTGACTTTCCGGCCCGAATGCAGGCCGACACCAGTCGCCTGTACACTCGTTTTCAAGGTTCTTTGTCTAATCATGGGTGTACCCTAAACAGCTTAAAATCCGGACCAGATGGTCGTTGGCAGGCCATCTTAGCACATTCCTTGAACAACAAACAAACGAGAGCCATAAGAGGCTTAGTCAGCTTGCTTGCGCAGGAACGCCGGAATATCCAGGTAATCCGGTTCACGACGAGCTTGCGGCTCGGCGTTGACCACCTTGGCCGGGGCTTCATCCATCACGCGGCCTTGCATCATGTCGCTAACCAGCGGCTGACGCACCGGGCGCTCTTGCACCTGGCTGCTCTTGACCAAAGTGATGTCCGGCTTGCGCTCGGCACCGATACCGGTAGCAACCACGGTCACACGCAGTTCGTCGTGCATTTCCGGATCGATTACGGTACCCACAACTACAGTGGCGTTCTCGGAAGCGAAGGCCTTGACCGCGTTACCCACGGTTTCGAACTCTTCGATGGTCATGTCCATACCGGCGGTGATGTTGACCAGGATGCCACGGGCACCGGCCAGATCCACATCTTCCAGCAGCGGGCTGGAGATGGCTTTCTCGGCCGCTTCTTCGGCACGGTCATCACCAGAGGCGGAACCGGTACCCATCATGGCGGTACCCATTTCACGCATCACGGTACGCACGTCCGCGAAGTCGACGTTGATCAAACCCGGACGGGTGATCAGCTCGGCAATGCCCTGTACCGCGCCAAGCAGTACATCGTTGGCCGCCTTGAAGGCATCCAGCAGGGAGATACCGCGACCCAGCACCTTCAGCAACTTGTCGTTGGGGATGGTGATCAGGGAGTCAACATTTTTGGAGAGCTCTTCGATACCGTGCGCAGCGAAGCCCATCCGCTTCTTCCCTTCAAAGGAGAACGGCTTGGTCACCACAGCAACGGTCAGGATGCCCATCTCGCGGGCCACTTCGGCCACGATCGGCGCAGCACCGGTACCGGTACCACCACCCATACCGGCGGCGATGAACACCATGTCGGAACCGGTCAGCAGCTCACGCAGTGCTTCGCGATCTTCCATGGCCGCATCACGACCAACTTCCGGATTGGCGCCGGCACCCAGACCCTTGGTGATGCCACCGCCGATCTGCAGGGTAGTGTTGGCGCTGGAGTTACGCAGTGCCTGGGCATCGGTGTTGACGGTAATGAACTCAACACCCTCAATATTTTGACGAACCATGTGCTCGACAGCGTTACCGCCGCCGCCACCTACACCGATCACTTTAATGACGGCTTCGTCAGTGTGGCTATCCATAAATTCAAACATGTTGTCTCTCCGCTTTATTTGCCTGACTCAGCAAAATTCTTAGAACTCGCCACGCAGCCAGTTGCTAACCCGTTTGACCAGGCCACCGACGCTTGCCTTGGCGGCATATTCTTTGTTGCTACCTGTGGCTTGATGGGTGCGGCCATATTGCAGCAACCCGACCGCAGTCGAGTACACCGGTGCCTGCACGTAATCACTCAAACCACGTATGTTCATGGGCTCTCCCACCCGGACCTGGCTCTGGAAGATCTGCTCTGCACACTCCACAATACCTTCAATCTGGGCAGCGCCGCCGGTCAAGACCACACCGGCTGCCAGCTGATGCTTGACCCCCTGCGCTTTCAACTCGCTTTGTACCCGCACCAGCTCATCATTCACCATGGAGAGCAACTCGGTGTAACGGGGCTCAATCACTTCAGCCAGTGTCTGCCGTTGCAGGCTGCGCGCCGGGCGACCACCGACACTGGGTACTTCAATATTGTCTTCCTTGCTGACCAGACGACCGAGGGCGCAACCGTAACGCACCTTGATCGCTTCCGCGTCGAGCGGCGGCGTGCCGAAGGCGTAGGCGATGTCGCTGGTCACAGTGCTGCCAGCATACGGGATCACCTTGGTGTGGCGCAGGGCACCGCCGGTAAACAGCGACATATCCATGGTACCGCCACCGATATCCACCACGCAGACACCCAGCTCTTTCTCGTCTTCGGTCAATACGGCATAGCTGGAGGCCAGCGCGGAGAAGATCAGTTGATCCACGCGCAAACCGACCTTCTCCACACACTTCTCGATGTTGCGAGCCATGTCGTTGTGGCAGGTGATCAGGTGAACCTTGGCCGCCATCCGCACGCCGGAGAGGCCGACCGGATTCTTGATCCCTTCCTGATAGTCGATCGCAAACTCCTGGGGCAGCACGTGCAGCACACGCAGCTCGTCGGAGAGGCGAACCGACTTGGCGGTGTGGATCACGTTGTCCACATCCTCCTGGGTCACCTCCTCATCGGAGATGGGCACCATGCCGGTCTCGTTGCGGCAGTCGATATGCTTGCCGGACAAACCCAGATAAACCGAGCTGATCTGGCAGTCGGCCATCATCTCGGCCTCTTCCACCGCACGGCGCAATGACTTGACCACGGAGTCGAGATCGTTGACCCCACCCTTCTCCATCCCGCGGGAGGCGTGACTGCCCATACCGATGACGTTCAGCTCACCGTCCGGCAATACTTCCCCGACCAGAACCGCCACCTTGGTTGTGCCGATATCCAGTCCGACAATCAAATTCCTATCTGCGGTGTTGGTCATGCACTTTCTCTTCGCTCTTCTTCCAGCCAACTGCCACACCGGTATCGTATCGAAGATCCACATACGCAACCTGCGAACGGGGTTCGATAACCGGGAAGGCATCGATAAATCGCTGCAACCTGAGCGCTATGTCGTTGCGACCCAGAAACAGCTTGATATTGCCATCCAGGGTCAGCTCCCAGGCATGGCGGGGAGTCAGATTCACTCCCAGCAACTTGTATCCCTTGGCAGCCAGTTGCGACTCGTACTGCCGACTCTCTTTCAACACCATGGCGGCCTGGTCATCCGGCCCCGACAACTGCATCAGCGGCGTCTTGACCCGATCCGGGGCGCTGAACACCTTGCCCTTGGTGTTGACGAAGCGGTTGCCGTTCCAGCGCGCCGCTACGTCCTGTTCCGTCAGGTAGACCTTGATCTTGTTCGGCCACTTCTTGCGTACCGATACCGAGGCCACCCATGGCAAGGCATTGAGCCTTGCCTGCAATTCATTGACATCCAACTCGAAGAAGTTGCGTAATTCGGCACCATCCAGTACCGCTAACCGCAGCTCCTCCGTCTCCAGATACTGATGTTGCCCTTGCAGCAACAATTCGCTCATGGGCAACCGATTGGCATCCGTCAGCCAATCTTTAACATCCAGCGCCGTCCGGTAGCAGCCCCATATCACCAGCAGGAAAAACATCACCCCTGCGATGAAGCCACCCTTGGTGCGCCCCTGTGCCCTTGCCTCCACCCGTTCGATCCCCGTGTAACGCGCTAAACCGGCCTTTGACAGACCGGTTCGCCATTATATAGGCCCCGGCTTGGCGGTCAAAATACTCATTGGGCCCTCAGGCACCAGATTTCATGCTATCTATGCTCAATTTCATCTCGCCAAGACGACGGGCCAGTGCCCCGACGTTCCCGGCGCCTTGAGTCAGCACCAAATCCCCCTCGCCAATCAGGTCGGCCAGCACGGCTGGCACGTCATCCGGTGTAGCGACGAAGATGGGTTCCAGGTTGCCGCGCGAGCGAATGGAGCGGCACAGTGCCCGTCCATCAGCGCCCGGGATCGGCTCCTCACCGGCAGCATAAACCTCCAGCATCACCAGCACGTCTACCTTGGAGAGCACATCGGCGAAGTCCTCGTAGAGGTCGCGGGTGCGGGTATAACGGTGCGGCTGGAACACCATCACCAGACGCTTCTCGGGCCAACCGGCACGGGCGGCATTGATAGTGACCTTCACTTCGCTCGGGTGGTGGCCGTAATCGTCCACCAGCATCGCCTTGCCACGACCAGTTTCGAACTCGCCATACTGCTGGAAGCGACGGCCGACACCTTCAAACTTGGCCAGCGCAGAGATGATGGCCTCGTCGCTGACACCGTCTTCCGTCGCGACAGCAATCGCCGCGGCGGCGTTCAAGGCGTTGTGAATGCCCGGCAAATTAAGGGTGACCTGCAGTTCACCCGCCTCTTTGCGGCGCACCCGGAAGCGGCTGTGGTTGTTGGTCTGGACAAAATCCAGTACCTGCACGTCAGCGTCTTCAGAGAGACCGTAGGTCAGGGTCGGGCGGGCAATCTCCGGCAACATGCCACGGATCACCGGATCATCGATGCAGACCACCGCCAGTCCGTAGAAGGGCAGATTGTGCAGAAACTCGATGAAGGTGGCCTTCAGCCTGGAGAAGTCACCGCCGTAGGTGTCCATGTGATCCGCTTCGATGTTGGTCACGATAGAGACCATCGGTTGCAGATGCAGGAAAGAGGCGTCGCTCTCGTCCGCTTCGGCAATCAGGTAGCGGCTGCTTCCCAAGCGGGCATTGGTGCCGGCACTGTTGAGCAGGCCACCGATGACGAAGGTCGGGTCGCGATCGGCTTCGGCATAGATGCTCGCCACCAGACTGGTGGTGGTGGTCTTGCCGTGGGTACCGGCAATGGCGATACCGTGCCGGAAACGCATCAGCTCGGCCAGCATCTCAGCACGCCGTACTACCGGGATCCGCAGTTCGCGGGCAGCCAGCAACTCCGGGTTGTCCTGCTTGATGGCAGTAGAAACCACCACCACGCTGGCGCCGTTGACGTGCTCGGCGTTGTGGCCAGTAAAGATATGGGCGCCCAGAGCCTCAAGCCGCTCGGTCACCGCATTGCGAGCCAGATCAGAACCCGTTACCTGATACCCTTCGTTGGCAAGTACTTCGGCGATCCCGCCCATACCGGCACCACCGATACCGATAAAATGGATGCGACGCACGCGGCGCATTTCGGGGATAACAGTACGCAGTTTTGCCAGTTCAACCTTGGTCATAATCATCTCTTTAGTCTGCCGCAGGCCATGTACCGTCAAAGCTCGGCTGCACAGCGGCATCAATACATACAGGTACAAGGCTGCACGGAGTCACCACTGCAACCTTGCTCATTAATCTTTACCACTCTGCCCACTGGCGAGCCGCTTGCACTCATCAGCAACCCGCTCGGCCGCATCGGTAATGGCAACGCGACGGGCGGCCTGAGCCATGCTAAACAGGGTCTCCCTGCGGCCAGCCAGCCAGGAGAGGCGCGCCGCCAGCGAGGTGGTGGTCAGCTCGGACTGGGGCAGGAATTCGGCCGCACCACCGTCGACCAGAGTCAGAGCGTTACGGGTCTGGTGATCATCCACTGCATGGGGCAGCGGGACGAAAATGGCTGCCACCCCGGCGGCGGCCACCTCGGATACCGTCAGGGCTCCCGCCCGGCAGACAACCAGATCGGCCCAGGCATAGGCGCCGGCCATATCCTTGATAAATTCACTCACCTCGGCATTGATGCCGTGCTGGGCATAGGCAGCAGACACTGTCTCGGCATTGCCCTTGCCACACTGGTGACGCACCTCGATAGGCACACCAGCCGCCGCCACCGCAGCGGGTACCTGCTGGTTGAGCACCCGGGCACCCAGGCTGCCACCGACGATCAGCAGATGCAGCGGCTCGGCTTCGCTGCGAAGCTGCGGATCCGGCAGGGCGACCACTTCGGGACGCACCGGATTGCCTACCACGGCGGTACGGCGGCTCGGCGCGAAGGCGCCCGGAAATGCCATCAGCACCCGCTTGGCAATACGCGCCAGCAGCTTGTTGGTCATGCCTGCAGCAGCATTCTGCTCATGGAGCAGCAACGGGATGCCGGAGAACCAGGCAGCCACTCCCCCCGGACCGGAGGCAAAGCCCCCCATACCGAGCACCACATCCGGGCGAACAGTCTTGAGCACCTGACGCGCCTGCAAGATTGATTTGACGATGCGATAGGGCGCCATCAGCAGTCGCTTGATGCCGTTGCCACGCACCCCCTGAATATCGATGAAGGAGATGGGATAACCATGGGCGGGCACCAGCTCCGCCTCCATCCGGTCCGCCGTCCCCAGCCAGTGGACAGTCCAGCCCTGCTCCCTCAGTCGATCGGCCACGGCCAGACCGGGAAAGACATGCCCCCCGGTACCACCTGCCATCACCAACAGCGTCTTGCTCACTAAACCTCCCGCACCCGCGCCTGGGCAGTCGCCTGACGCAACTCAAAATCGATTCGAATCAACATGCTCACCGCCACTGTCATGATGATGAGACTCGAGCCGCCGTAACTGACCAGCGGCAGGGTCAACCCCTTGGTCGGCATCATGCCGCTGGCTGCGCCAACGTTGACGAAAGTCTGGAAACTGAACCAGATGCCGATACCGATAGCCAGATAGCCATCATAGAGGCGGTCGGCTTGCAGGGCGCGATGCCCCAGCTTCAACGCCTTGATCGCCAACGCAAAGATGAGACACAGGGCGCCCAGTACCCCAACGTAACCCAGCTCTTCGCCGAGGATCGCAAACACGAAGTCGGTATGCGCTTCCGGCAGGTACTCCATCTTCTGGATGGAGTTGCCGAGCCCTTCGCCAAACCAGCTGCCACGGCCAAACGCCATCAGCGACTGGGTCAACTGGTAGCCACTGCCAAACGGATCGGCCCAGGGATCCATAAAAGAGGTCACCCGACGCATCCGGTATGGCTCGACGATGATCAGCATGATCACCCCACCAAGACCGCCACCGATAAGGATCATGAACTGCCACAGTTTGGCGCCAGCCAGAAACAGCATGCCGAACGAGGTGACGAACATCACCACGGTCGACCCCAGATCCGGTTGCAGCAGCAACAGGATCGCCAACACCCCGAATACTGCCAAGGGCTTCAGGAAGCCAAGCCAGGCTTCACGCACCTCGTTCTGACGCCGCACCAGATAACCGGCCAGATAGACGAATAGGGCCAGCTTGCCAAACTCGGCCGGCTGCAGGTTGAAGGGGCCCAGTGGCAGCCAGCGCACCGCACCGTTGACATTGCGCCCGACCACCAGCACCAGTACCAGCAGCAGAATGGCCAGCAACAGCATGGGTCCGTTGTACTCCTGCCAGCGCGCCATCGGCACCTGCAACACAAACCAGGAGATACCGAGCGCCATCACCAGAAACATGGCGTGACGCTTCACAAACATGAAGGGATCATCCCCCAGGGAGATCCCCTCCGGGATCGAGGCTGATGCCACGATCACCACCCCGACCGCCATCAGGGAGAGCGCCAGCAACACCAACTGCCGGTCATAGAGGCCGGCAGGGCGCGCCGGCAATAGCCAGCGCTGGAACAGACCTGCGGCTGCGCGAAGGGCATTCATAGCGCCATCACCATCTCGGTAAAGCGATCGCCACGCACCTCGAACGACTTGAACTGATCGAGGCTGGCACAGGCTGGCGCCAGCAGCACCCAGTCACCGGGCTTGGCATCGGCAGCCGCCTTGGCAACCGCAGCGGCCAGGTCGGCCACCCGTTCGGTCTGCTCACCCAGCGCCAGCAGCACCTCGGCATCCTGACCGAAGCAGTACATGTGATCGATCTGGTTGCCCAGCAGCACCTGGATCGGGCCAAAATCCTGCCCCTTGCCCTGACCACCGGCCAGCAGCAACAGGCGCCCCTTGACCGACTCGCGCACACCGGCAACGGCAGCTAGCGTAGCTCCCACGTTGGTGGCTTTGGAGTCGTTGATCCAGCGCACCCCGTTCACTTCGCGCACGAAACGGGCACGGTGGGGCAAGCCTTCAAAGCGGCGCAGCACGGTGAGCTGGGCAGCGCGGGGAATGCCGACCGCATCGCACAGCGCCATGGCGGCCAGCGCGTTGGCCTGATTGTGGGCACCGACGATCTTCATCTCGTCCACCGCCAGCAGCGGCTCGCCGTGCAGGGTCAACCAGTAGCGGCCATCCAGCAGGCAGCGGCCATAGCCATTGCAGTCAAGACCGAAGCTCTGCCACACCTGACCCACATCGGGCAAAGTCTGGGGATCGTCGCGATTGACCAGAATGTGTTTGGAGTGCTGATGGATCTCCATCTTGGCGGCACGGTAGTCGGCCATACCCTGATAGCGATCCATGTGATCTTCAGAGAGGTTCAGCACCACAGAGGCGGCAGCACGCAGGCTGTGAGTGGTCTCCAACTGGAAGCTGGATAGCTCCAGTACGCAGAGATCCATCGGCTGCTTGAGCAGCTCCAGCGCAGGCGTACCGATATTGCCGCCCACGCCCACCTTGAGCCCGGCTTCGGCAATCATCTCACCCACCAGGGTCGTGACAGTGCTCTTGCCATTGGAACCTGTGATGGCGATGACCGGTGTCTCGGTCTCGCGAACGAACAACTCGATATCGCCGACGATCTGCACACCACATTCGGCAGCCGCTTTCAATTCAGGGGTAGCCAGGGCAATGCCCGGGCTCGCGACGATCATATGCGCCTGTTTGAGTCGCTCACCATCCAGCCCGTAAATGAGTTCCACCTCGGCAGGTAGTTGATCCTTGCCGGGCGGGTTGGCGCGAGTGTCCATCACCAGTGGGGTGACACCACGGCCGAGGAAGTAGTCGACGCAGGAGAGTCCGGTTTTGCCGAGTCCGATAACGATGACCATGGCCTTACCTCACCTTCAGGGTGGCAAGACCCAGCAGCACCAGCACGAGGGTGATGATCCAGAAACGCACGATAACGCGCGGCTCCGGCCAGCCCTTCTTCTCGTAGTGGTGATGGATCGGCGCCATGCGGAAGATCCGCACGCCGCGCAGCTTGTAAGACCCCACCTGCAGGATCACCGAGACAGTCTCCATCACGAAGACACCGCCCATGATCACCAGCAGGAACTCCTGGCGTACCAGCACGGCGATGGTGCCGAGCGCGCCGCCCAATGCCAGGGAACCGACGTCCCCCATGAAGACCTGTGCCGGATAGGTGTTGAACCAGAGAAAGCCCAGACCTGCCCCGACGATGGCAGTACAGACGATCACCAGCTCGGAGGTATAGGGAACATAGGGAATATGCAGGTAACTGGCGAAGTTGACGTTGCCGGTTGCCCAGGCGATAAACGCAAAGCCGCCCGCCACCATCACGGTCGGCATGATGGCCAAGCCATCCAGACCATCGGTCAGGTTGACCGCGTTGGAGGTACCAACAATGACGAAATAGGTGAGCAGGATAAACATCAGGCCAAGTTGCGGCATCACATCCTTGAGGAAGGGCACCACCAGCTGGGTCTGACCATCATGGGTGGCCGTGACGTAGAGGAATACAGCCACTCCCAGCGCAACGGCGGATTGCCAGAAGTACTTCCAGCGGGCGATCAGGCCGTCGGTATTCTTGCGCACCACCTTAAGGTAGTCGTCGGCAAAGCCGATGGCGCCATAGGCACCCAGCACAAACAGCACCAGCCAGACATAGGGGTTGTCGAGGCGGCACCAGAGCAGCACAGACGTGAAAATCGCAGCAATGATCATCAGACCACCCATGGTCGGAGTGCCCCGCTTGCTGAGGTGGGACTCGGGACCATCGTTGCGGATCACCTGACCGAACTTCAGGATCTGCAGGCGACGAATGAGGCGCGGCCCCATCCAGAGCGCAACTCCCAGACCGGTAATGATCGACAGGATGGCGCGAAACGTCAGGTAGGAGAAGACGTTGAAGAAGGTGAAGTGCGGGGTGAGCAGTTCGGCCAGCCAGACTAGCATGTGGCTGACTCCTGATGGCCTTTGACCATCTCGACGATATCTTCCATGCGGGAGCCACGGGCACCCTTGACCAGAATCGAAATTTCCTGATGTGTATTTATCATTTGCGCAAGCACTTCAAACAACGACGCCTTGTTATCGAAATGTCGGCCAGCCGCGGCATCTGCGGTATAGCGACTATGTTCCCCTACTGTCAGCACGGCATCCAGACCGCACTCGCGGGCATGACGGCCAACCCGGGCATGTTGCTCGGCAGACTCCTCACCCAGTTCCCGCATGTCGCCAAACACCAGCACCTTAAAGCCGCTCATGGCGGTCAAGGCATCGATGCCCGCCAGCACGGACTCCACGCTGGCATTGTAGGTATCATCCACCAGAGTCAGACCGCCCCAGCGCTGGACGCAGAAGCGTCCCTTGACCGGTGCCATCTGCTCCAGCCCCACCTTGACGGAGTCGAGGGATGCGCCGAGGGCCAGACAGCCCGCGGCGGCAGCCAGCGCATTGGCCACGTTATGGCGGCCGGGGATCGCCAGAGTCAGGCTCACCTCACCCTGCGGGGTTACCATGACGAACTCGGCACAACCCTGAGCGTTGAGAACCACATCGCGAGCATGGAACGGCTGGCTCTGATCCTCGATGGAGAAGGCGCAGCGAATGCCACGCTCGCGCCACTTCGGCCAGAATTCGTTGTCGGCGTTGACGATGGCGGTGCCGCCTTCGCTCAAGCCCTCAAAAATTTCGCTCTTGGCGTGGTAGATCCCCTCAAGAGAGCCGAAGCCCTCAAGATGGGCAGCTGCGACGTTGTTGATGATGGCGGCATCGGGCTTGGCCAGCGAGGTAGTCCAAGCGATTTCGCCCTTGTGGTTTGCTCCCAGCTCCATCACCGCAAACTGGTGTTGCGGCTCGAGGCGCAGCAGGGTGAGCGGCACGCCCACCTCATTGTTGAAGTTGCCAGCGGTGGCCAGCACTTCCCCTTCGTTGCGCAGGATGGCAGTTGCCATCTCCTTCACCGTGGTCTTGCCGCAGCTGCCGGTAATGGCCAGCACTTTCGGATTGATGCGCTCGCGCACCAGCTTGCCGAGTCGGCCCAGCCCCTTGAGGCTGTCCGCCACCACCAGCTGGGGAATGGCCAGCGGCAGCTCACGCTCGACCAGCAGAGCAGAGGCCCCTGCCTGAACAGCCTGCTCGCAAAAATCGTGGGCATCGAAACGCTCGCCGCGCAGGGCAACGAACAGGGCACCCGCGCCCAAAGTGCGGGTGTCGGTACTGACAACGGTGATCTCGCCATCGTCACCAATCAGACGGGCATCGAGTACCTGCGCCAGCTCGGCAAGCCTGAGGGTCATCATTTGAATGACTCCAATAATGTGTGCAAGGCGGCCGCGACGGTTTCCCGGTCGCTGTAGTGCCGCTTGTCGGTTCCAATGATCTGATAATCCTCATGGCCCTTACCGGCCACCAGGATGATGTCCTGCTTGCTCGCCTGACCGATGGCCAGCGCAATCGCCTTGACCCGGTCGTGCTCCACCTGCACCGCAGCAGGATCGCGAAGACCCGCCACCATGTCGGCCATGATCCGGGCCGGCTCCTCGGTACGGGGATTGTCGTCGGTCAGGATCACGCGATCCGCATACTGCTCGGCCATGGCGGCCATCATGGGACGCTTGCCGCGATCGCGGTCGCCACCACAGCCAATCAGACACCAAAGCTGGCCGGTGCAGTGCACCCGCAGGGCCTGCAATGCCTTTTCCAGCGCATCAGGGGTGTGGGCGTAATCGACCACCGCCAGCGGCGTATCACCACCGCCGAAACACTCCATACGACCGGTCACTGGCTGCAATTTCGGGGCAGTTGCCAGTAGCTCATGGAAGTCGTAACCGAGCACCAGCATTACGCCCATCGCCGCCAGCACATTGCTGACGTTGAAGCGCCCGAGCAAGGGGGCGGATAATACACCATTCCCCCAGCTGGAGTTAATCTGCGCGCGAAAACCTTGCTGGTGAAAATCGAGCTGCTGCGCCGTTAATTGACGGCCAAAATGGTGTTCAATCGGGCCATTCACACTGAAAGCCACCGCTGCCGGGTATTTTTCGAGCCACTTGGCACCCAATTCGTCATCTCGGTTAATCACCGCATTCGACTCGTCGACCAGCTGCAGCAGCTGCTCCTTGGCCGCGCCATAGGCTTCCATGGTGCCGTGGTAGTCGAGGTGATCCCGGCTCAGGTTGGTAAAGACAGCGGCGGAAAAGGGCAGCGCGGCGACACGGTGCTGCACCAGACCATGGCTGGAGACCTCCATCGCCACCAGATCCGCCCCCTGCTCTTGCAGCGCAGCCAGATTGGCTTGTACCTGCACGGCGCTGCCAGTGGTATTTTCCGCTTCGATCAGATGGCCAAACAGGCCGTTGCCGATGGTGCCCATCACCCCGGCCTTACCACCCAGCAGGGTGCGCCAGTTGGCGACCAGCAAAGCGGTAGTGCTCTTGCCGTTGGTGCCGGTGATCCCGACCAGATCCAATTTTTGGGCTGGCTGATCGTAGAAATAGCCCGCAAGAGCAGAGAGGTGAGCGGGCAGATCCCGCATCCCGATACAGGGAACCGGAGTCGATGGTGGGATAAATTCACCATCCTCCTCAAACACAACAGCGGTCGCTCCCTGAGCAACCGCCTGTTCGATGAAACGTCTGCCATCCACCTGATGACCGCAAATAGCCACGAAGAGCGAGCCGGGGCCAACCCGCCGACTATCCAGCTGGATATCGGTCAGAGTGAGCGCCGGCGCCTGGATACCGAAGGGGCGCAGTAATGCATCAAGTGCGCGGGACAAGAGGAGCCTCCGTACGGGCAAGTTTGGCGGGCACCGCTGTGGGCACCGCGTCAGGACGAATGTTGAAGAGTTGCAGTACCCCGCCCATGGCCTCTGCAAACGGCGGGGTCGCCACGGCACCGCCATAGTAAGCACTGCCTTTTGGCTCGTTAATCACCACCACCATGACGAAACGGGGATTACTGGCAGGGGCAAAACCGGCAAACCAGGCCATGTAATCCTTGCCGTAGCCTCCGGCAACGGCGACCTTGGCGGTACCACTCTTGCCACCGACCCGATAACCCGGAATCTTGGCTTTGGGAATAGCGTTGTCGACCACGTACTCCAGCGCCTGCAGCATGGCGGAGGCGTTGTTGTGGTCGATCACCTGCTCACCCTTGGGCGGCGTGGTCACCTTGACGATGGAGATGGGCACTCGCTTGCCTTTGTTGGCCAAGGTGGCGTAGGCGGAAGCCAGTTGCAGCGGGGTAACCCGCAGACCATAACCAAATGAAAGGGTCGCCCGCTCGATATCGGACCAGCGCCGACGCTGAGGCAACATACCACCGCTCTCGCCCATCAGTCCGCTGCCGGTATCCATGCCGAAACCGAACATACTGAGGGTGTTGATCATCTCTTGGGCCGGCATCCGTAGCGCGATGCGCGACATGCCGATGTTGGAGGAGTAGCGCAGGATATCGTAAAGGTTGGTCGCCTTGTGAATACTGACGTCCTTGATCTGCTTGGCACCAATAAAGAGCGGGCCACCGGGAATGAAATCCTTCCAGCTGGTGACACCCGCCTGCAAGGCACTTAGCAAAATCAGCGGCTTGACTGTGGAGCCCGGCTCGTAGGTATCGGTCACCACCCGGTTGCGTACCCGGAAACTCTGATACTGGCCGCGGTTGTTCGGGTTATAGGAGGGGGTATTGACCATGGCGAGCACTTCGCCGGTCTTGATATCCAGCATCACCATGGAGCCGGACGTTGCCTTGTTCTCGTCGGTTGCCCGCTTGAGGGCACGGTAGGCCAATGCTTGCACCCGCTGATCGATGCTGAGCTGCAGATCGTTGGCGTTCTTGCCCTCTTTGACGATACCAAGACGCTCGATGACCCTGCCCTGCCGGTCCTTGCGCACCCGCATCTCGCCCGGTGTCGCCGTCAGCCACTCGTTGTAGCTGCGCTCGATCCCCTCGATCCCGTTGCCATCGATGTTGGTTACCCCCACCAGGTGGGCACTGATTTCGCCAGTCGGATAGAAGCGGCGCGACTCGGGACGCAGATAGACACCACCCAGCTTGAGCCCCTTGATGTATTCAGAGACAGCGGGCGTTACCTGACGCTGCAGATAGACGAAGCGCTTGCTGGGGTTGGCTATACGTTGCTTGAGAGTATTGATATCGATTTTGAGGACTGCTGAGAGCGCCATCCAAGCCCGCTCATTGTGGATAGCGCCGGACTCGTGCACAGTCTTGGGATCGGCCCAGACCGCCTCGACCGGAACGGAAACAGCCAGCTGTTCACCATTGCGATCGGTGATCATGCCGCGCACCGCCTGGGTGGAGGTGGTTCGCAGAGAGCGCATGTCCCCCTCCTGACGCAGACGATCCGGATTGATCACCTGGATCCAGGCCAGACGGAGGATCAGCCCGACAAAGGCGATGCCGATGAATACGACCAGCGTGCGGAAGCGCCACGGATAGATAGATGGCGCTTTAACGTTCGCTTTAGCGGTTTTGGCTGTAGCCTTCCGTTTCATGGCAGAGTAATTACCTTCTCGGTGGTCACCAGAGGGCGACCCATTTGCAACTTGTCCATGGCCAGCGTGGCGACCCGGGAGTGTTCCGCCAGAGTGCCCTGCTCCAGCAAGAGGTGGCGCCATTCGATATTGAGGCGATCCTCTTCCGCCATTAGGTCATTCTGTTTGGCGGTGAGGCCACGGGTCATGTTGGTCACCAGGATCACGGCAAACGCGGTCACCAGTACGGCAACCGACAGAAAAATCTGCAGCTTGTGCCGCCAGAGATCGGCAACGATCTCCTTGGCTAGGTGGACACGTACTTCGCTCATCGCTTACTCCGCCAGCCGCTCGGCGACCCGCAGCACCGAGCTGCGCGAACGGGTGTTTTCAGAGACCTCATGATCAGAAGGCTTGAGCGCCTTGCCGACCGACTTCAATTTGCGACCGCCAGCCAGCTGGGCCTCGGTCAAGGGAATGCCGTAGGGCACTTCAGGCCCCTTCTCGTGCTTGCGAATGAAGTGTTTCACCAGCCGGTCTTCCAGCGAGTGGAAGCTGATCACAGACAGACGGCCATGTGGTGCCAGCACGTCCAATGCACCGTTGAGCGCGGTTTCGATCTCGTCCAGCTCGCTGTTGATATAGATGCGGATGGCCTGGAAACTGCGGGTTGCCGCATGCTTGCCCTTCTCCTTGCTCGGATTGACCCGGGCAATCATCTCAGCCAGCTGACGGGTACGCACGTAAGGCTCGGTCACCCGGTCGTGGACGATGGCGCGGGCGATCTTCTTGGCAAAGCGCTCCTCACCGAAGGTCTTCAGCACCCAGGCGATATCATCCACATCGGCCTTGGCAAGCCACTCGGCGGCGCTCTGGCCGGAAGTGGGGTCCATCCGCATATCGAGCGGACCATCTTTCATAAAGCTGAAGCCGCGCTCGGCATCATCCAGTTGGGGTGAAGAGACCCCCAGATCCAGCAGGAAGCCATCCACCTTGCCCAGCAAACCGCGCTCATCCAGATAGGAGGCGATGCCGGAGAAGGGGCCGTGCACGATTTCGAAGCGGGGATCCTGGATCTTGGCCGCTTCGGCGATCGCCTGCGGGTCGCGGTCGATGGCGATCAGGCGGCCATTCGGGCCAAGGTGCTGCAGGATCAGACGAGAATGACCACCACGGCCAAAAGTACCGTCGACGTAGACACCGTCCGGCTTGATGGCCAGACCTTCAACGGCTTCGTGCAGCAGCACTGTGATGTGTTCAGCGGCTTGGGTCATTTATAAAGAGAAATCCTGTAGTCGTGGTGAGCTTGCCCAATCGTCCCCGGGCAGACCCAAGATGTCGTCATTGACCTGTTGTTGCCAGCGGGCTTCATCCCACAACTCAAACTTGTTGAGCTGGCCCACCAGCATAATTTTCTTGTCCAGCCCCGCATGGTTGCGCAGTGGCTGACTGAGCAGCAGACGGCCATTGCCATCCAGCTCGCATTCAGTTGCATGTCCCAGCAGCAGGCGCTGCAAACGGCGCTCTTGCGGATTCATGCTGGAGAGAGTCTTGAGCTTGCGCTCGACCTCTTCCCATTCATTCAGGGGATAAAGCAGCAGACAGGGATGGGCAATATCGATGGTGCAGACCAGCTGGCCGTCGCTTTCATCGCGCAGCCAATCACGAAATTTGGTCGGAATTGCCAGCCGCCCTTTACTGTCCAGGCTGATGGCATGAGCGCCACGCAACAAATTGCAGTCCCTGAAGGTGAGTGAGCAGGCAGATTGCCCCTCTAAAAACCACTTTGATCCACTTTTCCCCACCTTGAAGTTTAAGGACGTGCAGGGGGCTTTTCAAGCAAGGAGATGAGGCAGAGGGAACATATTGACGCAGCAATTGCATGCTGCGGATTGAGTGGGTTGATTTTCCACAAGTTATTTGGCGTTAAACTCTGGTGATTAATTGAAATAAGTGAATGAACTGAGAACACACACAATATGTGGGTGCGAACAACCATCCTGGGTTCTATCACCATCTATCGCTGCCATCGTGCCAAATACAAAACTATTCGATTGATTTAAAACATATATTTTCATGCAAAATGACAAGGTCGAAAATATCTTGCCAACGAAGCCATATTTTCTCATGCATAAAAAAGAGCCCCGCGATAAATCGCGGGGCTCTTCGGAATGAGGTCGGAGTCGGCCTGTAAGCCGGGTTCTGTACCGGGTTGCCCCGGGTAGCAATCATTCCTCTAGGCCAGCAATCGCTCGCTGGCTCAAGCAACCTACCCGCCCCCAACGCGGGCCGCGCCAATAGGGGCCTATTTGGTCTTGCTTCGGGTGGAGTTTACCGTGCCACGAACTGTTGCCAGTCGCGCGGTGCGCTCTTACCGCACCCTTTCACCCTTACCTGATCCCTTGCGGGCCATCGGCGGTCTGCTCTCTGTTGCACTGGTCGTAGGCTCACGCCCCCCAGGCGTTACCTGGCACCCTGCCCTGTGAAGCCCGGACTTTCCTCCCCTCCGCCCGTCTGTCCCGAGGGACACAACGACGAAGCAGCGATTGCCTAGCCAACTCCGAGGCGCGGATTATAGCCTTGCGATACGCACGGGGTAAACCGGCAATTCCCGTTTACAGCCATTTATCGCGCTTTGCCCCCCGTTTACATGCTGAATGCTCGACGGTTCGGGGGATTGCACAGGTCAAAAAGCAGTCTGCCAGCCTATTTCATCCGCTCAATAGTGCTCGAGACCATATTTGTAGAGGGCATTCTTTTTCACGCCGTGGACCTCGGCGGTCAGGGCAGCCGCTTTTTTCAGTGGCAGCTCAGTCACCAGCAGACCCAGAGTACGGATCGCCTCGGCTGGCAGATCCTCTTCATCTTTGGAGGCACCACTCACGACCAGCACGATCTCGCCGCGGCAACGGTTGTCATCCTCACCAAGCCAGGCCAGCATTTCAGAGGCAGGCAGACCATGAATTGACTCGAAGGTCTTGGTCAGCTCGCGGCACACCACCACCTGACGCTCGCCGAGAATGCGAGCAATCGCTTCTACTGTATCCTGCACACGGCGCGGCGATTCGTAAAACACCAGCGAGCGGGTGTCTTCAATAACGGCTTGCAGGCGATCGTCACGCCCCTTGCTCTTGGCGGGCAGGAAGCCTTCAAAGGCAAAGCGATCGGTGGGCAGACCGGCCGCACTTAGCGCGGTGATGGCAGCACAGGGACCGGGCAGCGGCACCACCTTTACCCCGGCTTCACGACAGCGGGTGACCAAGTGATAACCGGGGTCGCTGATGAGCGGGGTGCCGGCATCGGAGACCAGCGCAACACTCTTGCCCTCTTTGATCCGGCCGATCAGCACATCGGCTTTCTGCTGCTCGTTGTGATCGTGCAGGGCGAAGGTCGGCACCGAGATTTGGTAGTGGCTGAGCAGGATACCGGTATGACGGGTATCTTCGGCGGCCACCAGATCGACACTGCGTAAAATGTCCAATGCACGCTGGGTGATGTCCGCCAGATTGCCGATCGGAGTGGGGACTATATACAGGGTTGGGATGTCACTCATGGGATCTCCGAGTGCCCCGACAATTGTGTCGCCATATTGGCCCGTTTACACTATGGGGAACTTCAACACTGGTCGGGGAATGAACTTGAACCGGGTTACAAAGCAGCTAAGTGTATCACGACTCTTCGGCATCATACTCGCGGCAGTACTGCTCGCCGCCTGTGCGTCGGAGCCCACTCAACCGTCAGGGCAGTCAGGCATGCCCTCTGCGTTCTCCAATCTGACCAAGAATGCCCAGTGGTATCTTGAGCAGGTGGATCCCGCCAAGCCGGCCGAGGCCTTTACCTGGCAGATGCTGGCGGCACGCAGCTATCTGGCGCTGGGCCAGGCCAAACCGGCCTCGGCGCTGTTCCAGCAATTGCAGAAGCAGGCCAAGGATCCCGTTCAGAAGGCGCAGTTGCAACTACTGCAAGCCCATCTGTTGCTGGCGCAAGGCCACGCCAATCAGGCGCTGATCCTGCTGGAAGGCAAACCTGAGGTGCTGCTGGATGCCGATACCCAGAAGGATTGGTATCGCCAGCGCGTAGTGCTGCAGCTCGACATCAATAACAAGTTTGGCGCAGCCAAGTCATTGATTGCACTGGAGCCCTACCTCAATCAGAGCGAGCAGGCGACCAACCATCAGCAAATCTGGTCGTTGCTCAAAAGCATGACCCCTTCCACCCTGCAAGCGCTGGAAGAGGCTCCGGCCCCTGATGTGACCACCGGCTGGCTACGACTGGCGGCACTGGTCAACGAGTTTGGCGCCCAGCCGAACTTGCTGGCCCGCCAACTGGCAGGCTGGAAGCGTGACTTCCCCAACCATCCGGCCCAGAAAGATATGCCGGCAGGATTGGGCGATCTGGCGGCCACTGCCAGCACCTCGGTGCAACAGATCGCTGTGCTGCTGCCCCTCTCCGGCAATCTGGAGCCGCAGGGCGCAGCCATCCGTAATGGTATGCTGATGTCTTATAAGGAAAATCAGGGGCAATTCACCCTGAACTTCTACGACACCCAGAGCAAGTCGACCGGCGACCTTTACAAGCAGGCGATTCAGGAAGGGGCAGACATGATCATCGGCCCGCTGCTGAAAGATCGGGTCGAGGAGCTACTCAAGGCCAATCCGACCGTGCCGGTGCTGGCACTCAACGAGCTGGACAAGCCGGTCGTCAACGACACCACCTACTACTTCTCCCTCTCTGCCGCCGCAGATGCCGCGCAGGCAGCCCAGTACCTTTACACCCAGGGCTACCGTAAACCGCTGCTGATCGCCGCCCAGGGTCGGATCGGTTACAGCAGTATCAAAGCGTTTGAGCAAAGCTGGGCCACCCTGAGCCAGGATAAGCCAGTCGTTGCCACCTTCGGTGCCCGCAACGAAGTACAGGGGATGGTCAAGAATGCCCTGAGCGGCCGCTCTACCGCCCGTGCTGGCGAGGTAGTGCAACTCTCTGATGCCGCACCGCGCAGCATCGATGCCGTTTATGTGGTGGCCAACAGCCTGGAAACCCGGATGATCAAGCCCTACGTGGATGTCTCGGTCAATCCGATGGGAAGCCTGCCCATCTACACCAGCTCCCGCGGCTACGACAGCGCAGCCACCGAGGTCGCCTCCGAGCTCAACGGCATGCATATCGCCGATATGCCGCTGCTGCTGGGTGGCTACGAGAAACAGCGCGAGCAGATCGCCCTGCTCTGGCCGCAGACCCAGGGCGACCTGCTGCGTCTGTTTGCCATGGGCTACGATGCCGTCAGCCTGGCTGAGAACCTGCAGCAGATGCGCAAGGTAGGTGGCATGCAGCAGGCCGGCATGAGCGGTCAGCTGAGCGTGGATGCCCAGGGCAATATCGTGCGGATGCTGAGCTGGGGTACTTACCAGAACGGCAAGCTGGTCGACGAGAACGCCGTTCAGCAACTGGAGGAGCCCTCCAATGAAGGAACTATGGAAACGGATACGCCAGCAGTTGCCGAGCCTGTTCCCCTCACCAACGAGCAAGGGACAGCACTTTGAACAAGTCGCTGAACGCTGGTTGCAGGCTCGGGGCCTGCAACCGGTAGCTCGCAACTACCGCTGTCGTGGCGGTGAAATAGATCTCATCATGCACCAGGGCCAGACCCTGGTGTTTGTTGAGGTGCGCTACCGGGCCACCGGCAGCCATGGCGGGGCCGCCAGCTCGGTCACCCGCAGCAAACAGCACAAGATCATGCTGGCAGCGCGCCACTATTTGAAGCAACATGCCATCAACGAGGCCAATCAGGCCTGCCGATTCGATGTGATTGCGTTCGAGGGCGACCAGCCAGCCTGGATCCAGAACGCATTTTAAGAGGACCCTATGACTGACCGCATCAAAGAGAACTACACCGAAAGCATCCAGACCAAGATAGCCGCCGCCGAGGCGCTGCCGGATGCCATCCATACTGCAGCCCAGATGATCACCATCTGCCTGCTCAATGGCCACAAGGTGCTGGCATGCGGTAACGGTCCTTCTGCCGCACTGGCGCAACTGTTCATCTCCGAGCTGGTCAACTGCTACGAGACCCAGCGCCCCTCCCTGCCCGGCATGGCCCTGACCCCGGACATGGCGACCATCAGCGCCATCGCCACCGACCACGGTTTTGAAGAGGTCTATGCCAAGCAGATCCGCGCGCTGGGCCAGCCTGGCGACATTCTGGTGGTCATCACCACCTCCGGCCACAGCCGTAGCCTGATCAAGGCCGCCGAAGCCGCCCTCTCCCGCGACATGACCATAGTGGTGCTGAGCGGGGGTGACGGTGGCGAAATGGCTGGTCTGCTCGGCCCGAACGATGTGGAGATCCGTGTTCCCTCCGCCCGTCGCCCTCGCATTCTGGAAGTGAACCTGTTGACCCTGCACTGCCTGTGTGATCTCATCGACCAGACACTTTTCCCGCAACAGGAAGATTGAAACCATGAAAAAGCACACTATCCTGCTCGGTCTGCTGGTTAGCACCCTGCTGCTGCAAGGCTGCGCAGCCCTGGTTGTTGGCGGCGCCGCAGGGACTGCCAAGGCCTCTGGCGATCGCCGAACCCTGGGCGCGCAGTGGGATGACCAGACCATCGAGCTGAAAGCGGCCAATCTGCTGGCCGACAACAAACCCCTCAGCGCAGCCAGCAAGATCAGCGTCTACAGCAACAATGGCCGCGTCCTGCTGGTCGGCCAGACACCTTCTGACGTTTACAAGATTGAGGCGGGCAAAATTGTCAGTCGCATCGAAGGGGTCCGCCACGTCTACAACGAATTGCGCATCGGCCAACCTGCCAGTTTCACCACCCGCAGCAATGACTCCTGGATCACCTCCAAGGTGAAAGCCGACATGTTCGGCACCAAGAACTTCGACAGCACCAAGGTCAAGGTGGTCACCGAGAACGGCGAGGTGTTCCTGATTGGTCTGGTGACTCGCCAGGAGGGAGAGCAGGCAGTCAACATCGCCCGCCATGTCACCGGCGTGAAGCGCGTGATCAAGGCCTTCGAATTCGCCCAGAACTAAGCCCGACCGCACATAAAAAAACGCAGCCAATCGGCTGCGTTTTTTATTTGATCACCTTCAGGGTCGGACGACCGCTTGGACGCGGCGGTTCCGGCTCAGGCTCCACCGGCGCTTCAGCCTGCTCCAGCCAGATATCGTAACCCGGCTCAGGCGGGAACATGGTGCCCACGCCGTTCTCCCGGGCATGGATAGCCAGCACGGCCGCCATCGGGATATAGACCTGCTGGGATACCCCGCCAAAACGGGCACTGAAGCTGATAGCCTCGTTATCCATGTGAAATTGCATCACGGCTCGGGGCGCGATATTCAGTACAATTTGCCCGTCCTGAGCAAACTGCATCGGCACCATCACATGGGGAATGTTGACGTTGACCACCAGATGAGGGGTCAGATCGTTGTCCAGCAACCAGTCAAAGAACGCCCGTAACAAGTACGGGCGGCTCGGTGTCATTGTCGGTTCCATGCTCATACGCCAGCACGGATCTCGCGTTCGGCTTCGGTCAGGGAAGCCTGGAAGGACTCACGCTCGAACAGACGAACCATGTAGGCCTTCAGCTCTTTGGCGCCACGACCGGTCAGGTCGATGCCAAGGCTCGGCAGACGCCACAGCAGCGGTGCCATGTAGCAATCCACCAGACCGAACTCTTCGCTCATGAAATAGGGCATTTCACCGAAGATCGGCGCGATGGCCAGCAGGTTGTCACGCAGTTCGTTGCGTGCCACTTCAGCATCGGTACCGGCCATGATCTTGTCGGCCAGGGAGTACCAGTCCAGCTCGATGCGGTGCATCATCAGACGGCTGTTACCGCGGGCAACCGGGTAAACAGGCATCAGGGGCGGATGCGGGAAGCGCTCATCCAGATACTCCATGATGATGCGCGAGGTGTAGAGCGCCAGCTCACGATCAACCAGGGTCGGTACAGAGTTGTACGGGTTCAGCTCGGCCAGCTCATCCGGCAGATTGGCTGGGTCAACCTGACAGATATCCACACTAACACCCTTCTCCGCCAGGACAATACGCACCTGATGGCTGAACATATCGTTGGCACCGGAAAACAGCGTCATTACCGAACGCTTATTGGCAGCTACAGCCATTGAACCCTCCCGTCATAAAAAAGCAGAAACGGCAATGAAGCATCTTGGTCTTCATTGCCGTGCATTATATTACCCGGATCTGGTCGCTTAGTGAACGTCGCGCCAGAATTCCTTCTTCAACAGCACAGTGAAGATGAAGAAGATCACGATGAAGCCAAGCACCCAGAAGCCCATGCGTTCACGCTCCTGTTGTACCGGTTCAGCCGAGTAGACCAAGAAGTTTACCAGATCCAGTACCGTCTTATCATACTCTTCGTCATCCATTTCACCGTTGCCGTCAGATTTGATGCTGACAACCTGCTGGGTCTCGACGCCATCGACCATGTGAGTCGCGAACTCGGCACGGGGAGTCCCCTGCAGCGGCTCCAGCACATGGGGCATGCCCACTGACGGGAACACCACGTTATTCACACCAAACGGACGGGTCGGATCCACGTAAAAAGAACGCAGATAAGTGTAAATCCAGTCCGCACCACGTACTCGGGCAACCAGAGTCAGGTCGGGAGGCGGCGCACCAAACCACTTGGCGGCATCCTTCTCAGACATGGCACTCTTCATCAGATCACCCACTTTGGCGTCGGTGAAAATGAGGTTCTCCTTCATCAGATCCTCAGGGATCTCCAGATCGGCAGCAACCCGGTTGTAGCGTTGGTACTGGGTAGAGTGGCAGCCGGCACAATAATTCATGAAGGTGGCAGCTCCGCGTTGCAGGGATGCCTTGTCACTCAGATCGTAATTGGCCTTGTCCAGTGCAACCGCACCTCCAGCGGCAAACACCAGAGAGGGCAGCAGGGTCAGCACTGCAAATATTATTTTTTTCATTTAAATGTCACCCTCTCCGGCAGCGGCTTGGTGCGTTCGTTTTTGCTGTAGAAGAACAACAGCACGAAGAAACCGAAATAACCCAAGGTACAGATCTGGGCAACCAGCGTCAGAGTCGGCGTCGACGGCAGTACACCCAGCACCCCCAGAATGATGAAGCAGACCACAAACTGGGCGATGTTCAGCTTGTGCAGCTTGCTGCGATAGCGTACTGAACGCACCTTGCAGCGATCCAGCCAGGGCAGCAGGAACAACACCACAATAGAGAGGCCCATCATGATGACGCCAAGCAGCTTGTCAGGTACCGCACGCAGAATCGCGTAGAAGGGGGTGAAGTACCACACAGGCGCGATGTGAGCCGGAGTCTTCAGGCCGTTGGCCACTTCAAAGTTCGGCTTCTCGAGGAAGTAACCCCACATATCCGGCTTGAAGAAAATGATGGCGCAGAAGAAGAACAGGAAGCCAGCGACACCGATCATATCCTTGACGGTGAAGTAAGGATGGAATGCCACCGCATCCAGCGGCCAGCCGTTCTCGTCCTTGTGCTTCTTGATATCGATGCCATCCGGGTTGTTGGAGCCCACTTCGTGCAGCGCCAGGATATGCATCGCAACCAGCATCACCAAAACCAGCGGCAACGCGATGACGTGCAGCGCGAAGAAGCGGTTCAGGGTCGCACCAGAGATAACGTAGTCACCACGGATCCACAGGGTAAGATCGTCACCGATGACCGGAATGGCACCAAACAGCGAAATGATGACCTGGGCCCCCCAGAATGACATCTGTCCCCAGGGCAGCAAGTAGCCCATAAAGGCTTCCGCCATCAGCACCAGGAAGATCAGCATGCCGAAAATCCACAGCAGCTCGCGCGGCTTCTGGTAAGAGCCGTAAATCATACCTCGGAACATATGCAGGTAGACCACCACGAAGAAGGCAGAGGCACCGGTAGAGTGCATGTAACGTAGCAGCCAGCCATACTCCACATCCCGCATGATGTACTCGACGGAGGCAAACGCACCTTCCGCAGAGGGGTTGTAGTTCATGGTCAGCCAGATGCCGGTGATGATCTGGTTAACCAGCACCAACATGGCCAGCGAACCGAAGAAATACCAGAAGTTCAGGTTCTTCGGAGCCGGATACTTGGCCATGTGGTCGTTGTACATGGCAGTAAGCGGAAAGCGATAGTCAATCCAGCCCATCAGTTTGCTCAACATGATCAGGCCTCCTTGCCATCGGCACCGACCAGAATGGTGGTGTCGTTAATGAATTGATACGGCGGAATAACCAGGTTCAGTGGTGCAGGCACCCCCTGGAACACACGGCCAGCCATATCGAACTTGGAGCCATGACACGGGCAGAAGAAGCCGGACGCAACCCCCTGCACCTGCTCACCAAAACTGTCAGGCAGATAAGAAGGTGAACACCCGAGATGGGTGCAGATACCGACCGCGACAAAAATTTCGGGCTTGATCGATCTGTACCCGTTATGGGCATAGTCAGGCTGCTGCGGCTCTTCTGATGAGGGATCCCGCAACTTGTCATCATGTGCTGCCAGGGCATCCAGCGTCTGCTTGGTGCGTTTCACCACCCAGACGGGTTTGCCACGCCACTCGACACGGATGAGCTGACCCGGTTCCAACTTGCTGATATCGACTTCAACCGGTGCACCGGCTGCTTTGGCCTTGGCACTCGGATTCCATGACTTTATAAACGGCACTGCGGTAAACGCAGCTCCTACCCCACCAACGGCAACCGTTGACCAGGTAAGAAATCTGCGGCGACCGGTATCAACTGGCGCATTGCTCATCCAAAAACTCTCCCATGTGGACTCCGCACATTCTTATAGTGTCCCTGTTCCCCATTTTTCCCGTGACAACAGCGGCGGAAGCTGGATTTACAATTGCCACAGAAAACAGGGGAAATTTTAAAGAAAAGATAACAACTTGACAAGAAAGAGCGGTGAGCAATAAAAACAATAAAGAAACAATTTTTTGTCTTTTGTGACGCGTGGTTAGCATTGATGTCGGTAATATTACTAATAAAAAAAGCCTGGCGGTTGCCAGGCTTTTTTGACACTCGAAAGAGTGAGCACCGAAAGCGAATTAACGCTTGGAGTACTGCGGACGCTTACGAGCTTTGTGCAGACCGACTTTCTTACGCTCAACCTTACGGGCATCGCGAGTAACAAAGCCTGCTTTACGCAGTTCGGAACGCAGGGTTTCATCGTACTGCATCAGAGCACGAGTGATACCGTGGCGGATCGCACCAGCTTGACCGGAGATGCCACCACCGTTAACGGTGATGTACAGATCCAGTTTCTCGGTCATCTCAACCAGTTCCAGCGGCTGACGAACTACCATGCGGGCAGTCGGACGACCGAAGTACTGCTCCAAGGAGCGCTGGTTGATTACGATCTTACCGCTACCCGCTTTGATAAATACGCGAGCAGTGGAGCTTTTGCGACGGCCGGTACCGTAGTATTGATTTTCTGCCATGTTGCCAGTTCCCGATTAGATATCCAGTACTTGAGGTTGCTGAGCAGCGTGAGCGTGCTCGGCGCCTGCGTAAACTTTCAGTTTACGGAACATGGCACGGCCCAGAGGACCTTTCGGCAGCATGCCTTTAACAGCAGCTTCGATTACCATTTCCGGTTTACGCTGAATCAGCTTGTCGAAGCTGATTGACTTGATACCACCCGGGAAACCGGAGTGAGCGTGGTACATTTTGTCGGTAGTTTTCTTACCGGTAACACGTACCTTCTCAGCGTTTACAACGATGATGTAATCACCGGTGTCAACGTGCGGAGTGTATTCAGCTTTGTGCTTACCACGCAGACGAGCAGCGATCTCGGTTGCGATACGACCCAGAGTTTTACCTTCTGCGTCCACAATGTACCAGTCACGTTTTACGGTTTCTGGCTTGGCAACGAAAGTTTTCATTAAGTTAAACCCAATTACCTGTTACAGACCCAATTGTTTATGGGGGCTCTCCCACAAACAACAAACGATGGCCTACCTGTACCCCTTCGAATACAAGTAAAGCTTAAAGTGTTGCTGTCTTATCGACAGCTGTAACGTGGGCCGGGCGATTATAAGTGAAGTTGCCTTAAATATCACCTGCTAATTTCACTGCCATGAAACCAGCAAATGTCGCCCGGCCCTACCTGCCGCAGATGCCCATCCGACTGGCAGGCGCGGTATTGTGACTAAGGAAGGTGCACTCTGGCAAGGTATTCGTGCGATTGCATTTCCTGAAGCCGTGAAAGACAGCGTTGGAATTCGAAATTCAGCAGCCCTTCACCGTAGAGTTCTGCCATGGGAACCGCCGCCGACATGATGAGCTTGACGTGCCGTTCATAAAACTCATCGACCATGGCAATGAAGCGGCGAGCCGCGTCATCCGTGCCTGTGCCCATTGGCTGCACATTGGCCAGCAGAACAGTATGGAACAGTCTGGCCAGCTCGATATAGTCGTTCTGGGAGCGGGGAGTACAGCAAAGTTGCTCAAATTCCATATAGAGCACCCCTTCCCCCATTCCGAGCGACGTCAGCTGACGATGATTGACCTCGAACGTCCCCTCGCAAGCCGTGTGCCCACCGGTTAATTGCTGAAAATAGCGGTCAAGATTGGCTTTTGCCTGCAAGTCCAGCGGGCAGTGATAAATCTCCGCTTGTTCCAGCGTACGCAGGCGATAGTCGATACCGCCATCTACGTTAAGTACCTCGCAATGACGCTCGATCAGCTCGATAGCTGGCAGAAAACGGGCTCGCTGCAGCCCGTTGCGATAAAGATCCTGCGGCGGAATATTTGAAGTGGCGACCAGCACAACACCGTGACCAAACAGCTCCTGAAACAGCGTGCCCAGCAACATGGCATCGGTGATGTCGGAGACAAAAAATTCGTCGAAACAGATGATGTCTGTCTCGCTGGCAAGCTTGCTGGCCACCAGTTTGAGGGGATCGGACTGCCCGCTCAACCCCTGCAATTCATCGTGAATGCGGTGCATGAAACGGTGGAAATGGCTGCGCATCTTGCGCGTCCCCGGCAGGCTGTCGAAAAAGGTATCCATCAGCCAGGTCTTGCCTCGGCCCACTCCGCCCCACATATAGATACCGAGGACGGGCTCCGGCTGCTTGGGCTTTTGTAGCCAACCCAGCAACCCTCGAGATCTGGTCGGAGTCGGGCGCCGTAGCAAATCCTGATACAGTCGCTCCAGCCTGCTAATGGCCATCCCCTGCGCGGGGTCGGCCACAAAGCCGGGGCGCAGCAGATCCTGCTGGTATTTTTGCTGCGGTGTCATCCTTGAGCGCCTCTCCAAGTCCCTGAATCGAGGACAAAATGGTATCACGGCCTCAGGACGCACGGTATAGTGCCATCAAGGCATGGCGGTTATGACGACCGCATAAACCCACTCTGTTTTAGCTGTAACAAGGAGCATCTATGAGTCTGTTAACTGGGATCCTGCTGGCTGTCGCGGCCTTGATTATCGGTATCGTTCTCGGCCGTTTTTCGGTACGCAGCCGCGATGCCGGCCGTCTGGAACAGGAACTGAAAAAGGCCCACAAGGAGCTTGAAAGCTATCAGGGCCAAATCAATACCCACTTCGCCGACAGCGCCGCGCTGATGGAGCAACTGGCCGAGCAGTATCAGACCCTCTATCGCCACATGGCCGAGCAGAGCAAATTCCTGGCCAAGGCACAGGAACCGCTGTTCCGTGAATCATTGGTAGAAGAAGCCCCAACCAAAGAAGCAGATGAGCCGGGCGTACCGCCTCGCGACTATGCCGGCGCCTCTTCCGGACTGCTCAAACAACCAAATTAGTTCCTCGCGGAACTAATTGGCCAGCCCTGTGGTCTGACCTTGACGATTGCAATGCAACTTTTTCTGGGAGCTGTTTTTCATATGCGTAAACCTCTTTCCATGCTCAGTGTGCTAGCCCTCAGCGTCGGTATCGCCATGTCTGCGGCCCCTGCTCAGGCCGCACTGCCTTCCCTGTTAGGCTCTAATCAGGAGATGCCAAGTCTGGCCCCCGTTCTCGAACAGGTCACTCCTGCCGTAGTTAATATCTCTGTCTCCGGCAAGAAGATCACCCGCCAGCGTCTGCCGGAACAATTCCGTTTCTTCTTCGGTCCCAATATGCCCGATGAACAGGTGAGCGAGCAGCCGTTCCAGGCACTCGGCTCCGGTGTCATCGTCGATGCCAAGAAGGGTTACGTGATCACCAACGCCCACGTGGTTCACGAGGCGGACGAGATCAAGGTCACTCTGAAGGATGGTCGTGAATATGCGGCCAAGAAGATCGGTGAAGATAAGCAGTCCGACATCGCCCTGCTGCAAATCAAGGCCGAGGATCTGGTGCAGATCAAGTTCGCCGACTCCGACGAGCTGCGGGTGGGTGACTATGCGTTGGCAATCGGCAACCCGTTTGGTCTGGGTCAGACCGTTACCTCAGGTATCGTCAGCGCGCTCGGTCGCAGCGGCCTCAACATCGAGAATCTGGAAAACTTCATCCAGACCGATGCGGCCATCAACTCAGGTAACTCGGGCGGTGCCCTGCTCAATCTGCGTGGCGAGCTGATCGGTATCAACACCGCGATTCTGGGCCCGAACGGCGGCAACATCGGCATCGGCTTTGCCATCCCCTCCAACATGGTGCGGGATCTGACCGAGCAGATCGTCAAGTACGGTGAAGTGCGTCGCGGTCAGCTGGGCATTACCGGTACCGAACTCACCTCAGACATCGCCAAGACCTTCGGCTACAACAAGAAGGATGGCGCCTTCGTCAACCAGGTCATGCCTGACTCCGCCGCAGACAAGGCGGGCATCAAGGCGGGCGATATCATCGTCAGCATCGATGGCAAGCCGGTTCGCTCCTTCGGCGAGCTACGTGCCAAGATCGCCACCATGGGCGCTGGCAAGCAGGTCGAGCTGGGACTGATCCGCGATGGCAAGTCACAAACGGCCAAAGTGACCCTGAAGCAGGCCGATGACAGCGAAGTGCGCGCCAGCGCGCTGCATCCGGCACTGGAAGGGGCCAAGCTGAGCACAACTACCGATCCGGTCTCCGGCGTCGCCGTGGCCGACATTGATCCCCGTTCTCCGGCAGCCGCTTCCGGCCTGCAGAAGGGGGACATCATCATCGGGGTCAACCGTCTGCGCATCAACACCTTGGGCGAGCTGAGCAAGGCGCTCAAGAACAAGCCTGACGTACTGGCGCTCAATATCCAGCGCGGCGACTCCTCGCTCTATCTGGTGATCCGCTAACCCCCTGATGGTTCAACAACCTCTCTATCACCCGCGGCCTTCGCCGCGGGTGATTTTTATCCATCGATAGTGTTATTCTCTGCCCGCAGCCTGTACGGATGAGAATGACATGAAAATTTCCCCTTTAGTCAGTTACTTGGGCAAGTCTGTCGGTTTCGGTTTGACCGTCGCGGTGCTGCTGTTGCTGCTGTTTCCCAATTTTCGCGGTGGCGCCCAACTCCCGGGGCTCATCACCAATGCCCGAGAACTGAGTTTCTCCTATGCCGCTCATCGGGCCGGCCCCGCCGTCGTCAACATCTACACCCGCAGCTTTGCTCCCAACCAGGGCAATCAGGGGGAACTGCGTCCACAAGGACTGGGCTCCGGCGTCATCATGACCCAGCGCGGCTACGTGCTGACCAACTACCACGTCATCGCTGACGCCGACCAGATCATCGTAGCCCTGCAGGATGGCCGGGTTTTCAGTGCCGAGCTGGTCGGCACAGACCCGCTTACCGACCTTGCCGTGCTCTATATCGAGTCAGATAACCTGCCGGTAATCCCGCAAGATCCGGAGCGGTTGCCAGAAGTGGGCGATGTAGTACTCGCCATCGGCAATCCCTACAACGTCGGCCAGACCATCACCCAGGGCATCATCAGCGCGACTGGCCGCACCGGTCTCTCCAGCATGGGGCCGGACAGCAATGGCCGGCAGGATCTGCTGCAAACCGATGCCGCCATCAACGAGGGCAACTCGGGTGGCGCGCTGGTCAACGGTCGTGGCGATCTGGTGGGCATCAACACCGCCACTTATCACCTCAACGGCAATCAGGAGAGCTACGGCATCAGCTTTGCCATCCCCTACCGGCTGGCGAAGCGGATCATGGATGAGCTGATCACCAACGGCAGGGTCATTCGCGGCTACCTTGGGATATCCAGCGTCGAGATCAACCCGATAATCGCGCGGATGATGAATCTCGGCGATCTGCGTGGTCTGGTAGTGAAGAGTCTGGATCCCTACGGTCCAGCAGCCAAAGGCGGTCTGCAACGAGGGGATGTGCTGCTCAAGATCAACGACGAAGCCATCAGCGGTCCCAGAGCCGCCTTGGACAAGATCGCCGAGAGCCGCCCCGGCACCAAGCTGACCATATCGGTGTTACGCTCCGGCAAGCCGCTGGAAGTGGTGGTCACCATTGAAGAGGATGTGCGCTATCAGAACCGGGCTGGAGTCAGCAATGTCTCATCGGCCAGCTAACGCGGCAACGGTCTATTGCATCAGCCTGCAGCCTGTTAGGCTGCGCCTAACTCTCATTTCTCCATGGAACTACATAGTCAGCCATGTCATGCCGCAATAGCGCGACCGAATACAAGTGAAAGGAATAGAAGAAGAACGAGGAGTGACTACTCCTCATTAAAGCCGGAGGTGAACAGCTCCACCACGGCGGCTAGGGCCTCGACCTCTTCGGGGCCCTCAACCTGGACTTCCACCTGCCGCCCTTGCGCGGAATCCAGCATCAGCAGGCCGATGATGCTGTCAGCATCGGCCTCCACACCATCTTCATTGCGCAGCAGCACGTGGGCATCGAAACCCTGCACCAGCTCGAACAGCATCATGGCAGGTCTGGCATGAATACCCAGCTTGTTTTTCACTTCAACCGAGGCGGAAACAGTCATCGGGTCGTCCTATTGGTCCGTCAAGATTGGGGGGCACTCTTGTCGAGAGTGCGGTGGCGGATCTGCACGTTCTTGCCAAGCAAACGGAATGCACTGGCCAGCCGTTCTGCAATAAAGACCGAGCGGTGCTGACCGCCGGTGCAACCGATGCCGACCGTGAGGTAGCTGCGATTGTTGCGCTCCAGATGGGGCAACCAGGTCACCAGCATGTTTTCGATCTGCTGGGTAAACAGCATCACGTCAGCCTGCGCCGAGAGGTAGTTGGCGACCGGCTCATCCTTGCCGGTAAACGGCTTGAGCTCGGGGATCCAGTGCGGATTGGGCAGGAAGCGGGCATCGAACACGAAGTCGGCATCCTTGGGAATGCCGTACTTGAAGCCGAACGACTCGAACACCAGCACCAGCTCGTTCTCTTTCTTCCCAAGCACCCGGGTCTTGATGAGCTCGCTCAGGTCGTGAATGCTGAGGTTGGTGGTGTCGATACGCAGGTCAGCGGTCGAGGAGATGGGCGCCAGCAGGTGGGTCTCCTCCCGAATCGCCTCATCCAGCGACAGCTTGTTGCGTGAGAGGGGGTGCAAGCGGCGGCTCTCACCATAGCGCTTGAGCAGGGTGCCGTTGTCGGCGTCGAAGAAGAAGCTGGAGAACTCAACCCGCCCCTCATTGCGCACCTGAGCCAGCAGATTTTCCAGTTTCTCCGGATCGCTCGGCAGGTTGCGCACATCGATGCTGACCGCCAATTTGTCGTACTGGCTCTCCACCGAGACAATCAGCTGGGGCAGCAGATTGACCGGCAGGTTGTCCACACAGTAGTAACCCAGATCTTCCAGCACTCGCAGGGCTACCGTTTTACCGGAGCCCGAACGTCCACTTACCACGATTAACTGCATCTTGTTCCCTCACGCCAAACGGGTGTCTCATCCTTGGCCTGCTGTCAGGCCGAGGTCATGATCTGATAGAGCTCTTCGTCACTGGTTGCCTGACGCAACTGGCGGCAAACCGCCTTGTCACCCAGCTTGGAAGCCATCAGAGAAAGGGTCTTGAGATGCTGCTTGCACTCGCTTTCCGGCACCAGCAAGGCAAACAGCAGGTCAACCGGTTGATTGTCGATGGAGTCGAAAGGAATAGGGTCGGCAAAGGTCATCAGGATCGCGGTTGGCGGGAACTCATCGTCAATGCGACCGTGGGGGATCGCAATACCGGCACCGATCCCGGTACTACCCATTTTTTCGCGGGCCAGCAAGCATTCAAACAGCGCCTGACGGGAGGTGCCAAGGCGTTCGGCGGCCAGCTCGCTGATGATTTCGAGGGCGCGTTTCTTGCTGGTACAAGGGACTGCACTCTTGGTGCAGTCCCGACTCAGTATGTGTTCAAGTTGCATGGTTATTTTTTATTTAACTTATCTTTGTGCTTGATGATCTGCCTGTCCAGCTTGTCGAGCAAGGTGTCTATCGCAGCATACATATCGGCATGTTCAGAGTTGGCAAACACTTCGCCACCGCTGACGTGCAATTTGGCTTCCGCTATCTGGTTCAGTTTTTCCACGCTAAGCACCACATGAACATTGTTGATGTGGTCGAAGTGACGCTCGAGTTTGGCAAATTTGTTATTCACATAATCACGCAGAGCTTCGGTGATCTCGACATGGTGTCCGGTCAGGTTAATTTGCATAACATCATCCTTTTGTTTGCCTAAACCAGGCGTTTGCGCTGATTGGAAGGTGGGATAAACAAGGATTCGCGATACTTAGCGATCGTGCGTCTCGCCACCATAATACCCTGTTCGGCCAGCAAATCCGCGATCTTGCTATCACTTAACGGCTTGGCAGGATTCTCTGCCGTGACCAGCTTCTTGATGAGCGCGCGAATTGCGGTCGATGAGCACTCTCCTCCTCCTTCGGTGTTCACATGGCTGGAGAAAAAAAACTTCAATTCGAAGATACCACGGGGGGTATGCATGTACTTCTGGGTCGTCACCCGGGAGATGGTCGACTCATGCATCTCTACCGCTTCGGCGATGTCATTGAGCACCATCGGCTTCATCGCCTCTTCACCATACTCGAAAAAGCCCTGTTGCTGCTCGACAATGCAACTGGCCACTTTCAGCAGGGTGTCATTGCGACTTTCCAGGCTCTTGATGAACCACTTGGCTTCCTGCAAATGGGAGCGGATAAACTGGGTGTCGGTGCTGCTGCGGGCGTTGCGGGCCATGGCGGCATAGGTCTCGTTGACCCGGATGCGGGGGGCGGAGTCGGGATTGAGCTCGACCACCCACTTGCTGCCCTTCTTGACCACGGAGACGTCGGGGATCACGTACTGAGAGTCACTCTGGATGATGCCGTTGCCGGGACGTGGCTCCAGCAGCTGGATCAGATCCAGCACCTCCTTGAGGTCGCTCTCTTTGAGTTTTGTCTTGCGGGCGAGGGTGCGGTAATCCCGGTTGCCGAGCAGCTCCATGTGCTCGAGGATCACCTCTTTGGCCTCGTTGAGCCAGGGGGTCTGCGGGTCATACTGATCCAGCTGGATGAGCAAACACTCCTGCACAGAACGGGCAGCAATGCCGACCGGATCGAAGTGCTGCACCCGCTTGAGTACCGCCTCGACCTCATCGAGTTCCACCTCTACGTCATCGCTGGTGACGGCAGCCTGGATATCCTCCATCGCAACGGTCAGATAACCGGATTCGTCGATGGCATCGATAATGGCGAGCGCGATGGCGGCATCCACATCGCTGAACGGTGTGAGCCGCATCTGCCACAGCAGATAATCCTGCAGGTTTTCGGTGGTTTCACCCTGATAGACGCTATCTTCCCCATCGTGGATGGGGCCCGCGCTCTGGGCGGTGCCGGCAGAGTAAACCTCGTCCCAGGTGGTATCCACCGGCAACTCGTCCGGCATCTGCTCCTGAGCCATGGCATCGCTGGAATCCAGCTGGCTGGCATCGACCGGCGCTTCCGGACTGGTCTCTTGCGCCTCGCTCTCTTCCTGCTCCAGCAGAGGGTTGTTTTCGAGCGCTTGCTGAATTTCCTGCTGAAGTTCCAGAGTGGAGAGCTGGAGCAGACGAATCGCTTGTTGTAATTGCGGCGTCATGGTCAGGGACTGACCGAGACGCAACTGTAATGTCGGCTTCATCTACGTCGGGATATCCTTATGTTCAGCGAGGCACTCGTCAAAGGAAATGAAGGCATGCCCCCTTACTATAGACTGAATTGATCGCCCAAATAGACGCGCTTGACCTGCTCATCGGCAAGGATGTCAGCCGGTGCACCTTCGGCAATCATCTTGCCGTGGCTGACGATATAGGCCTTCTCACATACGTCCAGAGTCTCTCTGACGTTGTGGTCGGTAATCAAGACGCCAAGGCCTCTATCTTTCAGATGCTGAATGATCTTCTTGATGTCTATCACAGAAATCGGGTCAACCCCTGCAAAGGGTTCATCCAGCAGAATAAAACGCGGCTCGGCCGCCAGCGCACGGGCGATCTCTACCCGACGGCGCTCACCGCCGGAGAGGCTCTGACCCAGGTTGTCGCGAATGTGGGTGATATTGAACTCTTCCAGCAGTTGCTGAACCTTGTCCTCACGCTCCTCGCGACTCAACCCCTTGCGGGTCTGCATCACGCCCATCAGGTTGTCGAACACTGACAGGCGACGGAAGATGGAGGCCTCCTGCGGCAGGTAACCGATGCCATTGCGCGACCGCACATGCATGGGCTGCAGGCTGATGTCCTGATCGTCGATGGTGATGAGACCGGCATCGCGCTGCACCAGCCCCACGATCATGTAGAAGGAGGTGGTCTTGCCCGCCCCGTTGGGGCCGAGCAGGCCGACAATCTGGCCGGTGCCCACTTCAAGGCTGACGTCACTCACCACCATGCGGCGCTTGTAGCTCTTCTGCAGGCCCACTGCTTTTAACACTGCCATGGCTTATTTTCCCTGCTTCTTCTGGTCGGCGGGCTTGTCGAAATTCTCTACCTGATCCGGCAGGAATACGGTTTTGACCCGCTGGCTCGGGCTCTTGCTCTCGGCGATCATCTTCTGTTTGACGATGTCGTAGCGGATCAGATCGCCATTGACCTGGCTATCTTCCTGCTTGAGCTGACCGTTGCCGGTGATGGTCACCAGACGGTTCTTCAGCTCGTAGCGGATAGTGTTGCCGTGGGCATTGACCGGCTTGCCGTTATCCAGGATCTGGAAGAAGGTGGCGGGCTTGCCGTAGGCAGTCATCACCTCGGCCCCTTTCTCGCCGGAACGGGTCACTACCACCTTGTCAGCCTTGATCCGGATGGTGCCCTGATTGATGGTCACGTCCTCTTCGAAGGTGATGCGGTTGTCCTGCATCTCGGCCACCTGTTTGACGGCATCGACGTAAACCTTCTCGGCAAAGTCGGACTCTTTGGCGGTCACCGCACCACACAACAACAGGGCTGCGAGGGCCAGATTAGCGTTTTTCATTGAAATAGATGGCATGGCCTTGATCCAGTAACTCAAAATATTTGCGGTCCAGATGGCCCTTGAGGCCAACCCCTTGGGTCTGGAAATCCCGACCCAGAATGTTCACTTCCCGGTTGCTGCGCACATCCTGTGTCACCAGATCCAGCTCCAGATAGGGGGTATCCAGTGTGGAGATGAAAGAGGTAGGTAGCAGACCATCCAGATGCACTTTGTCCCGCAGGATGACGTTGTCGCCGGTGTTGAGCACGCCGGTTTCGGCGGTCACCTTCCACTCGGCAGCACCCTGCTCGTCATACATGTAGACCACCGGCTTGTCGAAGGTGGCCTGCTCGAGGATTTGATAATACTCGGCGTAGGTCGACTCCAGCCGCTCGGTGCGCTTGCCGTTGATATCAAAACGGGTGGTCACCAGATCTTTGGCGACAAAATCCGGCTGATAGTTTTCTATTTTGACGGCGCTCTCCGGCACCAGCTCCACCTTGCCCAACTGCCAGGCAACCAGAGCGACCAGAAACAGCAGGGCAAACAACAGGGTCTGTCTGCTCATACCGAAGCCTCGGGCTGATAATCGTCGTGGCCCTGCGCCTGCAAAATGAGGTCACACACCTCGCGCACCGCTCCCATGCCACCGCCAAGCCGGGTCACCATATCGGCACGGCTCAACACCAGCGGATGAGCATCGGCCACCGCGATACCCAGGCCGCAGGCGGCCATCACCGGCAGATCGATGGTGTCATCGCCCATATAGGCAGCCTGCTCCGGGCTCAGCCCCAGCTTGGCCAGCAGCGCTTCGAAGTGAGGCAGCTTTTTATCAGCCCCCTGCACCACATGAGCCACCCCCAGGCTTTTCATCCGATCGCTGACGATACGGGAGTTGCGCCCGGTGATGATGGCGATCTCGATCCCGGCATTGAGCAACGCTCGCATGCCCGCACCATCGCGGGTACAGAAGGTTTTCAGCTCTTCGCCGTTGTTTCCCATGTAGATGAGGCCGTTGGAGAGCACCCCGTCCACATCGCACACCAGCAGGCGGATTTGCGCCGCCTTGTCGAACTGGCTGCGCGTCACCGGACCATAGAGGGTCGGTACGTTTTGCATCAAATTACTCCGGCTTTCAGCAGGTCGTGCATGTTGAAGGCGCCTAGCGGGCGCTTGTCACCATCTACGACCAGTAATCCGTTGATTTTTCTCGTTTCCATCAGCTTGACGGCTTCCGCAGCCATCATCTCTGGACCTACGGTAACACAGTTGGCCGTCATCACACGGCTGATGGGGGTGTGATGGATATCGATCTGCTGGTCAAGAATGCGGCGCAGGTCGCCATCGGTAAAGAGCCCGGCCAGCAGGCCATTGCCATCGACCACAGCCGTCATACCGAGCCCCTTGCGGCTCACTTCCAGCAGCGCCTGGCTGATGGTGGCATCTATCCCCACCCGGGGCAACAGATCGCCACTGTGCATCAGGTCGCCAACCCGCAGCAACAGACGCTTGCCGAGCGACCCGCCCGGGTGAGAGAGGGCGAAGTCATCGGCGGTAAAACCGCGCGCTTCCAGCAGGGCGACCGCCAGGGCATCGCCCATGACTAAGGTTGCCGTGGTGCTGGAAGTGGGTGCCAGACCCAACGGGCAGGCCTCTTTCTCCACCTTGATGCACAGATGCACGTTGGCCTCTTTGGCCATGGTGGAGGCCGGATTACCGGTCATACAGATGAGCGGAATGCCGCGGCGCTTGAGTACCGGCAGCAGGGCCAGGATTTCATCGCTCTCACCGGAGTTGGAGATAGCGATGATAAGGTCGCCACTGGAGATCATCCCCAGATCGCCGTGACTCGCTTCTCCCGGGTGAAGGAAGAAGGCCGGTGTGCCTGTGCTGGCGAGGGTGGCGGCGATCTTGCTGCCGATATGGCCCGATTTGCCCATGCCGGTGACCACTATCTTGCCACCACAGCGCAGCACCATTTCGCACGCCTTGTCGAAGGCGTCGTTCAGATACTGATAGAGTCCATCAATGGCTTGCTTTTCTGTGTCCAGCACCGCGCGGGCACTGCGACGAAAATCGAACAGTTCAGACACTTTCTCAGGCTTTACAGACATAAAGACACAGCTCCGGGCCGAAATTAGCTGCGGGATTATAAAAAAGTCTGCCCGGATAAGCGAATCGGATGGCAAGTCCCGCTCTCAATGACGCACTTTGTTACAGAAAACTGTCGTTCAAATGGGCTTGCGGCCTGTTCAATAGTTGTTCCTTGCTGTTGCTTAGACCTAGACTACCCCATAAAATTCGCACCTCATTTACACCGGATGGACAATTGTTTGAACAATGACCTGATCACCATCTCCGATCTGACCTTCAGTCACGGAGATCGGCTGTTGTATGACGGGATCAACCTGACCATTCCTCGTGGCAAGGTGACCGCCGTCATGGGCCCGAGCGGCATCGGTAAAACCACCCTGCTGCGGCTGATCGGTGGCCAGCTCAAGCCGGAGTCCGGTCACATTCTGTTTGACGGGGAAGATATCCCCACCCTATCCCGTTCGCGCCTCTATGAAGTGCGCAAGCGGATGAGCATGCTGTTCCAGAGCGGCGCCCTGTTTACCGGCATGACGGTCTACGACAACGTGGCCTTCCCGCTGCGAGAGCACTCCGGCCTGCCGGAGGAGCTGATCCACACCATCGTCATGATGAAGCTGCAGGCGGTGGGCTTGCGCGGCGCGGCGAAACTGATGCCCTCCGAGCTCTCCGGCGGCATGGCGCGCCGGGCGGCGCTGGCTCGGGCAATTGCGCTCGATCCTGACCTCATCATGTATGACGAGCCGTTCGTCGGGCAAGATCCCATCACCATGGCGGTGCTGGTCAAGCTGATCAAGGAGCTGAACGATGCCCTCGGCATCACCTCCGTCATCGTCACCCACGACGTGAAAGAGGTGCTGAGCATCGCCGATTACGCCTACATCATTGCCAATCGCAAGGTGGTGGCGCACGGCACGCCGGATCAGCTGCGCGAGGAGCACAATCCCGAAGTCGAGCAGTTCCTCAAAGGATTGCCCGATGGTCCTGTTCCGTTTCATTTTCCGGCAGGCGATCTGCTACAGGATCTCTGATGTTGATAAGTCAAATAAGCAAGCTGGGGCGGGTCGGAGTGCGGTTTATCAGCTCCGTCGGTCGCGCCACCATCATGTTGTTCCATGCGCTGGCGGGCAAACCCGAGCCGCGCAAGCACTTCCCGCTGCTTGTCCAGCAGCTCTATGTGGTGGGTGTGCAGTCGGTGGCCATCATTCTGGTCTCCGGCCTGTTCATCGGCATGGTGCTCTCGCTGCAGGGTTACAACGTCTTGAAGGATTTCGGCGCCGAGCAGAGCCTGGGACCGCTGGTCTCCCTCTCCCTGCTGCGGGAGCTGGGGCCTGTGGTCACGGCACTGCTGTTTGCCGGCCGTGCCGGTTCGGCCCTGACCGCTGAAATTGGCCTGATGAAGGCCACCGAGCAACTTTCAAGCCTCGAGATGATGGCGGTCGACCCGCTGCGCCGGGTGGTTGCCCCCCGCTTCTGGGCTGGCGTCATCAGCATGCCGCTGCTGGCCTTTATGTTCAGCCTGATCGGTATCTTCGGCGGCAAGCTGGTCGGCGTGGACTGGCTCGGCGTGGACGAAGGGGGCTTCTGGTCTGCCATGCAGGCCTCCGTCGACTGGCATGAAGACATCATGCAGGGCGCCATCAAGAGCCTGATTTTCGCCCTGGTGGTCACCTGGATTGCGCTCTTTAACGGCTATGATGCCAAGCCGACCTCGGCCGGGATCAGTCAGGCCACGACCCGAACTGTGGTCCACTCATCCCTCGCCGTGCTCGGCCTGGATTTTATACTCACTGCAGTCATGTTTGGATAAGGTAAAGATGAAGTTCAGCAAAGTAGAATTCCTGGTCGGCACCTTCATGCTGGCTGGCATCGGTGCCATTCTGGCACTGGCCCTGCAAGTGGCCGGTTTGAGCTTCAAACCGGAAGGAGAAACCTATACCCTGCGCGCGCATTTCGATAATATCGGCGGCCTGAAAGTCCGTTCGCCGGTCAAGGTCGGCGGCGTGGTGGTCGGTCGGGTCAGCGACATCGTACTGGACCCGAAAACCCAGGTGCCCGAAGTCACCCTGATGATGCAAAAGAGCGCTGGCGAGTTTGCCGATACCAGCTCCCTCTCCATCCTCACCTCCGGTCTGCTCGGCGAGCAGTACATCGGTCTGGCCCCCGGCTTCAGCGATGAGGAGATGGGCACCGAGATGCTCAAGGATGGCGACCTGATTGAAGACACCAAATCCGCCATCGTGCTGGAAGATCTGATTGGCAAGTTCCTCTACAGCCAATCCTCCGACAGCAAATCAGACAGCAAGAAGGAGTAACCATGTTCAAGAAAATCGCCCTGCTGCTGGGTCTGATGACCAGCATGCTCTTCTCCCTGTCTGCCCAGGCCGCAGTCGATGCCACCGACCCCAACGCGCTGGTGGATCAGGCTGCCAAGCAGACCTTTGCCCGCCTGAAAGCCGATCAGGCCCAGGTGAAAAGCAATCCGGATCACCTGCGGGTGATCATCCGCGAAGAGCTGCTGCCCTATGTGGACAACCGCTTCGCCGCCTACAAGGTGCTTGGCAACCAGATTAAAGAGACCACCGAAGCGCAGCGCAATGCCTTCGTCGAGGTGTTCACCGAGTACATGGTGAGCTCCTACGCCGATGCGCTGGCCCATTTTGACAAGCAGACCGTCAAGGTCGAGCCGGGCAAAGCCCCCAGCGGCAATATCACCGCCGTCAACGTCAGCGTGAAAGAGGCCGGCAAGCCGGACATCTTCCTCGAGTTCAAGCTGCGCAAGAACAACAAGACCGGCGAGTGGAAAGCCTTCGACATGGTGGCAGAGGGGATCAGCCTGCTCTCCGCCAAGCAGAGCGAGCTGGGCGGTTTGATCCGCCAGAACGGCATCGATGCGGTGATCGCCCAGTTGCGCGAGCACAACGCCAAGCCGCTGGTACTCAAACCATGACCCTCAGCGGTGAGCTGCAGGCGCCACAGGTCAATGACCTGTGGCAACGCCGCGCTGAATGGTGGCAGGACGACCAGCTTGAGCTCGGCGGCGTCACCACCCTCGACTCTGCCGGACTGGCCCTGCTGGTCAAATGGGCCAAAGCCGTATTAGCGCGAGGCGCCACACCGCAATTGGTGGGCGCCTCCAGTGATTTCTATACCCTGGCCAACCTCTACGGGGTGGCCGGGCTGTTTCAGTCAACCCCGCTCACAACTGAGGACGCATAATGCAAGTCTCTGAAATTGAAGCGATACTCCTTGAGGCTCTGCCATTGTCCGAAGTCCATGTCAAAGGGGACGGTAGTCACTACCAAGTGATCGCCGTCGGTGACATGTTTGACGGCATGAGCCGGGTCAAGAAGCAGCAGGCCATCTATGCCCCGCTGATGGACAAGATCGCCAGCAACGCCATTCACGCCCTCTCCATCAAGGCGTTCACCGACGCCGAGTGGAAACGCGAACGTAAATTCCTATTGCCCTCCTGATTTGGTAACGAAGTAAAAATGGACAAATTCAAAATCGATGGTCGTTGTACTCTCAACGGCGAAGTGACCATCTCCGGCGCCAAAAACGCCGCGCTGCCGATCCTGTTCGCGACCCTGCTCTGTGATGAAGAGGTTCACCTCTCCAACGTGCCGCGCCTGAAAGATGTGGGCACCACCATCAAGCTGCTGGAGATGCTGGGCGCGACCACCAAGGTCAACGGCAACGTCACCGTGCTGACCGGTGCGGTGAACAACCATGTCGCCCCCTACGAGCTGGTGAAGACCATGCGCGCCTCCATTCTGGCGCTGGGCCCGCTGGCTGCCCGTTTCGGCGCAGCTGACGTCTCCCTGCCAGGCGGTTGCGCTATCGGTGCCCGTCCGGTCAACCTGCACGTCCACGGCCTGGAGCTGATGGGTGCCAAGATCACCATCGAAGATGGTTACATCAAGGCCCGTGTCGATGGTCGCCTGAAAGGCGCCCACATCCTGATGGACATGGTCTCCGTGACCGGTACCGAAAACCTGATGATGGCTGCGACCCTGGCAGATGGCCGCACCGTGATTGAAAACGCCGCGCGCGAGCCGGAAGTGGTCGATCTGGCTAACTTCCTCAATACCCTGGGTGCCAAGATTCAGGGTGCGGGCACCGACACCCTGACCATCGACGGTGTCGAGCGTCTGCACGGCGGCAACTACAGCGTGCAGCCTGACCGCATCGAAACCGGTACCTTCCTGGTGGGCGCAGCGGTCACCGGCGGCAAGATCACCTGCCGCAAGACCGATCCGACCCTGCTGGAAGCGGTACTGGTCAAGCTGGAAGAGGCTGGTGCACTGATTGAGAAGGGTGAAGACTGGATCACCCTCGACATGACTGGCCGCACCCTCAAGCCGGTCACCATCAAGACTGCCCCCTACCCGGCCTTCCCGACCGACATGCAGGCACAGTTCACCGTGCTGAACGCCGTTGCCAAAGGCACCGGCATGGTCACCGAGACCATCTTCGAGAACCGCTTCATGCACGTTCCCGAACTGGTACGGATGGGTGCAGACATCGAACTGCAGGGCAATGTGGCGATCTGCCGTGACACCGAGCAGCTCAAGGGTGCCCAGGTGATGGCGACCGATCTGCGCGCCTCCGCCAGTCTGGTGCTGGCCGGCTTCGTGGCCGAAGGCTCCACCATCGTCGACCGTATCTATCACATCGACCGTGGCTACGAAGACATCGAGCAGAAGCTGCAGGGTCTGGGCGGCCGCATCGAGCGCATCAAGGGCTGATAGCCCACTGATCGCAGGCCGATAAAAAGGCCCCCTCGCTAATGCAAGGGGGCCTTTTTACATTCATCTGGGCTGCCGAGATTCAATGCGGTCGAGAGTGGTCCATATCGTGTCAGGCTATTTACCAGCCCCCTGGCGGCCAACGTTCATTGGCTCGAGACTCGCCAAAGAACCAAAAAAGTGGGGTGACATGTCCATGTCACCCCCTCGCAAATAGCATGTTCCATATTGGAGTCCGGCCACGCCAGGTCTCTGTTTCACTTTCCGATAGTTCGCGACCCATCTTAAGTGCGCGCCAATTGCAGCAATGCAACCGGCCAGCTACCCGTTACAACCTTCGTCCACACGGCAGACAAGCCGCCGTGTTTGTCCTTGCAACTGAAATATTACGCATAAAAACAAAATAAAAAACGTTTTTATACTAATTCCATTCACATCAGAGTACAAAAAACAGCCTTATCATCACCACTAAATTGTTATAAAACAGAAAGATAGATTCATGCATGGTTATTCACCCGCAAAGGGCATCAGCAATGGCTTACAAGGCTTTGCGAGATCTCGCACAAAAAATGGCTGCCTTACAGCCAACGGCGCAGGGGCAACCAGTCACTCAGGCGAGCTATCAGTCGCCTTGGCCACCCCTCGGGTTTGCGCGGCAATCCACCGGCCTGCTCCTGCCAGCGAGCCAGCCACGTTCGCAGCGCCTCGCAGATCGGCAGGCAGTGCAGATGCAGCATCAGTTCGGTATTGAGAAACAGCGAGCGGGGATCGAGATTAAGGCTGCCAAACAGCGCCCGCTCCTTCCCCAGCAGGATCAGCTTGGCGTGCAGGCTGCCGTGACCATGATCAAACTCGGCGACCCGGATCCCGCGGCGCAGCAACCAGCCGAGATAGCGCTGATAGGCGCCATAGACCAGCGGCACATCGGTGCTGGCCAGCGAGTTGGTGAGAATGTCGATGGCGACCCCCTGCTGGCGTAGCCGCGCCAGACGGTGCCGAAACCCGCGGGTCAGGATGAGGTAAGGGGTCACCAACCCCAGCGAGCCGGGATTGTCGGCCAGCTGGCGCCAGAGCTGACGGGCAGTGGTGGGACGGGAGATAAGCCCCTTGCCGGGACGGTCGAACCACACCTCGGCCCGCCCCTCATGCCATTGCAGCGGCACATCGCGCTCGTCAAACAGCGCCGCGGGCAGATCGTAGACCGTCGCTACCGCCGGATCCGTCATGGTGAACAGGAAGTCGTTGACCACCTCTATTTCGGCGGGCAGCAGCTCGCGGCGCAACAGATGGCGGATGGAGTGACTCCAGCGGCTGTGCCAGAACTGCTCGAACCCCTGCACCATCTGCTGGCACAGTCCCCCCTGACAGGCGAGATCGAGATCCACGAAGGGGGCTTGCGGATCCAGACCGAAGTAGCGATCGCCTATGTTGCGCCCGCCGATCAGCGCCAGCTTGCCATCCACCAGCAGCAGTTTGTTATGCATCCGGTGGTTGATGCGGCGAAAGCTGAGCAGTCCCTCCAGCAGCAGTGCCAGCGGGCGCCAGCCCCGCAGCCAGAAGGGGTTGAACAGCCGTACCTCGATCCCCGGGTAGTGAGCCACCATCTCCAGAAAGCGGTTGTCACCGGCATAGAGATCATCCACCAGCAGCTGTACCTTGACGCCACGCCGGGCGGCGTGAAGCAGCTCGCTCAGCAGCAGCTTGCCGCTGCTGTCCTCCTCCCAGCTGTAGTACTGCGCCTGGATCCGCTCGCGGGCATGGCGGATCCAGTGACAACGCACCTTGAGCGCCAGCTGGGGATCGTCGATCAGGGCAAAGGATCCGGGGATCATGGTGTCATCCTGCTGTCATGGCCGGGTGTCATAACGCTGGCGAGCCTCTTCACATATTCAAAAGGAGTTGCTGATGGAACTGCATGATACCCCGATGTTGCGCTATCTGGGCCAGCTCAGCCAGCCAGATCTCATCCCGGCCACCGGCCCTGCTCACTGGTTTTTGCAACACAGGGACGGTGGCTGGCAATTGCCGACCGTGCAGGCGACCCTGCCGGTCAACCGGCTCAGGGCTGAGCCGCTTCGATAGCGGCAGCCTTGCCCTCGATCTGGGGCAGGCTGAAACGATAGGCCACGTAGTACTTGTAGATGGTGCCGACATAGTTGATCGGCCCCTGTCCGACTTCGTTGGCCACCAGCTGATCCACGTTACCGAACCAGACGTTGGGATCGAGTCCCAGTTTCTCCGCCTTGCCTCGCAGCGCCTGCACCCGGTTCGGCCCAGCGTTGTAGGCGGCGAGGGCAAACAGGTGGCGGTTGAGCCGATCCAGCTTGGGATCATTGAAGTAGGTATCGAGGATCAACCGCATGTAGCGGCAGGCGGCCTCCACATTTCCCTCCAGCGTGGTGAGTCTGGCGCCGTTGATGCCGACTTCCCGCCCCGTACTGGGCAGCAACTGCATGAGGCCCACGGCCCCCTTGGGCGAGCGCGCCTTGGGATTGAGGCCGGACTCCTTGTAGCCAAGCGCCGCCAGCATCAGCCAGTCGAGATCGTATTGATTGGCGTACTTCTCCAGCACCTTGCGAATGGTCGCGAGGCGCCCCATAGGATCCGGCGCCAGGATATTGCTCATCTGATCGCTGCGAACCAGCAAGCGGCGCAGGGTCATGTCGCTGTAGAGGCTGTTGCGGCTGACGCTCGCCAGATAGCCATTGACCGCTTTCAGCAGCTCGGGGCTGTTCTTGCGCAGCGCCCAGCCACTGGTGCCGTTGCTGCGCAGGGGGATCAACTTGTGAGCCTTGAGACCGGAGATCATGCCACTCAGCCAGATCCGCCCCTTGTAGCTGTCGGTCACCGTCAGGGGAATAATGCCGGCGGCCACCATCTCCAGCAGATCGCCATCCTGTAGATATTCGGGCACCGTCTCGATATAGACGGGGGGCAGCCCCAACTCGCGAAACAACCAGTTGAGCTGGCGCAAGCTCTCGTAGTAGCTGGAGCTGGCCCGCACCCAGACCCGCCTGCCGGAGAGCTGGGTAATGCGGCTGAAGGCGGGCAGGCTGTTCTGGCTAACCACCCACTCCTCGATGGAAGAGATGAGAGGCCGGGAGAAGGCCACCTGTTCACGCCGGGTCGGGGTCACCGTCATGGTCGCCGCCACCAGATCCCCACGCCCCTCGGTCAGATAGTCCAGCAGCTTGTCCTGCCGCACCGGGATGTAGACCACCTTGAGTTTGACCTTCTCTTTAGCGAGATAGGTGTTGTTCAGCCAGCGCTCGAATCCTTGCAGCTGATTGACCAGAATGCCGTACTGGGTGCCGCGATCGAGAAAATAGAAACCGCGCTCATAGACCACCAGAGCCCTGAGTTCGCGCTTTTGCAGAATGCTTTCGAGGTCCCCGGGTTGGGGCAAACGCACCGGCTTGAGCTCAGCCGCCAGCAGGGAAAAACAGCAGAGGGCCAGCAGAGCCCAAATCCAGCGTCGCATCACGATGGCTGCCCCTGTGCTGAGGTCACGCCTGCTGCCTGTTGGCAGCACGGATCACGATAGAGGGTGGGATTGGGGGCAGAGATCCATCGCTGCGTCATGATGTTTACGCCTTCTGTTGGCCGACTCGCGCCGGGCAAAACGTCTGTGGGATAGAGTAACTATAGAACGCCGACCCACAGCAGAAGGGTCAACACGGCAGGCAAACCTGCCGCGTTATCAGACAACTCAGATAGAGCGGGCCCGCATTTCGAAAATCAGTTTTTCGGCGGTGCAGGTGAATTGCAGGCGGGCTTTCAGGATCACGCCGTTGGCGCCCTGGCTCAGTTCGCTGCTCACTTGAGCTTCGGCAGTGACCTGTTTGGCCAGTGCTTCATAGGCAGCCAGCTTGGCGCGGGCATCAGCCTCGGCAGCGGCTTCAATCACCAGATCCATCACATCGTCGCCTTCGCCGATGATGGTGCCGATCTCGGCAAAACAGCCGCAGCTGTCACAGGTTTCGTTCAGTTCAACTTTCTCGTCTACAGACATTTTCTACTCCTACTGCTTATTTCGGATGATTTGCGTCGTCACGCATCGCCTTGCGAAAATCTTTGATGGCGGTACCCAGATCCTCACCTGCACTGGCAAGACGCTTGCTGCCGAAGACCAGCACAACGACCAGCAAGAGGATCAGCATATGCCAGATATGAATTCCACCGAGTCCCATAGGGATACTCCCTCACAAAGAGATATCTGTTACTTGTATCAAAATAGAGCGCAGGGATTGTTGGGCAAAATCAAGGCAGGTGCAAGTGAGCAAATAAATCATAGCCAAAAAATAGGGCGACCCTGAGGTCGCCATATTGATTGTGCTACATGTCCCCTCAACCGCTACATCCTGTACCAGTGGTTCATGCGAACCTGAGACCATTCGAGGATAAGATCGCCAAGATATGAAAACAAATGGTATAAATTCATCTTAGAATTGAAGAGGATTCATATCATGCTGCTGGAACAACTGGGTCGCATCGACCTCAATTTGCTGATTATCCTGCAGGTACTGCTGGAAGAGCGCAACGGCAGCAAGGCGGCACGCCGCCTTCATCTGAGCCAGTCCGCGGTCAGTAAAGCCCTCGGCCGTCTGCGCGATACCTTCAATGATCCCCTCTTCATCCGCTCCGCCTACGGGCTGGAACCCACCGGCCGCGCCCTTGCGCTGCAACAACAGTTGCAACCCATCCTGTTGTCGCTGGACAACCTGATCCAGCCGCCCGAGTTCGACCCCGCCAGCTCGGAGCGAGAGTTCGTCATCGCCAGCATGGACAGCGCCTTTACCCTGTTTGCCCCGCTCTACCTGAGCGAGCTGAAACGGCAGGCACCACGGATCCGCTTGCGTTACGAGGAGTGGACCGAGAACAGTCTGACCGAGATGAGTCAGGGACAGGTGGACATCGCCTTCGCGGTGCGAGAGAACTGCATCAGCTCCGATTATCGGCTCGATACCCTGCCCGACAGCATCTGTCAGCGAGTGCTGGCGGTCGATGATCTCACCTGTCTGGTGCAACAGCACCACCCCGCGCTGCGGGAGCCCAACTGGAATCTGGAGCACTACCTCAGCTATCCCCATGTGCAGACTTACTGCGAGGGGCGGGACCGCTGGATGCTGGATCACAAGCTGGCAGAGCAGGATCTCTACCGACGTATCGAGGCAACCGTGCCCTCCTTCGAGGCGGCGCTGCGGATGGGGATGCACTCCGACATGATAGTGACGCTATCCCGGCTCTACGCCCGCCACGCCACCCAGGTCTATCCGCTGTTACAGCTGCCGCTGCCCATCGGGTTGGACAGCATCTCCCATCTGCTCATCTGGCATCAGCGTCACAGCGAGGATCCGGGCCACCGCTGGCTGCGGGAATTGCTGCTCTCCCTCATCATGAGCAAACTGGAACCCGCTGCGACCACTCACGGGTGACCGCCCCCCTTCTCGGCGGCACAAAAAACGGGGCTCTGCGTAGCCCCGTTTCATTCACTTCAAGATGTAAACCGCTCAGCCCTGACCGGTCACCGCCAGATAGTGATGTACCCCGTCCAGCAACATCTGGACCGAGATCATCACCAACAGCATGCCCATCAGCCGTTCCACCGCAGTGAGTCCCCGCTCACCCAGCAGCTTGTTGAATACCTCGTAGAACATCAGGATCACCGCACTGGCAGCCCAGGCCAGAAAGAGTGCCAGCGACCAGTCCACCATCCGGGTCGGCTCCTGATTGGCCAGCAGCATCAAAGAAGCCAAGATAGAAGGACCGGCGATCATCGGGATCGCCATCGGCACCAGGAAGGGCTCCTCGCCCGCCGCCAGCCCGGTCACGCCCCCCTCACTCGGGAAGATCATCTTGATGGCGATCAGGAACAGGATGATACCCCCCGCAATACTGACCGCCTCCTGCCGCAGGTTGAGGAAGCCGAGGATCTGCTGACCGACGAACAGGAACAGCATCATGATGGCCAGCGAGAAGAGCAGCTCGCGGATCATCACCTTGCGACGTCGCTTGGGATCGATATGACGCAGGATAGAGAGGAAGACCGGCAGGTTGCCCAGCGGGTCCATGATCAGAAACAGCATGACTGCGGCAGAGAAAGTATCCATACAACGCCCGGGCTACGCCCTGAATAGGGAAAAGAGAGGGGGCGAAATATAGCAAAGGGCGAAGAATTGAGCGAGCGCCATGATGCGCTCGCAGCGGGATTAACCGTGGTTGCAGATCTTGTCGGCGCGGGTCTGAAAACCCTCGGCCGAGTCGATGAATTTGCCACGGGCGGCCAGAAAGTCGATCAGCGCTTCCGCATCCATCTCGCTGGCGCTGCAGGTATGAAAACGGGCCTCGGCACCGAACCGCTCGGCCATCGCCTGTTTCAGGCTGGCACGGGTAAATTGCCCCCCTTGTGCCAACATCATCTCCATCACTTCGTGACCATGAACCGATTGCGACATCTCTCACCTCAATAATGAACATATTTAATGCCAATTAAATATCTCCCCGCCCGGAGGGATCTTGATATAGGCCAATAAATTGCGCATTACCTGGTCAGGGGAGTGGTCACCGCCACCGCTTTGTCGATAATGTGGCAACCCGCGTCAGGGATCGCTACACTGGCGCCCCTTTTTGGCCATCGCAGACAATGTATAAGGATATTGGCGTCATGCTGTTCCATGGAGAGGCTCTCAAGCCCTGGCAGATCTGGACCCGCCGACCACTCTGGCTCAAGACCCTGATCGGCATGCTGACAGGGGTGGGTCTGGGCGTCGGCTTTGAAGAGCAAGCCCTGCTGCTCAAGCCCCTTGGTGTCCTGTTCGTCAACACCATCCAGATGCTGATGGTGCCCCTCATTTTCTGCTCGGTCATCGCCGGTCTCACCTCGCTGCTCAAGGGCAAGGCCCTCGATCGCATCGGCAGCAAGGCGATCTGCCTCTACTTCTGCTCGACCGCCATCGCCATCTGCATCGGCCTGATGATGGGCTGGCTGCTGGAGCCCGGCATGGGTGCCGACATGGGCCCCTATGAGCGGATCGGTATGTCGGAACCACCCACCCTGGCCAGCGTGCTGAGCCATCTGGTGCCGAGCAACCCGGTACAGGCGATGGTGGATGGCAAGATCCTGCAAGTGATCGTCTTTGCGGTGGCGCTGGCGGTCGCCCTCAATGCCAGCGGTCGCCGTGGCCGCCCCGCCATCCTCTTCTTCACCTCGCTGGCCGAGGGGATGTTCAAGCTGACCCAGATGGTGATGGCGCTCGCGCCTTACGGTGTCTGCGCCCTGATGGCCTGGATGACCGGCAAGTACGGTCTCGACCTGCTGCTGCCGCTGCTCAAGGTGATCGGCGCCGTCTACCTCGGCTGCCTGCTGCACGTGCTCGGGGTCTACAGCACCCTGCTGCTCCTGCTGGCACGGCTCAATCCGCTGCACTACTTCAAGAGCATCGTTGACGCCCAGGCGGTTGCGTTTACCAGCAGTTCCAGCAACTCCACCCTGCCCATCAGTCTGGCCTGCGCCGAGAAGCGGCTGGGAGTCTCCCCCGCCATCACCGCCAAGGTGCTGCCCATCGGCGCCACCATCAACATGGATGGCACCGCCCTCTATCAGGGAGTGACTGCGCTGTTCGTAGCTCAGGCATTCGGTGTGGAGCTGCACATGGTCGATTACCTGACCATCATCAGCATCGCTACCCTGGCCAGTATCGGCACCGCTGGCACCCCAGGCACCGGGTTGATGCTGCTGACCCTGACCCTGACGGCGGTGGGCTTGCCGCTGGAAGGGGTGGCACTGATTGCAGGCATTGACCGGATCCTCGACATGGCGCGCACCACGGTCAATGTTTCGGGGGATATTCTGGTGTCGGTGCTGATCGCCCGCAGCGAAAACGAGCTGGATCTGGCGACCTATCACGATGCCAGCGCAGGGGAAGATATCGAGTTCCCGCCGCGCTAGCGGAAGAGAGATCAGCTATCGTGGGGATCGTGATGACAGCGCCAGCAGACGTCGAAGTTGGCGCCGTTCTCCTCCCCGCACTGGCCGCACAGCCAGCCGTTACCCTGACGCTGCTGGTAACGCTCGATGACCCGTCCCGCCTTGCTGCGATCCTCGGCCCGCACCATCAGGGTCACCTGCAACATGTCGACCGGCAGTTCGCCAAGGGCGCCCGACAGCCCCTCGCCATTGAGGCGCACCAGCACCCCTTCCGCCTCCAGCGCCCCTTTCAACGCGTGCGCCTCCAGGGTGTGTGAGGCGCGATAGAGATTGATCCAGTTATCCATAGCTCCCCCTTACAACAACTTGTCGATGCCAAACTCGGCGCCGTTATCAATCATGAAATCGATGAATGCCCGCAACTTGCGCGGCATCAGTTGCCGCTCCGGAAACAGCAAATAAATCGGCACCCTGGGCTGCTGCCACTCTGGCAGCAGGATCACCAGCTCGCCGCTGGCCAGCTCATCCTGACAGAGCATAGCGGGTAACGAGGCCAACCCCAGCCCCGCCTTCGCCGCCTCCCGGGCACAGGTAATATTATTGACCCGAAAACGGGATGGGGGGTCAACCAGCACCTCTCTGCCATCCAGCTCGAAGCACCAGTGAGAGGCGAGAAACCCGCTGCTCACCGTCACCCGCTCGTGGTTGGCCAGATCCTCCGGCCGCTCGATGACCGGACTACGGGCCAGATAGTCCGGGCTGGCACAGAGCAGCCTTCCGGTGCTCCAGAGTCGGCGCGCCGCCAGGTTGGAGTCGCTCATGTCGCCAATCCGCACCACCGCATCCAGCCCTTCACTGATGGGGTCCACCACCCGGTTGGTCAGCTCCAGCTCCACCTGCAGGGCGGGATAGGCCTGCAAAAACTTGGCGACCAAGCGCCCAACCACCAGTTGCCCCGTCTCGATGGGTACCGCCAGTTTGAGGGTGCCGGTTACCTCCTGCTGACTGGCGCTCAGCATCAGCTCGGCTTCGGTCAGGGCATCGACCGCCTTGCTGCAGTGCAGGTAGTACTTCTCCCCCTCCTCGGTCAAAGTGAGCTGACGGGTGGAGCGATAGAGCAGACGCACTCCGAGCCGCTGTTCCAGCTCGGCGATGCGGCGGCTGACCATCGCCTTGGTCATCCCCAGCTCGCGGGCGGCCCCCGTAAACGAGCCCTTGTCGACGATACGCACCAGAATTAACGCGGCATTGAGATCCATTGTTGCACCAGTGAAACTGTATATCTCGTGAACCAATACTAATCGAAACAGTTGACCAGTGTTAGCCTGCGCCCCTTACGTTCAGGAATCTCCAAAATGAGTCAACACAAGAAAATCCCTCTCCTGGCCGCCATGATCCTGGCCCTGCTCGCTCTCCTCTTCTCCGCCTACTGGTATCTCCACGGCCGCTATTTCGAGAGCACCGACAACGCCTATCTCCAGAGCGAGGTAACCGGGATCAGCTCCAAGCTGCCCGGCTATATCAGCGAAGTGCTGGTGACCGACAACCAGCCGGTCAAAGCGGGCCAACTGATAGCCCGTCTCGATGATCGCGAATACAAAACCAGGGTCGCGGAGGCCGAAGCCGACCTGCGCCTCAATCAGGCGACGGCCGAAAATCTGGCTGCCACCCGCACCCAACAACTAAGCCTGATCCAGCAGGCCGAGGCCAAGGTCGCCTCCGCCAATGCCGAACAGCTGCGTGCCAGCCAGCAGGTCAACCGGATCAGTCAGCTCAACCAGCGCCACTACAGCTCGCAAGACAGTTTGGACGAGGTTCGTGCCGGCCTGCAGGTCAATCAGGCGCAAGCCCGGGAGGCCCAAGCCGCCCTGCAGGCGGCCCGTGAGCGACTGCTGGTACTGGATGCTGAACGCAAACAGAATCTGGCCAAGTTGGCATTGAGCGAAGCACAACTGGAGCAGGCCAAGCTGGAGCTAGGTTATACCGAGCTGCGGGCACCGGCCGATGGCATCATCGGCAAGCGCAGCCTGCGGGAGGGGCTCTACGTCCAGTCCGGTATGCAGGTCGCCAGCTTGGTGCCGCTGCAGCAGGTGTGGGTCGAGGCCAACTTCAAGGAGACCCAGCTCGCTCATATGCAGCCGGGCCAGAAGGTCGAAGTGGTACTCGATGCCTACCCGGATCAACCGGTCGAGGGGATCATCGACAGCCTGGCTCCGGCGACCGGCGCCAAGTTCGCTCTGCTACCGCCGGAGAATGCCACCGGCAACTTCACCAAAATTGTGCAACGGGTACCGGTGAAGATCCGCATCCCCGAGCCGGGCCCGCTGGCAGGCAAGCTGCTGCCGGGTCTCTCGACCGAAGTGATCGTGGATACCCGCACTCCTGATCCCGTGGTGGCTGCCAACTGATGGAACCCATTCCACGTCGCAACTGGATCGCGGTCATGGGGGGCCTTATCGGCGCCTTCATGGCCATCCTCGATATCCAGATCACCAATGCATCTCTGAAGGATATTCAGGGGGCCCTGTCGGCCACCCTGAGCGAGAGCTCCTGGATCTCCACCTCCTATCTGGTGGCGGAGATGATCGCCATCCCCCTGAGCGGCTGGTTGAGCCGGGGGCTGAGCGTGCGCCGCTACCTGCTCTGGACCACCAGTGCGTTTATCGCCGCCTCCGTGCTCTGCTCGTTCAGCTGGAACCTCACCAGCATGATCGTCTTCCGGGCGCTGCAAGGCTTCACTGGCGGGGCGCTGATCCCGATGGCCTTCTCCCTCATCGTCACCCTGTTGCCGTTACAGAAGCGGGCCACCGGCATGGCGCTGTTTGGCCTCTGTGCCACCTTCGCCCCCGCCATCGGCCCAACCCTCGGCGGCTGGCTCACCGAGCAGATGTCGTGGCACTACATCTTCTATCTCAACGTGCCGCCGGGACTGCTGGTGATGGCCATGCTGGCCCACGGGCTGGATAAAAAACCGGTGGACTGGGCCGTGATCAAGCGGGTCGACCTTATCGGCATCGTCACCATGGCACTTGGCCTCGGCTTGCTGGAGGTAGTGCTGGAGGAGGGCAACCGGGAAGACTGGTTCGGTTCAAGCTTCATCGTGCGACTGGCGGTCATCTCGGCGGTGGCGCTGGTGTTCTTTGTCATCAGCCAGCTGATCCGCCGTCACCCGCTGGTCAATCTGCGGCTGCTGCACAACCCGCGCTTCGCGCTGGCCTGCTTCGCCTATCTGATCCTCGGTATGGCGTTGATGGGCTCCATCTATGTGTTGCCGCTCTATATGACCCAGATCCACAACTACAACGCGCTGGAAATCGGCGAGGTACTGATGTGGATGGGGCTGCCGCAACTGCTGGTGCTACCACTGGTGCCCAAACTGACCCACAAGATAGACCCGCGCTATCTGGTGAGCTTCGGCTTCCTGATCTTCGCCGTCAGCTGCTTTATGAACGTCAACATGAGTGCCGACTACGCCGGGCCGCAGTTGATCCAGTCGCTTATCGTGCGGGCGCTGGGGCAGCCCTTCATCATGGTGCCGCTCTCCCTGGTCGCCACCGCCAGCCTGAACCACGACGAGATCCCCTCCTCCTCGACTCTGCTCAACGTGCTGCGCAACCTCGGTGGTGCGTTCGGTATCGCCATCATCGCGACCCTGCTCGACAACGATACCCGCACCCATGTGCTGCAGATTGGCAGCACTCTGGCCGCCAGCAGTATCGAGGGGCAGAGCTATCTGCTGCAGCTGGCCCAGAGCATGATGGCGCAGGGGTCAGGCCCCGAGATAGCCCAGCAGCAAGCCCACGCCATACTGGCCAATACCATCAACCGGGAAGCGGCCATCATGGCCTACAACCAGGTGTTCTACATCATGGGGATCTTCCTGCTGATCGCCAGCGGCCTGATGTTGTTGCTCAAATCCCCCACCCCACGGGCAGCGGATGCCGAACCGCTAGAGGCGTGAAAAACCGCCGGGGCATAAAACGAAAAACGGGCCAAAGCCCGTTTTTCGTTATCTGTTAACTGCACTCAACCAGAAGGCGTTATCCCGCCAGCGACCCTGCAATCAGGAATTGCGCCGCGAAGTAGCTGCTCATCACCCAGGCGCGGGCGTGGGGAAAGGGGCGACGGAAGCGATCGAGCGCCAGCATACTGTCGGAGAAGAGGAACATCAGCGCCCCCACCAGAGCGGCGGCCGAACCGGCAGTGAGAGAGGCGTGCCAGGCACCGGCAGCCACCCAGGCCATGCCGATGATCACCAGCATGTAGCAGAAGACCGGGATCCGCATCTCCCCCAGCTTGCCCCACAACAGGCCGAATACCATGCCGGCGATCAGCAACAGCAGCAAACCATCCACCAGATTGAGCAGCAATGGCCCTTGGGCAAAACCGACGATATAGCAGAGATGCGCGACAAGAAATGCCGCCAACCCCTGAATGAAGCGATCGCTTGGCAGCATCAGCAGCACATCGCCCGCCAGCGAGAGACAAAGGCCGAGCAGGATCCAGGCGTGTGAACCGTCGTGGTCATAACTCTGGTAGCCGAACGCCAACGCGATGATAAGCAGCATGGTCAGCGGCTTGCTGATATAGAACTGGCGGCTGTCTGAACCGTAGGCAGCACGGATGTGCCACCAACCTGAAGCGATGATCAAGAAACTCAATAACATGCCCTGCTCCTCACCTGTTGCTCGCAGTCATACGGCAACCGTTTTTATCATGGTGCAGGGTAACAAATTCCCTCCCCCAGTGGCAGGGGTGCTTATCAAATGGACAGACTAAGCCTAAAGTCTAATTGCCGCACCGAGTGGTTCAGGGCATAAGTGACGGGTCTGGAGGATCACCATGGAAGAAGCTATGAAGAACTATCTGCCCGCCATCGATATCATGATGTGCCATCTGGGGATCAGCTTTGAGCAGGCCTGCGAACAGCTGGGTCTTAGCCAGCAGGAGCAACAGGCACTGGATCAGTTGCAGCAACAGCAGAGCCAAGCCAACTAGCTTGAGTTGAATCATAAAAGAGAAGACCGCCAGCAGGCGGTCTTCTCTTTTAGTCTCTGTGATAATCGGACGGCATCATGCAATACCTGCCAGCAAACGACTCCAGTTGCGTTTACCAGCGATGAAGCCGTCCCGCAGGGCCCGGTACTCCAGTTGCAGCTTGAGGCGGTCATAGCGCGCCAGCGCCTTGCGCTTGCGCAGCTCCAGCAGCCGCTTGCGACTGGCGTAATAGTGTTGCAACTGCTGGCTCAGCTTGTCGTACTCCTCCTGCAGCAGCGCCTGCCACAGTTCACGATCTTCCTGCTTGCGCAACTTGGCTTGTGCCCGTTTCAGCTGCATCTGCAGCCGGGCTTGTTCGATACGCTCCTCCGGCGAGGATCTGAGATCCCCCGCCAGACCACACCAAGAGGCGAGCCGGATCAACCACTTGGTCGGATCGAACTGCCACCAGTGAATGCCGTTGCGGTAATCATTCTCGAACAGGTGGTGAAAGTTGTGGTACCCCTCGCCAAAGGTGAAAAAAGCCAGGATGCCGTTATCGCGAGCGGTATTGCGATCGGTATAGGGCTGACTGCCCCAGATATGGGCCAGCGAGTTGATGAAGAAGGTGGTGTGGTGAGTCATCACCATCCTCAGCACGCCCGCCAACAGCAACATGCCGAGCAAGTCCCCGTGCCACAGGCCGAGCAGCAGCGGCAGGCCCAGATTGGTCGCCAGCACCAGTGTCAGATAGTGACGGTGCTGAAACGCGACCACCGGGTTGTTTTGCAGATCACGCACATTGCTGTAATCGCCATAGCGATCTCCTTGATGCTCCCGCAACATCCAGCCGATGTGGGAATACCAGAAGCCGCGCCCCGCGCTGTAGGGGTCTTTATCGTTGTCATCCACATGACGATGGTGACGGCGGTGATCGGCCGACCAGTGCAGGGCCGAATTCTGTAGCGCCAACGCACCGCCGATGGCAAACAACCACTGCAAAGCGAGGTGCGCCTTATAGGCCTTGTGCGACCAGAGCCGGTGATAGCCTGCGGTGATGGAGAGACCACTCAGGCAGAACAACAACAGGAAACTGGCCCACTGCCAGAGATCGTAACCGTGGCTCATGCCGTACCAGGGCACGACAATCAACGCCACTATCCCGGAGAGGGAGAACAGCAGGGTATTGGTGAAAATAATGGGGGGTCTGGCCATCTCATTGCATCCTTTCAGCGAACAGCTGTTAGCCATTTTCTATGGTGATTTCCTCACGGTCAATGGTAAAAAAGTAGGATACAAACCTGATCCTGAGGCGCCTTCGGGTTATCATTTGTCCTCGTTAAGCTGAAGGTGACTGATTTCGTGGGTATTCGCGCTCAACAAAAAGAAAAAACCCGGCGTACATTGATCGATGCTGCATTCAGCCAACTGTGCGCCAATCGCAGTTTCTCCAATCTCAGCCTGCGGGAAGTCGCTCGTGAAGCGGGTATCGCGCCCACCTCTTTCTATCGCCACTTTCGCGATATGGAGGAGCTGGGCCTGACCCTGGTTGACGAAGGAGGTCTCACCCTGCGCCAACTGATGCGCCAGGCACGCCAGCGCATTGCCGGTGGCGGCAGTGTCATCAGCACTTCGGTGCAGACCTTTATGGAGTTCGTCGAGAACAACCCCAACATCTTCCGGCTGCTGCTACGGGAACGCTCCGGCACCTCGGCCGCCTTTCGTCAGGCGGTGGCTCGCGAAATCCAGCACTTTATCGCAGAGCTGACCGATTATCTGGAAGCCACCACCGAAGCACCACGGGAAGATGCCTACATCCAGGCAGAAGCCATGGTCACCATCGTCTTCAGTGCCGGTGCCGATGCACTCGACATGACCAGCGAAGAGTGCCGCGCACTCTCTGACCGAACAATTCGCCAACTGCGGATGATCGCCATGGGCGCCGAGGTACAAAACCAGAAGCGCCGTGAACCTCACCCATGACCACAGGATGGAGAACGATATGACTGAACAGCTTATGATCCCGAAAAAACCGCTCGCCATGGCCATGCTGATTGGTATCTGTGGCGATGCCTCTTTGGCCGTGCTGACCAACTCGGTTGTGCCTTTCTCCTTCTTCCCGCTGATTGCCCTCTGGCTGGCGGCCTATCAGCTGTTCCAGCACTATCGCCATGAACCAATGGTGGGCAACACCCCCATCTGCACTCTGCTCTGCTTCTTTATCGGTGTCTTCGGCCACTCCGCGCTGCTCAAGGTGCAATACCCGGAGCTTGGCAGCAACTTCTTCTCCCTGATCATGATGCTGCTGTTACTGGCGGCCCTCTCCATCAAGCTCGGCCTGAGCATTGGCAACAAAGAGAAGCCCTGATAAATAGACCGAGTGATGCTAATCAGCTGATAGATAAAACAAAGAGGCTTTCCCGTCGGGAAGGCCTCTTTGCTTGAACGGTACCTGATTAATCCGGCAATCTCGGTATTCCCAACCTAGCCAAGCAGCTTGGCCTCCAAGATAGAAGAGAGGGGGCAATATGGAGCTGCCTTGTAGCCAGCATGCAGATAAAGCCTGAGTTGGTTGGCCATAGCACCACTCGAATGGCTGTAAATTGAGCTGATAACGCTCTGATATAACTAGAAAATAGTGATAAGAACAGGCTGTCTGGTTATCTTCCGGCAGATAAATGCTAACACTGGCTGTCTAACACGCTAAAAACATCAAAACCCAGTCGTCAGACTGGGCTTTGTGTTGGTTCTGGTGTGCAAACCAGTGGGACTTATGGGCAAAAACCGCCCATAGCAAAAAGGCCTTCCCATCAGGGAAGGCCTTCAAATTAGTGGCGGAGCGGACGGGACTCGAACCCGCGACCCCCGGCGTGACAGGCCGGTATTCTAA